>JAKQHS010000202.1 GCA_029557915.1 Bacteroidota bacterium | reverse complement strand
GAGTCCTCCCTCCAGCCTGTTTTCACCCAGGTATAATTGGACCAACTGGGTGCAGGACCCCAATGAATCCGGGATAAGCCCCTGAATGCCGCTTCGCCTTAGATTGAGAACATTCAATTCGGTAAGCCGGCCAAGGGAATGCGGAATGGGTCCTTCAAGGTCGGACATGCCCAGGCTCAGTTCATGCAAGGCCGTCAGATGGCCGATTTCAGGAGGAATGGAGCCGGATAAGCCATTGTTCCACAAATTGAGCTGGACCACCCGGTTCCCCTGGGTAGTTACGCCATACCAGCCGGAAACGGGTCCATTCAACCAATTGTCCTTATTGGTCCATTGGGGGCCGGACGTGGACTGGTAAAGGGCAACCAGCGCGACGGAATCCTGGATAAGGACCTGGCCGGTCAAGGGGAAGATCAGGCAGGCTAAGCACAGAATTGTGAAATAATATCGTCTCATATATGTTTTGACGTAAAATAATTCATTTAAAACGGTAAATCCATCCGTATTGCGCGTGCGGCCGGATTGTTGAGAGAACGGTTCGATACGCGGGGCGAACGGATATGCCGACCCTTCCGGGCAGGGAAATGGAATAGCCCTAAGCTGCATTGACCACTCAATTTTTAAACAAACCGTTTGCAGCTTACCCTTTAAACCAGTCTCTTTACAAAATATATGGGGCCGTTCACGCATTTATAGTATATGAACCGGATAATCTAATGGAGATTTAATCGGGAAAGGAAAGTTCAGGGACCATCCGGTTTGGTGTAATGATCTTTTAACCTTTAAAGAATAAATTAACATGAAATATTCCATCCTCTTTATAGCCTTGAGTTTTTGGATCACCTGCACCAAGGACAACGTACAGACCGATCAGTCGATTGACGGAACGTTCTTGGAAGAACGGGGCCGCAAAGTAAAAATCAGCCTCTGCCATATTGATGAAAACGGAGATTTCCAGGCCCTGTCGGTACCTCAAAATGCCGTGCAGGCCCATCTTGATCATGGAGACTATCTGGCCGATGCCGACGGGGATGGATATTCGGCAGTCGGGGCCTGTTCCGGCAGCGGGGATGATTGTGATGACGAGGACCCGGATATAAACCCGGGAAGCGGGGCATGCACCGGTTGCGTATGCAGTGACCTGGATGAATTGAATGACAGTAACCTGCTCTTTTATTTTAATTCAGACAACAACCCCTGTCATATTTATAATGATCCCACCGGAGTCATTCTGTTTTTTGAGGCCTCGGGAGACACGATGGTGGCGCTTGCCGGCATCGAAGAAGATGGCCAGGTCATTGTCGGCCTGGGAGAAGTGCAAAATGGATTTATACAAGAATCGGAACATGGATGTAAGCAGGTTGTAGGTATGGACATCACTCTGGAACAATATGAGACTTGCCTGGCAGGATTGCGGGCCATCATTGCAAGTCACCCTACATTGCCCAATATCTGCGACATCGACATGCCCCCAATGTTTATCGACACCAACCCGCAGTAGGGGCATAAAGAAGAGAGTCAATCCGCTCATAAAAATGAATATCCCGGACTGACCAGTCAGGAATCCGGATTTCAGGTACTCAGGCATTAAAAAATTGGACTATGAAAAAATTCAAATACTCATTTATTTGTGTTTTACTCTGTTTTCAGCCGTCCTGGCAAGGTTCCTTTTTTGCCCAGGACCTGTGTGATACGGTCGTATCCGCCTGGGGCATGCATGAGTTCACCCTGGAGTCCGGAATTTCAAGGATTTCCTTTGTGGCCTTGGGCGCGGACGGGGGAAATGCAGCAGTGAGGAATACGGATATATTCGGCAACGTGACCACCTGTACTTCCATGGGCGGCTCCGGGGCAAGAGTGCAGGCGACCTTCAATATTGGGACAGGCACGAATGAAATCCCAGCCGGTTCCACGATACGGCTGATTGTTGGCCAGGCGGGCGAAAACCATATATCCGATATTTCATTCGGAACAGGTTATGCCTATGGGGGAGGCGGGGGTGGTTCAGCAGTGCTTTATCGGGCTCCCGGCTCTCTGGTTTGGACTACCTTATTGGCCGCGGGAGGCGGGGGTGGTGCCTATCAGGGGATGTTTGCAAATGCCTGTATTGATAATGAAAATGGCCAGGGGGGCCGGTCCGGCACAAGTGGGGGCAATGGCACCGGGGATATTGGTCCGGGTAGCGGAGGCTTTTCAGGTACCAGTGGAGATGGCGGTGGGGCGAGTGGATTGATTTCTGCCGGAGGAGGAGGTGCATTTTCGGATGGCGGAGGTATCCCTTGTGATGGTTTCAACGGGGAAGGGAAAGCCGGATTGCCGGCGGGAGGAGCAGGAGGGACCCAGGAGACATGTTTCTTGGGAGAACTTTTTAAATATGGGGGCTTTGGTTTTGGCGGGGGCGGAGCCGGAAGAGGCGCTGGCGGGGGCGGAGGCGGATATGCCGGTGGAGGCGGAGGCGGTACTACAGGAAGCGGCGGGGGCGGAGGTAGCGGAGTGGATCCCAGGGCAATCAGCCAGGGAATCACGGCGGGTGGTAATGACCCGGCTTCTTTGGACGGTTCGATCGCGATCAGTTGTTCGCTTGCGCCCATTGCAATATGTAAAAATGTCACCCTGGATATCGAAGAAGGAGACACAGTATTCGTCACCATTTCCGATATAGACGACGGCAGTTATGACCCTGGAGGAGGCGCCCTGGAAAAAGTACTCTTTTCTCCTCCCTTTACGTGTGACTCGGCGGGCACTCGTTTTGTCACCCTGACGGTGTACAATGAAGAGGGCTTGTCCAGTGAATGTATGGCCCAGGTCACGATCCTTGAAATGACTCCCCCGACCATACATTGTCAGGATCCAATCCGTGTTGATGTATCCGGCTCGGGTTTGTGTGGCGCCTATGTTCCATACTATATGGCATGTACGGATTGCAGCTCCTGTACCATTCTGCAAATCGAAGGCCTCCCCAATGGAGCTTTTTTCCCGGTGGGTACGACCATCAACTCTTTTGTGGCTATTGATGCCTCGGGTAATCGTTCGGACACCTGCAGTTTTACGGTCACCGTTGTCGATGCAGAAATGCCGACTGCGGTTTGTTTATCCTTTGTGGAGGTTTCACCGGACACATCGGGTAATTATATCCCGGACCCGGCCCTGATCAATTATGGAAGTTATGACAATTGTGGCATAGGTTCATTGACCGTTTTTCCAAGCCTGATCCCTTGTGCGCACGAGAGCCCTAAACAAATGGTGACCCTGATCGTCAAGGACCTCTACGGCAATCAAAATACGTGCAGCTCTGAACTCACCCTCCTGGATGATGACGATTACGATGGAGTCGGAAATGATTGTGATCAATGTCCGGGCGGTGACGATCAGGTGGACAACGATCATGACGGGCAAGCCGATTGTGCCGTCTTCCCCGGTATGGACCATCTGATCGATTCATGGAAATGCGGCAATAACAGCAATAAGGTTTTGATCTGCCATATTGAATCGCTGGAACCATTTGTATCCACCCCGCTTTGTGTCCACCCGAATGCAGTGGCGGCGCATTTGGCTCACGGGGATTTCGTCGGTCCTTGTCCTGGCCCGATGGAGGCCGGCAGCAAAAAGGATTCTCCGTCGGGTCCAATCCATTCGGAAATCAATAAAGGTTCCGGGACGATGATCGCTTCAAGGGATTGGTCCCCGGTCTACCCCAATCCCAATTCCGGAAACTTCAGGATCCGCCTGAATGGCCTCGAAATTTCAGAAAATGCTCCGGCCACGTTCTCCGTTTATTCCACGCTGGGTAAAAAAATATGGGAGGAAAAAACTTTTGTTGGAGCGTTGCAAACCCTCCAGGTGGATCTGCATGAATCCCTGCCCCCGGATGGGATCTATCTCCTGCATATAAGGAATGGAGAAAAGAGCATCGTGAAAAAGTTCCAGATCGGAAGACCTTAAAGATTACCTGACCGGATGAACTGGAACGATCCTGCCTCATGAATCCGAGACGGGAAGGGCTGGAAAAATTTCATTTATCCATGATGGATTTATTTCTCGACTGCCGGTAAAGGCCGTACAAGGATCCCCGGTCAAGCCGGTATAAATAAATCATGGCAAAGGCGCACATCGCCCCGGATATATAAAACATGTAAGGAATACGATCGATATGAGCCCCGGTTAAAAATCCTGCAAACAGGGCTCCCCCCCCAATGCCGATTTCCAAGGCGATATACATGGTCGCCAGGGCTCTGCCTCTCTTGGCGGGATCGCCCAGGTCAATGGTCCAAGCGCTGATGGTTGGAAAATATATTCCGACCCCCAGGCCAAAAAGGATGGAAGCCCAGTAAAACCAGGCCGGGGAAACACTGTGGGCAAAAACCAGCATCGACAGGATCATAATATATATGGAAAACTTAAGTACCGGTACCCTGCCGATCCGGTCAGCAATCCGGCCGGCAAAAAACCGTGTTGAAATACTGGACAGGGTGAAAAGGGTAAAATAAACGCCCCGGTTGCCTGCCTGGAGGCGGTCACTCAGGTCCGGCGCCAGCGTCAACAGCACCCCGTATGAAAAATAACAACAGATCATGACGATGGCGGCGGGCAGGGCCAGCGGATCAAAGAGGTCTTCTTTTTTTACTTTCAGATGACTGAAACGAAACGATTCCTTTCCACCCAGGGTTTCGGGAAGATTGATCAGGATCAGCATGGAGAGCAGGGCCAGGAAGGATGAAAAATAAAACATGATATTGATACCAAATGCCTGGACCATCCAGCTGCCTATCGGAGGAGTGGCGGATGAACCGACACTCGATGAGATCCCCATGATTCCCATAGCCTCCCCCCTGCGATTCCAGGGTACGATATCGGCTACGTAAGCCGCTGAAGCGGTCGGCTTGAAGCCGGTGGAAAAACCATGGATCAAACGGATAAATAAAAAACCCGCTACCGTGTGCACCAGAGGATAGAGGACCCCGCAGGCAATACAGGCGAATACCCCGAAATACATGACCGGGATCCGGCCGATGGTATCCGTCAGTTTACCGCTGAAGGGGCGGGAAACGCCTGCCGTAAAGGTGAATAAAGCCAAAATCAAGCCGATATAATGCGCTCCTCCCATGGATCTCAGGTAATTGGGCAGCTCGGGCAATATCATATTGAAGCTGCCCGCGAAAAGGGCATGGGACAAACAAAGCATCAGAAAGGGAGTGGAATACAGCCTGCTGGTCACAGGAGGGGTTTGCATCGGGCGAAGATAGCGAATGGAAATGCCCCATAGTCCTGCTTCCCTGAATCCTGGTCCGGGCGCTCATCTGTTTGCCTGATCCCATTCATCAGAAGGAACAGATGTATGGTATATTGAATTTCTAAATATATAACGGCGATGGGATCCAACTTCCCCTGGCCCATGTTCGAATTTTTATTTTAGCTGTTTTCAGTTCTATGCCAGGGGGATAAGCTTCGGGAGGTCGATGGCGGAAAGGTTTGCTGCAGGAATAGAAAAGAATGAAAAAAAATAATATATGATAAAGTTTCATTTTTGGGTTTTACCCTTGGGATTAATTCTTATTTTAATTTCAAATTTTGAATGGCTATGAAAAAGTATCTTCTATTGACCGGGGTTATTTTATTATGCATCCCTGTATTGAATTCGCAGAACTGCAATCTGATCTGCCTCTCGAAGGTGAATGTATCCCTAAGCCCTGCAAACGGTTGCACGGCCAATCCCTCCCCGCTGAATTTCATCAGCAATCCTTCCCCCACCCCTTCGCCTTCCTGTGCGGCTTACCAGCTCAAAATCTCCTATCCCTATGGGACGAGCAAGTACAATCCGCCGACAAAATTGGATAAATCCCACCAGGGCTATACCATGCTTTACCAGGTGCTTGACTCGGTTTCCAGGAATGCCTGCTGGGGTTACCTCACGGTCAATAAATGCAATCCCTGTATGGTACCCACCCCGCCGGTGGCCGATACCCTGATTGCCTCGCCCATGTCCGGGCCTTATCCTGCAGGGTCGATGATTACCCTCACCGCAACAGCTACGGATAATGTTTCGATTGCCAAAGTGGAGTTTTATGACGGGCTAATATTATTGAATACCGATCTCACCGCTCCCTATTCTTTCAAGGTGACCACTTTTGCCTTATCCAAAATGTATCAGTTCAAGGCGGTCGTTTATGACAATTGCGGGGCTAGGGATACGTCCAATATCGTACTGATCACCACGGATCCACCCACCTGTACGGACGGCATTAAGAACGGATTTGAAACCGGAGTGGATTGCGGAGGCGGCGGATGCAGCATTTGCCTCCCTCCGCCCGCCCCACCGGCCTGTATGACCCCCGTCCTGCTGCCTTCCGGCTCATTGGATACGGTCAGGCAATCCTCGACCTCGTCTGCTTATTATCCGGCCTCCAAGGCGAGGGATGCCTCATTGTATACCTACAGCCGGACCAATGCCGAACTCCGGCCCTGGTGGGAGATCAACCTGGGAGCCACCTATAATATTTCCAGTCTGGAAATCAGGCACCGAATCTGTTATGGATGCAACAATTATTTGATCCGATACAACCTGTTTATATCCCCCACTCCCATCACCACTACAGACATCAACGTGCTTAAAGCGGACCCCCTGGTTTATAAACTGCCCTATGTGGCATCCAGTTTTACCCTCAATGGGGTTAATTTCCTGGGGAGATACATCCGCATCTGGGCGGAATACAGCAGTCCGAACAGCCTCAGCCTGCTGGATGTAAAAGTCCGGGGTTGCCAGGTCATGATGGTTGCCTCTTCCATTTCCGGCAAACTTTCCGACCAGGGATCCCTCTCCGTCCTTTCAACGGATTTGCAAAGCCTGACTCCACCGGAAGGGAAACCCATCAATTGGCAGGAGGCATCCGATACGGATCCAAAACCAAGCCCCATCACCGTTTTCCCGAATCCCGCCCGCGACCGGATATTCCTTTCCATCCCCGGCGGATATGTTCAGGCCGAAGCCCTGATCACAGACATTCTGGGCAGAAAAGTGATGCGGCGCCCGCTGGCGGGAACGGAACTGGACATCAGTACCCTGGCCCAGGGTCATTACCTCCTGCAGCTCCAGGTGGATGGAGTTAAGACCCTGCACCGGTTTATCAGGGAATAAGAGCGATTAATAGTTCTGTAAATGAAAAAGGGCCGCCTGCTTCAGGCAGCCCTTTTTAGGAAATATTCACCGGGATTTTTTACTTGGTTACTCCAGGATTGCCGTTCTGAAAGCTCAAAAGCTCGGAATCTCCGCACTCGCCTGGAGCTTTTAGCTAAAATGTTCATGGAGGACTTTCAATATAATATTTTTCAATGGTGTTATTATTTTGTCTAAATCATGTGCGAATTAATATACCGGTAAATGAAAAAGGGCCGCCTGCTTCAGGAAGCCCTTTTTAGGAAATATTCACTGGGATTTTTTACTTGTAATCCAATGCAGGTCGGTCTGCTGCATGGAATATTCGCTGATATTAAAGTGCGGCAATCTTATATTTTATGACTGGGAAGCGGACAAAAAAAGAAGGGATGACCGTCATGGACATCCCTTCGTATTCTCATACCGGCATTTAATAGAGATAGTCCAGGGCTGTTTTGTCATCGTTGTTGAAAGGACGGTTCTGACCTGAACCAATACAGGACAACATCCAGGACTGGGCGGCAAGGGTCGCATCCGTGGGAGTGCCCGGGATATGGATGGCCCCCACACTGCTGCTGCCTTCATTGACGGCGCTTCCTCCGCAACTGATCGACCGATCGTAAAAATCCGTATGCCTGAAACCAATGCAATGCCCCAGTTCGTGGGCGAGGACGGAAGCAATGGTGCCCAGCGGCTGGCCGGACAGCGCTCCAAGGTTTACAGACACCGAACGGTATGGATTCCCGTTGCTTGGGAAACCGGCTGATGCCAGATAGCCTGCACTAGGAGAGGATTTGACGATCTTGATATAACCGTTTTTGCTCACCCGCTGGAATTTCAGGGTAAGATTTTCGGCGTTATACCGGGCGATCGCCTCATCCAGGGCGGCAGAAATGGTGGACAATTTGCTGTCCAGACTTACACTGATGGTACGGGTGCCATTGACCGTCACCAGGTTGGTGGTCCGGTATTGCTCAAGGATCGGCAACCTTTGATTGGGAAGCGAAACCAGGTCCTGATCGGTCAGGAAAATATCCCCTTCCACGATATACCCCCCCTCCGTTTTGTAGGAGTCTTTGGGATTAAAACCGAGGTTGATGATCTTGGCCTTGATCTCGGCCGTGATCCCGGTAAGCTCTTCCTCAGAGGTCTTGATCTGAGATTCCTGCTGGCAGGACAGGATAAATAGTGCAAGGAGAAGAATTGTAAAATTTAGCAGCTTCATAATGAATAAGTTTAAGAGTTAAAAATTGGACTATAAATTGGTAAAAGTTTCAAATCATGGATACCCGACTGAAAGCGGCGGAAATGGTTTAGGATGGGTACGGGGGTACACCATCTTTTAAAGGAGGATATTCCCGGACACCGTATAAATCAGGGTCTGGCTTAATCCCTCCGGTTTGATCCGGGGAAATTCACTAAAGAAAATGAAAGATTTGCATTTCCCACTGGGTGATTCTTACCAATCAACCGGCCAATCAGTCAAAGCGAATGTAAAGGGCCCTTGCGGGAATTTTTGAACTCAGGGTGGACTTGAAGCGAGCCAATTAAACAGGAACCTCTTAATACCCTTCGGAAAGGAAGTTATGTATTAAAAAGTCCGATTTTTGACCAATGTAGTGGAATCCACCAGTATTCGCAATCGGTTTTTTATATATATTTTTTTTAGATATTTTCCTTAGAGAAATTCAGGCCCTCAGCCTCTTCCCTGGCCCGATCTGCCGATCTGTTTTATATTGAACGATTTGGTTTAAATTTGAACGGAATCAAGGTAATTGAATGTGAAACGTGGACTGCAGCTTTTCGCCCTGTATAAAAAGAACTGCCTTCTTTCCACCATCCTGTTTGTCCTGGGCCTGCAATCTCAGGACCTGATCGCCCAATTCCGGTTTCCGCCGGAAATTTCCCGCATGTCCTTTCCGGCTTTTCCTCAAACCGAGTTGGTCATCAACCGGCTTGACCACCAGGTCAATTATATCCGTGCCGCCCATTTCTATTTCCCGGATCTCCGGGGGGAGGGCATCCGGATTTCGGTAAAAGAATATCTGTTCGATACTTCAGATATCGACCTGGCCTATGCTTACCGGTTTTCACCCCACCAACTCCCGGTCATTCAAACGCATTCCACCATCATGGCAACCATGATCGCCGGAAGAGGCAACTCATCCCCTTCGTCCGTTGGAGTGGCACCTGCCGCCGGGCTGTATTCTTCCAGCTTTGTCCCAGCCTTGCCGGACACCGATAATTATTACAGGGCCAACGCCATCAGTGTTCAAAATCATTCTTATGGAGAAGACATCAATAATGTCTATGGTCCGGAAGCGGCCGCCTTTGACCAAAATGCCTGGCAAAACCCCTTTCTTCTCCACATCTTTTCCAGCGGCAACAGGGGAAACGCAGCCAGCCCGTCTGGCAGGTATTCGAACCTGGAAGGCTTCGCCAATCTGACGGGCAATTTTAAAATGTCCAAAAACTCCATTGCCGTAGGAGCTATTGATACGGCGGACCGGATCGAAACGCTCAGTTCGAGGGGCCCCGCTTACGATGGACGCCTAAAACCGGAACTGACTGCATTTGGCATCGAGGGCACTTCCGGTTCGGCCGCCCTGACTTCAGGCTTGGCCGCTTTGCTTCAGCAGGCCTACAAAAAATATCATGACGACAGCCTCCCTCCCTCATCTCTGATCAAGGCAGCTCTGATCAACAGCGCCCTTGACCTGGGAACCCCGGGACCTGATTTTACCTATGGTTATGGAAAAATAAATGCCTTGCAGGCTTTAAAAACGATGACCGGGCAAAAATATATAATAGGACTGCTCAAAAAGGATCAAACCGCCAGGCATGCTATTTCCATACCCGCTGACGTAAAAAATCTTAAAATCACCCTGGCCTGGTTGGAAAAACCGGCCGAACCCTTTGCCCCCTTTGCCCTGAGAAACGACCTTGACCTAAGGGTGGAGGAACCCTCCACGGCACTTGCCCATCTGCCTTATGTACCCAATACCTTTCCTCATCCCGATTCCCTGACCTTGCCTGCAAGTCCCGGGGAGGACCATCTGAATACGGTGGAACAGGTCATGATCGCGGATCCTGGGCCCGGAACCTATACAATAATATTGGGAGGGGGGATGATGGATTCCTCCCAGGCTTATTCCTTATGTTATGAATGGGAAGAAAGGAACCGGCTGACCTGGACCCATCCACTAAATATTGATTTCCTCGAGGCAGGTCGTTCTCAAGAACTGAGGTGGCTTTCCACCTATGATCCCAAGGTGGAAGGAAGTCTTGCCTTCAGCTTCGACAGCCTGACCTGGATGCCCATCCTTACCGGCCTGAGCCTGTCAGAGGGAAAAACAAACTGGCTGGTCCCCGATACCAATGCGGTGGTTTATTTCCGATTGACTGCGGATGGTGCGGAGTACTTCACCCGTTCCGTGATCTTGAAGAAACTGGAAATGGAAGTGGGATATATCTGCGAAGATTCCGTACTGGTATCCTGGAATAAACTGGAAGGCGTGGATTCCTTTGGCATTTACAGAATGGACCAGGGTCTGATGCGAACCAGCGGCCATACCCCGGATACGTTTTGGATATTCAAGGCGGATCCGGGCTCTCCCTATATTGCGGTTTCCACCCTTATAGCAGGTCATGAAACCCGTCTGCCCGTCCTCAATTACACCGACCAGGGGGTGGCCTGTTTTATTCGGCAATTTATCGGGCGGAAGATCGACGAATCCAATGCGGAACTGACCCTGGCGCTCGGAACGGTTTTTGGGATAAAAAATATCCGGATTGACCGGATCAATCACCGGGATAGCCTTACTGTACTCAATGCCAACCTTCCCACCCAGGCAAATTTTACGGTTGAAGCCGGATTAAAAGAAGGGTCCAATCTGTTCAGGCTCAGACTTACCCTTCAAAACCAGCGGACCGTCACGGATGAAGCCCGCCTGTACAGCCTGGGCAGCCGCATTGGCAGCGTCTTCCCCAACCCGGTCCGTGGAGGGCAATCTCTTAACCTTAAGAACTACAAAACCGATCCCGTATCGGTGACCCTGTTTGATCTCAACGGAAGGCCCCTCTTCAATACCCTGCTGCGGGGGGAGGGTTCCCTTGACCTGCCCGGTCTTTCCCCGGGGATTTATTTTATCGGGTTTTATGAGAACGAAAAGCTCCGGTTCAGAGAAAAGGTGGTCATTTATTAAGTGGTCATTTATTTAATCCATGTCTGGTCGGGTGAAAATGACCTCGTGGGGTGACCTTTTAGCGAAAATGGGATGTCCGGGTTCTGAAAGGCCAGGCAAAGTCGTCAGGCAGACTTTGGGTCCGGCTTTCAAAGCTCACCGCTTTTCCGCATCTTTGCGCCCCAATTCCAATCAATATGGCAGGTGAAAAGATCATTTTTTCGATGGAGGGGGTTAATAAAGTGTATCCCCCGAACAAGCAGGTCCTAAAAAATATATACCTCAGTTTTTATTACGGGGCCAAAATCGGCGTGCTCGGCCTCAACGGCTCCGGCAAATCCAGTCTTCTCCGCATCATTTCCGGAAAAGACCAGAATTACCAGGGCAAGATAATCTTTGATAAGGATTATAAAATCGGGCATCTCGAGCAAGAACCGGTCCTGGATCCGGAAAAGACCGTGAGGCAAACGGTAGAAGAAGGCGTCGGCGCCCTGGTCGCCCTAATGAAAGAATACGAGGAGGTATGCAACAAGCTGGCTGAGCCGCTGGAAGATAATGAAATGAACCGCCTGATTGAAAAACAGGCGGAACTCATGGACCGCCTGGACCAGGAAAATGCCTGGGAACTGGACCATAAGTTGAATACGGCCATGGAAGCCCTGCGATGCCCCGAAGAAAACCAAATCATCAAGGTCCTTTCGGGCGGAGAAAAAAGGAGGGTCGCCCTTTGCCGCTTGTTGCTGAGCAACCCGGATATCCTTTTGCTGGATGAACCCACCAACCACCTGGACGCAGAAAGTGTGCTCTGGCTGGAACAATATCTTCAGAATTTTCCGGGTACGGTCATCGCGGTTACCCACGACCGTTATTTCCTGGACAATGTGGCCGGATGGATCCTCGAACTTGACCGGGGGGAAGGCATACCATGGAAAGGCAATTATTCCAGCTGGCTCGAACAAAAGGCCAAGCGTCTGGAAATGGAGGAGAAACAGGAAACCAAAAGGAAAAAAACCTTGGAAAGGGAACTGGAATGGGTCCGGATGTCCCCCAAAGCCCGCCAATCCAAAGGAAAGGCCCGACTCAATGCCTATGACAAGTTGCTGAGCGAAGACATCAAAGAAAAGGAAGCCACGCTCGAACTTTATATTCCTCCCGGCCCGCGGCTGGGGGACGTCGTCATTGAAGCCCAGGGGCTTTCCAAAGCATTTGGCGACCGGGTCCTTTTTGAAAACCTCAGTTTCTCCATTCCCAAAAACGGGGTGGTGGGCATTATCGGCCCTAACGGCGTGGGGAAAAGTACTTTGTTTAAGATCATCATGGGCCAGGAAAAACCAGACACCGGTAAGGTGACCATCGGTGACACGGTACACCTTTCTTATGTGGACCAGACTCACAAGGACCTGAATCCCGAAAAGACCATTTACGACGTGATCAGCGGGGGAACCGACATTATTCTTGTTGGAAAAACGGAAATCAACGCCCGGTCCTATCTGGCACGCTTTAATTTCACGGGGGGGGATCAACAGAAAAAAGTAGGGGTCTTGTCCGGCGGGGAAAGAAACCGGCTGCATTTGGCCATGACCCTCAAGGATGGAGGCAACGTACTCCTCCTGGATGAGCCGACCAACGACATCGACGTCAATACGCTAAGGGCCCTGGAAGAGGCCATCGAACATTTTGCCGGGGCCGTCCTGGTGATCTCCCACGACCGCTGGTTTATTGACCGGCTGGCCACCCATATCCTTTCCTTTGAGGACGACGGCCAGGTGGTTTATTTTGAAGGAAACTTCAGCGATTATGAAGCTAAGAAAAAGGAGAGGCTCGGAGACCTGACGCCCAGCAGGCCGAGGTTTAAGAATGTGATCAACAGGTAAAAGGCGAATGGCGAAAGGCGAAGGGTAAAAGGAAAGTAAGCTAATGCGCTCACACTCCACCCCTCATACTACAACGGTTTAATCTTAATATTCCTGAACCACACCGTATTTCCATGATCCTGCAGGGAAATCTTGCCTTTGGTAAAAGCGCCGAAGCCGGGCATGTCTTTGAATTTGCTTCCGGCCACCAGTTTTTTCCAGGCGGGGTCGCCGACCCTGGTGCTTACCACTTTTTCACCGTTTAAAAAAAGATCGATCGCTCCGTTCTGGGAAAGGATCTCCGCCTGGTTCCATTCAAGCGCATGGGTCACGGGCTCTTTGGAACAAGAGATCAGGTCATAGAGATCGCCGGCCCGGTGCTTTTTGATTTTGGCATCGCGGTGGCAGGCATTGTCCAGGACCTGCATTTCAGGGCCGGTATGCCATACGTAAGGGTATTTGGCCGTGTCTTCGTTTACATAAAAGATAATCCCGCTGTTGCCGCAGGTATCGATTTTCCATTCCAGCTTGAGGTGGAAGTTTTCAAACTCTTCGTCGGTGACAATATCGCCCCCGCCCTGGGTTTGCCAGTCGGCTTTATTCGAAGCATCGAGCATGAGCGTGCCATCCACGGTTTTCCAGGCCGGTCCGGGGGCGCCCCCGCCATATTTATGCCATCCGGTGGTGGATATTCCGTCGAACAAGGGCCTCCATCCGTTTTGGGTCTCTTCCGGAGTAAGGACTACTCTGTTTGGATTGGTGGCGGTTGGGGCTGTGGAAGGCTCCATTGCCGGAGTGCTTTCCTTTTCCTTGCCTTTACAGGCGAACAGGATCAGGCCTAAGAGCAGGGCCAGGGATGTATATTTCATGGTTAAAGCCGGTTTATTTTGTGACGCCCAAAAGTAGAAATTATTTTTAACAAGTGTAGTGGGCTGTTAATCAATCTCCATGATCCGGTTTACCAGAAAGGCCGGTGAAGTCCAAGTGAAAACCAAATCCAGGGATGACTTGCTCTATGGTGTACGATCCGGAAAATTCCTGATACTGAGGATTTTCTGCGGCCGGGCATCTTGACTGCAACTCATTTATAGTGTACCTTGCGTGTTTTGACTCCATTTACTTACCTATAATAGTTTTGATTATGTCAGGAAACGACAATTATAGCTTATTGATAGATAAATTGGATCAATTTATCCGCAAATACTACATCAACCAGATCATTCGCGGGGTTTTGTTTACGACCGGGTCTGTTCTTTTGTTGTTCCTGGCCTATAACCTGATGGAGCATGAATTTTATTTCAGCAAAGGGGTGCGCAAGGGATTGTTTTATTCCTTTAATCTATTCAGTGCTGGCGCCCTGGCATATTGGGTAGGCGTCCCCCTGATGCATTATTTCAAATTGGGGCAGATCATCAGCTATGAGCAGGCCGCCCGGATCATTGGCGATCATTTTTCGGACGTCAAGGACAAGTTGCTGAATATCCTTCAACTCCGGTCGCAGTTGCAAAGCCTGGAACAAAGCCAACTGATCGAAGCCAGCATCCAGCAGAAAAGCGCCCAGATCCAGATCGTGCCTTTTAAAAATGCCATTGATCTGAATAAGAACCGGAAATACCTGAGGTTCGCCCTGCCTCCTTTATTACTGTTGCTGGTCCTCCTTCTCGCGGCGCCCAGTGTGATCCGGGACAGCTCCAGGAGGATCATACGGAATAATGAGGAATTTGAAAAAGCAGCCCCCTTCCATTTTAAATTAAAGAATGAAAACCCCTCGGTGGTTCAGTTTGACAATTATACGCTGGATCTCGAAGTGGACGGCATGGTGCTGCCTGCCGAAGTTTTTATAGAAGTGGACCAATATCCTTACCGGATGACCCGGGTGGACGCCAATCATTATACCTATACGTTCAACAACGTTCAGAAAAATACCGGCTTCACGATGTTCAGCGGGGAGGTCAAATCCAAAGGTTATGAACTGGCGGTTTTAAAGAAACCCATCCTCAGCAATTTTACCATTCGGATGGATTACCCCTCCTATATTGGCCGCAAAGCCGAGTCCCTGGAGAACATCGGGGACTTGCTGGTGCCCGAAGGCACCCGTCTTGCCTGGCAGATCGATGCTGAAAACACGGACAAGGTTGCCATGGCTTTCGGCTCAGGGACGGTCCAGGAGATCAGCCGGAACGGGGAACGTTATTTTACGCACCGGCACCGGGCCATGCAGGACCAGCCTTATAAGATTTTTATCTCAAACCAATGGGTTCCCGTTCCGGATTCCATCCTCTACCAGCTCCGGGTGGTGGCCGATCAATACCCCAGCATCCAGCTCGAACAGTTTGTCGACAGCCTGGATAAACGATTAATCTATTTTGCCGGGAACGGCTCGGATGATTACGGGTTGTCCAAACTCACTTTTAATTATTCCGTTATCCATCCTGACGGTAAGCAGGTCAATGCAGTTCCGGTGGCCATACCCATTTCCAATTCCAACAAAACGACCTACCAGTATGAATGGGACAGCCGGAACATCGAACTGAAACCGGGTGATCAGCTCAGTTATTATTTTGAACTTTTTGACAACGACGGAATCCATGGCGCCAAATCGGTCAAATCCAACGTCCTTTCCCTGCGCATGCCTTCCGAAGAGGAACTGGAAAATCAAAACAGCAAAAACAACGATGCCATCCGGGATGAACTCAGACAAGCCCTCGAACAGAGCCGCAGCCTCCAGCAACAGATGGATCAGCTGAGGGAAAAAATGATCCAGGAGAAGAAACCCAACTGGCAACTCAAAAAAGAGCTTGAAAAATTGCTGGAAAAACAAAAAGAAATCCAGAAAAAAATCGAGGAGGCCCGTAAAAAGTTTGAAGAGAACCTGAAGAACCAGGAATTGTTTGAAGAAACTTCGGAAAAAATACTGGAAAAACAGGAACAGATTGAAAAGATGTTCGAACAACTGCAGGATCCCAAATTGCAGGAACTGATGGAAAAAATCCAAGAACTCCTCCAGCAAATGGAAAAGGACCAGACTCTCCCGATGATGGAAGAAATGAATATCGAAAACCAGGAGCTGGAAAAAGAACTGGACCGCATGATGGAATTGTTCAAAACCCTGGAGGTCGAGCACCAGATGCAAATGGCCATTGATAAACTCAGGGAAATGGCTAAAGAAGAAGAACAACTCAGCGAAGAAACCCGGATGAAGGCGGAGGAAGAAAAGCAGCCTCAAAACCAGGAAAATCCGAATAAGGACCCACAGGATAATAAGGGAGAACAAAAGAATTCCGATCAGAAGAACAAACAGGACCAACCGGTTAAAGAAGACCCCCAGAACAAGTCCAACGATGAAAATAAAGCGGGCCAGGACAACCAGGAAAAAGACCAAAAAGGAGAACAGGAAAAGCAGGGAGCGGATCAAAAGCAACCGGAATCGAAATCACAGGAAGAGCTTCAGAAGCAACAGGAAGAGCTGAATGAGAAAATGGAAAAACTGCAGGAAGAAATGAAGGAACTGGAAAAGAAAAACGAAGACCTGCAGCGGCCAAAACAAATGGGCGAACCCCAGAAGAAGATGGAGGATATCAAACAGGAGATGCAGAACAGTTCCAAACAAATGCAGCAAAAGCAAAACAACAAAGCCTCCAAATCCCAGAAAAACGCCGCCCAGAAAATGAAAGACATGGCCCAGTCCATGGAAAACCAGATGCAGCAGGAGGAACAGGAACAGGCCCAGGAGGATGTGAAAGCCCTCCGTCAGTTGCTGGAAAACCTGGTCACCATGTCTTTTGACCAGGAAGGCCTGATCAAAGAGGTGAATAAGACCATGCTCAATACGCCCCGGTATACCGAATTGCTGCAACAGCAGTTTAAGATCAAAGAAGATTTTAGCCTGATTGAAGACAGCCTCCAGGCCCTCAGTAAAAGGGTTTTCCAGCTCGAAGCCTTTGTTACCGAAAAAGTCAATGAAATTAAAACCCAGATGGGCAGTGCCCTCGACGAGCTGGAAGAAAGGAATAAAGCCAAAGCCGGGGATCACCAGCAAAGGACCATGAAGAATGTGAATGACCTGGCCCTGATGCTTTCGGAATCCATGGAGAACATGCAGGCCCAGGCCTCAGGGGCAGCCTGTGCCAATCCCAAAAAATCCGGAAAGGGAGAGGGCCAGAAGCCCATGGATAAGATCACGGAGGGCCAGAAGGGCATGAAGGAACAGCTGGAACAGATGAAAAAAGCCATGGAAGAAGGAAAGGGCCAGGGCAGTAAGGAATTTGCCAAAGCTGCCGCACGACAGGCGGCCTTGAGGGAAGCACTCCGCGAACTCCAGAAGGAAAAACAACAAAGGGGTGAAAACACCCAGGAATTGCAAAAAGCCATCGAAGGCATGGATAAGACGGAAACGGAGCTCGTCAATAAAAAACTGACCAACGAAATGATGCAGCGGCAAAATGAAATCCTGACCCGCCTGCTGGAAGCCGAAAATGCGGAACGGGAGCGTAAGCAGGATGAAAAAAGAAAATCAGAGTCGGCGCAGGAATTGGAACGAAAATTGCCTCCATCCATGCAGGAGTATTTAAAAAAACGCGAAGCAGAGATCGATTTGTATAAAACCGTTTCCCCCGATGTTAAACCCTATTATCGGTCGCTGATCGAAGAGTATATGAAATCTCTCCGGACAGAACATGGAAATACAATCAATAAGTGAACCCGGTACGCGTCCATTGATGAATACGTATTGGAGGTTCCCCTCTACACCAGGGTGCATTACGGATATTGAAAAACTGGTTGAATACCTGGCGGATAAATATCAGATTTCCGCGGAGAAGTATCCGAATATCCTGATCAGCCTCACCGAGGCGGTAAACAATGCAGTCATCCACGGCAATCACTGTGATGAATGCAAATGCGTCCATGTGGAAGTGGAAGTCCATCCCCAAAGCCTGACCCTGACCGTACGGGATGAAGGCTGTGGATTTGACCCCGCCAATGTGGAAGATCCCACCCTCCCGGAAAACATCGCAAAAGCCGGGGGCAGGGGGATATTCCTGATACACCAGTTGTGCGACCGCGTCCGCTTTGACGCCAATGGGACAACGGTAAAAATGAGTTTTGATTTTTAAGCATTCCATACATTCTTATTTCCAGGACCGGACATGATCCGATTTCATTACCGGTATCCGGCCATGCGGGTGCGGGAGGCGGGCCGGCTGAAATCCTGGTTGGCTGGGGTGGCCAAAAACGAAGGGAAATCCGTCTCCTCTATGGACTATATTTTCGTGGACGACCCTGTCCTCCTCGAAATCAACCGGCAAAGCCTGCATCACGATTATTTCACCGACATCATCACCTTTCCTTATCAATCGAAACCGATCATAGGGGAGATTTATATCAGTGTGGACCGGATCAGGGAGCATGCCGCGGAGTATGGGGTAAGTTTCTCCCAGGAGTTGCACCGGGTGATGGTCCACGGTTTGCTTCACCTTTGCGGGTATTCCGACAAGTCCGGAAAGGAGAAAAAGCGGATGACGGAGAAGGAAGATTTTTATCTGGACCAAGTCTGAGACCGGACCCAGAAGCCGAAGCATTCAGGGAATCATTTTTCCAGGGGCAATTTCTCCGGAGGATATAATCAGTGCCGTTCAGTACCGACAGGAGGGCTCGTGTTTTTTAAAAATATTTTCTGACTCCCAGCGGCATTGGGATTCGCGGTCCCGTTGAAATTTTCGATGGACAAGCCGGTTATATTCTCACATTGAATCCCGTGGGTAAAAAAGGACGGAAGGTCGTCCGCCCATTGGACTTCAAAGTCGCGGATGAGGAGTTGGTTTACATATTGCGCATATAGGCCCGGGATCTCGTGTTCAAACAATTGCATGGAGATGGGGGTGGCCGGCCGAAGGTCAAAATTGCCGCCGTAGTCCATGGTTTCTTTTCCTTTTCTCATCCTCAATTGCACCTGGTTGAAGCGGATATTTTCCAGGCGGCTTTCTTCCAGGCCATAAACCAGGATACCTTGTTCCCCTGTAGCATTGATCTGGTTGAACTGCACGTTTTTGATTTGCCCTGCCCGGACTCCTTCAAACCTCGATATGCAGGAAAGATGGATGGGTTCGCCATGCCCCCACCACTGTCCGTTGTAAAGCCGGGTCTCGATGATGATGTTGGTGAATATAAGGTCCTCGATATTGCTTTTATCATGGGCAAAGATGCCAATGCCGCGGTGCGAATCCTGGATGATGATGTTGGAAAACACCCCTCTCCGGATGGGATGCTGGCCATATCCGATGCGGATGCCAGCCGAACTGGATTTGAGGCGGCAATTGGAAACCGCAATATTTTCGGCATAGGGCGATTTATTGCCGTAACGATGGGATTCCTGTTCGGCCATGCTGTAGTCCGGCACGTTTTCAATGCGGTCAAAGCCGGTCATGATGATGGCGTCGTCCCCGGCTACGATATCGCAATTTTCAATGCGGATATTGCTGGAAGTGGTGCAGTGAATGCCGTCGCTGTTGGGGATCAGGGGATTGTTACGGATGGTGAGGCCATCGACCAGGACGTTGTCGCAGTACCCAAAACGGATGGCCCAGATCGGCGTGTCTTTTACGGTAATGCCGCTGAGCCGGACCCCCGTGCAGTGAAAAAAGACGATACTCATGCCTGGCCTGGGTTTGCGTTTTAGGGGACCATCCGTAAAAAACCGGCCTTCGGGCATATAGTTTTCCCTTTGCCGGATCCGGCTCCGGTCAAATTCAGGAAACAGATGATTTTTATCCCGCTCATAAAAATCGATACCCCGGGCATGGATGGTCCCTGAACCCGTGATGGCCACCTCTGTGGCATCTTCGCAATAGATCATGCCATAGGTCCGGTTGTCGACCCTGAAATCGGTGAGGTTGAGACTCGACTCCAGCACGGAACCGGGGCTGAGATGCAGTTCCACATGGCTTTTTAAAAAAAGGCTGCCGGTGATAAAGGTTCCGGCGGGCACGGTCACCCTGCCCCCGCCTTTGGCATGACAGGTATCGATGGTTTTCTGTATGGCCCGGGTGGACCATTGACCCGGCACGGCGCCATAGTCCAGGATATTATAGTCTGTTCCGGCTGCATAATGCGAACCCGTGAGCAGGAAGGCAAAGAAATAATGCTTCAATTTCATAAAAGAAAGTCTTGATGTGAAAATAAGCCAATCTATGCTGTGATGGGAGGCCGGAAAGAGGATGTTGACGGGAAGGGGAGTAAAAACAACTGAGATCCCTCTTCGGTTTGGCCCAGGGGGATAGTCTCTCATGGACCTGATTTAAGCCAAATCATGCAACAGGGTTATGGATTGGGTTTAAATCACCGGGAAACGGTGCAGGGATACTAATGCAATAAGCGGAACAATAAAAATATATTTAATGCATACAGGAGGAATATCACCAGGGTGTCCCAGGCCAGCACGATTTTTTTTCGGGTAATGGGAAAAAGGAGTCCGATGACGGACACCAGGGCCATCAGGATTATAAAAAAGACGGACACCAGGTTAACGTCGGAGGCGTCCTTCAGCAAATGGCCTTTGGTATAAAGGAGATCGTCCAGGAACAATATGAAGATGTTGAAAAGGTTGCTGCCAAATAGATTGCCTACGGCGAGATCCAGTGATCCCATCCGCGCAGCCGCTATGGATACCGCAATCTCCGGAAGGGAGGTGGAGATGGCCAGGAACAAGGTGCCGACAAA
>JAKQHS010000201.1 GCA_029557915.1 Bacteroidota bacterium | reverse complement strand
CTTCTTTGTTCAGGAAAATATAAATTCTGCAGAAAGTATATCTTTGCATTCCTAAACGCCCGGGTGGTGAAACTGGTATACACGTACGTTTGAGGTGCGTATGCCGAAAGGTGTGCAGGTTCGAGTCCTGTTCCGGGCACTTTGTTCTTTGGCAGGTCCTGACGCCCCGTAGGGGGTCAGGATGCTGACCGGCTTTGGCCGCGTCAGCATCCGAGTCCTGTTCCGGGCACTGGAAGCCATCGAGAGATGGCTTTTGTATTTTGATGACACACTATACCTACATACTTTATTCTTCCAAGTTCGACCGTTATTACATTGGTCAAACTAATGATATCCACAAGCGGCTTCAACGACATAACAATGGGACTGAACCGGCGACAAAACCCTATATACCCTGGGAATTATTATGGTTTACCTCAAAAAGTAGCAGACAAGAGTCAATGGCTTTGGAGAAAAAATTAAAAAACCTATCAAAAGCACGAATCAGAACATTCATAGCTAAGTACCCTAGTGCAGTTCCTGACGCCCTAAAGGGGTCAGGATGCTGACTGGCTTTGGCCGCGTAAGCATTCAAGTCCTGTTCCGGGCACTGGAAGCCATCGAAAGATGGCTTTTGCATTTGTATGAGACCCTTTTCCTAAACTAACGGCTCACTGCCCCTCCCCACTCACTTCCTCCTCACCTCATAAATCAACCATATCCCCACCACCAGGTCAACGATGTTCCAAAGTCCCCTGCCCAAGGCAATTTTAACAAATGGCTGGAAAAGAAAGGCCAGCGCGATATATAACCACATCTTCTGTTCATGTTCATCCCTGACCTGGTAGGCCAGCCAGGCAAAGCCGCACATAGCCATAAAACGTACCAGTTGGTAATAACCATAGGGCATGGGCAAAAGGCAGAGCAGGAGGGCAATGCCCAGGATAAATTTAACCCGGTGTACAGTAAGGATTTGATGTTCCATAAGTTAGAATTCAAATATACCAAATCCCAGGGCATGTTTAAAATCAGCTTCCCCAAAGGCCTTTCAAGAAGGAGAAGTCAATGAGGATAACAAGCGAAGGACTTGCAAAAAGATCCCTATGCTAACTAAAGATAAAATGCTAACTTTAAAAGCCTTGCTTGGGCAAAATCAAGTTTTGCCCGATAAATGCCTTGCTTGGAATATAATGATCGGTGAATACAGACACATTGCAGATGATTGCAGATGATTGCATTTGAAACCATACCATTCATTTTGTCTGTCTTTTGCATCATTCTCTTTGGGTATTATATGATTCCTGCAGGGCTTAGTTATCTCTATTTTTATGTGATCCGGCGTGATCAATGGAAGCCCAGGCACATTCAAAAAAGATATCCTCAAACCAAATCGGTTTTAAGGGAAATAAAATGGTCATTCAGCACTGTTCTCATAATAACTCTAATAACCTGCATCGCCCTTTTTTCCATTCAAGAGGGTAAAACACAAGTGTATTTTTCGATTGTGGAGTATGGTTGGTATTATCTGTTTTTCAGCATTCTTTTATATATTGGTTTACACGATACTTATTTCTATTGGATCCACCGGTTGCTGCACTTTAAACCTGTATTTCGCTGGGTACACAAAACGCACCACCTTTCTCATACGCCGACCCCTTTCGCTTCACTATCTTATAACCCATTGGAAGCATTCCTTCAATTCGGGATCAATTTGATATTGATTTTTATCATACCCCTTCATCCTGTTGCAATTGGTATTTTATTGACTCATAATATCCTGCTGAACACTGGGGGCCATACGGGCTTCGAGGTGATGCCACGCTGTTTTTTTCATCATTGGTTCTTTAAATACAGCCTTACCACCACGCACCACGATATGCATCATACCAAATTAAACTGCAATTACGGCCTTTATTTTAATATTTGGGACCGGATCATGGGCACCAATCACCGTGAATATGAAAAGACCTTTATGGAGGTCAGTTCCGAAGCCCCGGACCCCGGAAAATGTTTAACTTATGCTGGAAAATAATTATTTATGGAGACCCTGAAAAAGGAAACAATCCGGATAAAATACGACCAAAACGAGGATCACCGCTTTTATAACAGGATGCATGACCGGATTGATGAATATTTTAAGAGTCGCAATCTGTCCCGCTACGGAGACTGGAGAATCCGTCTGAAAATATTCACCTTGTTTACCATCTATTTTTGCTCCTATTTCCTGTTGTACCGGCCAGGCAACACTCCCGGTGTGATCCTGCTCTATGCGGTCATTTTCGGACTGACCGGCATAATGATCGCTCTAAATATTGTTCACGATGCTTCCCACAACGCCCTATTCAAGGAAAAAAAATGGAACCAATTGTTGTTGTATTCGATGAATCTGTTAGGCAGTTTGGGTTATCTGTATAAATTAAATCACGTTAAAATTCATCATACCTTCCCCAATGTAATTGGCATCGATGCGGATCTCAACCAGCCCAATCCGTTGGTCCGGGTTTCTCCGGGAGCTCCAAAACATAAATTTCACCGCTACCAGCATATTTATGCTCCATTCATATATATGTTTTACACCCTTTTCCTGATATTTAAAAAGGATTTCGAAGACTTTAAGTTCATTCCGAAAAAAGACAGCCCTTTGCTGGATGTAAAACATCCCAAAAAAGAGTACTTCCTGTTCTTTACAACAAAAATATTTTACCTGACCTACGCGCTCATCCTGCCTATGATCTTCCTGAAAATAGTATGGTGGAAAATAGTTTTAGGGTTTTTATTTGTAAATGTGCTCATGAGCATCGTTGCGGTCGGGGTCCAGGTTCTGATTCATACGAACGATAAAGCACACTTCATAGAAACGGATGAAAAAGGGATCATACACCGGGATTGGGCGGTACATTCCCTGATCAATACTTCAGACCTCATGGCGGAAAACGACCTGGTCACCTTTTGTCTTGGGGGATTAAACACCCATGCCGTCCATCATTTATTCCCTGGAATTTGCCATATCCATTATCCTCAATTGACTAAAATCCTGAAGCAAACAGCAGAAGAATTCGGCCTCCCCTATACCAATCTTTCTCTAGGTGAATCACTCAGGTCCCATTTTGTATTTTTAAAGCAACTTGGGAAAGATCCGGTATAAGACCAGATCCCATCGGTTCCATACCTACTGTTTCCGCATTTTCAGCAATATGAACAAGTTTTTCCCGATCCCCCTTTTTTCCTTTATTAAGATCGTATTTCAAAATGGCGGGATTACCGCTAAAGGCTTGTTAAATACTCCCCCCTGGTTACTTAAAACCATTTTGTTTGAACCGCTACGCTGGATTGAGTTGGTTACAAAAAGTAAAAAAATCGAAAAACATAGCATAACAAAACCACCGATTTTTATTCTCGGTTACTGTCGCAGCGGCACCACTTATCTTCAGCAATTATTCATGCAGGATGATCGCCTGGGATTCACTTCAAATTTCCAGGTGGTGTTTCCCGAAATCATGTTGAGTTTTGAAAAAAAATTAACCCCCGCCCTGGAATCCATAACCCGGTTTTTTAAAATTCAAAACCCTGTATATCGAATGCCGATGTCCTGGTATTTCCCGGGCGAAGAAGACGTAGCTATGACCACCTCGTTAAATCCGGGAGGGGCGCAATGGGGTTATTTTTTCCCGAAAAAGATGTATGAATATTATGAAAAATATGTCTTTTTTGAATATATCCCCGAGGCTGAAATCCGGGCCTGGAAAGAGTCCTATATATTCCTGCTTAAAAAAATTTCACTCGCCAATCAAAACAAACCACTGGTCCTGAAAAGTCCTCCCAATACGGCACGGATAAAGTTTTTACTTTCCCATTTCCCCGGGGCAAAATTTATTTTTATCCACCGGAATCCCTATGAAGTGTATGCGTCCAATAAACGATTATGGAAGGTAATAAACGATAGGTATACTTTAGGAACCACCCGGTCTGTTGATTTCAATACCATTATTTTGGATACCTATTCAAAAATCATGGACCGTTACCTGCGGGACAAGGATTTGATTCCCCAGGGCCAATTAGCTGAATTGTCATTTGAAGATTTGGTATACCAGCCTGTGGAAAGCATGAGGCAGATCTATGAATCACTTGATCTGGATGAATATGATTATTGTGAAAATAAAATGAGGTCCTTTGCATTCCTCCAAAAAAATCATGTTATATTAAATCATACCTTGCCACTGGAGGAAACAAGAATGGTTTCCGAAAAATGGGGACCTTTTTTCAGGCAATGGAATTACCCGCTTTTATAATTTCATCCTATACTCAGGCCTTATGCTGATAAAAACCCAAATGGATCGGCTCAGGGCGAGCAGGAGGGCAATGCCCTGGATCCGTGCTTCAGGGAAACATATTTGTTTTCAACGAATACCTTAAACAAATAAAATCATTTTAAATAACGCCCGGTAAAGTGCACGATAACTCCCGCCCATGACCGCCCGCCATCACCTCCTAATCCTCTTTCTCACCCTGCTCACCGGCATTGCCACCCATTGGAAGATCTTTCCAACCGACCTGATCGGCGTCCACCTCTGGCGGCAAGCCCAGAACCAGTGGAATATCCGCAATTTCCACCGTCACGACCCCAATATCCTCAATCCCAGGATTGCTGCGCACAACCTGGGGCATGAGGGCAATATCCTGCGTTATGAATTTCCGCTGATGCAATGGTCTATTGCCCAGGCGCAAGAGGTCTGCGGAGAATCGATTCGGGTCACGCGGATCAGCATGTTCCTGCTTGGTTTCCTGGGGATCCTGGGATTCTACCAATTGGCTTGGATCCTTTACAAGGACCGGGTCCTGGCAGCCTGCGGTGCCTGGATGTTCAGTTTTTCTCCCTTGTTTTATTATTATACCCTCAATCCCCTATCCGACATTCCCGCCCTGTCTTCACAAATCTGGATGATGGTGTTTTCCCTGAAATATTACCGGGATAAAAATTTTAAAGACCTGGTATGGGCCGCGGTATGCCTCTGCCTTGCCGGGCTGTTTAAATTGCCCTTTGCCGTTTTTGGCATCATGCCGTGGACGGCCGTGCTTCTCCGGTTTTACCGCGACGGAAAACAATGGGGACCCTTCATTAAATCGCATATCCCCTTGCTCCTCGCCTCCCTGCCAGTCCTGGCCTGGTATGGATATGCCATAGCTTCCTGGCAAAGTATGGGGGTGTTGAAAGGCATTTTCGGAAATACCGGGTTCCGGGAGATCCTGAATTATTTCACTTATCACCTGTTTCAATGGCTGCCGCGTCATCTGCTCAACCCCGCTGCCCTGTTGTTTTTTATTGCCGGCCTAGTCCTGCTCTTGAAAAAAAGGGATGTTCGGGGCGGATACGCGGCCATCCTCGGCGCGGGGGCAGGTATGGGTTTATTGTATTATGCTTTCGAAATCAATATGATTGCCAGGGTGCATGATTATTATTTGTTGCCTTTCCTTCCCTGGCTGCATCTGCTTGCGGTTCATGGTCTGCAAGCTTTCCAGGACCACCGGGCATTAAAGACGGTTTCGGTTTTTCTTCTCGGAGGGGTCCCTTGGATCGCCTGGTCTCTGGTCAACGATTATTGGAGTATGGACCGCAACGGGTACAACCCGGATTGGTTTATTTATAAAAACGAATTGAAACATGCGGCGCCGCAGGACAGCCTATGCATTTTACTCAATGACAACACCGGCGTGGTCTTTGCTTATGCGGTCGACAAACAGGGCTATGTGTTTGACCGGGATGAATTGCCCCCAATGTGGATAGAAGACATGATTCTCCGAAGGAGGGCCAGGTATCTGTATTCGGACAGCCGCAAGGTCGACACCAGCCACCAGATCAGGCCATTTCTGGATAGCCTGCTGATGTATAAAGGATCGGTAAAACTATTCCGACTGGTCGACCCGGTGAAGATGGCTCGGGCAAAAAAAGTGGAGGATAAATAAAATCAGTTGCGAGTGCATCCCTATCCAGACGATCTTTTGGTTGGCCGGATGGCATAAGCAATGCCTGTGTATTTGTCGAAAGATAAAAATGGACTATTGGTAAAATATAAATTTATACCTCAAAAAGTCCATCCGGCCGGCCGATTCAACCCTTTAAATTTATATCACTGACTATGACCGGATTAGCTTTTATTTCCCCGGTAAGCACTTTAAGTTAAAGCAAAAGTTGAATTTAAATATATATCAAGGAAAGTATAATATGTATTTTCTTAACTTTTAAAAAAATACTTTAAAGCAATATTTAAATTGTATTACGTTGATTAAAAAGAATATATAAATTTTTATAGAAAATATATGTAAGATTTAGTTAAAGTCATTGAAAGTTTGGCAGAATTTTTGCTATATTTAAAATATTAACGGTTGATAATCAGAATTTTATTCTCAATCAGCCGGATTCCTGGAAGCAGGACAAAACAAGCATATCAATAGAAACCGGGGTTCAATTTTCACCCGGTATTCGTTATAAAGATGTAGTTTTCTTATTTTGAGACCTTAGTCTTCTGCCCGGATTTGTTGATCAAGTCCGGGTTTTTTATTTCAGGATATCCGCGTCTTCAAGTAATTTTTGTATAAAAGGAGAGGCAAAAATAAAATCGTGCAGATTGTCATTCTCGCTTTTAAGGATATCCGCTTTTGAACCCCGCCAGCAGAGGACCCCATTGCTTAAAAAGGCAACGGTTTCGCCGATCTCCATCACCGAATTCATATCATGGGTATTGATGATGGTCGTGATGTTGTTTTCCACCGTGATATCGTGGATCAACTCATCGATCAGGAGGGCCGTCTTTGGATCCAGCCCGCTGTTGGGCTCGTCACAAAAAAGATATTGTGGATTGAGGACAATGGCACGGGCAATGCCAACTCTTTTCTGCATCCCTCCGCTGACCTCGGAAGGGAATTTTTTATTGTTGCCCTTGAGCCCGACCCGCTCCAGGCAATAATCGACCCGCTTAGCTTTTTCAAGCTTGGTCAGGTGGGTAAACATGTCCATGGGAAACCGGACATTTTCTTCCACGGTCATGGAATCAAACAAGGCAGAACCCTGGAACAGCATGCCCACTTTCATGCGCAAATGCTGTAATTCCTTTTTGTCCAGGCTGTAAAAATCCTCCCCGTCGTACAAAACGGAGCCGCTGTCGGGCCGGATCAAACCCACCAGCATTTTGAGCAATACGGTCTTGCCGCTTCCGCTCCGGCCGATCACCAGGTTGGTTTTCCCGGTTTCAAACTCCAGGGAGACCTCCTTGATCACCTGCTGTTCACCGAAAGATTTAATGAGCTGATTGGCGCGTATCATATCAGGTGGTAAACATTAAGGCGATGAGGTAATCGGAGACCAGGATAAGAATATTGCTGATGACCACGGCGTTGGTGCTGGCCTTGCCCAACTCGATGCTTCCTCCCTTGACGTAATATCCCTGGAAACAGGATACCGAAGTGAGGATAAAAGCGAACACCCCGGCTTTGACCAGCATCATCCACAAGTTCCGGTCAATAAAAAAAGCGCGGACGCCCCGGGTATATTCCTCGGTATTCATGAAACCACCCAGCACGCTGGCCAGGTAACCTCCAATGATGCTGATGAAGGCGGCGAGGATCACCAGGAGGGGGATGACCAGCAAAGCCGCCAGGATTTTTGGCATGATCAGGTAAGAAGCGGTATTGACCCCCATCACTTCCATGGCATCGATATGTTCCTTCTGGCGCATGCCCCCGATCTCCGAGGCCATATTGGACCCTACTTTGCCCGCCAGGACCAGGCAACTGATCGTCGGCGCCAGTTCGATGATGGTGGAGTCCCGGACGATATATCCAATGTACCAGGTAGGTATCAGGGTGCCATCCAACTGGTACAGGAACTGCACGGCCGTCACCGCTCCGATAAAAACGGCAATCAGCGCAATGATGATGAGCGATCCGTTGCCGATGTCGTACATCTGGCGAATGAGCTCTTTGCCGTACATGCGCCAGTTGGGCGGTTTGGCCAAAGCATGGCTGAACAACAAAATAAACCGGCCAAGATCTTCCAATAAACGCATGAATGGACTCCGAAACCGCAAAGATAAGGAATGAGGGTGAACCAAAAAGAGAGGGGGTGTCTTCGAGACACCCCCTCTCTTCGAGACACCCCCTCTCTTCGAGCCCCCCTGTTTTTGGCCCGGACCGGGCCCGGAATCGCTTAAATATTTACCTTGTTGAAAAAAATCATCATGAGGCCTAAGGCTGTGATCACCGGGGCTACCAAAGGCATTGGCAGGGCGGTCGCTTTTAAACTGGTTCAGGAAGGGTATGATCTGGCGGTTTGTTCCCGAAACCAGCAAGACCTGGAAGACCTGAAACAAGAGTTGCACCGTCTCAACCCTGTATCGGAAGTATGGATCCGGACCTGCGATGTTAGCAAACCGGAACAAGTAAAAGCCTGGTGCGGAGAATTGTCGGCCCATTGGTCAAAACTGGAAATCCTCGTCAACAATGCCGGCCTTTTTTATCCCGGTTCCGTTTTGACCGAGCCGGATGAAGCCCTGCCCCACCAGCTCGGGGTTAACCTATACAGCGCCTATCATTTTACCCGGTCCCTGATCCCCCTGATCCGGCGGAACGCCAGCGGGCATATCTTTAATCTCTGTTCCATCGCCAGCAAGACCGCATACGGCAACGGGGGCGCTTATACCATCTCCAAGTTTGCGGTTTATGGCTTTTCCCAATGCCTGCGCGAAGAACTCAAACCCACGGATATCAAAGTTACCGCCGTATTGCCCGGCGCCACCTGGTCGGACAGCTGGAAAGATTCGGGACATGATCCGGAAGAAATGATCCGCCCCGAGGACATCGCGGAATTGATCTGGACCTGCAGCCGGTTGAGCAAGGTGGCCGTAGTGGAAGAACTGGTGGTCCGGCCGCAGGGAGGGGATTTGTAGTGGTCAGTAGTCAGTAGTCAGCAATCAGTAGTCAGTGGTCAGTAGTCAGTAGTAAATGTGGTCCTTTAACCCTTAACCGTTAACCCTTAACCCATATATTTTAAGGTCAGTAATCAATAGATAAAGGGGAGTGCCGTTCTCCTGGCTTCCAATTTCTAACTTCCAGCTTCTAACTTCTACCATGATTCCCTACCATCTCCCTTACAAATCCCCGGAACAAATGGAGCGGGCCAGCCGTGCCTTTTACGAGCACATCAGTCAAAGGCGATCCATTCGGGAATTTTCAAATGTCCCGGTACCTGCTAAAATTATTGAAAACCTCATTCTTTCAGCATCTTCGGCGCCATCGGGGGCTAACAAGCAGCCCTGGATGTTTTGTGCGATATCCAATCCCGCTTTAAAATCGGAGATCCGTAAAGCAGCGGAAAAAGAAGAACGGGAAAATTATCAGGGCCGGATGGGCGATGAATGGCTGAAGGACCTGGCCCCTATGGGTACGAATGAACATAAAGAGTTCCTGGAGACGGCACCCTGGCTCATTGCCGTCTTTAAAAAATCGTATGATTTCGAAAACAGGGTAAAAAGAAAAAATTATTACGTACAGGAATCCGTGGGTATCGCCTGCGGGTTTTTACTGATCGCAATATACGATGCAGGACTGGCCGCCCTCACCCATACCCCCAGCCCCATGCAGTTTTTAAAAAAAATATTAATGCGGCCGGAAAACGAGAGCCCCTTCCTGCTGATCCCCGTGGGCTATCCGGCGGAGGGAGCCACCGTCCCGGATATCAGAAGAAAAAATGCGGAGGAGGTGATTGAATGGTACCTTTAGTAGGTGTGAGGTGTGAGGTGTGAGGTTTGAGGTTTGAGGTGTGAGGTTTGAGGTATGAGGTGCGAGGAGCGAGTGGACTGACCTCTAACCTCTTTCCTCATACCTCTAACCTCCGCTCCCACCCACATTCCTCATTTCAACTTGTCCCGATTTGATCACCAATCCGTGTTTTTTGCCTTTTTTCAAGACTTCGATTCCTTCCCAGGCCTGATCGCAATCGTTGTGCAAGAGGCAATCCTCCAGGACCAGGGTGGCGCCGGGATGGACCAGGATCTTTGATCCTCCAGGCATGGAGACCCTGCCCTGGATAGTCAGGGACCCACCCGGCAGGATTTCGATATCGCTTTCCAGGTCGCGGGCGCCACTCCAACGGATGGTATCCCGGATCAGGATTTTGTTTTCAGGCAGGTAATTGCACCAGGTCCTGACCAGTAATTTCCGCACCGGATTCCGGAGATCCGAAAGATTTTTATGAATCGTACCGACCTGGCAGGGGGACAGTGCGCTTTGCCAGGCATTGTAGTCCATCATGTTGTTTGAGGTGCGGCCGGCGCATCCGGCTTGTTCGATGACCCAACAATCGTTGGGGTGTTCCTGGGTATCCGGGCAACCGTCGTCGGTCCAGGCATGATAGAGACCCAACACATGTCCCACTTCATGGTTGAAGGTGCCCCGCACATTCCATTCGGTCAGTTTGTTTTCGTAAATGCCGGCAATTTTTATGGCGTTGCCCAGGGCAATGCCCACGCAACCGGATTTATACGTTCCTGACTTCACGCTGTCGGGAAGATGCGGCATGATGAAAATATTGAGGGTGGTGTCCAGGCCTACGGCATATTTTTCAATCACCGCCCAGTCCGCATTGTTCCTGCGCTGGCCCATATGGAGATAATAATACAATTGATCGTCGTAATGGTGATAGATCCCATCGTCCCCCGGCCCGGTTCCGCTGAGAACATATTTTAAATTGACCGGGATTACCGGAATGTCGTTGTCCTGCGGAAGCCATAGTTTGATGTTGGTATCAAACAAAATCTGCATGACCTGCAGAAGGTCCTTCACAAATTTCCGGCTTTGGGTTTCGTCAAAATTGCGGCTGCTGTCGGCGGCATCCATAAAATGAAAATTAACCCGGAGGTAACGTCGTGGACTGTGGGAAAGATGTTGGGTATCGGGAAGGAAGTCCAGGGGATCGGCCTGGAAGAAGGGATTGGGTTTATTGAATTTGGCGTCCTTGACTTCCGTCACCAACTGACCGGGGTCCCTGATATACTCCCTCTGCAGGGCCCCACAGGAAACCAGAAACCAGAAAGCAAGCATCCAGGCCGGGCCTTTCATGCTCACATATTGAGTCCCCCGCAAATGCTGATCACCTGGCCCGTGATGTATTTGGAGGTATCGCCCGCGAGGAAGGCGGCCAGGTCGGCGACTTCCTCGGCGGTGCCGAACCGTTTAATGGCCAGGGAGGAAAAATACAGTTCCCTGGTTTTATCATCCAGGGCATGCGTCATGTCGGTTTCTATAAATCCCGGAGCGATGGCATTGCAGCGGATGTTGCGGCTCCCCAGTTCTTTAGCTATGGATTTGGTAAACCCGATCATGCCGGCTTTGGACGCCGCGTAATTGGCCTGGCCTGCGTTGCCGAAAACGCCCACCACGGAAGTCATATTGATGATGGAACCGGCCCTTGCGCCAAGCATGGGCTTGAGTACCTGTTTGGTGAGGTTAAAAGCGGACTTCAGGTTTACCCGGATGACTTCGTCCCATTGTTCTTCGGTCATTCGGAGCATCAGGGTATCCCGGGTGATGCCCGCGTTGTTGATCAAAACATCAATTTTCCCGAAATCGGCCAATACCTTTTTGACCAATTGTTCAGCCTGGGTAAAGGAAGCCGCGTCCGATTGGTAAGCCATGACTTTCGCGGGGGCAAGGGAGGCCGCCAGGGCCGTGGCTTTTTCCGAGGACGAGGAATAGGTAAAGGCCACGGAAGCGCCGAGCGAGGCAAACTTCCTGACCAGGGCTTCTCCGATCCCACGGCTACCCCCGGTGATCAGGGCTACTTTGTTTTCCAGTAACTGCATAATCTCGTTTTCTTTTGCTCAAAGATACGTTAAGAGGGTTTATCATTGAGTTCCTGGTAAGGTGCA
>JAKQHS010000199.1 GCA_029557915.1 Bacteroidota bacterium | reverse complement strand
CATCGGAAGGGAAGAGGGGACCATCGATTTCCGGATCAGCCGCAGGAGCCCGACCCTTTCCACCGCCCGCAGCACGGACTGGCAAAACCAAATCAACCATTACAGCCGGATCAGGGCGACCTGGGACGAGACCATCCAGGTCAGACAACATACCCTGGACCAATTGATCGAGTGGCATGGCCTGCCCCGGTTCTGCAAGATCGATGCTGAAGGATTTGAATGGGAGATCATCCAGGGTTTGAATTATGGCTTACCTTCCTTGTCCATCGAATTTCTCGAATTCGATACCTCCCGGATCCTTTGTTGTATCGATAGATTGAGCCGGCTCGCACCCTACCGGATGAATTTTTCACCGGGCGAAAGCCAGCGCTGGTTGTGGAAAACCTGGCAAAGGCCCGAAACCGTGATGGATATCCTGCTGCATGAAGGATTGCCGGTGAGGTTTGGGGATTTTTATTTCAAGGCCGAGGGTTGAGGCCGGATCCCGGCTGCCGCAATGGGATAACGAGGGGTTGGTCACTTTGGGCATCCGCCGGCACGCTGATCCGCTTCCACGATCCGGTCATTCAACCTCAATGCGTACCGGCTGCCTCAATGGGGCGTAATAAATCAACTGCCAGTCCTTACCGGTGAAAGAAAACCTCCTTTCCAGGCGGTATCCGCTCATCAGGTGCGCGATCACTTCGCGGATGAGAGTGGAGTCGATGATCTGAAACTGTCTCTCAAAAGTGGTGTCCGCCGGATCAAAAGGACGATGGAGACGCCAGGTTTCTTTGTCCCAATAATACACGGCGCCGGACCAGGCCGTATCCATGGCCTCCGGCAGGCCTTCCAGGGGAAAGAGAATATGACTCATTTGGTAAGCGCTGTCGGAATGGAAAGAGGTATAAAAGGAATCAAAAGCATGGATGCGGGGTAAGGGAAAAGTTTCTTTCCGGCAGGGGGAGCTTTTGCATGTAAACAGGAGAAAAATAAAACCCAAGGCGATCAGCCGGTCAAATTTCGGAGCCAAATACCAGGATATAGTCCGGCAATAATTCCAGCCAGCGCATTTCGAAACGGATTTCCCTTTCATGATTCAGTAAACGGGATGAAAATACTTCATTATTGTTCAGGATCTCATCCAGATCGATCCACAGGTCCTTTTTAAAATCAATACCTCCCAGCCCATAAGCCTTAAACATGGCCTCCTTGGCTCCCCAAATGCGGTAGAGGTGGCGGCGGTATTGGCTGCCCTGGAGCCGGTCGATCTCCCCGGGGAATAAAAATTTGGCCGCTATACGTTCTATCCGGTCGAGGTTTTTTTCGATATCCACCCCGCACAGACGGCGGGCAACCAGGACGGTCGCCACTTCAAAGGAATGGCTGATGGAGATATACCGGTCATCATCCCTTAAAAAGGGTTTGTTGGATTCGTTTTTCAGGATCACCTGCGGGCTTTCCATCATCCGGTTGAGCAGAAACCGGGCTGCGAGGGACTGAAGGCGTCGCTGGTCCGGGAGGAAGGGCAATTGCCTTTGGTCTTCGTGGAGCCGGTCCACGAAAAAGGATTCCGGCTCTTCTATTTTCCAGACCCCGAGGTGGTACGTGGCATCGTCGTGATGGAGGATCTGGGGCATGGCGGCGTAAAATTAGGGCAATCTTGCAAACTGCTTCCGCTTTCGCTCCTGGCCGTGGCAGGGCCATCAAGCTGCTTTTGGATCCGATGCCCAAGATTCACCTATTTTTGCAGCCTTTTAAATATGATCCTCTCTGACCTCAAAATTCTGGAAGCCATTGAAAAAGGATTGATTCTGATAGATCCTTTCCGCAGGGATTGCCTCGGGACCAATAGTTACGATGTCCACCTGGGACGCTATATTTCGGTATATGCCGATGACGAGCTCGATGCACGGCGTCACCACCATGTAAAAGAAATGGAAATCGGCCCCGAAGGATTCCTGATGCAGCCGGGCAGGCTTTATCTGGGAGTTACCGAAGAGTATACCGAGACGCACCACACGGTTCCTTTCCTGGAAGGCAAATCCAGCATCGGCCGTCTTGGGATCGACATCCACGCGACGGCGGGCAAGGGGGATGTGGGCTTCTGCA
>JAKQHS010000065.1 GCA_029557915.1 Bacteroidota bacterium | reverse complement strand
GAAGCCCTGATCCGGTTTCTGGAATCCCTTTGAAGAATGGACCGGAATACCTTCATAAAGACCTGTGGATTGGCCTGCCTGGCCGGCCTTGGAGGTTTGTCCGCCTGTGGAAGTATCCGGCGGGTAAGGGGGGATATTGATGCAGATGACCTGGTCCTGCCCCTGGATCGTTTTGAATCCGGAAAAGAAGGAAAAACGGTTTTCAGGGATTCCGTCATCGTTTACCATGAAATCCTGAAATACCCGGTTTGTGTTTTCCGGGTCTCAGGGCAGGAATACCGGGCGCTTTGGATGCGGTGCACCCACCAGGGCACCGAACTGCAGGTCTTCGGGGACCGCCTGCAATGCCCGGCGCATGGCAGTGAATTTGATTCTTCGGGCCGGATCCGTAATGGACCCGCGGACGAAAATCTCCGAACCTTTCCGGTCCGGATTGAAAATGACCGGCTTAAAATCTCTTTAAAAAAATGATGACGCGTCCTTTACTGGGATTCCTCGTTTTTTGGACCTATTGGCTTCCCGCTCATGCCCAAATAGATCCGGATTTATTAAAGATCCCCGGAGACAGTTCAAAACAAATGCTGAACATGGATGCGGTATACAACCGTCCTTTTACCAGCGCCGGTAAACTGCCGGTTTCGCTGGGCGGTTACCTGGAAGCCAACTGGCAACACCTGGGCACGGACGGGATATCCGAAGGCCATCAGTTTCAGTTCAGGCGGATGACCTTGTTTGTTTCATCAACCATTGCCCGGCGATTAAAATTTCTCAGTGAACTCGAATTTGAAGACGGCACCAAAGAAATAGCTCTTGAATTTGCAGCCCTGGACCTTGAATGGTTTCCCCTGCTCAACCTGAGGGGAGGGGTGATCCTGAACCCTATCGGTGCCTTTAATCAGAATCACGACGGGCCCAAATGGGAATTCATAGACCGGCCCATTTCAGCAACCCAACTCCTTCCGGCGACCTGGAGCAATGCAGGTTTTGGCCTGTACGGGAAATACAATAAAAGGGACTGGATGTTCGGTTATGAGGCTTACCTCTCCGGTAATTTTGACCAGTCCATCATTGACAATGGCTTGAACAGGACTTCCCTGGCAGAGGCCAAAAAAAATGCGGACCGGTTTGAAGATATCCACAGCGGCTTGCCCCTTTTTACCCTGAAAACCGCCGCAAGGCATAACCAACTGGGTGAAGTCGGGCTTTCTTATATGGGCGGGGTGTACAACAAATACCAGGAGGATGGCTTGCCGCTGGATGAAAAAAGAAGGGTGGATGTCTTTGCCATCGATTTCAACGGCACCTTGCCGGTCCTGAATACTTTTATCACCGGAGAATGGGCCTGGATCAGGGTGAATGTCCCGCCAACCTATACCGAACAATACGGCAACAAACAACGAGGCGGTTTCGTGGATCTGGTTCAACCCCTTGTGAAAAAGCGGATCCTCGAATGGGAGGATGCCGTGATGAACCTGGCGGTTCGTCTGGAATACGTCGATTGGAATAGAAATAAGTTCGTTTCAACCGGTGACCCGATTGCCGATCATCTCTGGAGCCTGGTACCCGGCCTGAGTTTCCGGCCATCCGGCCAAACCGTAATCCGGTTAAATTACCGGATTCAGCGGCAATGGGACCTGCTGGGGAATCCTCCTGCAAGGACGGGAGGATTCAGTTTTGGATTTTCGTCCTATTTTTAAACCTAATCATGCGTCTTTACATCAAAAACATGGTGTGCAACCGCTGTGTGATGGCCGTCAACCAGGAACTGGAAAAGCTGGGCCTGCATCCGGCCTCCATCAGCCTTGGTGAAGTGGAATGGTCCCATGAACCCACTGCGCAACAATTACAAAACCTGGGGCAACGCCTGAGGGCCCTTGGCTTTGAAGTACTGGACAACCAAAAACAAAAACAAATTGAAAAAATAAAAAGCCTGCTCATCGGCCTGGTGCAGCAAGCGGCCATCGAAGAGCATTTCAGTCTCAGTGAATTCCTGGGCAAGGCTTTGCATAAAGACTATTCTTATGTATCCCGCTTGTTTTCCGGGGTTGAAGGCATCACCATCGAACAATTCTTTATCCTGCAAAAAAT
>JAKQHS010000063.1 GCA_029557915.1 Bacteroidota bacterium | reverse complement strand
GCCTGGAGCAGAGCCTGTCCGCGAACGCACCGATTATGAAATCGAGAGAAACAAACCCATGCCCAGTCTTAACCATGCCATTATACAGGGGAATCTTCTATTTCAACTCAATCTCAAGTACCAGATCAAGTATTCCATCTTGCCCGAAAGTGGTCCAAGGGAAATTTCAGCTAGACCCTGTCCAATAAAGTGAAATACCTTTCGCGTCCGGTATGGATTTTATCCTTTGTGAGCCTGTTTACGGACATGGCCAGCGAGATGCTTTATCCCATCATGCCCATTTATCTGCAAACCATTGGATTTTCAGTGGTGCTGATCGGGATCCTGGAGGGCCTGGCAGAGGCCACGGCCGGCTTGAGCAAGGGTTATTTCGGTAAACGTTCGGACCTCAGTTCGAGACGGGTTCCCTATGTCCAGGCCGGTTATGCCTTTAGTGCGGTGTCCAAACCCATGATGGCTTTATTCACTTTTCCGTGGTGGATATTCTTTGCCCGGACCCTCGACCGCATAGGTAAAGGCATTCGAACCGGGGCCAGGGATGCGATCCTGTCCGGTGAAGCGAGCCCGCAGACAAAAGGAAAAGTATTTGGTTTTCACCGGTCCATGGATACCTTCGGGGCCGTGTTTGGCCCGGCCCTGGCTTTGCTCTATTTGTATTTCCACCCCGGGGATTACAAAACCCTGTTTATTCTTGCTTTCATCCCGGGACTTATGGCCGTCCTGGCCACCCTGCTCCTGAAGGACCGAATCCAAAGGGCGATTAAGGTCAAAACGGCCACCCCTTTTTTTTCATTCCTGGCGTATTGGAAAGACAGCCCGGCGGAATATCGAAAACTGGTGAGCGGGCTCTTGTTATTTGCCCTGGTCAACAGTTCCGATGTATTTCTGATCCTCAAAGCCAAACAGGCCGGTGTGGAAGACAGCCTGGTCATCGGTATTTATATTTTTTACAACCTGGTCTATGCCCTCTTTGCCTTCCCCCTGGGTATCCTGGCCGACCGGGCAGGGCTCAAAAACGTCTTTATGGGCGGGCTGGCCCTGTTTTCCATCGTCTATTTTGGCATGGCATTGAATACCCACTACGCGGTATTTATTGGACTATTTTTTCTCTATGGCATCTATGCCGCGGCCACTGAAGGGGTGGCCAAAGCCTGGATCTCGAATATTTCTGATAAAAAAGACACCGCCACGGCAATCGGCACCTTCGCCGGATTTCAGAGTATCTGTACTTTGCTGGCCAGTTCGATTACCGGACTGATCTGGTTTCAATTTGGGGCTTCCGCAGCCTTGCTCTCCACCTCGCTGGTTACCTTGTCCCTCCTGTTTTATTTCAAAAACGTTCCGGGCCCTGAAAAATTCCGACGGACTCCTGACTCTAGCCCATTAACTCCTGACCATTGACTATTGACTATTGACTATTGATTATTGACTATTGATTTCAACAATCGTCCCTGCAATATGCCTCAGGCCCGAGTCAATATTAAAATAATAACACACGAGTACCTGGTTGTTGTTTAGCATCACACTCCAGGGATAACCAAGATCCGTTCCGCCCCCATCCTCTCTCAAAATGATCTCCGGGGCCGTGGCATAATCGGTACACTCCGCATTCAGGATCCTGGCCCGGATCCCAAAAGGCTTATGCCGGTATCCATAGGTGATCAATACTCTTTTATCCGGCAGGGGCAGGGCGTGCAGGGGATGGCCCTTGAACCCCATGCCTTGCCAGCTGAAGGATTTGCCCCCGTCTTTAGACCGGGCTATGCAGGCCTGGTCATCATAATTTGCAGTGCGCAGGAAGGCCACGATATCCCCTCCAGGGGTTTCATAAACGGAGGTTTCATTAAACTCCGCCATTTCATCTTCGGCCACCACAGAAGTATATTTCCAGGATAAACCCTTGTCCCTGGACACCAGAAGGTGCACAGAACCCTTCTGATTCTGTTGGCCGGCAGCCACGGCCCAGAAAATACGCCCATCCCTGGCTTCCCAGAGCCCACCCCGGTTAAAGGCCGGCAGGGGCTTCCCGAAGATGTCCAGATTGGGCTCAGTGGGTACATGGATTGGATAATAAGGGCCCTTCCAACTATTCCCGCCATCGTTGGAACGCAGCAGGTAACCGCCCAGGAATACCGCGCTGCTATGGCTTGAGAAAAAAACAGGTTTTTTTAATTTATCGTAGGCTTCTTTGCTGATGGGTCTCCAGCCATAACTGGTGCAGAGCAGGCTTCCATCCCGCAATTGCAGCAGGCAGGGATCCTGGGAACCGCCGAAGGGATGCGCATAAAGCAAATCCGGTTCCCCGGTCCAAATTTCCCCGTCCTTTGAGCGGAGAGTCACCAAATAACTGTTGGGATCAATATGCTCATAATTTTTTTCGCCCATGGCCTGCAGGTTGGGAGCCCTGCGAAAAGCGAGCAGGAAGTCCCCGTTGGGTCTTTTGACTATGGAAGGAAAGGCCGCATAAAACAGGGAATCCTGATAAATCACGAGATCCCTGATTTTTCTCACCCCATGGACCCGGTCCCCTGGTTTTAAAGCGGTTTGGGAATGGGTAAACATCGCATGAAAAACAAAAACGAATAACAAACCGAATCGAATGGAATATCTCATTTTTCAGGATTTGAGGTCATTGAATTTTAGTGAAAAGAGATTGGCATCCTTCATCCAGATCCTGAGACGGATGATTTTGCCGGAAAGGGATCGAAGGTCTTCTCCTCCTTTCCAGCTCACTACCCTTTTGATCTCATTCCCAATGAGGGCATCGGCTTCACGCAGGGTGTACCCAGATACCGGTGTTTCATTCACATCCAGTATTTCAACCCGGATTTCCCCTGCGGCGGAGGTTGAAAAATTGATTTCCAGTTCATCTCCGTCGAAAATCAGGGGTTTCGTCAATAAATCTCCCCCCGAGAAGGGGGCTTCCACTGAACAAAAACCATCTATGCGCAAGGAATACCGTTTGAGGTGAGCTGTGGGCTGCGCATAGTTTTCATTTACATACACAGACATTTCGGTCGGGCTGGTTTGCACCACATTCAGGGCAGGGTAATTGGACCTTGAAACCCAGTTTTGCAAGCCAATGCCGGGGCGCAGAAACGATTCCATGAAAGTACGTTGGTAGCTGTCGCCTCCCCGGGTGGACATCAGGATGGCATCGGAACAATCCTGAAAATAATTAGCCTGAACCCCCAGTCTTTTGGCCTGCTCCGCGGAAACCACCTGCCTGTCCGGCATGAAACGCGCGCCGATAGCCAGGTAAATATGGGGCGCCCGGTAATATGGGCTTGTTTGCTGAGTGTAAATATGCTCGTATGGCGTATCGCCGAAACCCATCCTCACCGGTTCGGACCAGTGAATGAAATCCGGTGAGGTCGTCCGGCTCACCGTTCGAAAAACGGCTGACCCAACCTGGATGAAGGTCCGGAAATAACAAACATACTGTCCTTCCGCCTGAGACCAGAAGGCGACATTTTGTGAATCAAATATGCCCTTGGTAAAAATGCTTTTTTCCTGGAGCCTTTTCCAATGGATACCATCTTCGGATACATAGGCAAGCAGTCCGGAACCTTCCAGCCCTCCGATGGCTTTATAACGCTGGTCTGGCAGGACATTGGGGTTGGAATCCAGGAAGGGGCTGAAATTGTGGGTAGCCGGTGCAGCATTGGCCAATAGGACATTATTATCCAGGGTTCTTCCAATCTTATAAATTTTAAGGTTTGGTTTCACCCATTTGATCCCATCTAAAGACTCCGCATTACAGGTCACTTCCATATTATCCCCATCCTTTCCTGCTTCAGGGATACCCCGGTAATAAGCCCGGTAAAGGTTTCCATCCCGGATGATGGTACAGTAGGCGCTGAACTGCCCTTCCCAGGGTTCATCGAAATACAATACGGGCCCTTCATTACGGGGCGCATGCATCCGGAGTGAAACGCCGGTCATCCTTTCAATCAGAAAATCATCGACGAATATTTCCCTCCGGTCTCCCAGTTGGATTGGTGTAGCCTTTTGTCCCCTGGTCAAGGTAGCCGTCATTAAAAACATCAGGCTCAGGGCGGCGCAGTGAACGATCTTGTTCAAAAGTATCCTTTTGTTCAGGCAATAATACCGAACATTCACTGAAATGCAGAGCAAATACCAAATTGAACCTGCCCTCTCAGTAACTTACCAACTTACGAACTAGCAAACTAGCCAACTAGCAAACTAGCCAACTAGCCAACTAGCCAACTAGCCAACTAGCCAACTAGCCAACTTGCCAACTTGCCACTAACCAACTACTCCGTCCTCAACGACTTCACCGGGTTCATCAGCGCGGCCTTGATCGCCTGGAAACTGACAGTAATCAATGCGATCGCCAGGGCCAGGAACCCCGCCAGGCCAAAATACCACCAATGCATATTCTCCCGGTAAGTATATTGCTGCAACCAGTCATTGAGGAAATACCAGGCAATGGGGAAGGCGATCAGGGCGGAGATCAGCACCAGGATGATA
>JAKQHS010000172.1 GCA_029557915.1 Bacteroidota bacterium | reverse complement strand
GCACGTCAAATCCGCTGTAGCAAGCCTGAAAATTGAAAAAAGAAAGAAAAAAGGTCAGTTAAACCTTAGTTTTTGCTTTTTCCGGCCATACCATCCTCCATATAGGATTACCCTCTACCTGTACAATCAATATTTGTAGGGCCCCATTTGGCACCTTTATCCTAAAAACTAAAGCTGAAAAGGCTGTAGTGCAACAAGCACAGTAGTCAGCAATCAGTAATCAGCAGTCAGCCTACTATTTGCTGATTGCTGAACACTGACTACTGACTACTGACTATTGACTCTTGATTATTGACTCTTGACTCTTGACTATTGATTCTTCAATGACTATCCCTTGTCACCACGCTCGAAGAATTTCCAACCAGGAAGTCCAGGTCAGCCCCCTCGTGGGCCTGATTCACGTGACGGATATATAATGAAACATACCCCCTGTCGGCAAGAGGTTTGGGTGCAATCCAGGATGCTTTGCGGAGCGCCAATTCTTCCTCCGAAACTTCCAGCATGAGGCTGCGAGCGTCCACATCCAGAGAGATGTAGTCCCCCGTTTTCACCACTGCAAAATTGCCGCCGGCCGCGGCTTCCGGGGAAGCGTGGAGCACGACAGTGCCAAATCCGGTCCCGCTCATGCGGCCGTCGGAGATGCGAACCATATCGTGAATACCCTTTTGGAGAATTTTTTTAGGCAGGGCCATATTGCCCACCTCGGGCATCCCGGGATATCCTTTAGGGCCCACATTTTTAAGCACTAAAATGCAGGTTTCATCCACATCCAGGTCCGGCAGGTCAATTCTTTTTTTATAATCTTCAATATCCTCAAAGACCACCGCCCGGCCCCGGTGTTTCATCAGGTGGGAACTGGCGGCGCTGGGTTTTATCACACAACCGCCTTCGCAAAGATTCCCTCTCAGGATAGCCAGGCCGGTTTCCGTTTTAAACGGTTTGTCCAGGGTGCCGATCACCGCAGGGTTGTAACATTTGGCACTGGATATATTCTCATGCACCGTCTTGCCGTTTACCGTCAGTGCATCGCCGTGCAAAAAACTTTCCATTTCTTTCATTACGGCTGGCAGGCCGCCCGCATAATACAGGTCTTCCACAAAAAATTCTCCTGAGGGCTGCAGGTTAGCCAGCAAAGGAATTCCTTTGGAACAACGGTCAAAGTCTTCCAGCTTGAGCTCCACTCCGATCCGGCCCGCAATGGCAATCATGTGGAGTACAAAATTGGTGGAGCCTCCGATGGCTGCATTGACCCGGATGGCATTTTCAAACGCTTTTTTGGTCAATACATCGGACAGTTGCAGGTTTTCCTTCACCATTTCCACGATCCGGAGGCCGCTGCGCTGGGCCAATACTTTTCTCCGTGCATCCGCTGCGGGAATGGATGCATTGCCCGGCAAGGAAAGACCCAGGCTCTCGACCATGCAGGCCATGGTAGAGGCGGTGCCCATGACGGCGCAATGGCCCCGGCTGCGGCACATGGCCGACTCCGCTTCCTCCAGGTCCTGGTCGTCCATTTGTCCCAATTTGTAAGCTTCACCGAAACGCCAGATGTCCGAGGTGCCGATATCCCTGCCCCTGAATTTACCGGCCAGCATCGGGCCACCACTGACTACGAGGGTGGGTATGTTCACGCTGCAGGCCCCCATCACGAGCGAGGGGGTGGTCTTGTCGCAGCCACACATCAATACGACCCCATCCACTGGGTTGGCGCGGATGGACTCCTCGACGTCCATACTCACCAGGTTCCGGTATAACATCGCAGTAGGCTTGATCAGGGTCTCGCCCAGCGACATGACCGGGAATTCCACCGGGAAACCCCCTGCCTGGATTACCCCATGTTTGATGGATTCGGCAAGTTCCCTGAAATGCGCGTTGCAGGGGGTTAGTTCCGACCAGGTATTACAAATCCCGATCACCGGTTTGCCTTTAAATTCTTCCGGAGGAATGCCCTGGTTTTTCATCCAGGCCCGGTAGATAAACCCATCTTTTCCGGTTTTTCCAAACCAATTTCTGCTGCGCAATTCCATACTTTTTACTATTGTGAATTTTAGGGGACTAAACTAATCATTTTGCCGGGTACCGGATATACCGGTGCACACGTTCAGGACAATAATTCCTTCCAGAATTTCCTGGACCGGGCCAGGATGCCCGGCATTGGAAAACGGTTCAATTTGTCCACCGGCTGCGTGAGCTGGTTTTTGGGGGTTTCCGGCATCCTGACCAGGTAAAAGTATCCGTGCACCACCTGATGGCTCAAAACCTGCTTATCGGTCAGCACGGCTTTTCCAATTTTTGCCCGGGGTGGCAAATCCACGCCCGCCGGCCTGACTTTTGGGGCCTGGGGGCCATCGGTCTCCACCTTTGGAAATTCATATAAGCCCGGCCAAACATCCCCGGCGGGTCTGCGGGAAAGCACCACCTGGCCACCGGGGTCCGCAACAATAAAATAATGAAAATGCCTGATCCGCCTGGGCTTGCTTTTTTTTGCCGGGGGCAACTGTCCGATGCGGTCCAGCTTAAATGCGAAACACTGGTTTCTCAAATAACAGGAAGTGCAATCCGGGTTTTTGGGCGTGCAGCAGAGCGCTCCGAAATCCATGATGGCCTGGTTGAAGCGCGCGGGCTGCTCCTTGTCCAGCAACCGGTCCGCCAAATCTTCGAATAATTTTTTTCCGGCCCGGTGATCCATGGTTTGATCGATGCCGAAATACCGGGAAAGGACACGGTGTACATTTCCATCCAGCACGGCATGAGGAAGGCCAAAAGCAAAAGAGGCGATCGCGGCCGCGGTATAGGGCCCCACCCCTTTCATCCGGAGGATCGAGGAATATTCCTCCGGAAAACGGCCGGCCTGCGAGCGTACGATCCACCGGGCGGTCTCATGAAGATTTCTTGCCCTGGAATAATATCCAAGCCCTTCCCATTGTTTCAAGACCTGCTTTATGGAAGCTTTTGCCAGTGCCTGCACATCCGGAAACCGTCTGATAAACCGGTTAAAATAGGGCATTCCCTGCTCCACCCGGGTCTGCTGAAGCATGATTTCCGACAACCAGACCTTATAGGGATCCCTCTCCCCTTTCCAGGGCATCTCCCTGGGATGTTCGCCGGTCCAGGAATACAAAGCTCTTCGGAATCGATTTGCCCTATTTTCCGTTATTTTTGAAAAAGTCATTCGGAAGAATGCAAGTATACTGTTTAAAACCGATCCAATGAAAAGAAGAAACTTTATTAAAACCGCCGGCATGGCGGCCGGCAGCATGACCATGGCCCCTGGCCTCATGCCCAATATCCTCATCCCCCGGAACAAAGAAAAACTGGGGGTGGCCCTGGTCGGATTGGGCTATTATTCCACAGACATCCTTGCGCCTGCGCTGCAATTGACCCAGCATTGTATGCTGAACGGCATTGTCACCGGCACCCCCTCCAAAGCCGAGACCTGGAAGGCCAAGTATAAACTGGCGGATAAAAACATTTACGACTATACCCGCTTTGACGAAATTGCCAACAATCCGGACATCGATGTCATTTATATAGTACTCCCCCCTTCCATGCACGAAGAATATGTGATCCGGGCCGCGAAGGCAGGCAAACAGGTTTGGTGTGAAAAACCCATGGCCGTCACGGCCGCGGAATGCCAGGCCATGATCGATGCCTGCAAAAAAAACAAGGTGAGCCTCAGCATCGGCTATCGCATGCACCACGAACCCAATACCCGGGAGATCATGCAATACACGCGGACCCTGCCCTATGGCCCAATCAAAGACGCCTATGCCGAAGCGGGATACCGGGATGGCAGGACCACCCACTGGAAACAAATAAAAAAAATGGGCGGGGGCTGCATGCTGGATATGGGTGTGTATCCGTTGAACGCCTTGCGTTATTCTACGGGCAAGGAACCGCTCGCCGTGCTTTCCGCCAAAGCCTCCACCACCCGGCCGGAAATTTATCACGAGGTGGAGGAAACCATGGAGTTTACCCTCGAATTCCCTGGCGGGGTCACCGGGAAAGGCCTTGCCAGCTTTGGGAAAGGCATGAATTCTTTACAGGTCAATGGTGAAAAAGGCTGGTACAAGCTCGAGCCCTTCCAGGCTTACAATGGGGTCAAGGGAATGACCAGCGACGGCAAAACCCTGAATAAAACGATCAACAACCAGCAGGCCAAACAAATGGACGATGACGCGCACTCGATCATCAATAAAAAACCGATGTTGGTGCCCGGGGAAGAAGGCTTGAAAGACATCCGGATCGTGGAAGCCATAAAACTGGCGGCGAAAGAGGGTAAGTCGGTCAGCCTCCGTTGAGAAATGAACTTTGGTTCCGAATGATCAAAAGTAAAAATCCGGAAGGCTTGTAAAGGACCGGCGGTTTCCGGTCAATCGCTTAAGGTTTTGGCAATATCGGTCCGGTATGCCTGTATGGCCGGGATCACGGCAGCCGCCGCGCCAATGGCCAGCGAACCCAGGAGTAAGACGGCTTCCTCCCGGATAAACTGCCAGGCATCGAAACGGTACTTGTACAGTTGGAACAGGTAGTCCGAACTGAAATGCATGACCAGGTGGGCAATCAATATTCCGGCCAGATAACCCAGAATGGAGATGATCAGGCCTTCGAAAATAATCAGGGCGAACAGTTTCGCCGGGGTCGCGCCCAGGACGCGAAGCAGTGCAAGTTCCTGCCTTCTTTCTTTCAGGCTGTTGTAAAGCGAAATGAAGATGCTCAGGCCGGATACGAGGGCGATCATCCAGGCCAGTGCACGGATGGCATCGAAACCAATGCCCATAAGGGAAAACAGGCGATTGATTTCAATAGCCGGGGTGGCGGCCTGGAGTTGGGTATTCTGGTTGATGTTACGCTGCAGGTTGAGGGTTTGTACGTTTCTGGCCTTGAACTGGATGAGCAGGGTGGTGATCTCCCGTGAGGCCAAGGTGGCGGAATCGGCTTGGTTTTCGTGCTCGTGATCGTGTGCCTCCCCTTCCTCATGATCGTGTGTTTCTTCTGTTGCAACGGGATCCTGTTTATCTTCCCCCTCTTCTACCAGGGCGGGTTTGGCCTGGTGTTCATGCACTTCCCAGATGCTTTCCGCTGAAGTAAGGACGAGCTGATCGCAAACCGTCCCGGTTTCATTCAATATCCCTGCTACTTTGAACGGCGCGTGTTCATGCTGGTTAAAATCGTCGGTGGTCAGCCCATGCGAACTGATAAATGTATCCCCTAATTTAAGTTTGGCCGTGGAGGCCACGATGCTCCCCAAAACCACTTCCATAGGTTTGTCCCACCAAACACCCTCCTTCAGGCCGGCTTTATACAATTCAGGGAAATCCCGATTGGTGCCGACAATCCGGAACCCCCGATAACTGTCACCCAGGGACAAGGGCACCGCTTTTTTGATCAGGGGATGATTGGGATTTAAAAAAGGCTTCGCATCCTGCAAAGAAATATTGCCGGTCGGGGCATCCAGGTGGTATAGCCCGTTGAGAACCAGTTGAAGCGGGCTGCCTTTGGCGCCGATGATCAGGTCTATGCCGGCAAGGTTGCTTTCAAATTTCTGGGTAATCTGTTTGTTCAGCGTCACCATAAGGGCAATCAGTCCTGCTCCCAGCGCAAAAAGGACCAGACTGAGGGTCAGGTGCAAGGGTTTATGCAGCAGGTTTTGAAAACTCAGTTTCAGTAGTTTCATGCCGCCAGGATGATTTGTTGTTCAAAATGGGATTTGATGCGGGCATCGTGGGTGACCAGGATGAGCGCAGCGCTTTCAAGGTCGGCCTGTTCTTCCAGCAGGCGGATCACGGCATCGGCGTTTTGATCGTCCAGGGCGGAAGTAGGTTCATCAGCCAGAATCACGGAAGGTTTATTGACCAGGGCCCGCGCAATGGAAACCCTTTGCTGCTCCCCGATGCTCAGGCGGTAAGGAAGGCGGTGCGCCTGGTGTTCGACCCCCAGTCTTTTCAGGAGCAGGAGGATGCGCCCGTGATCGACCGGATTGCCCGCCAGGTGTTGTGCCCAGGCCAGGTTTTCCATGACCGAAATGGCCTCGATAAAAATGGATTTTTGAAATACGATTCCGATCTTTTTACCCCGGAACCGGTCAAGCTGGCTGGCTCCCAGGGATTTCACCCATTGATCGTCGATCTTTATCTCTCCGGTCTGCAAGGGCAGCAAGCCGGCCAACAAATGAAGCAGGGTGGTTTTACCCGTGCCGGACTTTCCCAGGATCAGGCAATGGCCTTTGTCCTGGACATGGATGTCGGGAAACTGCATGACCCTTCCCCCGGGGTATTGGAACGATAAGTTGCTGCTGGATAACACAGGGCAAAAGTAAGGGCGAATGCCCAATGATCCGTAAGAATTCGGGTAAGGCCCAACCTCCGGAATAAAAAAGCCGGAAAGGGAACCCCTTTCCGGCTTAACCGGTTTTTTGGTATTTATGGGATGAGTAGGGCTTGGCGTGGAAGCCCTCGTCCGCGGTCCTTAGTTTCCGGCCCTGCGCTGTTCGTCTTCGAGGCCGGTTTTTCTCTGGCGTGCGCCTTTCACTTTCATATTTCCAAAACGGTAGGTGGCGTTGACCCGGAAGGTCTGGGATTCATTGTAACCCTTGCCAACAAAATAAATACCGCCGAAATCACTGATGGCATCCCACCCTGCGGTTTTCAGGACGTCGGTGAAGGACAATTTTACATCCACCTTGTTTTTCAGGAAGGTTTTCTGCAGACCCAGATCAAGGCTTCCCATGCTTTTGCCGACAAAGGTGCCTCCCCATACGCCGCCGTGGTTGTACCAGCCCGACAACTGCATTTTCAAGCCACTGTTCAGGGTAAAGGTATGTTCGGAATAACCGTTAAATCCATTGGTGGCGATATTCAGTTTCTTACCTGTTCCAAAATCCGCTTCGTAAATCTGCCGGAAAGCGTTCACGCTGATATACCCGTTGTACCATTTTGCCAGTGGAATCGGAGTGGCGATGCCGATGCTGTAATTGTCCATCTGGGCAATGTTTTTCTCGGTGATAAATGTCCTCCGGCGCTGGGTGGAGTCGATGATTTGGCCGAAAAAGTCGTTGGTCCTCGAATAGGTCAGGGTCGTGGTCAACATACCCATTAATGTATGATTGAAGTTCAGGTTCTGCGTGTACTGGGGTTGCAGGAAGGGATTGCCCTTGCGGAAAGTCAGTTCGTCCAGCCTTTGTTCAAAAGGGTTCAGGTTATGATACCTGGGCCGGTCGATCCTGCGGCTGTAAGTCAGGCCAAAAGTATGTTTTTTGCTGGCATTGTACGTAATGGCAAAGGACGGAAAGGCATCGACATAGGAACGTTTTACGTCGTCTTCGTCCTTGGGATTGAGGCTTATCAACTGGCCGTGCGATTTGGTGTTTTCGACCCGCAATCCCGCCTGGACCGCCCATTTTTTGATCTGCTTGTTGTAATTGACATACGCGGCGTACACCATCTCGTCGTAATTAAAGTCGCTGCTTTTCTCCAGGTCCTGGGTTTTTACGCCCTGGATGTAATCAAAGAAGTCGAATACGTTTCCGGTCGTGACCTGGGATAGTTTAAAGCCAATGCCCAACCGGCCCTTCGCCAGGTTCTGTTCGTAGTCCCCCTTCAGGGTTTTGATGGTGATATCGGTATTGGTGTAAGATCCGAAGATCGAAGAGGACAAGGTGGCGTCTTCGGCCGGAGACATGTACATGTTGGGGTTGTAACTGTCGTTTTTGGAATTGATCCTGCCGTAGTCGGCATCGAGGTTAAAGTTCCGCCCCATCGTATCCTTATAAGCATAGTTGAGGTTGGTCTGGAAATTATTGCGGGTTTCCAGGGTCCGGGTATTGGCATTGAGGATGGAATCGATGATGCCGAAATTGTTGAGGGTGCCGATCCGGGTTCGGCCATGGCTGTTCATGACCCCATCGTATACATTCCCGTTGATCTGGGCTCCGAGGGTATGCTTTGCATTGATCAGGTAATCCACGCCGAAACGGTAATTGAAGCGCGGAAAACGTACCGAATCGTCCTTGATCCGGTTGACCTGGTCGAAGAAAAGCCCGCCCTGTTCCCGGTAGAAATCCACGTTTTCATGGTTGATTCCCATGGCGGTAGTAAGGTTGGTATAAAAATTGAATTTTTCCTTGCGGTGATTCAGGTTCAGGGAAGCATTCCCTTTAGGGGTAAAACCCATCCTGAAATTCAGGGCCGCGGTACCGTTGGTGCCCAGGCTCTGGTTTCTTTTCAGCCGGATGTTGATGATCCCGGCATTGCCTTCGGCTTCATACTTGGCCGAAGGGTTCATGATGACTTCAATCGCTTCAATATTATTGGCATTGTAGCTTTTGAGCAGGGCGGCAAGGTCTCGGCCCCCGAGCCTGGCCGGTTTGCCATCGATATAAACCTGGACCCCGTTTTTCCCTTTCAAGGTGATGTTTTCGTTATTGTCGATCACAACCCCGGGCGCTTTACGGAGGATTTCGAGGCCGTCGCTTCCGGCGGAGCTGACGTTGTTCTCGACATTGAGAATCATTTTTTCAGCTTTGATTTCCAACACCGGTTTTACGGCGCTTACGGTCACGGTCTTGAGTTCGGTGGCGGATTCCGGAAAAGCATGAACACCGGTTTGGAGCATACCTCCGGTATAATCAAAGGCCTGGGTAAGGATATCCGGTTTACCAACATAGGAAATTTTGAACAGGTATTTGCCGGGTTTGGCATTCTCAAATTCGAAACTTCCTTCGGGATCGGTAATGGCGCCTTTAGCCAGGCTGCTGTCCGTGTGATTTAGCAATAAGACGGTGGCAAATTCATAAGCCACAGACTTGGAATCTGCAACCTTGCCGGTGATCATATCCTGGGCAAGGGCAGAAGAAGTGCAGGTCAAATAGAGCACTGCAGCAAAAACAATGGTAGTTAAGGATTTCATACAGTTATTAAAGACCCATTTTAAACGAAAATGGTTGCAACTCCGGGGCCGGTATGGCCCTTTTTGCGACTAAGGTGAATATCCCCTCGACCAACCTCTGGAAATATCAATCCAAAAAAATCGGTGCAGAAAATGGTCTCTAATACGATATTAACTCAAAGTGGAAGGGAATTAACTCGGCAGTGATTTTAGGAGAAAGGGGGACAGGAGACGGGAGGAAGGGAATATCTCGCTTCTCGTTTCTCGTATCTGGCTTCTCGTTTCTCGCTTCTCGTTTCTCGTTTCTCGTTTCTCGTTTCTCGCTTCTCGCTACTCGCTACTCGCTACTCAATTCCTCATATCCAGACCCCACATCAGTTTATCGCGCAGGGTTTTAAGGAAGGTATGCCCGCTGAGCCGGACCAGGCGTATGGCGAAGGAATTTTTTCTGAGCCGGATTTTATATTCGGAGTTGATCAGGGCGTATTGGGAATCAAGGGTGCATAAAAAACTATCGGTACGGCCTTCCACCCTGAATTCCAGGACGGAATCATCGGAAATCACGATGGGCCTGACATTGAGATTATGGGGAGCGATCGGAGTGAGCACAAAATTGCCGGATTGGGGAAATATGATCGGTCCTCCGCAACTGAGCGAATAGCCGGTGGAACCGGTCGGTGTAGCCAGGATGATGCCGTCCGCCCAGTAAGTATTCAGGAATTCCCCATTGATGGCAGCATGGATCTTAATCATGGAGGAATTGTCCCTTTTCAGGATGGTAAAATCATTCAGGGCAAAGGTTCCTTCCGGGAAGATCACCGGATCTGAGGTGACTTCCAGGGTAATTCTTTCTTCGATCTGGTATTGCCTTTCCATCAAAGAGGAAATCATCATGGGAATGGAATCCTTCTCGACCACTGCCAGGAAACCCATGCGCCCGAGGTTATAGCCCAGCAAGGGTATGCCGGTTGCCCCGGAGAACGCAGCCGCCTTGAGCATGGTGCCGTCCCCGCCGGCGGTGATGATGATATCTATCCGGTGTTCCAGCAATTCCTGCTGGCTCTGAATCAGGGGCAGCTCATTGTAACGGGTTTCGTTTTCCGCCACCGGTTCCCCATAGCGGTAGATTTCGAAACCGGGCTGGTCCAACAAGGCATCGGTAAGGGCCATCAATGGTTTCCGGGTTTCTTCCCGGGTCTCGAGTGCAAACAACAATATGCGCATACTTAGAATTGATCCCTGAAATGTAAATAAATTCCGGTGTCTTTCAGGTGGTTTATGCTGAAGTCGAGCTGGATCAGGGAAGTGTTGGCCAGCAGGCATTCCAGGCTGGCTCCCATACTGTATAACCAGCGGTTGGCCAGGGGATTATTGAAGGAATAATGCACATTATTGACATAAGCGGTACTCGCATGCAAGGCCGTACTGAGTTTTACCGGCATGGATTTAACACCTATTTTTTTGTTTTTCCTGAAGGCCATGGCCCGGTCAAAAAAAATGTAGCGTTCCCTGAATTTTAAAAACAGGTAATCCATCCCATCCATGACATAATATTCATAACCCTTTATATAATTTTCCCCGTAACCCAGGGCTTTGCTGTTGTAATAAGGGATCTTATCCCGGATGATGGATCCCTTGGCTTTAAGCATGATCCCCGCATTGTGACGGGTGGTCCAGGGAAAGTACTGGTCGAGCTGGATGGTTGCATTCAGCGTGTTTACATCTTCCGCCCCGGCAAGCCCTTCCTTGGCCACCTGGAATTCGGCCGAAAGCCCACGGGAGGGGTAAAAGCGGAGGTCCCGGTTGTCGTAGATAAACCGGTAGCGAAGGGTCAGGTAATTCTGGCGTGCCTTGTTATCAAGAAAAAAATCAGGGTTAAGCACATTTCGGATCAGATCGTTGGTTCTGTTGAACTGGTATTCGAGTGAAATGCTTTGAAACAGCTGAAGGGTGGTCCGGTGCTCCAGGGCGGATAAGAACCGCAGGCGTTGCAGGGCAAAATCCGACTCCGAACGGTGAAAGACCAGCCGGTCCTGTTCGGTCTTGTAATAAGATTCCCTGTTTTGGGAATACAATAATTCCGACCTGAACCTCCAGGCCCTTTCCCTGCCAAAAAAAGGCCAGGAATAGATCATTTCCAGCTTGGGACTGTATCCCAGTTGCAAGGTGGCCTTGAGCCCGTCCTGCTGTCCGGTAAGGTTATTGTGTATAAAGCGAAGGCCGTAATTGACCCGTTTGAGGGATCCGTTGAATTCATTCCACCAGACGTTAAAATTGCGGTCGGCCAGTTCAAAGACAGGAACCGGATAGATATACCAGGCCTCCTCCACCCGGACTTCCATGGTCACATGATTGGTTTCCGTATCCCACCGGCTGATGTTGAGATGGACTTCCTTAAAAAGGCCGGTATTCAGCAACCTGCTCCGGTTTTCAAGAAGTCGTGTAGAAAGATATTGCTGGGCGATGGTATCATGAACCCTGAAATCAAGCTCCCGCCTCAGGATATAGTTTTGTGTTTTTTTATTCCCCTCGAAACGGATGGAATCGATGTAAAGGTACTGGGCCTGGCTTTGACAGAAGGCGGCCAGAAACAAGACACCGATCGTCATCCTGAACATGGTCCGGTAATCAGACATCCAGATATCTCATGAAGGCGTCATAGCGTTCTTTGAAATGGTCTGCGACCTCCGCCTCGGTGTAACTCGCGGTGACTTCGTAATCATAACGCCTCAGGGCGGCAATGATCCGGGTAATGTCCAGCTGGTTGATCTTGAGCGTAAGAAGGATCCTCGTTTCGGAGGGCCGGCTGATGATGCTGCTGATGATCATCCCCTGTTCGGCTTCGATGATCCTGGATATTTCAGACAGGGAATAATGAACGTCTTCCAGGTCAAGGACCAGGATGCTGCCGGGTTCGGACCAGGCAAAACTTCTACCATAAAAGTCAAAGAGGTCCTTCCGGGTGATCAGGCCCAGGTAATGCCCTTCTTCATCGGTGACGGGGACGGCAGTAATGTCCGAATCCGTCATTTTTTTCATCACGTCAAACAGGTGATCGTTTCTGTGGACCGAGACTTTGGACATTTCATCGAGATAGGTCTCCACGGGGGTGTCCACTCCGTTCTTAAGGATCTCCTCTTCACTGAGCAGGCCCATAAATTGCCCGTTGCCCACCACCGGGAGGTGCATCACCTCATATTCCTCCATCCGCCGCAAAGCCTCCTCTCCAACCCGGTGCGGGTCTATGGCGGGAATCCCCTCGGCAATCAGATCATGTGCTAGCATCACCTTTTCATTTGAACACCAGACGCAAACCGGCGACTTGGAAGTATTAAACTCATGTTATTATTCGTTCAATCTTCTTTTTTCCATGACATATTCCGCTTCGGTGATCAGGCCCTTCTGGCGGAGTTCGTTCAATTTGTTCAACTGGTCCAGTAAAAGGTCGTTTTGGGGTTCGGGTTTTTCTTCTGCAAAGGGCTGGTTCTCAAAAGCGGCGTATTGGCGGTACCCGCTCTGTTTGAACCCATCCCATTGTTTCTGTATCCGTACAAAAGCAAGGTCGTCGTGGGTATTTATTTTTTCATAATCATTGAATCCAAGCTCCACCGCCTTGGACAGATGATGATAGGCCTTGGCCGGCTGCTCTGTCAGGGAAAAAGCACAGGCTATATTAAAATGGGTGGCGATGTCCCGGGGTTCCATCTGAAGGGATTTCTGAAAGTCTTCAATGGCTCCTTCCAGGTCAAACTCCTTGTATTTCTGCATCCCGGTTTCCTTGAATACATTTCTTCGGTTGGGCGGATATTCGGGGACTTCCACATTCTTCCAGCCCCCTCCCCTTCTTTCCGAACGGTCACGCATCCTTTCGCGGGAGCGGATTTCCCTGGGACCGGGATATTGGTCCGGGTATCCTTCCTGGCCAACCATCCGGCCCGCATTGTACCGCCGGTTGAATTCCTGGTCCGACATCATCAGCAGGCCCAATCCCTCAATGAGGCCCAAGATGGCCATGATGGGAAGCCGGGCATTGAGGAAAATCATAAATAAAAAGATATAAAAAATGCCCGCACCCGGCTTGCGCAAATAAAACTTATGAGCTCCGACTGAACCCAATAATATTGCGAGCAGACCGGCAACAATCCTGTTTTTCATGTTTGAAACCAGGGTTCAAGATACAGCATTCGGCACAATTTTGCAGGTCAGCACCGTGATGTCGTCCGGGAAGGTTTGATTGCCTTTGAATTTTTCGAGATCGATCATCAGGCGTTGATTAAATGCCTCTGCACTTTCGCCGTGAAAATCACGGACAAATTTTTCGAGGTTCTCGATTTCAAAATACTGATGGGAGGCATTGACCAGGTCAGTCAGGCCATCTGTGAATACCAGTAAAATGGTAGGGTCTTCCACGCGGATCAGCCCATGCTCGATGAAAGGCAGCTTTGGAAAGGCCCCCAGGACCGTCGTCCCTTTCGAGAGGTATTCGACCCGGTCCGCGGAATATAGGATGGGGGAAATATGACCGCAATTGATGTAATCGATCCTGCCCCGGGCCGGCTGCACTTCGGCAATGAACAGGGTCAGGAAACGGTCTCCCCCGGTCAATGCAAAGACGGCCTCATTGAGCTGGATCACCAGTTGTTCGGGATCTGTGTATTGCCGGGCCAATTGCCTCAGGTTTCCCTGCAGGTTGGACATCAGTAAGGCTGCCGACACTCCTTTCCCGGCAATATCGGCCATGCAAATGAGGTACCGGTCTTCCCCGATGCGGATATAATCGAAATAATCGCCGCCGACATTGAAGTGGGGCTTGTAAATGCTTGAAAGTTCAAAGTTTTTGCTCCGGGGAAAGGTTTGCGGGATCAGCAGGCTTTGCACCTCCCGGGCCAGTTCGATCTCCTTGTTCATCCGCTCCTGTTCCATCTGGTTTTTGAAAAGCCTCTTGTTTTCAATGGCTACCGCGACAATATTGGTGATGGTCTGGATAAACTGGATTTTATGATACAGGTCCTCCTTATTGGCCACGGTCACGAGGGCGTAAGAAATCGGATGCTCCTTGTGGTATACGGGGATGACGATGTCGAATTCATGGAGGATTTCTTCATCGGTGGCTTTTACGGTATATAAATTGGTAATGTTTCGTAAAATGGGAACCAAGGCCTCCGCGGTATATTTTTTTTCAAGGTTAAATTCCACGGCCAGCTTCCAGTGATCCACTTCCTGGATCAGGAGCAGGATCCGGGACATACCCATTTCAAAACGGAGGAATTCCCGGTACATATTGAAAAGGTCATCCGCCGACATATTGCTGTTGATGGCCTGGGTAATGTTCAGCAGCCGCTGGATCTGCATTTGCTTAAGAAGCAACTCCCTTTCCAGCTGTCTCAACTGATTTACCGCCTGTATGGATCCCCCGTCCGTCATCGAAGGCTAAAATACCAAAATAATCGGGCCGGGTTGTGCGGCCCTGATGAATTAATAAAACATTCACAAATGGGAAGGGTGGTCTGCGGTCAGCTATCAGACATCAGCTATGAGCCGTCAGCTATTAGCCGTCAGCCATCGGCTGAATTCTGAATGCTGAAAGCTGAATGCTATACCGTAATCCTTTTTTTTTCAAAAATCCCCTGGTGGATGGAATGGGGGCTTAGGCATTCGAACGTGTAGCCCAGCCTGGAAAAATAGTCCAGGACTTTTGGAAGGACAAAACAAAGGTTGCGTTTGGCTTTAAGGCTGTCGTGGAAGACCACGATGCTGCCTTCCCCGGCGTTGTCCAATACATTTCTCAGGCATTGTTCACGGGTGATTTCCTGGTCAAAATCGCCGCTCAGCACATCCCACATGATGATCCGGTAATGGCGCTGCAAAAACTGGATCTGGCCCGGTTTCAGGCGGCCAAAGGGCGGACGGAAAAGGGAGGAATGTACCAGTTTGGCGCAATGTCTGACATCGTGGAAATAAGGGATGTTTTCCGAAGTCCAGCCATTGATATGGTTATAGGTATGATTGCCTACGGAATGGCCCTGGTCGAGGATCCGGTTAAAAATATCGGGGTGCTGCCGGACATTGTTCCCCACCGTGAAAAAAGTGGCTTTGGCCTGGTATTTTTCCAGTTCGTCCAGGACCCAGGGAGTCACTTCAGGAATGGGGCCGTCATCAAAGGTCAGGAAGAGGGCTTTCTCCCGGGTAGGTACCTGCCAGATAAAATTGGGGAAGAAATTTTGAATTACTTTTGGAGTCTTAATTAAATACATAATCGTCTGCTACGTTCATGAGAAAAAAGGGATTACTGCGCATCTTGTCAAAATGCATCAGCATTAGTTATAACGACAGGTTGTGATTAACCGTTGCCTGCTGACCGCATTTTAATAGATGAACAAAAATAGAATGGATCTTTCATATTAGATATTTTTTTAATATAATTATTTAACAAACCCGCGCCTATGTCCGTTCGTGTCCGTTTTGCCCCTTCTCCCACCGGAGCCTTGCATATAGGTGGTGTAAGAACGGCCCTGTATAATTACCTGTTTGCGAAAAAAAACCATGGCATTTTCATTTTGCGCATCGAGGACACCGACCAGGCCCGGTACGTTCCCGGAGCTGAAGAATATATCCTGGACGCCCTTCGCTGGTGCGGCATTGAGCCCACCGAGGGCCAGGGGTATGGCGGCAAACTCGGCCCCTACCGCCAATCCGAGCGCAAAGCCGTCTACCGGGAGGCGGCCCTTCAGCTGGTGGAATCGGGAAAAGCCTACTATGCCTTCGATACGGAAGAAGAACTGGACCGCATGCGTGCCAGACTGGCGGATGCCGGGGTGGCCGCTCCCAAATACGATGCCTCGGTCCGGATGGAAATGAGAAACAGCCTGAGCCTGGATCCGCTGGAGGTGACCGACCTGCTCAGAGCCGGCACACCCCATGTCGTCCGTTTAAGGGTGGATCCCGGCAAACAGGTGGTGTACCGGGACCTCATCCGCGAAGAGGTCCGGTTTGACACCACCGAACTGGACGATAAGGTCCTGATCAAGGCGGACGGCATGCCCACCTACCACCTGGCCAATGTCGTCGACGATCATCACATGGACATATCCCATGTGATCCGGGGAGAGGAATGGCTGAGCAGTACGGCCCATCACCTCCTTCTGTATGAGGCCTTTGAATGGTCCCCGCCGCGTTATGCCCACCTGCCGTTGATTATGAGGCCCGATGGCAAAGGCAAACTGAGCAAAAGGGATGGCGCCCGGTTTGGAATACCGGTCTTCCCCTTGTCCTGGAAAGGGGACACAGCCGAAGAAAGTTTTACAGGATTCCGTGAATTTGGATTTGAGCCGGAAGCGGTCCTGAACTTCCTCGCCTTCCTGGGCTGGAATCCCGGGACCGACCAGGAACTGTTTTCCCTGGATGAATTGGTTGAAGCTTTTGACCTGGGCCGGGTACACCGCTCAGGAGCCCGTTTTGACATGGACAAAGCCCTGTGGTTCAATCACCAATACATAAAACAAAGGCCTGTCCAGGAAATAGTCTCCAAACTCAAGCCTCTGGTTGAAGCCCGCGGATGGCTTTGGGACGAACGGAAATGCCTGGAAATTGTCCCGCTGTTTACAGAAAGGGTCAACCTGGTCAGCGAGATACCGGATGCCGCAGGGTATTTATTTTCTGAACTTCGGACCATGGACGAAGAAGCGGTCCGCAAACACTGGAAGCCCGAACTCGGACCCGTCATCTCCGAACTGGTGAAAATCCTTGAGGCGGTCGAACCCTTTGAAGCCCAGGCCCTGGAACAGGCTGCCAAGGCCGGGTTCCAATCCCTGAACGTCAAACCGGGTCAAATCCTTCCCATCCTGCGTTTGGCCCTGGCCGGCGGTTTGCAGGGCCCGGGGGTGTTTCAGATGCTCCAAATTCTTGGGAAACAGGGCCTGAGCAGGATCCGGACTTTTGTGGCCCGGGATTAACAGGACCATCCCCGGACTTGGACTTTATTCTTAAATTTGAAAAATGAAAAAGAAACGGGGTTCCAAAGTCCATAAAGACATCCGTGGCTTTGACATCCAGATCAACCAGTTTGGGGAGCTGAAAAGCAATCTCAATATCGAGGACCTCAACCGGTTTTTGGACCGTCATGTTTCTGACAAAAAGATCAGGGACCAGGCGCCCGGACCGGAAGGGCCCGGAACGCGGGACGAGGAAGAATAAAAAAAAATTACGGGCCGTGCAACCTTTTAGCCGGCCCGCTCTCTTTAATGTATATCAATGTCCACTCCTGACAGGGAAGATAGACCGGAAGAACGGGCTCTCGTCGAAGACTGTTTAGCCGGCAAAAGATCCGCTCAGTCTGCGCTTTATGAACGGTACGCGCAGGCGATGTACCAGATCTGCCTCCGGATGCTCAACGCACCGGAAGAAGCGGAAGACCTGCTGCAGGAGGCTTTTGTGGATGTTTTCTCCCATTTGCAATCCTACCGGTTCGAGTCTACGCTCGGCGCATGGATCAAGCGTATCGTAGTCAACCGTTGCATCAACAAGCTAAAGAGCCGGAAGTTGCAACTGGTGGAACTGAGCAATCATGAACCTGTCCTCCCCCAGGGCCATGAAACGGATTTTGAAGAACAGGAATTAAAAATCAACCGGATCAAATCGGCCATGAAGGCCTTGCCTGATGGATACCGGTCGGTAATGAGCCTATACCTGTTTGAGGGGTACGACCACCAGGAGATCGGAGAGATCCTGGGGATTTCGGAGGAAACCTCGAAATCCCAGTACAGCCGGGCCAGGGTGAGACTGAAAGAATTATTGTCGATACAATGACCAAATGATAAAATAAATTAAAACCATGAGTGAGGATAAACTGAAACGATTCATAGAGCAACACCGGGCGGAATTTGAAACCGAAAAACCACCCCGGCAGGTCTGGCACCGGATCGAAGCCGAATTGCACCAGGGGGGCAAGGTGAAATCCCTCTGGGGCATCATCCCGGCCATCGTCAAAATCGCAGCCTCCGGCCTTATCCTCCTGTCCCTGGGCATCGGGGTCGGGTACCAGATCCAGCGGCAAAAAGATTTTACCTATGCCATTCAAAACAAGGACACCCGCCAGGAATTCCGGGAAGCCGAAGCCTATTATACCAGCCAGATCGACGACAAACTCACGGAACTCGGGAAATATAAATCGAGCGCTTCCGTCCTGGACGACCTCAACCAGATCGATCAGATTTCCGCTGAACTAAAACTGGAACTCCTGAAAAACCCCGACCAGGACCAAAGCATCCTGGTCAAACAAATGATGCAGCAATACAATCAAAAATTAAATATCCTGAACAAGATCCTGTCAAAACTTCAACAAAAAGAAAATGAAAATCCTTCCTTACCCAATAACAAACCAGAACATGATACGCTCGATTTATAGTCTCCTGCTTTTTCTGTTCCTCTTGCCGGCTTATGCCAGCGACGGGGAATTTACCAAAAATTACCACAAGGAATACGACGTGCCCAAAGACGCCACGGTCGAACTGATCAATAAATACGGTTATGTCAAAGTGCACACCTGGGAAAAACGCATCGCCTCCGTCGATGTCAACATCATCGCCAACACCAATTCCAAATCCGAAGCGGATGAATTGTTTGAAAAAATCCAGATCCAGTTTACCACCACGAGCAATTATATCAAGGCAGAAACCGTGATCCAGTCCACCAACAAAAACTGGTGGGACATCCGCAACTGGGTGGGGGGCTGGAATAAAAATTCCTCCTACAAGATCAACTACGACGTATACCTCCCGGCGGACCTATACCTGAAACTCAATCATAAATACGGCGATGCCTTCGTGGACCGGCTGGACCGCAACGCGGAAGTAAAAATATCCTACGGCAACCTGCGCATGGACGGCCTCAACGCCGACCTCGACCTCGAACTGGCCTACAGCGACGGCAACCTGGGTTCCATCAAGCGGGGCCATCTCAACCTGAGGTACTCCGACATAACCCTGGCGGAAATGGAAGACGGAAGCCTCAATTTCAGATATTCCGAGATCGACCTGAATAAAGCCGGCACGATTAAAGCCGAAAGCGCCTACGGTGAACTCAATGCCGAATACATCGCCAGCCTGGACCTGCAAAGCCGTTACGACGACATCCGCGTACGTTCGGTCGGCGATATCTACGTCAGCAGCGCCTATACGGATTTTGACCTTGGCAAAGTCGGCAAACGGACCAGCTTTTCCTCGACGTACGGAGATATCATTATCCGGGACCTCGATGCCGACTTTCAGTCCCTCGATCTGAAAACCTCCTATACGGATGTGCGCATCAGCACCGGGGGAGCCCCCTATCGCCTGGACGCCAGCGGTTCCTATGCGGATATCAAAACCCCCTCCGATTTCAACAGCACCTACCAGGTAGAAAAATCCAATTCCAAATCGGTAAAAGGGTATTCCAGGGCGGAAAATACGGGTGGCCTGATCAAGGCAACACTGAGTTATGGGGGATTGAGGGTGGATTGAGCTGGAAGCTGACCCGAGAAACGAGAAACGAGAAACGAGAAACGAGAATCGAGATACGAGAAACGAGATACGAGAAACAAGATACGAGATGCGAGCAAAGATCTCACTAACTCGCGAACATGTCCACTGATTAGCGAGAAAGGAGATACGAGTTGCCAGCAGTGTTCCACTGATTCATGAATACTGAATACTGACTACTGATTACTGACTACTGATTCTTGACTACTGATTATTGATTACTGACTACTGACTATTGACTATTGACTATTGTTTCCTGACATCCCTCCTGGCTTCCGACATTTTGACCCGGGTGAGGAGCACGATCCCGATGGCAAAATAGACGATCAGGATCAGCACGCTGTTGCGCATGCCCCCGCTGATGAGGTCGATGTATCCAAAACTGAAGGTGCCGATCACAATGGCCAGCTTTTCCAGGACATCGTAAAAACTGAAATAGGAGGTGAGGTCCGTTTCATTTTCATCCAGCAGTTTCGAATAGGTGGACCTGGACAGGGCCTGGATGCCACCCATCACCAGTCCAACGCCTGAAGCGATCAGGTAAAACTGGAACTTCGTATAGGTATAGTAAGCGGCGATGCATACGGCAATCCACATGAACAACATGGTGAGCAGGGCAAATTTATTGCCTTTCATCCGGGATACTCCGGCAAACAGATAGGCCCCGACCAGGCCTACTAATTGAAGGATCAGGATGATCACGATCAGTTCAGAGCCCCCGAAATTCAGCACGGTATCGGCGAAAGTGGCCGCCAGGTACAAGACCGTCTGCACCCCTGCGCTGTAAAAAAAAAAGGCAAGCAGGAATCGGCGCAGGTGCACCTGTTTTTTCAGTTTATGCCAAACCGCAAGCAATTCAAAATATCCTTTTTGCCATATCCCTTTTCCGAATTTTTCTTTCGAATCGGAAGGCAGCCGGTTGAAGGGGATCTGGGCAAAGAGCAGCCACCAGCATCCCACCGTGATAAAAGCGAGACGGACCGCAAATCCGGAATCCTCGATTCCAAACCATTCTTTTTTCTGGATGACCACCAGGTTGAAGATCAGCAGGAGCACGCTCCCGGTATATCCGTAAGCAAAGCCTTTGGCCGAAGTCCGGTCGTAATGTTCTTCCGTAGCGATCACCGGCAAATACGAATTGTAAAACACCAGGCTGCTGGTGAACCCGATGCTGGCCAGCATAAAGCCCGCCGTACCGAGCCAAAGGGTCTCCATGCCTTTAAAAAAAAACAGGGAGATGCAGGAAAGGGAGCCCAGCCAGGTAAATAAACGCAGGAAAAACAGCCTTTTGCCGCTGTAATCGGCCATACCGGAAAGGATGGGCGATCCCGCCGCCACAAAAATATAAGCAATGGATATGATGAAGGAATAATAGGAGCTGTTGGGCACGGCATTGCCTCCCACGGAAATGGACGCGTTCGTCACACTCAGAAAATAGGCCGGAAAAATGGCGGCAGAGATCACCAGGGCGTAGGATGAATTGGCCCAGTCAAACATGGCCCAACTCCGGACCACCCTGGGATTATTCTTTTCAACTAACGGAAGCATGGCCAAAGATAATCATGAATAAACCGGGAAAGTCATAGTTTTGGCTTCGGATTTACCATCGCAATCAGCCAAATCTCCTTCTCCATGGTCCTTGCCATCCTTTCCCGCAACCCCGGACTCTATTCAACCCAGAGCCTGGCCATTGCTGGCAGGAAAAGGAATCACCGGATGCTCGTCCTGGACCCTTATCATTGCAGCCAGCATATCATTGGCGGAAAACCCAGGCTGTATTACGCCTCCCGGCCCCTGATGCGCATCGATGCCATCATCCCCCGGATCGGAGCTACGGCTACAGATATCGGCGCTTCCGTCATCGATCATTTTACTTCCATGGGGGTATATTCCACCACCACTTCGGATGCCTTGCTGAAGGCCAGGAACAAATGGAGTTGCAGTCAGTTCCTGGCTGCCCGGGGATTGCCGGTGCCGGAAGCCTGCCTGCATTTCAATGCTGAATACAACGAAAAAGTCCTGCAAAAATTTAAATATCCCCTGATCATCAAACTGCTCAAAAGCACCCAGGGCATGGGGGTATTGAAAGCCAATCACAAAGCCCAGGCCCTGAATATCCTGGAAGCCTTTCAACGGCTGGAAGAACAAGTCATCATCCAGGAATTTATCCAGGAAGTGAATGGAAGCGATATCCGGATCATCGTGATTGATGGACGGGTGGCAGGCGCTATGAAAAGACAGGCGAAAAAAGGAGAGTTCCGCTCCAATCTGCACCGGGGCGCCAGAGCCCAGCCCGTCAGGCTGACCCCTGAGGAAGAATCCATCGCGATCCGCGCCACTCGCCTGCTGGGCCTGGACGTGGCGGGAGTGGACCTGCTCCGGTCCTACCGCGGTCCCCTCATCCTTGAGGTCAACGCCTCACCGGGGCTGGAAGGCATCGAACAGTTCCTGAAGTCCAGCATCTCGGAGAAAATCATTGAACTGGTGGAATCCCGAAAACCGATGGCCTGATGGAAAGAAAAGTCCTGGTGATCGGTGACCAGATCGTGGAGCTCGGGGAAAAAAAAATCCTGCGTCTGCTCGTAGGCCATCTGCCGTCCGGTACGCGGATCTATATTCATATTCATGTCAACAGGGCGATGGACCCGGGTCCGGTCATCCTGTTGATTGGCGGCATGCACGGGGATGAAATCAATGGCATTGAAATTGTCCGGCAAGCCGGGCGCAAATACATGCAATCCGCCCTTCAACGGGGAAGCCTGATCACCATCCCCCTGCTGAATGTATACGGTTTTATTCATTTCACCCGCGAAGTCACCGATGGAAAAGACGTTAACCGCAGTTTTCCCGGCAGCACCAAAGGCTCCCTTGCTTCCCGGATCGCCCGGATGCTGTATAAAAAGGTACTTCCCCAGGTGGACGTCCTGCTGGATTTTCACACGGGAGGCAATCAACGATACAACTACCCTCAAATCCGGTTTACCAAAAATGATGGGCCCAGCATTGCCCTGGCCGAGGTATTCCGGGCGCCCTTTACCCTGGCTTCCACCGCAAAGCCCAATTCCCTCAGGCAGTATGCCTCGAAGATGAAGATCCCCAACCTGGCTTTTGAAGGAGGTGAATCCGGGCGCTTCGACGGTTTTAGCATTGAAAAAGGACTGCAGGGCATCAGGTCCATCCTGGAACATTACCAAATGATCGTTCCTGCCGTGGATCCTGCCCTTCCTCAGAGCCATACCCTTACGGGGGATACCTGGATAAGGGCTACCTATAGCGGGATTTTCATCTGGCAGCGCGCTTCCGGGGTCTATGTCAACAAGGGGGAGATCCTGGGATCGATATCCGATCCGGACAATATGCGGATTGAATACATTAAATCCAAAACCTCCGGATACATCATCGGGCACAACAATGCCCCGGTGGTCCATGTAGGGGACGCCCTTTTTCATATCGGCTGGTGATCCTCCCTCAATCCTCAACCCTCAACCCTCAATCCTCAACCCTCAACCCCCAACCCTCACCCCTCACTCCTCACCCCTCAACCCTCACTCCTCATATTCCATTCTGTTTGTACTTTTGACCCTCTCTCATGCGCCATTCAAAAATTCTCCTTTTTCTTTTCACCGTCGTGGTCCCCTTCTCCTGCAAGGTAAGGCAACCGGAACCGCCTCCAATGCCCTCTGTTGTGGACAGTACTCCGCCCAGGGAGACCATCAGGACGGATATCCCGGAGGTCGCCCCCAGCCTGATGAACCGGGTAGCCTGGCAAAAACCCGACCTCATCCTTGATAAGATCGGCCAGGACCTTGCCGGTAAGGTGGTCGCAGACATCGGAGCCGGCCCCACGGGATTTTTCAGCCTGAAACTCGCCAGGGAAGGAGCCCGGGTAATCGCCATCGACATTGACCCGGCTGCCCTTTCCTATATTGAAAAAGAAAAAGCAAAGCTGGACAGCGCCCAGAAAAGCCTGATCCAAACCCGGCTGGCCCGGGTGGATAACCCCAGGCTCCAAAAAGAAGAAATCGATGCTATCCTCATCGTCAATACCGTCGCTTACCTGGGAAATAAACAAACCTACCTGGCCAATCTAAAAAACAACCTGAAACCGGGAGGCAGGATCGTGATCGTGGACTTCAAAATGAAGCGGTTACCTGAACAGATCGCCCCACCCAAATCCGAACGGATCTACGTGGATGTCGTCGAAGAATACCTTTACCGGGCGGGCTACAAAAATATCCAGGTCGATGACCAATCCCTGGCTTATCAATACATCATCACGGCTGAAAAATAATCCGTGACATGTTTTATATTTATCGGCAGAATCATCCGCACATTCATCGAATATGAGCAAACTGAAAAATGTAAAGGGCCCGGCCATTTTCCTGGCCCAGTTTATGGGAGATCAGGCTCCATTCAATTCATTGGAAACCGTCTGCCGGTGGGCGGCCGACCTCGGATACCTGGGCATCCAGATCCCTACCTGGGACGGAAGGCTGATTGACCTCGAGAAAGCCGCCGGCAGCAAGGCTTACTGCGACGACCTTAAGGGTAAGGTATCTGCTCACGGACTCGAAATCACCGAACTGTCCACCCACCTCCAGGGCCAGCTGGTTGCTGTACATCCTGCCTACAACGAGTTGTTTGACGCCTTCGCTCCGGATGCCGTCAAGGGCAATCCCAAAGCCCGGACGGACTGGGCCGTTCAAACGCTTAAGCACGCTGCGCAAGCCAGCAGGAACCTTGGCCTCAAAGCCCACGCTACCTTCTCCGGCGCTCTCATCTGGCATACCGTTTATCCCTGGCCCCAGCGGCCCAAGGGCCTGGTCGATGCCGCTTTCAAAGAACTGGCTTCCCGCTGGCTGCCTATCCTCAATGAGTTTGATACCTGCGGGATAGACCTTTGTTATGAAATCCATCCGGGGGAAGACCTGCATGATGGCATCAGTTTTGAGCGCTTCCTGGCAGCGACCGGCAATCATAAAAGATGCAATATCCTTTATGACCCCAGCCATTTTGTGCTCCAACACCTGGATTACCTGGAGTATATAGACCTATATCATCCCTATATTAAAATGTTCCACGTCAAGGACGCCGAACTGAATCCTTCAGGGCGCAGCGGGGTTTACGGAGGCTATGCCGACTGGGTGGACCGTGCCGGCAGGTTCAGGTCCCTGGGCGATGGTCAGGTCGATTTCAAGTCCATTTTCAGCAAGCTGGCTCAATACGGCTATGAAGGCTGGGCGGTACTGGAATGGGAATGCTGCATCAAAGATTCCGGACAGGGAGCCAAGGAAGGCGCGCCTTTCATCCGCGACCACATCATCAGGGTGACCGAAAGAGCTTTTGATGATTTTGCAGGAGGCGGTGCGGACGATGCGTTCAACAAGCGGGTGATGGGATTATGAGGCGGAATTGCTGTTCCGATGCATCGGAATGTTGAATTGTGGAATTGTTGAATTGTTGAATTGTAATGCTCTTAACTGATTAACTGATTAACTGATTAACTACTTAACTACTTAACCCCATAATTTTCCCTCAGTCCCCGGATATGATGCCGTTCATGTCCCGCGATGATGAAGGCGAGCGCCCGGGCGGAGAGCTTTTTATTGCTGGCCGTACCGGTATGTTCCAGGGCTTCAGCGGGCATGTATTCAAAGAGAGTGATGGTGGCTTCACGGACCGCATCGTATTCGTGGATGATCCCGGCCACACTCCTCTCCCTGGCTTTCGAGGGAAGGATATAATCATCCTGTTCAAAACCGGGTAAAGGGGTCTGGTCGTTTCTGGCAATGCGCAGGGCCCGGTAGGCGAAGATGCGTTCGGAATCCAGGATATGTTGCCAGACTTCCTTGATGGTCCATTTGCCTTCCTGGTAGGCATAATCCCACTGCTCCAGGCTAAGGCTGAACATCAGCTCGCGGGATGCATGGCGGGCCTCTTTCAGGACCTGCAGGGCGTCCTCTTCCCAGATCAGGTCGGCATAATTGATAAAATGGCCTTCGATTTCCCCTTCAGCGGGACGTCTCCATCTCATATCCATTAATTTTGTAGCCGCTAAATTGCATCAATTTGAACAATATCCTGATAAATTCACTCCCCTTTATCCTGGCGGTTGTGCTCATTCAATGCAAAGCCGGCAATGGAGAAGGGCCGGGAGATCAAGGACCGCCTGAACTCCTCGGGCTTAATGAAGACATCCTAACCCATCCATTTGAAGACAGCCTCTATTTTATCCGCGGCGCTTATTATTATCAAAATGAAAATTATGAAGAGGCGGTCAGGGACCTGGAATACGCCGTTTCCCTGGATTCCCTTCAGCCTGCCTACCATCATCTCCTGGCCGATGCCTACCTCGACGGCAACCGTTCTTATGAGGCCCTGCAAACCCTAAAAAAAGCCGCGGCCCTTTTCCCGCAAAGGATCCCCACCCTGCTCAAGCTATCCGAATTTCAATTCCTTCTCAAACAATACGAAGCCTCCCTGGCAAGCTGCCAGCAGATCCGCCAGCTGGATCCCACCAATGCCGAAGCCTGGTTTATGGCCGGCCTTAATTACCGCGACCTGGCGGACACTGCCCAGGCCATTTCCTCCCTCCAGAGGGCCACCACGCTGGATGACCGGCATACGGATGCCTGGATCGTCCTTGGACAACTATGGCAAAACCGGGATGACGAACTGGCTCTGAATGCCTTTGAAAATGCGCTCCATACCGACAGCACCAACCTCCAGGCCCTGCACAGCCTGGCGACCTATTGGCAGGACCTTGGCCGTTTTGAACGGGCTCTGGAATTGTACCTGCACATCATCCGGCTTGATCCTGGATATACCGGCGCATTTATCCAGTCAGGCCTGATCTATTTCCAGCAGGATTCTTTTTCCAAAGCCTTTGAATATTTTGACATCGCCTGCAAACAGGAACCCACCCTGGCCGCCGGGTATTATTACCGGGGGACCAGCCGGGAAGCCCTGGGTGATCCGGAAGGCGCAAAGTCCGACTACAGGCAGGCCTTGAGATTGGACCCGGATTACCCGGAAGCAACCAAAGCCCTGGACCTGATTAACTAAATCCGGAATCGGCAGGGAATTTGCCTTATTTTTGAAAACTGATCCAATATGTTAAGATTGCTCGGCTTGTTGATTTTATTCCTGTATGGCTTTTCATGCAAACCGGCCACGGCGCCCGAAGCCCCGGCACCGGTCGCCTCCACTGAAAAAAAAGCCAGGCCGGTGAATGCCCACCCCCTCAAAGAATATCCCTTTGACATCAGCCTGAAAGACCATAAGGACAAGATCCATCACTCCGCCCAGGTTTTGCAACAAGCCGGAAAGCCAACGGTAGTCCTCTTTTGGCTCACGACCTGCAAACCCTGTGCCCGGGAACTGCATGCCATGAAACAGAATTTCGAAGCCTGGCAGGCGGAAGTCCCCTTCCACATGGTAGCGATATCCGAGGATTGGGAGGATAATTTCCCGGCCTTTGTTGAGCGCGTGGAAAAAGAACTATGGCCATTCCCGGCTTATTGGGACCGGGACCGGGTGTTCAAGGAAATCCTGCCCGGCAACCTGAACGGCCTTCCCCAGACCTTTATCTATGACAAGGACGGCAAGATGACCTGGAAAAAAAGAGGATTCCTTCCCGGGGACGAATCTCTTTACTTTGAAAAAATAAAGGAAGCGTCCGGCACCTGACCCTGAATTCATCACTTATTTAAAACAATATAAATATGGCAATCCTGAAAGTCATCGAACTGTTGTCCAGCTCACCCAAGAGTTTTGAAGACGCTATTGAAAAAGCGGTAAAAAAAGCAGACAAATCCCTCAAGAACATCCGCTCGGTCAATGTCCAGAATATGAGCGCCACCATCGAAGGCGGCAAAATCAAGGAATACCGGGTCAACCTGCACTTGACTTTTGAGTTGGAGTAGCTGTCAAGATACGAGCTACGAGCTACGAGCTGCGAGTTGCGAGCTACGAGTTGCGAGCTACGAGCTTCGAGCTACGAGTACAAACAAGTTCAAGGCCCACAGCTTATACCTCCATGCTCATTGCTCATGACCATATGCGAGATGGAACTTGCAAACTTGCAAACTGATTAACAAATCAACTGGCAAAACGGTGATCTGCCTTCATCCGCACACCCCATCTCCTGAAAGGGGGTCTGCCGCAGGAATCATACCGGGAAGCTCGTTATGAGCATCAAACACAAGGTACGGTCAACTGGGAAACTGGTTAACTGACCAACTTTCTGCGTACTTTTGCCCCTCATTTTATTTTGTAGTTAAAATGGTCAAAATCACTTTGCCCGATGGCTCCGTCAGGGAGTATCCATCAGGCGTTACCGGGCTCGATATTGCCCGGTCCATTTCCGAAGGACTTTCCCGCAATGTACTTGCCGCGAAAGTCAATGGTGAGGTCTGGGACGCTACCCGTCCCATTCACCAGGATGCCACCGTGCAATTGCTGACCTGGAATGACAAGGAAGGCAAAAGCGCTTTTTGGCATTCTTCGGCCCACCTGATGGCGGAGGCCCTCGAAAGCATATTACCGGGCACTAAATTCGGCATTGGGCCGCCCATTGAGCAGGGATTTTATTACGATGTCGATACGGGTGACCGCATACTGACCCCGGCTGACCTCTCCGCCATCGAAACGAAGATGCAGGAGCTTGCCCGTCAAAACAATGCCTATGTCCGTGAAGACATCTCCAAAGCGGATGCCATCCGGTACTTTACGGAAAAAGGCGACCAATACAAACTTGAGTTGCTCCAGGACCTGGAGGATGGCCAGATCACCTTTTACCACCAAGGCCAGTTCACCGATCTTTGCCGCGGCCCCCATATCCCGGATACCGGCTTTGTCAAGGCCGTCAAGCTAACGGCCCTGGCCGGTGCTTACTGGAGGGGGGATGAAAAAAGGAAACAACTGACCCGGATTTACGGCATTACCTTCCCGAAACAAAAGGAGCTCACCGAATACCTCACCATGATCGAGGAAGCAAAAAAACGCGATCATCGGAAATTGGGGGCCGAGCTCGACCTGTTTATGTTCTCTGACCGGGTGGGCGCCGGGCTCCCCATCTGGCTCCCAAAGGGGACTGCCCTGCGTTCCAGGCTGGAAGATTTCCTCAAGGCGGAACAGATCAAAAGGGGATACCAGCCGGTGATCACTCCTCATATCGGAAGGAAAGAATTGTATGTAACCTCAGGCCATTATGCCAAATACGGTAAGGACAGCTTCCAACCCATTCACACGCCCAGCGAAGGGGAAGAATTTTTACTCAAACCCATGAACTGTCCTCACCACTGTGAAATCTACGGGCACAAACCCCGTTCATATAAGGAATTACCCATCCGCATCGCTGAATTCGGAACGGTATACCGGTACGAACAAAGCGGGGAACTCCATGGGCTCACCCGCGTGAGGGGATTTACCCAGGATGACGCGCATTTGTTCTGCACGCCGGACCAACTCAAACAGGAATTCATTGGGGTGATCGACCTTACCATGTTTGTCCTGAAAAAACTGGGTTTTAACCAATTCACCGCCCAGATTTCCCTTCGGGACCCGGACAATAAAGAGAAATACATCGGCAGCGATGAAAACTGGCAAAAAGCCGAAGCCGCCATCATCGAGGCAGCCGCCGAAGCCGGCCTGGAAACCGTCACCGTACTGGGGGAAGCCGCTTTTTACGGGCCCAAACTGGACTTTATGGTTAAAGACGCCCTCGGGCGAAACTGGCAGCTGGGTACCATCCAGGTGGATTACAATCTGCCCGAACGTTTCAAACTGGAATATATCGGCGCGGACAACCAGGCCCATCAGCCGGTCATGATCCACCGGGCGCCTTTCGGGTCCATGGAACGTTTTGTAGGTGTGCTGATCGAACATTGCGGGGGGAATTTCCCGCTTTGGCTGAGCCCCGAACAATTTGTAGTCCTTCCGATCAGCGATAAATTCAACGACTACGCCCATTCGGTCAAAACCGAGCTGCTCGCAAAGGGTTTCAGGGGCTGGGTGGACGACCGCAGTGAAACCATTGGCAAAAAAATCCGGGACAACGAACTCAAAAAAATACCTTACCTGCTGATCGTAGGGGAAAAAGAAGCGGACAACCATTCCATTTCCCTGCGCGAGCACGGCAAGGGGGACCAGGGCGCCATGACCCTCGATGCTTTCGCGGAAAAACTGGACGCACAAATGACCTGATCGGGATATGGCAGCTTGGAAGTCATCGATTGTAAAGCCGTTTGGACAGCTTATACACCAGGCTGTGAAATCGATGGC
>JAKQHS010000170.1 GCA_029557915.1 Bacteroidota bacterium | reverse complement strand
GAAAGCAAATCCGGGAGGCTGGCCCCAAGGACTTTCCGGATGCCGATTTCCTTAAATCGTTGTTGGATGGTGAAGGCAACCAGTCCCAGCAGGCCCATGGAGGCGATAAAGATGGCCAGGAAAGCAAATACAAAAGCGATTTTACCCATCTTCGTTTCAGCACCATACAACTGCCGGTACCGGTCATCCAAAAAGTCGTAGGTAAAAGGACTGCCCCGAGCCAGTTGGTTCCATCCGGATTCGATTTCCCTGAGAAGCTCCTGGATCTGACCGGTTTCAGCCCGGATGGTGATAAAATCCGGAGTACCTCCATAAAATATCGCAAGGGGTTCGATGGGATGATGCAGGGATAAAAAATTAAAATCACGGACCACCCCGATCAAATGATAGGGTACAATTTTCCCGCTATCCCGGGGAAGGCCAATGACCTGGCCCTCCAGGTTTTCACCGGGATAACCAAAAAAACGCGCCAGGGTTTCATTGATGATCACGGCCTGGCTGTCAGCAGGAAACGCCCTGAAAAAGTCCCTGCCCTGTACCAATTCTATTTCCAGGGTTTTTAAGAAATCGGGATCCGTCCACCAGTTGTTTACCAGGAAGGTATTGCCCGGCGAAGGCACGTTGCCAAGGACGATGGAAGTTGTATTGCGTTCTGAGGAAACAGGAAGGAAGGCGCCGACGGAAAGGTTTTTTACCGGAGGCATAGCCTTGAGCCTGTTTTTAAAGGCTTCCAACTGGTTTCCAAGCAGGTAGGCATCGCTGATCACCAGCACCTGTTCCTTGGTATAACCCAGTTTTTTATTCTGGATATATTCTACCTGCCGGTAAATACTCAGGGATCCGATGATCAGTACAATTGAAACAAAAAACTGGAATATGACCAGGCCGCTCCTCAACTTGCTTTTCCGGAGCCCCAGGCCCAATGTGCCTTTGAGTACTTTGACGGGTTCCAGCGCAGAAAGGAATAATGCCGGATAGATCCCTGCGGTAAATCCGGTGACCAGGGCAATGATCACCAAAGGAATTAAAACTTCTGCGTTAAAGAGTCCGCCGATTTCCAGACTTTTTCCAGCTAGGTTGTTAAACCAGGGCAATGAAACCGAAACCAGGATCATGGCCATGAGCCAGCACAGGAGGCAGACCAGCATACTCTCGGCAAGGAACTGCAGGGTAAGGTCCCGGTTCAGAGCCCCAATCGATTTACGGACCCCCACTTCACGGGATCGGACCGAAGCCCTGGCTGTGGACAGGTTTACAAAATTGATACCCGCCAGCAGCAGGATCAAAAATCCGGCAAGGCCGAAAATATAAATCAGGGAAATATTGCCGTTATGCGCCAATTCATCATCCAGATTACTATACAGGTGGATTTTCCGGACAGGAAAAAGTTCTACCCGGGCATAGTTGCCCTGGGCGGTAAACTCCTCCAGGGAAGAGTTTAAATATTGTTTTAATACCAGGTTGAATTTCTCCCGGAACGATTCGTTCATTTTTGAAGACAAAGCCTCTACCCGGGTACCCGGCTTCAAGAGGAAATAAGTATGGTAATTGGTGCTGCCCCAGTTTTCCACATAGCTGTCCTGATTTTCAGCCATCGGCAGGAAAAAATCAAATTGAAAATGACTGTTGCCAGGCAAATCCTCTATCACTGCTGACACGGTATAGGTTTTGATTTTATCCAGTACCAGTGTTTTACCCAGAGCGTTTTCCGCTCCAAAATATTTTTTGGCCGTGGTTGCATTGATGATTACCTGCCCCGGCCTATTTAGTGCTCCGGAGGTCGATCCCTCCCGGACCGCAAAAGTAAAAAGCCGGAAAAGACTGCTGTCTGCATAGGCCAGCCTGCTCTCCCGATAGGCTTTATCTCCCACCCGGACGGAGAAGTCCCCGGCAGTCTTTATGCGACATGCAGCTTCCACTTCGGGAAACAGGGACTGGAACAGGGGTCCCGCCGGTCCGGGCGCCTGACTGGTATGAGCTTCCTGATCGCCCATCTTACCGTAAAAATTGAGCCGGTACAAATCGTCGATATTCGTGTGAAATCGGTCGTAGCTCAACTCATCCCGGATAAACAAAACGATTAAAAAGGCCGCCACAAAACCAATACCCAGGCCAAGGATATGAATGGCAGTATAGGAGCTGTGTTTGATCAGGTTGCGCCAGGCGATGAGGATATAGTTTTTGAGCATGTTATTTTTAAGTGATTATTTCGGAAACGTTACGCTTTACCATCCTCTCCCATGCAGCCTTTTCTATTCTGATCTCAAACTTTTCACGGGGTTTGCCATAGCCGCCTTCAGGGTCTGCAGGGACACCGTCAAAACAGAAAAGGCGAGAGCCAACAAGCCCGCCCCGCCGATCATCCACCACTTCAACTCTATCTTGTAAGCGAAGTCTTGCAGCCACCGGTTTGCGAGCCAGATCGAAGCCGGAACTGCCAGGACCATAGCGATCCCGACCAGTTTTATAAAATCCAAAGACAACAAACGAACAAGGCTGACTACCCTGGCTCCAAGGACTTTCCGGATGCCGATTTGCCTGGTCTTCTGGACGGTGGTAAAGGTGACCAGTCCAAACAGCCCCAAGCAGGAAACGAAGATGGTCAGGATGGAAAAATATAAAATGATCTTTCCCGACCGCAGCTGAGTCCGGTACTGATGCTCCACCAATTCATTTACAAATTCATATTGAATATTTGTTTTAGGATCGAATTTTTTATAGACCTTTTCGATATTGCTTATGGCTTCCCGGATATGATTGGGTTTAATTTTTATCAGGAGGTACTGGAAGGATTCAGCAGGCCAGTACCTGAATACAAATGCTCCAATGGACGAGGTAAGCGGCTTATAATGAAAGTCCCTGGTTACTCCAATGATGTTGCCTGTAGAGTCCCAGATCGTAAAGGATTTGCCTACTGCTTCCTCCGGGGTCCAACCCAATTTAGAGGCTGCAGTTTCATTGATGATAAATGATTTGGTGTTATCCACTGGTCTGCCAGGATCGAAATTCCTGCCGGCAATTAAGTGCATTCCGGAGGTGGTCAGGTAATCCGGATCAATATTTATGGTGGTAAACATTAATTTTTCATCGGCCCCCTGACCCTGCCATTTGACCCTCCCCGTGGAATTGATCACATCGATCAGGGTAGAAGAAGTGGCCGCAACGGAAGCAATACCGGGTTGCGCAATCATTTCCTGCTTCATTAAGTTGACCGGGGCAATTTCTTTGGTTTTAACTTTAAGGCTCAACAATTGGGATTGGTCAAATCCGAGGTCTTTGTTTTGCAAATAATTAATTTGATGGTGAATGACTATGGTTACGATAATCAGAATAATCGACGGGGTAAATTGACTGATGACCAGTACCTGCCTGAACCTGCTTGAATTCAAATCAAAAATCCCTTTAAGAACCTTTACCGGTTTGAATCCCGATAAATAGATCGCCGGATAAATGCCGGCCAATAGACCCGACACAAATGAAAATCCAGTCAAGACCAATAAAAAATTCAAGGTATAAGGAATACTTAAAGATTTGTCGGCAACGGAATTTAATATGGGTATAAAACCCAGTAACAAGGCATAAGAAATAAAAATGGCCAGGAAAGACAACGTCAACGATTCGACAAAAAATTGGGTTATCAGCTGACCTCTCGCGGCTCCAATCGCTTTCCGCACCCCGACCTCCTTCATTCTTTCAACGGCTTTGGCAGTGGATAAATTAATAAAATTGAACAATGCAATGAATAATACAATCAATCCAACAGCAAAAAAAATACGTATATAGACCCGGTTGCTTGTTTTAGCCCAATCCGTTTGAAAGGCAAAATCTGAACGAAGGTGAATATCCAGCAAAGGCTGAAGCGAAAGGGTATTCCCTTCCAGGTACTTATTCTTACTCTCAAGAAAACCCAATAATTTATCTTGCAGCCGGGCGAGGTCCGCCTGAGGTCCCAGCAACACGTAAGTATGATAATTGTTGCTATCCCAATTATACCCCCCGTTGCTGATTTCTTCATTTTTAAAGGACAACAACAGGTCAAATTGAAGGTGGGATTGATCAGGAGGATCCTGGATAATGCCCGCAATGGTCAGGAGCCGATGGTCATTAAATTTAAACGTGCTTCCTAAAAGGGCATCCTGTAAATACCAATCCTTTCCAAAACATTGGATGGCCAATTTTTCACTGATTATTGCCTCATCGGGTTCGAGCAATACGGTTGCTTTATTGCCTTTGAGCAATTTAAAATCGAAAAGTTCAAAAAAACTATGATCCACACTCAGCGTTTGTGCGGGTTCAAATACCTGGTCCCTTATTTCCATTACCGCATTCCGCTGTCTCGCAATGCGACAGGTTTGAATAACCTCAGGAAAATCCGCTTTTAAAGCTGGAGCTAGGGGTCCGGGGGTGACCGCCATATCGAAAGTTCCGCCGGTTTGTTTGATATTGGCGACGACTCTGTAAATATTGTCTTTGTGGAAATGAAAACGATCGTAACTCCACTCATCATAAATATACATCCCGAGCGCAACACAACAAGCAAATCCTATTGCCAGGCCTGCAAGGTTGATCGCTGAATACATTTTATTTTTAATCAATATCCTCCAGGTGACTACGAGATAATTTTTGAACATACGTCGGGTTAAGGTTAAGGTTAAGGATAAGGTTAAGGTTAAGGTTAAGGTTAAGAAGGAGCCCTGAATCGGGCGGAATTGGACGTGTCAACGGATTGATTCTCCCGGCTATTGGGGCTGTACCATTAAAGTCAAAAAGAGAATCATCCTGGATCCATACTTGCATGCCATACCTGGCAATCGGAAAGGCGTTCTGATTGGCTAATAAGATCAATTTCACAAATTCTTAAGATAAGGGAGTCACAATTCTACCGCAGGTTGCACCGGGCGCCTACCTGACTCCGATTTCTTCCATCTTTTGTTGAGTGACATGGGCTGCTAATTATACCCGGACTGAAGGATTTGCCTGCCCTTTGATTTAGAATGAACCAATCCACTACAAATTACTTTTTGCAGTCCCATCAGAAAGGCCTTCCGTTTGGAGAAGTCCCTTCCAAAAGTCTCCCCCCGATCCGGTCTTCTATCTGAGACTTGGGCCTCGGAAAGTCGGGATTACTTTCCTCCTGAATCAATAGGAATGCGAATTCCAAACCAAAAATTAAAAATGCGATTGTTGTTTTTGAGGTCCCCATTCCAACCACCATCCACTACACACCATCCACCACACACCATCCACTCCCCGACCTCACTACTCCGTTCTCAAAACCCTGATCAGGTTGAGGCGCCCCGCCCGGTAAGCCTGCGCCCCGAGCGTGACCAGGGCAATACAGAGGGTGCCCGCGGCAGCCAGCCCAAAAATCCACCAGGAAAGTTCTGCCCGGTAACTGAATCCCTGGAGCCAGCGACTCATGCCGTACCATGCCAAGGGAAAAGCAAGGAGTATGGCCAGGCCGATGAGTTTCATGAAGTCTTTGGTCAATAGGCTTACAATGCCCAGGGTTGAGGCGCCCAGCACCTTGCGCATGCTGATTTCTTTCATTCTTTGCTGGGTCGCATAGGCCGAGAGGCCCAGCAGGCCCATACATGCGATAAAAATGGCCAGGCCTGCAAAAAAACTGAAAATGCTGCGCGTCCGGGTTTCCGCCTCATATTGGCGGGCAATGCTCTGATCCAGGAATTCGTAATGAAAAGGCCGGTCCTTTACAAATTTTTTCCATTCGTTTTCAATAGACCGCAAAGCCGCTTGCATTTCCTGGCCGTGCAGTTTTACCGCGGCGCTGAACGTAACATCCTGGAACCGCGATGTGCTGGTAAAGACCAGGGGGACGATCGGCAAATGCAGGTTCTGGTAATTGTAATCTTTCAGTATGCCGATCACATGATATTCATAAGATTGGTTGTCGGGCCCGTTTAAAAAATCTTCATCTGAAATCAGGCGGGCTCCGATGGGATTAACCAGGCCAAGTTCCTTTACCGCGGCCTCATTCAAGACCACCGCAAGAGAATCGGTACCGTAATCTTTCGAAAAAAAGCGCCCTTCCACGAGTTCGAGTTCAAAGAGGGACTGGTATTGATCATCCGTCAGGATCCCCCGGCCGGTCATGGGTTCATTGCTTCCCACCTGCCTCCAGGATATGCCGAAATAATTGGGGTCTCCCGGAAAGGCGGAAGCTCCGCTTACGTTTTTCACACCGGGTACCTGCAGGAGGGCGTTTTTGAAAGCCTGGGTTTGCGGCCCAAGCAGGTCGGTTCGCTGGATAAGGACCGTATAATCCTTGTTGTATCCAAGGCTGTTGCTGGTCATGTAATTCATCTGGCGGTTGACCATTAGGGTGCAGATGATGAGCACCATGGAAATCGAAAACTGGAAAACAACCAGGCCGTTCCGGAGGAACAGGCCGTATTGGCTGGATTGGAGTTTGCCCTTAAGCACCTGAACCGGCCGGAACGAAGCCAGTACAAAAGCGGGATAACATCCGGCGAGCAAGCCGGTGCCCAGGGCCAGGCCGGAAAACAGGAGGATATTGGGCCCCGTCAGCAGGTTATTCATCGTAAAGGCCTTTCCCGACAATTGATTAAAAAAGGGCAGGATCAGGTAAACCAGGCCGGCGGCAATAATAAGGCTGGCCAGCCCCATCAGCACGGCTTCACTCAGAAACTGGAACATCAGGCTTTTCTTGCCGGAACCGAAAGTCTTCCGGATACCCACTTCCCTAGCCCTTTCACCGGAACGGGCGGTGGACAGATTTACAAAATTGATGATGGCCAGGACGAGGATGAACAGGGCGATGATGCCAAAAGCATAGACCGCTACCCTGCTTCCATTGGGCTTCAGTTCCCCTTCGAGCCTTGAATCCAGGTGTATGTCCGTGAGAGCCTGCAAATAATACCGGTATCCGTTACCTGCCGCCTGGAACTGTTCAAACGGTACTGAAAATTGCCTGGCAATATCCCCTGCGGCATATTTCCCGATGATATCGGGCATTTTTTGCTCCACCTGTCCCGGAGAAGTATTTAGCTTTAATAAAAAATAAGTATGGGCCGCGAAACCCACAAAGTTTTCGCGCGCAGCAAACGCATTGCCTGCCGTGGTGCGCAAGAGGTCAAAATCGAAGTGGGAATGCGAGGGCCAGTCTTTGCATACCCCGGTGACCCTGAGCGGCTGGTTATTGTCGCCTTCCGGCTGAATGTTTTTCCCAAGCGCCTCATCCGCCGAACCGAAATACCGGGCAGCGGTGGACTCATTCATGACCACGCTGTTCGGTTGGTCGAGGGCTGTGGCCGGATCGCCTGAAACAAATTCTCCTGCAAAGACTTCAAAAAAAGTGGAATCCACCTGAAGGACCCGGAATTCCTCAAATTTTTTCTCCCCGTACCGGTATTGCGCCGCGCTTCCTCCCAGGAAATCAAACACCCTTGTGGTCGCTTCCACTTCCGGGCATTCCTGTTTTACGGCCTGCGAATACGATTGGGGGATCATGGAGTAGGAGGTGGATCGTCCGGGATATTTCCGGTCCACCACCATGCGGTAAACCCGGTCCCCGTTGGGGTGAAACCGGTCGAAACTCAATTCGTCCCTGATAAAGAGGACAATGAGCATGCAAATGGCAATGCCTGCTGCCAGACCCAAACTGTTGATCAGGCTGAAGCCCTTTCTCTTCATCAGGTTGCGCCAGGCGAGGATGAGGTAGTTGTTTAGCATGAGGTCATTAATCAGTTTATCAGTTTATCAGTTTATCAGTTGATTAGTGGTCAGTAGTCAGTGGTCAGTAATCAATCTCGAATCTCGCTTCTCGTATCTCGTATTGGTAATTTTGGTCCTTTAACCCTTAACCCTTTACCGTTCACCCATAAGGTCAGTTTATCAGTTTATCAGTTGGTCAGCATCTCGTATCTCGTATCTCGCTTCTGGCATCTCGCTTCTGGCATCTCGCTTCTCAATCATTCGGTCCTCAATGATTTTACCGGGTTGGCCAGGGCCGCTTTGACGGCCTGAAAACTCACCGTTAATACGGCAATCAGCAGGATCAGCCCGGCGGTAAGTAAAAACACCCAGGCCTGTATACCGACCCGGTATGAAAATTCCTGCAACCAGCGGTTCATAAGAAAATAGGCCACTGGCACTGCGAGCACAATGGAGATCAAGATCAGTTTCAGGAAGTCCCGGGAAAGCATTTGGGTGATGCCGCTGACCGACGCTCCCAATACCTTTCGGATCCCAATCTCTTTGGCCCTTTGTTCGGCCATATAGGCAGACAGTCCGAACAAACCCAGACAGGCAATGAAGATGGCCAGCATTGCAAAAAAGGAAAATAATTCCCCGGTCTTCTGTTCCCCTTCCAGCCTTCGGTTGTATTCATCATCCATAAAATAATATTCAAAAGGGAGGGAAGGCAAATAGGATTTCCAGAGGGTTTTGATCTCCGCCAGGAGGTCTGGAATATTGGCCGTCTGCATCCGGAGGGACAGGCTCCCGGGGTCTTTCTCAAATGTAAAACACAGGGGTTGGACCTGGTCCCTGAACGTGCTGTAATTAAAATCTTTGACCACGCCGATGATCTCGTAGATGGCCAGTTCTTTGGTGGATTCATCCTTCACCTGGTACAATTTCTTACCAATGACCTCTCCTGCTCCAAAGAACCGGGCAGCCGATTCGTTCAAAATCAATCCCAGGCTGTCGGACTTCCTGTCTGGTGAAAAATTGCGTCCTTTTAAAATTTTCATCTCCAGGGCGGGAATATAATACTCGTCAATCCCCCAGCTTTGCATGCTGATGGCGTCCCGCGTGGACAGGGAAGCATCGGGAAAATAGGAATCGCTGGTCCTGTGATAGTTGACGGGCAGGAATCCCGAAACAGCCGCCTGATCCACCCCATTCAGCCGGAGCAGGTCCAACCTGAAAGCATCGATTTTATTGCCCAGGTGCGAAGTGTTGTTGATGATCAGCATCTGGTCGCGGTTGTAGCCGATGTCCTTCTTGCGGATAAAATCCATCTGGCGGTAGACGATCAGGGTACCCGCGATGAGGACGACGGAAGTTGAGAATTGGAAAACAACCAGGGCGTTCCTGAGCAGGGAGCGGTTCATAGCCGTCCCTTTCAGGCTTTTCAAAACTTTGACCGGGATAAATGAAGAAAGATAAAAAGCGGGATAACTGCCTGCCAACAGGCCAACCCCAAGGATGAGCGCCAGTCCCGGCAAGACCATCCCTGCTGAAATTAAGGATTCCCGGTCAATGCCCGCTCCGACCAGGGTATTAAAATAAGGCAAGGCCAAGTATCCGATGCACACGGCCAGGATTAAAGCCAGTGCAACCGTGAGGAAAGATTCGGAAATAAACTGAGAGATCAGTGCCGGCCTGGAGGAACCCAAAACTTTGCGGACACCTACTTCCCTGGCCCGGTTGGAGGACCGGGCTGTCGATAAATTCATAAAATTGATGCTGGCGATCAGGAGGATAAAAAGTGCGATCGCGGAAAAGATATATACGTTCTGCAGACTTCCGCTACCATATAATTCACCGGCCCTGGAAGACCGAAGGTGAATGTCGGTCAGTTTGGTTAAAGTCAGTTTGAAAAAGTCCCCCGAGGCGTTGAATTCTGAGAGGGACTTGTTGATGACTTTTTGGAGCTGGGGTTCCAGGAATTTATCATAGACCCGGTTGATGTCGTTGGCAAACTGGTCAAGGGCAGTCCCCGGTTTGAGCAATACATAGGTGTTCCAGTTTTGACTGCCGGCCCAGGTATCTTCTCGCGAGGAAGGATCATCCGCATTAGGTAGAAAACTGGTAAATTGAAAATGGCAGGTGTTGGGGAGGTCCCGGATCACCCCGGTTATTTTCTTTTGTTCCCTGTTGTTGACCGTCAGGATTTTTCCAATGATATCGGTGCTGTTGAAATATTTCCTGGCAACCGTTTCGGTGAGGACGATGGAACCTGGATCCTTTAAGGCGGTTTCGGGATCCCCGGCGATCATGGGCAGGCTGAAGACTTCAAAAAGAGAGGCATCCGCCCAGGCCACGTTCGTTTCTTTGACATTTTCATCTTCCTTTTTCACCAGGAATTCCCCATACCATCTAAGGCGGGCAACTTGTTCCACCGAAGGGAGCTCCCGCAGAATGGTTTCACCGACCAGCGGACTGCAGACGGCCAGGTCCAGATGATTGTCCCCGAATTTGATTTCCGTGTTCAACCGGTAAATCCGGTCCGCTTTCGCATTGAACCGGTCAAAACTCAATTCCTGTCTTACGTAGGTGGAGATCAGAATGAAGGCGGCCAGGCCGGTGGCCAGGCCCAGGATATTGATGCCCGAGTAGGTTTTGTATTTTAAGAGGTTCCTCCAGGCGGTTTTGAAATAATTGCTGAACATGAATTCCCGTTTATTATTCGGTCCTCAATGATTTTACCGGATTGGCCAGGGCCGCTTTGATAGCTTGAAAACTCACCGTGACCAGGGCAATGAAAAGGGCTCCGGCCCCTCCGATGGCGAAGATCCACCACGAGAATGAAGTCCTGTAGGTATAATTGAGCAGCCAGCCGTTGAGCACATAATAGGACAAGGGAATGGAGATGATACAGGATAAGATCACCAGCCGGGTAAAATCCCTGGACATCAAAGCCCAGAGGTTGGCCACGGAAGCGCCCAGCACTTTCCGCACCCCGATTTCCTTGGTTTTTTGTTCAGCCACAAAGGAAGAAAGCCCGAACAATCCCAGGCAGGAAATAAATACGGCCAGGATGGCAAACAGGGCGGCCAGGCGGGCGACGCGCTCTTCGGTTTCAAATTTTTTACCAAACTCCTCATCCACAAAGGTGTAATCAAAAGGAGCCGATGGAATGTATTTTTTGAATGCCGCTTCGATCTTTCCAATGGATTCGTCCACACTTTTGGCCGGGTTTAGTTTGAAATTCATCCAGTTGGCCCGCTCAGGGTTCATAAAATAAATGGTTTGTTTTACAGGTTCATAAGGGGATTGCATCAGCATATCGTCAATGACCCCTATGATGGTATAGGTCCTGGCATTCTGATCATCTCCCCAGCGGATCACCTTGCCCAGGGGTTGGTCGATATTCATAAACCGGACCGCGGCCGTATTGATGACCATGGCCTGGCTGTCGGTGGAAAAGTCCCTGGAAAAATCGCGTCCCTCCCTGATTTTCCAGCCAATAGAAGAACCGAATTCGGGGGTGACCCAGACAGTGGCAAATTCCGCCTGGAGCCCGGGATCTTTTCCCTCCCAGTTGAAGCCCCCGTTATTGGACCAGATCCCGGTCAGCGGACTGGAGGATTCGGACATTTCAAGGATGGCCCCGTTGTTTATCAATTCATTCCTCAATAAATCCAGCTTGCCGTAAAAATCAATGGATTTCATCTGGGTCATAATCATCCCGTTATTGTCATAACCCAGGGGCCTGTTTTTGGTGTGGAGGACCTGTTGGTAGACCAGGACCGTGCCGATGATCATGGTGATGGATACGGTGAATTGAAGGACCACCAGTATTTTTCGGGGGAGGGCAGCCAGCCGGCCAACACGGAAAGTGCCTTTTAATACCTTTACCGGCTGGAAAGAGGAAAGGTACAGGGCCGGATAAGAACCGGCCAACAGGCCGGTGAGGGCGATAAACGCGGCGCTGACCAGCCAGAAAGAAAGGTTGCCGGCAGGAAGGACCATTTGTTTATTGGTAATTTCATTAAACAGCGGAAGCGCCCCAAGGATCAGTCCCAGGGCGGCCAGGAAGGCGATCAAGACCACCAGGAGGGATTCACTGAAAAACTGCCGGATCAACTGCGCCCGTTCGGAACCCAGGGATTTACGGATTCCGACTTCCCTGGCCCTCCTTTCACAGCGGGCCGTGCTCAGATTCATAAAATTGATGCAGGCCAGGAGCAGGACAAAAAGGCCCACGCCTGCAAAAAGCCAGACGTACTGGATAAAGCCGCCGGTTTTGACTCCTTCCACCCAGTTGGACCTCAGGCGCCAGTCGGCCATCGGATGCAGGAAGATTTCCGCCATGAATTTTTTCTCGTCCTCGGGGACCTGGTTCTGTTTGGCCATTTTTATTTTTTCGGATAGCTTTTCCATATCCGCCTGATCGGCGATCTGGGCGAACAACTGGAAAGAATTGTTTCCCCATTGATTCTCGTTCCGGGCTTGCTTAACCCATTCCATGGATGAAACATACAGTTCCCAGGGCGCGATGAATTTCAATTCCCTGAACTCTGTTTTGAAAGGCAGATCCTTATAGACGCCGGTGACGGCCACATCCAGTTTGTTGTCTATTTTTAGTTTGCGGCCCATGGCTTCCTCATCTCCAAACAAGGCTTTGGAAGTGGATTCCGACAGGAAGATGGAATTGGGATCTTTAAGTCCATCCGGGGTACCCTGGATCATCTCCAGCGTCAGAAGGCGGGCGATGTCCACATCCATATAGTTGCCCTCGCGGGTCAGGTGTTTTTCTCCAAAGCTCAGGATATGGTCTCCCTGCCAGCTCGCCATCACCAGGTATTTAAAATCGCTCCCGAATTTGTTTTTCAACTCCGTGCCCAGGGGAATAGGGATGGAAGATTCCGTCCCCTTGTGTCCGTTGAAGGTCTGGTGCTGCATGACCTGGCCTATATGGTCATAATTTTGGTGATATTTGTTGTAGCTCAGTTCATCATAGATCCAGAATCCAATCAGCATGGCGACGGCCATCCCGACGGCCAGGCCGCCTATATTAATCAGGGAGTACCCCTTGTGATTTTTCAGATTTCTCCAGGCGATGATAAAATAGGACCAGAACATAAGACAGGTATTTGAGGATCTGTGAAAATTGGATTGGATATGACTTGCGAGTCCCTGCTTACAAATACCACAACTTATACCAAAGGTTACGATAGTTGATTGTCAAGCCTTTGTAATATCCAACCGCAGCCGGACTGTCCGTTTTCGTACACCAGGTGGATCGAAATGGTTTAGGTGGCAAGTTTATAAGTTAGCTAGTTTATAAGTTAGCTAGTTAGAAAGTTAGAAAGTGGTGTCACCTCTCCAAACCTCAAACCTCAAACCTCAAACCTCAATCCTCAATCCTCAAACCTCAATCCTCTAACCTCACTCCGTCCGCAGCGCCTTGACCGGATTGGCCCTTGCCGCTTTGATTGCCTGGTAACTGATGGTGAATAAAGCGATCAGCAGGGCGCCTGATCCGGCGATAATAAATACCTCCCACCCCATATTTATCCGGAAAGCGAAATCATCCAGCCATTCCTTCATCACCCACCCTGCGATGGGGAATGCCAGGAAAGCAGCGATGAGCACCAATTTTATAAAATCCCTGGAAATCAGGATCAATATGGAGGCGACCGATGCTCCAAGCACCTTTCTCACCCCGATTTCCCTGGTTCTCTGCACCGTGGAAAACATGGTCAGGCCCAATAAACCCAGGCAGGCTATTCCGATGGCGAGGCCCGCAAAAATCCCAAACACCCGTCCAAACAAACGATCGCTCTGGTATTGACGGTTGAATACTTCGTCCAGGAAAGTGTAGTCAAAAAGATTGCCCGGGAAAAACGCTTCGTATTTCTCCCGGATCAAGGAAATGGTTTGGGAGAAATTGCCCGAAGGATTTAACTTGACGGCGATGTCGCTGTTGGTACTGTAATAGGGCAGGAACAACATGGGCTCCAGCGGAAACCGCAGGGATTTTTGGTGGTAATCCCCCAGGACGCCAATCACCTCCCATTTTTTTTGGCCCCGGTAAATGCTTTTACCAACTGCCGCTTCGGGGGACTCAAAACCCAACATGCGGGCTGCAGAGGCGTTGATCATAATATTTTGCAATCTCTGGCCGTCCCAATGATGGTCTTCGGTTCTGAAACTTCGGCCGGCCAGGACCGGGATGCTAAACATGGGCACGAAGTCAAAATCCACGGAGGTATGCCTCATGGTATAGCGGTCCGTCCCGGAAGAATCCGCCCTACGGACGTTAAAACTCCGGCCGATGTCCCCGCCCGGTAAATTCCAAGACGTGGTGGCCCCTTTTACCTGAACGAGCCTTTTGAGCTCCTGTTTGAAGTTATTCACCCTGGAAATAAAGGCGGTATCCCAGGAAGTCAGCGAAGGAGATTGAACAATCATGACCTGGTCCATATCAAAACCCGGGGAGGCCCGGTTCATATACCGAAGTTGTCTCATCACGATGATGGAGCCAATGATCAGGGCAATCGTAATGCTGAATTGCCCAATGACCAGCCCTTTCCTGAAAAGGATCCCCTGCCGGGAGCTCTGGAACTTTCCTTTGAGGACGGATATAGGTTTGAAAGAGGACAAAACGAAGGCGGGATAAAACCCCGAAACCGCTACACCGGTGAGCACAAGAATTCCCAGGCCGATCGGGATGCCATAACCACTCATTCCTTTGGAAAAAAGATAAACAAGCGACAATTTATGTTCGAGAAGCGTGTTAAATGGCCTTTGCACCAACAGGACGATCAATAGAGCCAATAAGATACCCAGTCCATTGACAAGAAGGGATTCTGTCAGAAACTGGGTGATCAGTTGTCCCTTGGTGCTGCCCGCCACTTTGCGCACACCGACCTCCTTTGCCCTGTCGACCGCCCTGGCAGTCGCTAGGTTGATGTAATTTATCCAGGCGATACCGATGATAAACAAAGCGATCAGTAACAGGCCCCATACGACCGTGGCGCTCCCTGTCCGGCCTATTTCGTATTCAAAATCAGAATACAGGTGGGCTTTTCCCAGAGGCTGCAAATAAAATTTTTCATCGCTGCCAGATACCTTATTGCCCTGAAAATGGGTTTGACTGAAGGCAGGCATTTTTTCATTCAGTTTAAGGTAATCCGTACCGGGCGTCAGCTGCACATAATGCCAGAAATCCGACTGGGTAAAATTATACCCGGCTTCCTCCCAGCCGTTACTGATGAGGGTCGGATATGAAATGAGGAGCTCAAAGTTTAAATGTGAATGCTCAGGTACATCTTTGCAGATGGCTTCAACCTGGTAGAGCATGGTATCCGGAAGGAGGGAGATTTGTTTCCCGATAAACTGCTGGAATTCATTGCCTTTATAATTGAATAATTTTCCCGCCAGTGACTCTGATAAGACCACGGCATAAGGCTCTTGAAAGGTGGTCGATGCATCCCCTGCGAGTAAAGGATAAGAAAACACGGAGAAAAATGCCTCATCCACATATAACACCTGATCCTCAGCCAGTTTTTTATCCCCATAGGAAATAATGGTTTCCCCGGATGGAACAACCCTTGCATTCCGGATCACTTCCTCATAATCGTCATTCATTGCTTTGCCGACGCCTGAATAAGTAATGGTGCCATGCTGGATGAGTTTGCCGTTTTGATACCGGTCATTGACCACCCGGTAAATGTCCTTCAAATGGACATTAAACTGATCGAAGCTCAGTTTGAAACTCACATACTGCAGGATCAGCAGGCAGGCGGCCATGCCAATAGCCAAACCAGCTATATTGATGGCTGAAAAGCTCCGGTGTTTCCACAGGTTCCGGAGGGCGACTTTAAGATAATTGGACCACATAAAACTAACGGTGTAGTTGCATTGGTGAACAACAAATCATAACTCCAACCGGTCTGAATTGGGCCGGGTTCCTGAATTAAATACTGAATCTGTTGAAAAAGGTTACAATTAATAAAGCAGTGAAGCCGTCCTTTATTCTCCTTTGACCTTTGACCTTTGACCGTTAACCGTTGACCTTTGAATCCCCTCTACTGCTTATTCTCCTTTGTCCTTTGACCGTTAACCTTTGACCTTTGAATCTCCTTTACGGCATATTCTCCTTTGACCTTTGACCTTTAACCTTTTACCCTCAACTATTCCGTTCTCAGACTTTCCACCGGATTGGCCATCGCCGCTCTGACCGACTGAAAACTGATCGTGAACAGCGCGAGTAGAACGGCGGAAAGACCAACCACAAAGAAGATCAGCCAACCGATCTCGACCCTGAAGGCAAAGTTTTCCAGCCATCGGTGCACGCCCCACCAGGCCAGGGGAGCGGAGATAAAAAAAGCGAGCACCACCAGCACCACAAAATCTTTGGACAGCAATGCTAGTATCTGAACCACCGATGCTCCCAGCACCTTTCGAACGCCGATCTCTTTAGTTCTCTGGTTGGTGATGTATATGACCAGGCCCAGCAAACCCAGGCAACTGATGAAGACGCACAAGCCCGCCGCCCATTTCAACAGCCGGATGATGTTTTGCTCCGAGGTATAGAACCTTGCGATGCTTTCATCAAAAAACGTGTACTTGTAGTCGTCTTCCGGGTAGAGTTCCCTGTATATTTTTTCCGTTTCATCCAGGGCCTTCTTCCAGGAACCGGCCTCTTTCCCGCCGGGTTTTAATGCCATATGCAAGGTATAACTGCTGTTCATCTCGGAAGAATAAGCCAGTGGTTTAATGGGCGCATGCGTGGATTTGGTATGAAAGTCCGCGACCACCCCGACGACGGGGGTCGGATGATTTCGATCGATAAAATGGCCTATGGCCTCTTCCGGCTTGTCAAAACCGAGCATACGGGCATAGGTTTCATTGATCACAAATTGGCGCGTGGTATCGCTTTCCTGCAAAGGCTTACCCGCAATCAGTTTCATTTTATACAGGTCAAAATAGTCCGCGTCGGCGTATTTCACTTCCACCATGGTCTCCACGACCTTGTCCCCATTTTTGAATTTCATGGTCATGGTGGAGGTATTGTTGGAGGCGGGAGGCGAACTGCCCAGGCTGACGCGTTCGATTTCAGGGATCCGTTTTAATTTTTCACGCAAAATAAAACGGCGGTCATCTTTCGCATTTGAAAAAATGTTCCACTCCGTATTGATGTAAACAATGGCCTCCTTTTGATAGCCCAAGTCCTTATTGAGGGAATAACGAATTTGTTTGCTGAAGGCCAGGGTGGCGATGAGCAGCACCTGGGTGATGACAAATTGAGATACCGTCAGGGTTTTTCGCAACCAGGCTTTGCGGGTTTGGGAAGTCCCGGAATGAGCCTGGTTTTTCATGACGGTCACCGGTTTGAAACCCGTAAGCACCCAGGCCGGGTAAAATCCGGACAACAAACTCACACCGGTCACCAACAATACGAGGAAGAGCCATACATGGGGCCGGCTGATCGATTGGATGGAAACCCCCGGTGGAATAAAATCCTTGAAGATGTTCAGCAGGCCGGGCGTTATAGCCAGGGACAAGAGGGCGGCCAGGATGGTAAACAAAAAGGTTTCGCTCAAAAACTGGGTGATCAGCTGACCCTTGCGCCCCCCTACGGTTTTCCGGATCCCGATTTCTTTGGCTCTCAGGGCGGACTGGGCGGTGGTCAGGTTGATAAAATTGATGCAACCCAGCAGCAACAGAAAAGCCGCGACGGCCATTAAACCCCCTAATACGGATTTGTTGGCCTGCCTGGTCTCAAAGGCATCGTATTCCGGGTTGAAATGGATATCGTGGAGGGGCTGCAGGAAGTGTTGGGTGCCGTCTTTGGGTTCCTGATCTTTATTCCCTCGGTATTTATCCCGAATGGACGCCAGTTGCTGCTCAATGACGCCGGGTATAGTGCCTGGCGACAATTTTACAAACAACTGGGAGCCGGAATTGATGCTCCCCCACTCTTCCCAGGACCAATGCTGTTTTAATCCGGTTTGTTCAACCGTGGCCCGTGAAATAAATTCCTTAAACCGGAAATCGGTGGCTTCCCGGATATCCCGTACAATCCCGGCCACCGTCATTTTCAGGCTGTCATCATAAACAACGGTTTTACCCAGGATCTCATCATAATTTAAATGGGCAAAATAGGTCTTAGCCCTGCTTTCGGTCAATACGACCTGGAACGGATCCTTTAAAGCCGTATGCGGCGATCCCGCCAGCCAATGGTACTGAAATACCTTAAAATATTCTTCATCCGCATACACGATTTCCTTTTGGTTTTTAAAGACCACCGGTGAAGCGTTTCCTGCGATCGGTATGGATACCTTGGTATCATAAACCGTGATAAAATGGGTCAGCCCATCCAGGCCAGAAACCTCCCGGCGGGCAGCCCGGGCTGTCGGCACCGGCACACCTGAATTATGAATGGTCAGGTCGGGAAATTCGATCTTCGAAACTACCCGGTATATCCGATCCCCATCCGGATGAAAGCGCTCAAAACTGAATTCGTATTGTACAATCAAATAAAAGACCAGGGCGGCGCTGATCCCAATGGCCAGGCCGGAAATATTGATCAGGGAAAAGACTTTGTTTCGCCAGAAATTCCGGAAAGCCAGGAGGAGATGGTTTTTTAACATAATAGTAGTCAGTAATCAGTAGTCAGTAGTCAATAGTCAGTAGTCAATAGTCAGTAGTCAATAGTCAATAGGCGGGTTTATTCTGTCCGCAGGGAATGGATTGGATTAGCCGCCGCCGCTTTCAATGCCTGGAAACTCACGGTAGCGAAAGAAATCAAAACAACGGCAATTCCAGAAACGAAAAATACCCACCCATGAATATCAATCCGATAGGTATAATTTTCAAGCCATTTATTCATAATCCAATAAGCCAGCGGGCTTGCAATGACAAAGGCAATGATTACCAGCATCATAAATTCCCTGGACAACAATCCAATCACATGAGCAGCAGACGCTCCAAGCACTTTTCGCACGCCCAGTTCCCTGGTTCTGCTGGCGGCCATAAAACTAACTAAACCAAACAATCCCAGACAGGATATGAAGATGGTAAGCCCGGCAAACAATCCGGCCAATACGGATACTCTTCGCTCATCCGAAAATTTCCGTTCGTATTGATCATCGGTAAAACTATAATTGAACGGATATTCCGGGTTGTATTTTTTGAAGATTTTTTCCGCCCCTTCCATCACTTGGGAAACGGGAAGGTCTTTAGTATAACGCACATGCATTACATTGAACCAACCTTTGGCCCCTGCAATAAACATAGGCACCGTAGGCTGAAACGGAGAGTGAAGAATAAAATCTTTGACTACTCCGACAATATGCCAATCCCTGTCGTTATCCTTAACGATCTGTCCAATGGGCTGATCAAACCGGTCAAAGCCCATCACCCTGGCCGCGGATTCGTTGATCAGCGCAGCCGTAGAATCGGTTGGAAATTTTGTCAGGTCAAAATCACGTCCAACCAGGAGTTCCATACCCGTCGTCCGCACCACCGCATCATCCGCACAAAACCGGTCAATAAGAGTGCGGTCATCAGGATCTTTTCCCTGCCAGGACAAACCCCAGGTATTGCTCCACCCTTGTGTGATGGGCGCGCTGGTTTTAGTGACCGACACGGCCAGACCAGATTGTAATAATTCATTTTTAATCAGAGGATAATTTTTTTCCATATCTCCTTCAAAAAAATGAACGACTAACCTATCCCGGTCATAGCCCGGTTGGCGGTTTTGCGCATACAGAAGTTGTTGCCTGATGATTAAGGTGGCCATGATCAGTATTATGGAAAAAATAAACTGGCTCACTACCAGGATTTTTCGCGGGTTCACCAAAGCCTGCACCTTCAGGTAAGTTCCTTTCAATACCCTCACCGGGTTGAATGAAGCAAGGAATAAAGCCGGATAAGAACCTGCCATTAAGCCGGTCAATAATATAAAACCTGATGCGGACAACAGAAACCCAGGATTCCCAAAATCCAGTTGCAATTTTTTTCCGACCAGTTCATTAAATGCCGGCAGAGAAAAATATACAATCAAGGCAGCAATGCAACCGGAAAGAAAGGAGATTAAAACAGATTCGGTCAGGAATTGGCGGACCAGAGAAATCCTTTGCGCTCCGACCACTTTACGAATGCCCACTTCTTTTGCCCGTTTTTCGCTTCGCGCGGTACTGAGGTTCATAAAATTGATGCAGGCGATCAGCAGCAATAGAAAAGCAATGGCTGTGAATATCCGGACAATCTGTATCCTTCCACCGGTCTCCACTCCATCCACAAAAACGCCGTGCAACCGGGCCCGGGTGAAAGGATATAAGAAAGTAACCATTTCCGGGCTTTCCTGGTCGTACCGCTTGCGCAAATCCTTCAGTTTATCCTGGAACGCAGTGACCTTTACACCCGGTTTTAAAAGGGCATAGGTGGCGGTGGAATTATTGGGCCAATAGTCATCGGATTGGTGAATATTGACCAGGAACCTCCAGGGAATCAAACACTCGAATCCAAACTGGGTGTTATCGGGCAATTCATCCAGGACACCGGTCACGGTAAACAGGTATTGATTATCCAGCTTGACGGTTTTTCCCATAGGATCTTCCGTCCCGAATAATTTACCCGCCAGTTCTTTCCCGATTACAACCGATGTACCCTGGTCCAGGCAACTGTTTACATCTCCCTTTAGCAAAGGAAAAGTAAACATTTGCAAAAAGCCAGAGTCAACGATATTGCAGGAAGCTTTAATCCTCTTTTCTCCATTAGTAAATAAAATGGGGAAATCATAATTGACCCTGACCGTTTTTTCCACTTCGTCATAATCCTTTTGAATGGCCGGCGCCATGGGCTTTGGGGTGGTACTCCAGCAATTGATCTTGCCATTCCGGACATCCCGGTTCCAAACCTGGTATAACCGGTCTTTATTTCTGTGAAACTGGTCAAAACTATATTCATGCTGAACCCAGAGCAGGATCAAAGCTGCTGCGGCCATGCCAATCGCCAGACCGGAGATATTAATAATGGAAAACGACTTGTTCTTGACTAAACTCCGCAAATAGAGTTTTAGATTATTTTTTAACATGGCTTGGCGGTTGATGAATGGTGATTGGAGTCCCGATCAGTTCGGGCATAGTTTGTAAACTGTTGCCATCTCGTGTCTCGCATCTCGCATCTCATTCCGTCCTCAGGGATTTCACCGGATTTGCCAATGCTCCTTTGATCGATTGAAAACTGACCGTAACCAAAACAATCAATACCGTAGACACGCCTGCCCAGAGGAATACGGTCCATCCGAGGGGAACCCGGAAGGCGAAGGATTGCAACCATTTGTTCATGCCCCAATAGGCCAAAGGAGAAGCAATCGCGATCGAAATACAAACCAGCAAAATAAAGTCCCTGGTAAGCAGGGACACAATATTGGACAGGGAGGCGCCTAAAACCTTCCGGATCCCTATTTCTTTTACTTTTTGCTGGGTGGTAAAGGTGATCAGGCCCCACAGACCGAGGCAGGAAATCAACATGGCGATCATCGAAAACAAGCGGAACAAGCCGAACAACCTCGATTCAGACTTATATAATTGGTCGATTTGTTCATCGAGGAAATGGTATTCAAAAACTCCTTTGGGATATGCGGTCCTGATTGCCGCTCCGAGTTGATTAATGACCAGGTTTATGTCTGTACCGCCGCTGACCTTTACATTCAGTTTATCACAGAACCGAAGGTATGGGCTTATCAGTGTTGGTTTTATTTCGTCCCGGAGCGAACCCACATTAAAATCTTCCACCACTCCGATGATTTCATGATGCCAGCCCATCATTCCGGCCCAAAATCGTTTGCCCAAAGCGGCTTCCGGACTTTCAAACCCCAGGGCCGCCGCCGCTTTTTGATTGACCAGGGTCTTGGCAAACCTTTGATCTTCAGGAATGGATTCCGATACCGCCGCGGTATCTGAGGGAATAAATGTTCTTCCGGCAATTAATTTTATATTATAAAGGGAGCAGTAATGCTCATCCGTCATGATGGTGGTCACTTGTTTCCGATCCGGATCTTCCCTTCCGATCACGCTCATGAAGGTCCCCCAGTGTTGGTCTGCCCCGGGTGGACTGGTAGAATAGGAATAAGCGGCCAGGCCAGGCACTCTGGATAATTCCTGGGTTAATAATGTTTTCTCCTTCATTTGTTCATTGGGCAGGTTGACCACGATCACGTTGTCCTTATCGAAACCCAGGTTTTTAAAGCGGATAAAATTGAGTTGTTTGCCAATGAACAAGAGGCTGATCAAAAGGCTGATCGAAATACTGAATTGAACGACCACCAGCCCTTTTCTCAATAAGGTGGTCGAAAGACCCTTTTGCGGATGCACGGATTTAAGCGCCAGGATGGGCCGGAAGGCGGCAATGATCAAGGCCGGATATACCCCGGCCAGGAGAGCGGTCAGCAGGATGCCCGCAAACAAATACAACAACAATCCCCCGGATTGCAGGATGTTAAATTCAATTTGTTTTCCGGTCAGGTCATTGATGTAGGGCAGTACCGATTTGGTAAGCAACACCCCGATCATTGCAGAGATCAGCACAAGCCCGAAGGATTCCAAAAGAAACTGACCGATCAATTGTTTTTTACCGGCGCCTATGGTCTTGCGGACCCCCACTTCCTTTGCCCTCCCCAAAGACTCTGCGGTGGATAAATTGACAAAATTGATACAGGCCAGCAAAAGCACGGCAAGGCCCACCCCGCCAAAAAACCACAACCACATTTTATTTACGGCCTGCACCCATTGTCCTCCGTTTGCGTACTTGGAATTGAAATGGATATCCTTCAGGGGCTGAAGTTCCACTTCGCACCGGGAATCTTTACCCATCCAGGGTTGACTGTTCAGGACTTTGTCATAAATGCCAATCAGACCGCTGAGCAAGACGGGAGTGGGCTCAGGGTTGTTCTCCGGCAATAAAATAAAAGTAGACCCCCCGGAGACCGAACCATAGTGGGTCAGGGAGGTCCCCACATAATCCCGGTCATCAGCCAGGGATAATAATAATTCTGCAGGTAAATGGGTATTGTTGGGAAAATCTTTAATGACGGCTCCAACAGTAATATTGTATTTATTGTTGTACAAAAACACTTTTCCGACCGGGTTTTCATTTCCATAATACTTTTTCGCCGTCGATTCGGTTAAAACCGCATGAAAAGGCTGGCGCAGGGTTTCATAAGCATTGCCCTGAACCACCTCGACATCGAACACGTCCAGAAATTCAGGGTCCGTAAACATGACTTTGTCCTGCTTAAATCGTTTGAGCGGGTTTAATTCAATGATGGCCTGGAACGGATGATGCACCTTCGTCACTCGTTCGAGACCGGAAATGTCCTGGCGGATCTGGTTGGCCAGCGGAAAGGGAGTTGAATAATGAAATTCCTTTTTTCCAAAATCAATCCACACCTGGTTGATCCGGTAGATCCTGTCCGCTTTGGTGTGATACCGGTCAAAACTCAATTCGTGGCGGATAAACAGGCCGATCAGCAGGCATACCGTGATGCCCAGGCTCAATCCCACCAAATGAAGCGAGGTGGTCAGCTTGTTGCGGGCCATCCGGCGAAGTATAAACTGAAAATTATTGGCTATCATACGCAAAAAGTAGATGGTTTGATTTAATTCGACTATTCCTGTGCCAAAATGGTTAATAGTTGATTTTCTGCCACTTAAATAAATAACCCTTGACCTCCGTGTCCGTTTTCGGACAAAATATGGTTGATTTTAAACGGGCTGACCGGTGTGGACCGGAGCTCCCGTTAATCTAAAATCCCCTGTTTATTCCGTTCGCAGACTCCGGATGGGATTGGCGCGGGCCGCATTCCAGGCGACCCTCCCCACGGTGAGCCAGGCGATGCATATCGAGGCAAACATGGCCAGCAGGAAAATCCAGACGTTGATCTCTATTTTATAGGTGTATTGCTGCAACCACTTTTGCATCAGGGTATAGGCGAGCGGAGCAGCCACCGCAAAGGCCAGCAAAATCAGCAGGGTAAACTCCCTGGACAGGAGGTAGATGATGTTCGCCTTGCCGGCGCCCAGGACTTTCCGGATGCCCAGTTCCTTGGTCCGCTGAACGGCCATGTATGAAACCAGGCCGAACAAACCCAGGCAGCTGATGAGGATGGCCAGGGCGGCAAAGACCTTATACAGGATGGACAGTTGGGTTTCCTGGGCATAGAACCCGGCGAGCGTTTCGTCCATAAAACGGTATTCAAAAATATAATCGGGATAGGCTTCATTCCAGACTTTTTCAGCGTAGGCAATCACATCGGACTCCTCTCCGGGTTTTATCCGGAGACTGAGCATCCGGTACTGATTTTTCCAGGTGCTGAGGACCACCGGGGCCATGGGTTGCCGGAGAGAAAGGGAATTAAAATCCTTCACGACACCCACCACCGGGCCTTTCAATACTCCATCCCAGAATTCAAGTTCCTTACCAAGCACCTGGTTGGGATCCGAGATGCCCAGTTTACGCAAAAGGGTTTCATTGACCACAAATTCCTTTACCGTATCGCCGGGAAAATACATCCTGCCGGCTGCCAGTCCCATATTATACGTTTCAAAAAAGGCCGCATCGGCCCATTTGAGGATGGCGTTGAAACTGGTGGACTGGTCTGAGTGATCGAAATTAAAATCGCTGGACCAGTTTCCCCTAGCCGCCGGGCTGGAAAAGCTGAAACTGACTTTTTCAATTTCCGGGTTTTGTTCGAAGCGGTTCCGCACGAAATCCATTCTTGATCTGCTGACGCTATCGTTGGGGATGGTAATATTGAGGATCGAGTGATGGTCAAATCCAAGCCGGGCATTGCGGAAATAATTCATCTGGCTGACCACGATCAGGGTACCGATGATCAATACATGGGCGATGCCAAACTGGAAGACCACCAGGCCGCGCCTGAGGTTGATGCCACCCACTTTTCCGGATGAGATTTTTGTCTTGAGGGCGGTCACCGGGTTAAACCCGGAAAGGATGACAGACGGATAGCTGCCGGACACCAGGGTGACCACCAGCCATAAAACAAAAAGGAAAAAACCGATTTCAGGGGCATTCCGGAGATCAAAGGCCATTTCCGTTTTAAGGAGTCCGTTCAAAAAAGGCAGGGCTGTACCGGCCAGGCCAAGGGCCAGGATGACTGCCAGGGCGGTCAGGATCGCCGTTTCCTGCACAAACTGAATCACCAGCTGGTTGCGATTGCTTCCCAGAACTTTTCTCACCCCGACTTCTTTGGAGCGGTGGACCGCCTGGGCCGTAGCCAGGTTGATAAAATTGACACAGGCGATGAGGACGAGAAAGAACCCGATCAGTTGAAGGGCCGTGATCAGGGATTTGCTGAAGGTATGATTCCTGAAATTGCCGTACTCGGCATCATAATGAATTTCCGACAAAGGCTGCAGGAGATAAGTGTCTTTGGCATATTCTTCCGGTTTATGCCTTAAGGAAAATGCTTTTAGGTCTTCATTTATTTTGGGTATCGATACGTCTTCCGGGAGTTCAACCAGGGTATACGCATTTCCCTGGGTGCTCACCCAATCCTCCAGGTTGCCTCTGTACGGGCTATGTTCAATGGAAACAAAAGAGATCAGGACTTCCAGCGGGAAATCGGTTCTGGCCGGCACATTTTCCAAAATACCGGTGATGGTATAGATTTCTTGCCCAGTAGCTCCTTTCCTTATCCTTTTGCCCAGGGCCTGTTGCCAGCCTCCAAAAAATTTTTCAGCCATTTCCACAGTCAGGGCAGCCTGTCCGGGCTTGGATAAGACCGAATGGGGATCTCCGGCCAACCATGGAAAATCCAGGAGGTCAAAAAATTCCGGCTCCGTATAATACAGGTCCGCCTTGAATTTCCGTTTAACGGCAGCCCCGTCTTCAATGGTCACCGGTTCATCGTCCGTTTTAAAAATGCGCGCCACATTTTTAACCTGGGCCAGTTCATTCCGTACCGCCGGCCCCACGGGAAAAGCTGTTCCCTCCGAATAAGAATAAGCCCCTTCCAGGTAAAAGGCAGTCCCGATGCGATAGATCACATCCTTTTTCTTATGAAAACTATCGAAACTCGTTTCATATTGGATTACCAGGAAGATAAGCAGCGCAGCGGCAATGCCGGCCGACAATCCGGCAATATTGATCAATGCATAGGCGCGGTTACGCAGCAGGTTTCTAAGAGCCGTTTTAAGATAGTTTTTAAACATGGATTGGCGAATTATTTGATTAATGATGGAGACAGATTTCAGATTTCAGTGGTCAGCTATAAGCAGTCCACCCCTTTCCTTCCTCCTTCCTTCCTCCTTATACCCATTTCCCATACCAAAGGTTACACCTTCTGATTATCAATAGATTAAGAAAAAATAAATGACTTCAAGTGTCCGGTTCCGTTACAATGGTGTATCGGTTTTTTAGTTTATCAGTATACCAGTATAGCAGTTTATCAGTTTATCAGTAACTGGTTAACTGGTTAACTGGCTAACTGGCTAACTTGCTAACTGTCTCACTCACTCCTCAGCGATTTCACCGGATCCGCCAATCCCGCCTTCACCGATTGATAACTGACCGTGATCAGGGTAATCAGGATCAGCAAGACCAGGGGCAGTATAAAAAACCAGACACCCAGCGAAATGTGAAAAGCATACTGCTTCAGCCAGCCGTTGACCAGCAGGAAGGCAAGCGGAAGCGCCAGGATACCGGCCAGCAGGATGAGGCGGAGATAATCCATGGTGATCATCCTGGTGATTTGCGCCAGTGTGGCACCCAGTACTTTTCGGATCCCGATTTCCCGTGTGCGACGCGCGATGGTAAACAGGGATAAACCAAAAAGGCCCAGGCAGGCAAGCAAGATGGCGATCAGGGTAAACAGGCCGAGTACGGTCGCGAACAAGCGGTCATTCTTATATTGCTCATTGAATTGTTCATCCAGGAAATAATACTGGAAGGGACTTTCCGGAAAATGTCGGTTCCAGGCCTCCTTTACAAAATCCATCAGCGCAGGCAGTTTTCCCGTAATGACCTTCAGGGAAAAATTGCCCATATCGCTTTCCTCCGCGGGATAAAAGACGATCGGGTCAAAACCATATTGAAGGGATTCCTGGTGATAGTCTTTCACGAGGCCGATGACCTTACAATGAAAGCCGCCCCCGTCCATTTCTTTGCCCAGGATCCCCGACGGGTCCGAAAACCCAAAAACCCTTGCGGCCGTTTCATTCACCAGGATATTAACGGGCACTGCCGTGTCGGTGCTCATCCGGTCTGTCGAAAAATTCCGCCCTCCGAGCAGCTCAAGACCGTAAGCATCCATGAATTTGCGGTCAATGCCCAGCAGCCGGCATCTTTTTCCGGCCTGGCTGTTTTGCAGCACAAAATCGGCGGAGCCTCCGACCTCACCTCCCGGAACCGAGGTGGACGCAGTCACCGACCGGATCTCCGGATTGGCTTCCAGGGTGTTTACAAAAGCGGTATAAGCCGGCAGGTCCGAACTATCCAGGGCGGCATTTTGCTGCAAAACCAGGGTTTGATCAATCTGAATACCCAGATCGCGGCTTTGCATAAACCTCAATTGCCGGTAAAAACCCAGCGAGGCGGCGATCAGCGCCAGGGCGGCGATAAATTGAAGGAGGACCAGGGATTTACGCAAAATATTTTTTCCTCTGCCCTGACCCCCGGGCAAGGGCTGGGCCGATTTGATGGAATAGGCTGGCGGCATCGAGGACAAAATGAATGCCGGGTAAAAGGCAGCCAGAAAAGTACCGGCCAGAAAGACGCCCAGGCCAAGGGCCCAAAAGGAGAAGTTGGTCTCGTAAAAGCCGGTGATATCCTTGTCCACCAGCTTTGAAAAAAACGGTTGACCAAACCGGAAACCCAAAATTCCCAGCAGGGCCGCAGCTAAAATCATAAAAAAAGATTCAGCAAGAAATTGACGGATGATTTGAAATTTTCCGGCGCCGATCACTTTTCTCACACCCACTTCCTTGGACCGGTCCATGGAATGCGCGGTGGTCAGATTGATGTAATTGATCCAGGCAATGAAGAGGATAAACAAGGCGGCGATGCCCAGGTATTTGAGGTAGGAGAGGTCCCCGTTGCCTTCCAGTTCATAGTCATACCGGGAGCGGAGATGGATGTCTTTCAAAGGCTGAAGGACAAAATTTACCGAATAGGCGCTTTTTTTCATATCGTCCCCCAGGTATCGTTGGGCAAAGGCTTCCAGTTTCGCCTGCAGGGCTTCCGGGTTTGCACCGGGTTTTAGCTTTACATAGGTATAGAAGTCCGACCAGCCCCAACTGGTTTCAGCCCTGCCCCTCGTGACCTGGATGTATTTATTGTAATTGAGCAGTATGTTGAAACGAATATGGGAATTCGAGGGGAGGTTGTCCAGCACCCCTTTTACGATAAAGTCCTCGTTGCGGTAATGCAGGGCCTTGCCCAGGGGGTCCTCATTGCCAAAATACCTTTCGGCGGTTTCCCGGGTGATGACCGCATCATTCAGTTCCCGCATCGCGGTCTCTGCGGATCCTTTATAAAAGGAAAAGGAAAAGACCTCAAAGGCGGAAGGATCCGTGAAATAAATGCTGCCGTTTTCAACCATTTTAACCTCTCCATGCCTCACAATTCCTCCCTGCCGGCGGAAGCGCACCGTATGTTCGATTTCCGGGAAATCCTTTTTTAAAGCCGGAGCCACTGCCGGGTAAGTAAACGCGAAGGTCTGCTCAATCCCCTGGTCCTCCCGGATCATCATGGGCACCCGGTAGATCAGGTCCTTGTTTTGATGAAAATCGTCATAACTGTATTCAAACCTCAGGTAATTGAAGATGAGGAGGAAGGCCGTGATCCCCAGGCTGAGGCCGAATATATTGATCGCCGTGAACACTTTGTTCTTCATCAGGTTTCTCCAGGCGGTTTTGAAGTATGTACTTATCATGGGAAGGTGGGTGGTGGATGTTGATTGGTTTGCTGATTACTGATTACTGTGCTTGTTGCACTACAGCCTTTTCAGCTTTAGTTTTTTGGATAAAGATGCCAAATGGGACCCTACAAATATTGATTGTACAGGTAGAGGGTAATCCTATATGGAGGATGGTATGGCCGGAAAAAGCAAAAACTAAGGTTTAACTGACCTTTTTTCTTTCTTTTTTCAATTTTCAGGCTTGCTACAGCGGATTTGACGTGC
>JAKQHS010000156.1 GCA_029557915.1 Bacteroidota bacterium | reverse complement strand
GGACACCTGCAGACCGACGGATATGGAGTATATGACCTGTATAAGGACAATGAAGAAATTACCTTGATGCATTGCATGGCGCATGCCCGAAGGATGTTTTATGAAGCCCAGTTCAATGATGCTCCCCGAAGTCAGCAAGCCCTGGACCTTTTTCAGCAACTCTATGCCCTGGAACGGCAAATTAAGGACCAGCAATGGGATGAGGAGCAAATCCGGTTAGAACGCCAGTTAAAGGCGACTCCGGTCCTGGAACAGCTCCATACCTGGATGACAAAGAATGTTCTGGAGGTATTGCCTAAAAGCCCTATCGGTAAGGCCATTGCCTATACCCTTGGCCGTTGGAAAGAACTGACCATTTACATCACCGATGGAAAGCTGAATATCGATAATAATCCGGTGGAGAACAGCATCCGGCCCATTGCCATCGGTCGTAAAAACTACCTGTTTGCTGGCAGTCATGAAGCAGCATCACGAAGTGCCATGCTCTATTCCCTATTGGGCACATGCAAACTCCAAGGCATAAATCCCCTGGATTGGTTGAAATCTACACTTCTGGCATTACCCTCTCATCCGATAAACCGGGTGGATGAATTGCTGCCCTTAGCCAAATAACTAACCCTTCTTTATTCATACCGCTAATCCGAGTATATGTACTTGGCCGGGTGGATACAAATTTACTTCATCAAATTGTTTTCTGAGAAATTTCGCAATTTCTTCAGCCGCCTCTCCACTGCCTCCAGGTGTCTCAATATAGAAATCAATTTTCTTTTCTTTAGACTCTCGTAAAATATCTTGTATGTTATAAAAATCGTCTTGAACCATACTTACATCAATTCCTCTGCTTCGTGCTTTGTTAATGTCGGCTGCATAAATAAACATGTAACGTCCTGTATGTTTATTATATAGTTTTATCAGTCTTTGCAACTCGTTTTGTAGGTCAAGCAATCCCAGTCGCTTGTTAATGTACTCGTTTAAGATGCTTGCCATTGTCTGAAATTATTTTTGTAAAAGTTAAAATATTTATTTGTCAAATGTTTCAAAATTACACTGTCGTCATAGCATGACCGCCAACATCTGCTTTTACGCAATATTGCGTTAAATATTATATATCATCACTAAATGCGATGCCGGCGTTGAATCCGGGATTTGAATTCCACAAACGACTTAGCCAGTAAAGTCCATTCAAATTGGGTATAAAGGATTCTATATGAATAATTTATGTTGTTCATGCGTATTGTAGAAGTAAATAAATCCTCTTTGGTTGCTTCGAAGTCCCGATATAAAATTATGCCTTCAAAATAATAATAAGTATAAATAAATCAAGTGTTTATATAATTTTAGGTGAGAAGGCTTATGTCCGTTTAGGATATTAAAGTCTTAATACGGTTGTAGTCATTTGAATCCGGTTGTATGCGGGTGAAGCCGTTTGTAGCCGTTTGAACTGGCTTTTCGCAAGCTCTGCCACAGACCGTCGAGCTGTCCAACTGGTGAACTGTTAAACTGATGAACTGTTCTTTATACCGGTGAGCTTGCCCTGCCCCCCTTGGGGCCTGCCCCCTCGGAGTGTTTAACTCAATCTACCACCCGTCCATCGTGCAACCGGATCTGGCGATCGGTTTGATAGGATTCATCGTGGGTGACCATCAGGATCGTCTGCTTGTAGTTGTGGGCGAGGTCCTTCAACAGGTCAAATACGATCCGTGCATTGCCTGAATCGAGATTCCCGGTGGGCTCGTCGCAAAATATGATTTTCGGATCATTGATCAGGGCCCGGGCGATGGCCACGCGTTGTTGTTGCCCTCCGGAAAGGGTATTGACCGCTTTGTCTGCCTGGTCCCGGATGCCCAGCAAGTCCATCTTTTCCAGGGCAGCCCGGAGGAGGTCGGGTTTTGACCGCTTGCCCAGTTTCAGGCCCGGCAAAAGGATGTTTTCAATAGCCGTAAAGTCCGCCAGCAGATAATGTGATTGAAAGATAAAACCGATGGACCGGTTGCGCAATCGGGCCAGGTCATCGTTGCTGAGGGAGCGAAGGGCCGTCTGATCAATAATGACCTCGCCTTCGTAATCGGTGTCCAGGGAAGAGAGCGTGTACAAAAGCGTTGATTTTCCGCTCCCGGAACTGCCCACAATGGAAACAAATTCCCCTTCCTCCACCCTGAGATTGATGTCTTTCAGCACATGGAATTTAACCGGATCGTAAAAATATTTGTCCAGGTGTCTTGCTTCCAGGATGGTCTTTTCAGGCATTATTGATTCCGGATGATGTGGAGTGGATCGACTTTGGCTGCTTTTCGGGCCGGCAATAATCCTGCAATGGCCGTAGTCAGCAGGCCGAAAATAAAGGCGATGGTGTAAAACAGCGGATTAAAATTGATATTGAGCCGCTCCGAACTTACGAACCCTTCAATCCTGAAGGGGATGCTCGCGGCAATAATGGAAATGACCAGGCCCGTGATCAAACCCAAAACCCCTCCTGCAAGCCCGATGAGCATCGCTTCGGACAGAAAAATCCGCCGGATGTCTTTGTCGGTATAGCCTATGGCCTTTAAAATGGCGATGTCGGTCATTTTTTCGTAGATCATCATGGTGAGGATATTGAAGATCCCGAAACCGGAGACCAGCAGGATGGAAAGGATCACCAGGTAGGTCACAATATTCTGGATTTTAAAAACGCTGAACACCGCGGCATTCTTCTCTTTCCAGTCTACCGCCCGGTAGCCAAACCGGTTTTCGAATTCGTCGGCCAGTTCCGGGGCCTTATCGATATTCCTCAGTTTGATGCTGATGTCGGTAATGTGACTGCTCTGGGCCTTCATCAGTTTTTGGGCATTGCGCAGACTGGAATAGGCCCGCTGATCATCCAGGTCCCTCAGGCCGGTTGAAAGGATTCCGACCACCTTCATCGGGAGGCTGACCCCGTTGGGGGATACGATATTCAGGTTGTCGTTCAGGTTTGCCCCCAGTTTCTCCGCAAGTCCGGAACCAAGGATGAGCCCATTGTTGACGGTTTCCAGGCGGATCACCGAACCCTGAACGATATCTTTTTCCAGGTTGAAGAGGCGGTTCTCCCTTAGGATGTCCACGCCGTGTACGATGGCCGAAACATCCAGCACCCCCAATTTAAAGATGGCCTGGCTGGTGAGAGAGGGGGATACGCCATACACTTCCGGGTGATTTTCCAATAAGCTCGCGATTTGCAAGCCATCTTTAATCTTATCCTCCTCCAGCCGGTCCTTTTGATTTCTGATGGAAAACCAGATGTCCCTGTTTTCCGGATAGGCTTTGGCAGCGACCGGTTTTTCTGAAGCCGTGGTTTCGTTGGAGATTTGAATGTGCGGGGTCGACTGGATGGTCTTTTCTACAAAATAATTCTGGAGGCCGGTAATCATTCCCGCCTGAAAAATAAAGACCGTGATGCCAAACATCACTCCCAGTATGGATACCAGGGTTTGCCTCTTCCGCCCGGTAAGGTGTGCCCATACGATTTTAAACAAGGGGGAGTCCCTCATGGTCAGGGTTTAATAATATGATCGTTTTCTTCCAGGCCTTCAAGGATTTCGGCATATTCCAGGTCCCGGATCCCGGTCCTGACTTTAACGGTTTCCTTTTTTGAACCTTTCTTCACGATGACCGTTCCGTCCATGGAGATATATTCAACGGGTACCGCCAGAATCCCCTTTTTCTGCCGGATGATGATGTTGGCTTCCAGGGACATGCCAGGGTAAAGATCACAGCCCAGAGGATCGATGGAGGCCACTACCTTGGCCGTCTTGTCCACCGGATTGATCCTGGGATAGATGTTTTTGACCGTTCCATGGAACACGGTGTCTTCCAGGGCGACCAGCTCGAAGTAGACCGGTTGACCCTGTTTCACAAGGTAAATATCGGACTCATCCACCAGCATTTCCACTTCAAAGGAGTCTGTCGCGCCCAGATCGATGACGGCATGGTTGCTGCTAACCAACTCACCTGCTTTGGGAACGATATCATAAACTTTGCCCGATATCGCGGCGACGAGCATATATTCTCCAAGCAGGCTTTTCTGAGCCAGGTAATTGTTGTTTGCGTTTTGCAGTTCGATCCGTAACTGGCCCCGGGTCTCCTGGAAAGCACGCGTGGCGATCATGAAATTGCTTTGTGAAGTCTGGTACCGGAGCCTGGCCTGGTCAAGAATTTGCACCGAGCCGATGTCCTGTTCGTTCAGGCGTTTATATCTTTCGTAATCCAGTGAATCCTGCCGGTAGGCGGCGTAGGCAGAGGCTACTTTTTGTTCAAGACCGGCCAATCGGTCAGAACCGTCCGAAGCGTTTTTTCTCGCCTGCTCCTAAAGGTTTTTGGCGGTTTGGAGATTCAGCCGGTTGGCCTGGCTCTGGATCCTCAGTAAGGCGTCTCCGGCCTTCACGGTTTGCCCCACCGACACGAATATGGTGTCGACGATGCCTGGAATTTTACTGGTGACCTCATAAAAGCCCACCGGCAGCACCTCCCCGGAAGCGTACACCGCCTGAACCAGGTCCTTTCGCCGGATAATATGTTCTTCCCTGTCATCACAGGAAAACAGGAGGAGGACAATCCAGAGCAATGTTGCTGAATGGAAATTCATACCTCTAAAATTAAGACATCCGCACTTACAAACTCGCCAACTATCTGCTAAAATGCGCTTTCTCTCCCGCGACGTCTTTCGCGGCAGGTCCCTGGTCCTCATGCTTATCGTCAACCATCCGGGTGCGAATAGGGAGCGATCTTTGCATCCCACCTGCACGTGGCCAGTCCGCTAGAGGGCTTTGCTATAACTAATTAAATGGCATTCATCCAAAATTTATCTGGAATAACTTAATCTGGGATTGTATATTTTTAGCGAACGGTTCCGCTGGTATTCCATTCAGATGCAAAAAGCAAAAAAACCCAGGTTATGAAACAGGAAAGTAGCTTGTTATTGCCCGTTTTGATACTATTCGGCAGCAGCCTGTTTGCCCAGCAAGCCAGCATCGCAGAAAAAATTAACGGCAAAACCTTTGACCCTTCCACCTTGCTCTGGTATGATACCCCCGCCCAAAAGTGGGATGAAGCGCTGCCTGTGGGAAACGGCCGCTTAGGCGCCATGATATTCGGAAAAAACGGCGAAGAGCGGATCCAGTTGAATGAAGAAACCTATTGGTCGGGTGGGCCGTATTCTTCAGTGGTAAAAGGCGGCTACAAAGTGTTGCCCGAAATTCAAAAATTGGTGTTTGAAGAAAAATTTCTGGCGGCTCATAACCTGTTTGGCAGGAACTTAATGGGCTACCCGGTGGAGCAGATGAAATACCAGTGCCTGGGCAACCTGCATTTATTTTTCAAAAATCAGGACAGCGTTACCTCTTATAAAAGATGGCTGAACCTGGAGGATGGCATTTCGGGTGTGGCTTATTCCGCCAATGGAGTCAATTACCAGCGGGAAGTCTTTGCGTCGGCCCCTGACCAGGTCATTGTGGTCCGGATCACGGCCGATAAGCCCGGCCGTATTTCTTTTACCGCCAATCTCCGTGGAGAAAGAAACCAGGCACATTCCAACTATGGTACGGATTATTTCCAAATGAATCCCTATGGCGACGATGGATTGGTGCTGACCGGCAAGTCCACGGATTATCTGGGTGTGGAGGGTAAAATAGGATATGAGGCAAGAATCAAGGCCCAGCCGGAAGGAGGCACGATAAAAACAGACGGCGTGGACCTGGTCATTGAAAATGCCAACGCAGTGACTTTGTATTTTACTGCTGCTACTAATTTTGTCAACTACAAAGACGTCAGCGGCAATCCCCATCAGCGGGTGAACCAATATTTCCAAAGATTAGACGGTAAGTCTTACCCAGCAATAGCCTTGGCTGCCGCAGCGGATCATAAAAAGTATTTTAGCCGGGTTTCGCTGCAGTTGCCCAAGACCGCAAATTCTTATTTGCCCATACCGGAAAGGGTAATAAAAATTCAGACCGAACCCGATCCTTCCTTTGCGGCCTTGAGTTACCAGTTCGGCCGTTACCTGATGATTGCTTCATCAAGGCCCGGTACGGAACCCGCTAACCTGCAGGGCATCTGGAATAATGATATGAATCCTTCCTGGGATTCCAAATACACTACCAACATCAATACGGAAATGAACTATTGGTCCGTGGAGAGCGGAAACCTTTCTGAATGTGCTGAACCCCTGTTTCGCATGATCAGGGAATTGACGGATCAGGGATCGCAGGTGGCCAAAGAGCACTATGGGGCAAGAGGCTGGGTTTTCCACCAAAATACGGATCTCTGGAGGGTGGCGGCCCCGATGGATGGGCCCACCTGGGGAACGTTCACGGTGGGCGGCGCCTGGCTTTGCACGCATTTATGGGAGCATTACCAGTATACCATGGACAGGACCTTTTTAATGGAAGCTTACCCTCTTATGGAAGGTTCTGTTCAGTTCTTCATGGATTTTCTGGTGCCGCATCCCAACGGCAAATGGCTGGTCACCAATCCTTCCACTTCTCCTGAAAACTTTCCGGATGGCGGTGGCAACAAACCTTATTTTGATGAGGTCACCGCGGGTTTCAGGGAAGGAACCAGTATTTGCTCCGGTTCATCCATAGATATGCAGATCCTATACGACTTGTTTGGTTACTACCTGCAAGCCTCCGACGTTTTGAGAAAGGAAGATTCATTTGTTCAAAAGGTAAAACGAGCCCGGGAAAAACTTGTGCCGCCGCAAATAGGGAAAGAGGGCTCCTTGCAGGAATGGGCTGACGATTGGAAATCCCTGGAAAAAAATCACCGTCATTATTCACACCTGTATGGATTGTACCCGGGAAAAGTGTTGTTTGAAAAAAGAACACCGGCATTGGTGGAAGCCTATAAAAAAGTACTGGAGGAAAGGGGAGATGCCTCTACCGGTTGGTCCCGTGCCTGGAAAATGGCGCTGTGGGCCAGATTGAACGATGGAAACCGGGCAAACAAGATTTACAAAGGCTATCTTAAGGAGCAATGCTGCATTTCTTTGTTCGCTCTGTGCGGCAGGTCCTTGCAGGTGGACGGAAGCTTTGGGGTGACGGCCGCAGTCACCGAAATGCTGATGCAGTCGCATGACGGGTTTATAAAATTATTGCCCGCATTGCCCGACGAATGGATTGAAGGGAGCTTTAGAGGGGTTTGTGCCAGGGGCGCCTTCGAACTGGAATTCAGCTGGCATAATTCAATCCTCAGCCATCTGAAGATTTTATCCAAAGCCGGGGAAGTTTGCAGATTGGAATGGAAGCCCGGACTAAAAATCACCAGTAATGGAAACCCGGTGGTTTATAATAAACATTCCAATGGACTTGCCGAATTTCAAACCGTAAAAGGAACTGTTTATCAGGTTCAATAGTTGCCACTGAATTTTAAAAAGGGATAAAGATGAAACGCAGTATTTTATTTACCTCAGCACTTTTGATCGCTGTATTGTGTGGAGCCGGCCTTTTTGCTCAAAATAAGGAACTCACCCTGGAGGATATGTATATCCATAACCATTACAGGTCAAAAGGGATCGGGCCCTTGCGCTGGATGAAGGACAATAAAAGTTATTCCACACTGGAGTTTAACGACGCCTTACAGGGGAACGACATCATTCGATATGATGTGGCTGAGGGATTAAGAACCGTCCTGGTTCATGCAAGACAGTTGTTGCCTGCCGGAGCGGCCAAAGCCTTGGCCATTGAAGATTATGCCTGGTCGGAAGATAACAGCAAATTGCTGGTCTTTACCAATACCCGAAAAGTCTGGCGCTACCATACCCGGGGAGATTATTGGGTACTCAACCTCACCGACGGCAGACTGAGGCAATTAGGCAAAGGACTTGGAGAAGCGACCCTGATGTTTGCTAAATTTTCCCCGGAAGGCGGAAGAGTGGCTTATGTGAGCAAACAGAATATTTATGTGGAGGATGTCGCAACGGGGAAAATCACGCCCTTGACCCAGGATGGCGGTGGGAATATCATCAACGGCACTTTTGACTGGGTATATGAAGAAGAACTGGATGACCGGGATGGTTTTCGTTGGAGCCCCGATGGGACGCATATTGCCTACTGGCAATCCGATACCAAAGGAGTGGGAACTTTTTATTTGATCAATAATGTGGATTCCAACTATTCAGTACCCATTCCCTTGCCATATCCTAAAGTGGGCACTCCCAATTCTGCGGTGAAAGTGGGCGTAGTGCCGGCTACAGGAGGAAAAACAAGGTGGTTTGCGGTACCCGGCGATCCGCGCAATAACTACCTGGCACGGATGGAGTATATCCCGGATTCGGATGAGGTGATGCTGCAGCAGCTTAACCGGTTGCAGAATACCAACACGGTTTGGGTGGGCAATACCAAAACCATGGCGCTAAAAAATATCCTGACCGATAAAGACGATGCATTTTTAGAAATTCACGATAATGTGGTTTGGCTGGACAACCACCGATTTTTTACCTGGACCAGCGAGAAGGATGGATGGCTGCATTTGTATAAAGTGTCCAGAGACGGAAAACAAATGCAATGCATCACCAATGGGGATTTTGACGTGATCCAGGTCAACTGCATTGACCCTGAAGGAGGTTATGTTTATTATACCGCTTCTCCCGAAAACTTTACTCAGCGTTATCTCTACCGCAGCAGGCTGGACGGAAGCGGGGAGGCCGAACGGGTATCGCCGATGAATATGGCCGGGCAGCATGCCTACCAGATCTCCGCCAACGCCAAGTATGCCATACACAGCTTTGAAAACGCATACACCCCCCGCCGGATTTCACTCATTCATCTTGCCAACCATGCAGAAATGAAAATGCTGGAAGACAATGCGCTCTTAAAAAGCAAAATAAATGATCTCGGCCTTCGTCCCAAGGAATTTTTTAAAGTGGATATCGGGGAGGTGGTGTTGGATGCCTGGGTGATCAAGCCCAGATCGTTTGACCCGCGAAAAAAATACCCGGTCCTCTTTCATGTATACGGAGAGCCCGCCGGATCCACCGTCCAGGATAACTGGGGCACGGGCGATAATCTCTGGCATCAGTACCTGGCCAATGAATTGGGTTGTGTCGTAATCAGTGTCGACAACCGCGGTACAAAGGTGCCCAGGGGACGTGAATTCAGAAAATGCATATACCGGCAGATTGGCCTGCTCGCGGCTGATGATCAGGCCGCTGCCGCAAAAAAGATCATGAATATGTATTCTTTTATTGATCCTGCACGCACCGGGACCTGGGGCTGGAGCGGTGGGGGTCAAATGTCCCTGCATGGTATCTTTCGCCATGGGGATGTTTTCAAAACCGCTATCGCTGTTTCCTTTGTTGCCCATCAGACGCTGTATGATAATATTTACCAGGAACGGTACATGGGACTGCCGGAGGATAACCCGGACGGATACCGTGAGGGTTCTCCGGTAACCCATGCAAATAAATTACAGGGCAAGTTGCTCCTTATTCATGGTACGGGTGATGACAATGTACATTATCAGAATTTTGAGATCATGGTGAATGAACTGATCAAACACAATAAACTGTTCAGTATGATGTCTTATCCCATGCGCGATCACGGCATCAACCAGGGAATAAACACCACCCTGCATATGCGCAGAACCATGGAACAATTTTGGAAGAAGAATTTGTAAATTTAAAGCCTTAAAAACATGGTCAGCTATCCCAGCATATTTAATGATGTCATCGGGCCGGTGATGCGGGGCCCTTCCAGTTCGCACTGCGCTGCAGCCTTGAGAATGGCCCGCCTGTGCAGGGATTTGATGGATGAAAACATTAAGGACATCCTGATTGAATTTGATCCCAAGGGTTCTTTGGCCACCACGCATAAAAGCCAGGGTTCGGACATGGGCTTGTTTGGAGGATTCCTGGGCTGGGAAGCCCATGACGAACGGCTGCCCGAAGCAGAAAATCACCTGATCACCGCCGGAATCCAGGTGTCGATCCGAATCCATGACATTGGAAATCATCACCCGAACCTTTACCAGATCACCTTATCAAACCCGAAAGAAACAAGAAAATTAACGGCCATTTCCACCGGCGGGGGAATGATTGAGGTAACGGCCATTGATGACCTCCCTGTTTCCATGGCCGGAGATTATTATGAAACATTAATCTATTGCAATCAGCCGGATCCTGTTTTATCGTTTTTAAAAGCATCTGTGGTATATGATGAACTGGAAGTTCACCAGGGCGCGTTTTGTTTCATTGAAATAAAGTCGCAGGCTTTTCTGGATTCAGCCATTAAGAAAGAACTGCAAGAAATGGAAGGTGTCTTGTTTATCAAACAACTTCATCCGGTCTTGCCGGTAATGGCCAGGAAGAACTTACAGGTGCCTTTTATTACCTGTAACGAAATGATGCTCTACAACAAGGACAGGAATAAAATGCTCTGGGAGCCGGCCCTTGATTATGAAATGGCCAGGGGAAATATTTCGGCGGAGGAGGTCATGGAAAAGATGAGAAGCATTGTCCGCATTATGGAACAAGCGGTTCATTCCGGACTGCGGGGCACTCAATATGAAGACCGAATACTCCCAAGCCAGGCGCCCCATTACCAAAAACAATTCAAGGCAGGCAAGTTGGCCGGTGGTGAGGTGATAAACCGGATCGTCATGTATGTCAGCGCCATCATGGAAGTAAAGAGTTCCATGGGGGTGATTGTTGCAGCGCCTACGGCCGGCAGTTGCGGGGCTTTGCCGGGCGCGTTGATCGGCATGGCCCATTCGTTACATTTATCCGAAGACGAATTGGTAAAAGCCATGCTTTCGGCCGGTTTGATCGGTGTGTTCATCGCGGCCCATGCAACCTTTGCAGCTGAAGTAGGCGGTTGTATGGCCGAAACGGGTTCGGGAGGCGGCATGGCAGCCGCTGCCCTGGTGCAAATGCAGGGTGGCCATCTGGCCCAATCCATTGCAGCGGCCTCGTTGGCCTTGCAAAACTCACTTGGAATCATTTGCGATCCTATTGGCAACCGGGTGGAAGCTCCCTGTCTGGGAAGAAATGTCATGGCTGCATCCAATGCACTTTCCTGTGCCAATATGGCTTTATCGGATTACGAACACCTGGTTCCGCTCGATGAAGTGATTGATACCATGAAAGCCGTGGGTGACCAAATACACCATACGCTTCGTTGTACCAATCTCGGCGGGCTCTGTGTGACGCCCGCCGCCAAAGCCATCGAAAAAAAGCTGGAACAGCAGCAACTTAGCTTTTATAAAAGTTGCTAGTCCCTGTTCATAAAAACGGGGCACCTTCTCCCCATAACGCCGGCCCGCTCCCCAGGATTTTTTCATAGCTGTATTTATTTTCTGGTTTATCACCAGCTTGTTTTCAAACTTGCTACCTTGCAACAGGTGCCTTGACTTATATACAACTATGCGTTTCCTTTCTTTAGACGTCTTCCGCGGCATGATCCTCGTCCTCATGCTGATCGTCAATAACCCGGGCGACTGGGGAGCGGTCTATGCGCCCCTCCTTCATGCGGACTGGCATGGCTGCACCCTCACCGACCTGGTTTTTCCCTTTTTCCTGTTTATTGTAGGGGTAGCGGTGCCTTTTGCCCTGGGAAGGAGGAAAGAAAGCGGCAGCAGCGGGATGGAACTGTATAAAAAGATTTTTTTTCGGGTGCTCCTGATCTTTGGTATCGGGCTGGCCTTAAATGGTTTTCCCTATTATCATTTTTCCACGATCCGGATCCCCGGCGTCCTGCAGCGCATCGCCCTGGTTTATGGGGTGATTGCCGTGCTCTACCTCAAGTGTTCCACCCGGGTTTTGTTTTATATCCTCGTCACCCTGTTGCTGGCTTATTGGTTTGTCCTGACCCAGATCCCGGTGCCCGGGTATGGTTACGCAAGCCTTGAGCCGGAAACCAACCTCGGCGCCTGGATCGACTATTCCCTGTTGAAAGGCCATTTGTGGTCCGGCTCGAAAACCTGGGACCCGGAAGGCCTGCTCAGCACCTTGCCCGCCATTGGCACGGGCCTTTTAGGCATCTTCGCCGGCAATTGGCTGAGGAGGGATGGAAACCCGGCGGAAAAAATCAATATCCTGTTTGTGACAGGCGGTCTTTGCCTTTTGCTGGGTTATTTCTGGGATATGGTTTTCCCGGTCAATAAAAAAATATGGACCAGTTCCTTTGTGCTTTTTACCGGTGGGCTTGCCCTGCTGACCCTGGCCACGCTCACCTGGCTGATTGACGTCCGGGGATATAAAAAGTGGACGATTCATTTTGTTTATTTCGGCATGAATTCGATGATGGTTTTTGTGGGCAGCGGCATCCTGGCCCGCTTGCTAGGAATCATCCGCTGGAACCAAGGAGAAAAAATGGTCAGCCTGAAAGGGTTTTTGTATTCGGGACTGCAGGCGACGGGACTTCCCACAAAGATTACCTCTTTTTTATTTGCGCTTGTTTTCGCCTTCCTTTTTTACTTGTTGCTAAAGTTGATGTACCATAAAAAGGTGTTTTGGAAGTTATAATCAGCCGACCCGATTCAGGTGGAATCACCAGCACACGAAATATTTTCCTAATTTTAAGAGCATAATGAAAAAATTAATTCCTAGCCTGCTTATGGTATTCCTGTTCGCAGGAAACGCCCTTACCGCTCAACAACAAATGCCTATGCTGAGCCCTGGCGAAGCGGCAGCCGATCTCCTGAAGTCCCTGCGTCCCGACCAGCTGGATAAAATGTCGAGGCCCTGGGATGACAAAGAACGGGTCAATTGGGATTTTGTACCCAAAGAATACCGGGCAGGAGTCACGGTCGGTTCGCTCAGCGACGGCCAGAAGGAAAAATTTTACCGTCTGGTCCTGGCTACCGGTGGGGAAAAGACCCTGGACCGGGTGAAATCCATTTCTTTCCTGGAAAGCATATTGCGAGGCGTGGAGGGGCGGAAAGAAGGCGATGCATACCGGGATCCCGGGAAATATTTTATCCAATTGTTCGGCGCGACCCACCTGGACAAAACCTGGGGCTGGAAAATCGAAGGTCATCACCTTTGTTTTAATTATGTGCTTGAAAAAAATAAGGTGATTGCCGCTTCACCTTCCGTGCTGGGCGCCAACCCGGCCATCGTCCTGGAAGGCGAAAACAAGGGTTACCAACTGATGAAGCCGGAAATCCAGCTCGCCACGTCCATCCTCTCCTCCCTTAACACCGGCCAGAAAACCAAGGCGATTGTTTCCAGCCAGGCCTCCAAAGAAATCCTCACCTACCAGCAAAGGAAAGCCAGCATCGACAAAGCCGGGGGCGTCTCATTTACGGAATTGAGCCCGGCCCAGCAAACCAAACTGAAAGAACTCGTGGAATTATACATCCACCGCGCTTCCAGATTTTTTGTAAAGGACATGCTTGCGCGGGTGGAACAGGCTGGCTGGAACAAGGTTTTCTTTGTCTGGGAGGGTTCAGAAGACGTGAGTCCCGGGCATACCCATTATTACCGCATCCAGGGCCCGGAATTTATTATTGAGTACGACAATTACCAAAACAACGGCAATCACGTCCACAGCATCTTCCGGGATGTAAGGAATGATTTCGGAGATTTGCTGGCGGCGCATTATAAGGAAGAGCATCCCTGAGTCGCCCTCACCACCTCCCTCTTCCCCGCCGGCCCCCTGAGTTTTTCCACTCTCCAAGCCGCCTTTTCCAGATTCCGGCGGACCGACCCTTTGGAACTGTAGGTGGTCAAAACCGATCCGGGGTGGGCAGCAAGGGCGAGTTTTTCAAACACCGTATAGTCCCAAAGATCCGGTTGAGAATCCGGATCGAAGGCATCGAAGAAAACCACATCAAAGACTTCAGTCAAGTCTAATTGCCTTAAGTCCTGTTTGTATTTGACCAAAGTAAAAAAGGGATGAATCCGGGCAGGCTTGTCCCATGCTGCTTCATGCAGTGGGTCCAGAAGGGCAGCCTCGCCGCGGTAGAGCTGTGTGTAAATTTCAGCAGGGAGCGGGTATAATTCGCAAGTATGGTATTCGATACCGATACCCGTTTTTTGGGCATATTGGGCAGCCAGGAGGGCGTTCAGGCCTGTCCCGAAGCCCATTTCGAATATTTTTACGGATGAAAGGCCAGGGTTTTCACTGGTAAAAAAATGTAATCCGTTGACCAGGTATACCTGCTCCGATTCCGTCCGGGCTCCAAAACGGCTGTGGTAACTGACTCCCAAAGGATGCTGCATGACCGTCTCAGACCCGTCGTCCGTACGAAAGACTTCGAAGAGCATGAATTAGTTTGCAAGTTAGCAAGTTAGCAAGTTAGCACAGTCAGGGTTCATAACTCATAGCTGACGGATCTTTATCTTTGGCCCGGATGAAATCGGTGCATAAAGTCCAGATCCAGCTCAGTACACCGGACCCTGCAGGGGAGGCAGTCTGCATTTCCGGTTCCTTTAACCGCTGGGAGGAAAACGAATACAAAATGAAGGAGATCCGGCCCGGAGAATACCAGCTTGATCTCGAATTGAACGTACCGGAGGACCATCCGGTCGAATACAAATTTATTCGCAGCCGGTGGGCGAATGTCGAACTGGATGAATTCGGCAGTTTTACGGAAAACAGGATCCTGACGGATCCCGATGAACCGGTCAGGGCCTGGGTTCCCCGTTGGCGAAATGAAGGCAGGGTCTGTGACATCTCCCTGATTCCGCAAGTTGAAATTCATCACGATATGGTGATCACCGGTACACGTAAAAAGCGCAGGGTTTCGGTGCTCTTGCCTTACGACTACGCATATACCGATAAGAGATACCCGGTGCTGTACCTGATGGACGGTCAAAACCTCTTTGAAGACCACGCGCCTTTCGGATCCTGGGAAATCCATAAAAAGCTGGCCGTGATGGCTGAGAAAAACATGCATGAAGTGATCGTGGTGTGCATCGATCACGCGGGACTCAAACGGATTGAAGAATACACCTATATCCGGCACAACAGCACTGAAAAGGGCAGGGGACATCTGTTTCTCGATTGGGTGGTGGGCAGGCTCAAGCCATTTATTGACAAACACTACCGGACCAAGCCGGAGCCCACCAATACCGGCATTGGGGGCAGTTCGATGGGGGGCCTCATCGCCCTGATGGCAGGGATCAACCAGCCCCGGTATTTCGGCAGGCTCATGTTGTTCAGCCCCTCCCTTTGGAAAATCCTGGACCTGATTTACGACCGGCTGATCTACCTCCCCCTGATCAGCCACGACCAGTTTATTTATCTCTATGCCGGCGGAAAGGAAGCTTCGAATATGAAGGGGTTCGCCCTTGATTTTTTTGACCAGTTGATCCGCACGGACCCCTCCAACGACCGGGTCCATCTGTCGATCCATGAAGCCGGGGAACATAGTGAAAAGTATTGGGGCAAGGAATTTCCATATGCCCTGAAGTATTTATTTTTCTGATCTTTACAGCAATGAGACCAATACCGATTTATTCCCCGGAAGATATGCGGCAGGCGGATTATATCCTGATCCCTGTATTCAAAAAAGACCACAAAAAATTATTGAAATACCTGGCCGCCTGCGAAGGCCAGCTGCCTTCCCCCTGGTCAAAACAAGCCCTACTGTTGGCGGAAAACCATGAACCGGACTACAAAAAGTTTATCGAGCAGTGGGTGGGGAAACAAAAACTGATTTTGATGGGGCTCGGGGATGAACGGGCTTATCAGAAAATTGCGGGAGTATGCCGCCTGGCGGTGCATAAACAGGAAGAAAAGCCGTCCGGAGGAAAAATCGTCCTGGTCCTGCCGGACTATCTCGATGGAAATTCCATATCGGCCCTGGCCAATGGCCTCGCTCTTTCGGCGATCCGGCTGGATTATTATAAATCAGAAAAAAAAGGTAAACCGGCCGAGCTTGCTTTTTTCACCGGTAAAAAATCGACTCTGAAAAGCATTGAAGCCGGGATCCGCATCGCCTCTACCCAGGAAGAGATTTGCCACCTGGTCAATCTGCCTCCGAACGAGATCAACCCGCAATACCTGGCCGGCTGGGCCCGAAGAGCATTTCACGGGAGGCCGGTGAAGGTGGAGATCCTGGAAGAAGAGGCCCTGGCCCAGCACAAGATGGGCGCCCTGCTTGCCGTCGGCATGGGCAGTGAGACGCCCCCGCGCCTGCTGGTGTTGGACTATCAACCCTCCACCCGGGCTAAAAAATTAAAACATATCGGCCTGGTGGGCAAGGGGGTCACCTTTGATACGGGAGGGATCAGCCTCAAGGATCCGGCCAACATGCACCTGATGAAAAGCGATATGGGAGGGGCAGCCGCGGTGCTGGGCGCCGTGGACCTGGCTGAAAAATCCGGCCTGGCCATCCGACTGACCGCCGTGATCCCGCTTGCGGAGAATGCGATCGGGCCGGCATCCTACCGGCCGGGGGATGTGATCCATTCCTACAGCGGCAAGAGCATTGAAATCATCGATACCGATGCCGAAGGTAGGTTGATCCTGGCCGACGCCCTGGCCTACCTGGTAAAAAAATACAAGCCGGAAATCATGGTTGACCTGGCTACCCTCACCGGGAGTTGCATTATGACCCTGGGAAACAAAGCTGCCGGCCTGTTCACCAATAATGAAAGACTGGCGCAGGGAATTACCGCAGCCGGGGAGGCAACCGGTGAAAGGGTCTGGCGCCTGCCGCTTTGGAAGGAATTTGAAGAAGAAATGCATTCCGACATTGCGGACATAAAAAACCTGGCCACCAAACCGGTTGCCGGGGCAAGCACAGCAGCCAAATTCCTGGAAGCCTTCACTTCGGGCCATCCGGCCTGGGCCCACCTGGACATTGCCGGCGTGGCCATGGTGGATTCGGATTTCAGCAAAATGCGCAGCGCTACCGCGTATGGAGTTCATTTGCTGGTGAAATGGATGGAAGAAATGATCAAGCCCTGAACATGGAAAGCCCGCTTACCTTTTTATGCATTGCTTCTTATTTCAAGGGCAATCGGTTTATGCAGGCCCTCAAACAATGCGGGGCCAGGGTGTTTCTCCTGACTTCCAAAAAACACGAAGACAAAGCCTGGCCGCGGGAAAGCCTCGATGAAATTTTTTATATGGAGTCCGATGAGCGCAACCACTGGATCATGGAAGACGCGGTCAAGGGGCTTGCTTTCCTCATGCGGCGGGAAAAAATCGATCGCATCGTCGCCCTGGATGATTTTGACGTGGAAAAAGCGGCTTTGTTGAGGGAAGAATTCCGGATACCCGGTATGGGGCAGACGACCGCCCGGTATTTCAGGGACAAACTGGCCATGAGGCTCAGGGCGCAAGCCACGGGAGTAGCCGTGCCGGCTTTCACCCCCATATTCAACGATGAGATGGTCAACGGCTTTATCCGGGATACGCCCGGCCCCTGGATGCTCAAGCCCCGGGGAGAGGCATCGGCTACCGGCATAAAAAAAATAGAAACGGCCGAACAGGTCTGGAAGCAAATCCAGGAGCTTGGTGAAGAACGTCACCAGTACCTGCTGGAACGCTTCTTAAAAGGGCAGGTTTACCACATGGATTCCATTGTGCAGGATGGCATGGTGCTTTTTTGCCGCTGCAGCCAATACCTGGCCCCTCCCTTCGAGGTAGCTCACGGGGGAGGCATTTTCAGGTCGGTCACCCTGGAACCGGAAGATGAAGACAACCGGGCCTTGCTCCGCCTCAACGAGGATATCCTCGGCGGCTTTAACCTCCGGTCGAGCGCAGCCCATACCGAAGCCCTGAAGAGTGAAGAGGACGGTAAGTTTTATTTCATCGAGACTTCCGCAAGGGTAGGGGGCGCCCACCTCGCCGAAATGGTGGAATTTGCCACCGGCATCAATCTCTGGGAAGAATGGGCAAAGGTGGAATACACGGCTGCCTTATATCAACCGCATCTCTTAAAATCCTGGGACCCCGGACATGCGGGGATCCTGATCTCCCTGGCCCGCCACAAAAGTCAGGATTACAGCAGGATCTCTGACCCGGAGATCGTATGGACGATGACCGACATGGACCATCATTTCGGCTGCATTGTCAAATCCCACGACCGCCGGCGCATCATTGAATTGCTGGATCAATACACCGCTTTGGTCCAGGCAGAATTCCACGCAACCGCTCCTGCACCGGATAAGCCGATCCATTGAGTTTTAGTCACATCCTGCGACCTGTCCTTGCTGCAACAGGGTTTTGTCACGGGTTCAATCACGCGTTCAAATTAAATAAGTAAGCACCCGGATAAAGCCTGATGGGGCCGTCATGATTAATCAAAATCTATAGGATTAGAGGCTTATTTATAATCCGGAACTTATGCCTTAAATCGCTGATATCAATCAAGTTAAATAGTGATGATTGTCATCATTTATTGATGTTATCCCTATTACATTGACAGGTTGAGGTTGAATATTTTATTCAATTTTTCTAAAGCGTTTTTTTATGAAAGCAATTTTTATTCTATCGGTGTTTTTGTTATATACTGCAAACTCCGCGGGATCAGGAATTTCTGGCTTTGAGCCCGGTCATTCAAATTTTGCAATGGACCTGAAGGCAGCCGGACCCGGGAGCGGGGGTGCTTATAGGATGAATGAAATGATGATCCGGGACCTCATGGCATCGGATCGGGTATCCCGGCAGGACCCTACCGGAGATCTCATGGCTTTGGTGGGGGATGCTGCGCAATGGATCAGGTTAAAAGGGGAAATGGCCTTTGATGATTTTCGTGTTTCCGGCAGCCGTTGGCGCCAGGAAGAGACTTATATTTTTGTGCTGGATCCCTCTGGGAATATGCTGGTCCACAACGATCCTGAACTGGAAGGCAAGAACCAGCTGGCCCTGAAGGACATCAACGGGAAACATATCATTCGCGGGCTCCTCGATGCGGTCAATGCCATCCCCGATAAACCGGAAGGATGGTATCATTACCAATGGCCTGTTCCGGGCGGGCTGCTGCCCCGATGGAAAAGCAGCTATGTACAGAAAGTGAAAGCGCCTTCAGGCAAGAGTTATATCGTAGGAAGCGGCACCTACAATGACCGCATGGAGCGGGAATTTGTGGTGGATCTCGTAAAAAGGGCAGTCAACGAAATAAATAAGCAGGGTAAGGCGGCCTTTAAATTGTTCCACGACCCCAGCGGCCCCTTCCTCGCCAAGGATGCTTATATTTTCGTCATTACCATGGAGGGGATCGAGATCGTCAATCCGGCCTTTCCGAGCATTGAGGGACGCAATAACCTGGATGTAAGGGATCCTCAGGGCAAGTATTTGACTCGGGAAATCATTCAGGTCGCACAGTCCAGGGGTACCGGTTGGGTTGACTACATGTGGCCCAAACCGGGAGAAAGTGTCTCCACTCAAAAGTCCGCCTATGTGGCGAGGGCCATCCTGGATGGAAAACCGGTTGCGGTGGGCTGTGGGGTTTACCTGGGTGAGACTCCCAAAATCATCGCCCCCGCAAATAAAATGACAGCAACGGAACTGATGGCCCTGGTTCGCGAAGGCGCAGCCGTTTTGGAAGAGAAAGGGGAGAAGGCCTATCCCGAATTCCGGACGAAGGGCTCCCGGTGGTACCGCGACGATACTTATTTCTTTGTGAACACGATGGAAGGGATCCGGCGTTTTCATGCCACAGAACCCTCCAGCGAGGGCCAAAATGTGGTCGGCGATAAGGATGTGTTGGGAAGGCCGATCGGAAAGATGAGTCTCGAGGCGGCCGGCAGTGCCTCCGGTGAAGGATGGATCCATTATATGTGGCCGGAACCCGGGGATATATTCCCTAAATGGAAATCCACTTTTGTAAAGCGGGTGACTTTTCCATCAGGGAAGCAATACCTTATCGGGAGCGCCATCTATCAATTACAAATGGACAAGGCCTTTATTGAAGATATCGTAGACCGGGCTGCAGTATTGGTGGCCGAGCGCGGTAAAGGGGCTTTTGACCTCCTGCGGGATAAGAAGGGGCCTTTCATGTTTATGGATACTTACGTATTTGTAAACAATACGGTCGGGGTGGAACTGGTCAATGGAGCCCAGCCCAGCCTGGAAGGCAAAAATGTCATCAACGAGAGGGACCTGAACGGCAAACGGGCAGTGTACGATTATATTGAAGCTGCCTTGAAAAACGGCAGTGCCTGGATTGATTATTACTGGTACCGGCCGGGGGGCAATGAACCGGCCCGCAAGCACACTTATGTGCGCAAGGTGCAGCACGGCAATGAAACCTACATCGTCGGGTCCGGGTTTTACGAAGTGGATGCAGGACAAGAAACCGGAGAAGCTCGCAAACATTCCTGGAATGCGATTGAAAAAGAGGAGATGAGCAAATCCTTGTATCGGCAGGCCATCAGCGGGGAAAAAGGTACCCTTTCACAATTTTCAGCAAAAGGGGGCGCCCGGATAGCCCTCCATTCCCATCCCAGTGAAGAGTATTTTGTGGTTACGTCCGGGTCCGTAAAATACAGTGTGGAAGGCAGGGAATATATCATCATGCCGGGAGAAATGATGATCACTCCTTCCCAGGTGCCTCATGAAATAGAGGTATTGGAAGAAACGGTGTTTGTGGTTTTCTTCACTCCGGCCAGGGAGGATTGGCTGCGCGGGGCAGACCAGTATCTTCGATACTATGAAAATAAATGAAAGGACAGATCCGGTTTTGAATAAGGCGAGTAAATAGAGAAAAAGGACTTAACGGATTAAAACAATAATGGAGTTTGTAATATAAAATATGAGGTTTAGAAGTATATAAGATTTTTAAAAGATCCGTCTGTTCATACGATCTATTGGTGAATCAATGGAGAGTATATTATTCAAAACCGGAGACTGTTTATATAGATATTTTTTTACCCGTCTGTCGATTTGTGTAATAATTTAAGCTATGACTTTAATCAAATAAACCGGTGATGGTAATCATCAAAGCCGGTGGCTTAAAGACTTAGTTTAGGGGATTCAATTATTTATTATGAAAAAAGGCTTATTCACCCGGATTGCCTTTTCAGCGGGTCTGATTTGTGCGACTCCGGCCTTTGTTTTTTCTTATCCTGATTTTTTTAAACCAAATAAACCAAACGGTATGAGTATAATAGAACAAGCGACAGTTTTAGAAAAAGAATTCACCGGGACGGGGATGATCAATGCGCCTTCGAATTCCGGTTTTACGGTGGCGAAAGACAGCACCCCGGAAATCATTTCCCTGGTAAGTGATGCTGCCGACCTGATCCGTCTTAAAGGTGAGGCCGCCTTTGATGAATTCCGCCGTCCAGGCAGCCGGTGGCGCATGGAAGACACTTATATTTTTGTTCTGGATCCTTCTGGAAACATGCTGGTGCATGCCGATCCCCAGATGGAAGGCAGGAACCAGTTGGCCCTCGAAGACATCAACGGCAAGCCGATCATCCGCGGTTTGCTTGGGGCGGTAACCAATCTGTCGGATAAACGCGAGGGATGGTATCATTATCAATGGCCCGTTCCGGGAGGTCTGTTGCCCCGCTGGAAAAGCAGTTATGTTCGCCTGGTGCACAGTCCGACGGGAAAATCATTTATTGTGGGCAGCGGGGTCTATAATGACCGGATGGAGCGGGAATTCGTGGTAGATATGGTAAGGGATGCCGTGGGGCAAATCGAAAAATTTGAAACGGCTTCTTTCCGGTTGTTCCATGATCCAAAGGGTCCGTTCATGGCAAAAGATGCTTATATTTTTGTGATCAATGAACAGGGCGTGGACCTTGTAAACCCAGGATTTCCAAACCTGGAAGGACGCAATATCATGGATCTCAAAGATACCCGAGGTAAGTACCTGATCCGTGAAATGTTCCGCTTGGTTGAAGCCGAGGGTGCCGGTTGGGTCGATTACATGTGGCCCAAACCGGGAGAAAGCGTATCCACTCAGAAATCCACCTATGTCACGCGGGCGAGGATGGGGAACCAATCCGTATTGGTCGGTTGCGGGGTTTATCTCGCCGATGCCCCCAAGGAACCTGCCCTGACCAAAAAAATGGATGCTGCTGAATTGATGGCCCTGGTGCGCGAGGCAGCGGTGATCTTCGAAAAAAATGGGGAAAAAGCTTACCCACAGTTCCGGGAGAAAGGGACCAAATGGTACAAAGAGGATACCTACTTCTTTGTCTGGAATATGGAAGGGATCCGGGTCTTTCATGCCGCTGAACCAGCCGGCGAAGGACAGGATGTGAGCAAGCTGAAGGATATTCACGACCGGCCGATTGGATATATGTTCCTGGATGCCGCTTCGACGGGGGCAAAGGAAGGATGGGTGCACTATATGTATCCGGAACCGGGAGACATTTTCCCCACCTGGAAATCCACCTTCGTCAAAGGAGTGACTTTTCCGGACGGGAAACCTTATCTCATTGGTTGCGGAATATACCAGATGGAGATCAACAAATCCTTCGTGGAGGATGTGGTGGACCGTGCAGCTAAACTGATAGCCAAGCAGGGCAAACAAGCCTTCCCTCAACTCCGCGATAAAACAGGCCCTTTTGTATTCATGGACACTTATGTATTTGTGCATGACCTTCAGGGCACCGAACTGGTAAATGCTGCCCAACCCAGCCTGGAGGGCAGAAACCTGCTTGATCTGAAAGACCTGAGCGGCAAAGAGGTAATGAAAGAACAGCTCGAGGCCGTCAGGAATGCAGAGAGTGCCTGGCTGGATTGTTACTGGTTTAAACCCGGGGATAACCTGCCGGCCCTCAAAAAAACCTATTTGCGCAAAGTCCGCTTTGGCCCCGAAACCTATGTTGTGGGCTCCGGATTGTACCTGTCAGGCGATGAAGGGAAACCGGCAGGCATCCGGAAAGTATCCTGGAAAGACCTAGAAACCGTGGATTTCAGTGAACGACTGTCCCGCCAGATGATCAGCGGTGAAAAAGGCACGCTGGCCAGGTTTAATGCCAAAAAAGGAGTTGGGGTCGACCGCCATCAGCACGATAATGAAGAATATGTATGCGTCTTGTCGGGGGTGATGAAATTCATTTTTGATGACCGGGAAGTGTTGCTGAAAAAAGGAGATGTCCTGATCATTCCGGCAAACGTCGCTCATGATATTGAAGTCACCGAAGATGCAGATTTTTTCGATTTTTTCATTCCCCTGCGGTCGGATTGGGTGAGAGGGGAGGATCAATACCTGCGTAAAGAAAACTGAGGCATGAACGGGTAATCCTGTAGATTACTCCTTTCATTAAAGCGGCTAACACCATAAGATGTCAATCCTCTTCAGGGGGATTGACATCTTTCTTAAGGAAAAAGTTAATTCCGGTCTGGATGGGGCACAAGAGGCCCTGTTGCCCGTTATGAACCTAACGATGGTGGTCATGTGCCCACGGTATGAATATGGTTTGGGTTTAACCCTGTTTTTATTGTTCACCGGCTGTGTGGAGGAAGCACGGTGGAACCAGGATATTTTTGTGCTTTATCATATCCACAAGATAAAATCCCTTTCCATGATCCGTCTTCCGGAGGATTACCGGATCAAATCTTTCGATGTCCTGGATGACCACAGCTCCTACCAGGTAAAGTTCCGCCTGGATTATCATGAAAATCAGATCCGGGACATGTCCGACCGGTTCAGGCAAATCAGGAGGGAGTCCAGCGGCCCGGGTTGGGGAAAATATCCGGCGGGATGGGAGTTTTTTCATCAGCCCCTGCTCGATGAGCAGTTTATCCTGCGGATCGATACCCTGGCCGGCGAGGTGGAATATTCGTATATGCTTTTGTATTAGAGGAAGGGAAAAAAGGGAGGAAGGGAGAAAGGGAGAAAGGGATGTCCCTTCGCTAACGCTATGGGACATCCGCAGGAACTTATTGCTTCAGTATTTTTCTCGAAGTATAGTCGTTTCCGTTTTCAATTTTTAGCATATAGAGTCCGGGGATCCAGGCATGGGTATTGACCTTGATCATATCTTTTAAATATCCGGAGAAAACAATCTGGCCCAGGATGTTGTGGATTTCAAATTTTAATTTTTCGGGGTTTCCATCCATGGATAAAGTCAGCTCATTGAAAACCGGGTTGGGATAAACCCGGAGTCCCTGCCAGGCGGAGGCATCGTCATGGCCCGTGCTGGCCAGTTGAATATTCCAGTTGAGTACGTGGGTATTCAGGGTGGGATGGTTATCGGCGCGGATGAGGGGGGTGGTGTCCAGGACTTCAAAGGTCAAGGTGTTGTTTCCCGGAAGTAATTGATTTGGCCGCAGGAGGATCGAATCCCGGTTCATAAAGATCAGTTGGCCATTCAAGATCCATTTGGTCCTCAGCGTATTCGGATTGGGTTTTTGCAAATCGACTTTAAAAGGAATGGAATCGGCCATCAGGGTCACGGATGGATCTGCAGGAAAGCGGGACAGGACCGGTGTCCCGAAATGTTGCATGATCCGGAGCACAATCGCTTCCTTGCATACGGGGCAAAATTCACTGTTCAGGAAGCGCATTTCGCAGGATTCATGCGGTCGAAACCAGTTTTCCTGGCCACCAGAGGCGCCGTGAGGGTATACTCCAACCCCGTTAAAACCAATCCAGTTTTTCCATCTTACTTTGGCCGGGTCTTTTTCACGGGACATATTGGCTCTTTCTCCGGCAGAGAATTCATTCACCCAGTATTCGTCGGCGAGGCCGGCAAAGGAATGCCCGATTTCATGGACCATGATTTCAAAGGAAGAAGTATTGATCGAAGCGGTAGCCGCGGTGCTTCCTCCGGATCCCCCGTAAAAAGTACTGTTGACCAGCATCAATGGCTGATCGTAAAGCGGAAGGTTGTCGATGATGACATTGATGACCGCCCCCGGATTGGTAGGGACCAGCAAACGGTGGATGGAACTGTAATCAAAAGTGGAATTGAAATAGTTTTCCGTAACCAACAGGGGGTGCTCGGCTGCCGGTACACAATCGACTGCCGTACGGGGATGGTCCGCTCCGCTTTGAGCTGAAGGAACTTTTATCGCGTAGACATTAAAATAATCGGCATATTCCTTAAAGGGCGAAAATTTGAACAAGTAGTCTGCGGTATTCCCGACATGTTCCTGGTATTTGTTGAGATCGCCGGCCTGATACCCATCGCCCAGAAAGACCAGGTTGATGAATTTCTTGAGATCTCCGTTCCACCGTATGCTGTCTTTAGGAAAGGTTTGTGCCTGTAAGGCGGGGGCAAAAATCAAAAAGAGAAGACCAGCGCCCCATCGATAAAAGGTTAATTGTGGTTTCATAGCTTACTGGGTCCGGATTTTAATTCCCGGGTAATTTCAGGGTATTCAAGGTTTTTAATTGTTTGTTTTTTTCCACTTTGTGGACCTGGAGATAGGTCATCCTGGAGGTGTAGGCAAAACGGAGCAGGACTTCGTTTTCCTGCAATTCCACTTGTTTTGATCCAATGGCTCCTTCCTCTCCGGGAAATTCATACCTGGGGTGGAGGGGCTGTGAGACGATGAGGGTATCCAGGTTTTTTTTATCCCGGTCCTGGATAAAACAGAGGAAATCATTTTCCCGGTAAATCACCGGACCCGGTTCGTTGCCCATAAAGGGGGCGTCGATGATCCGGGAATTGGGAATCGTAACCTGGTAATCGTTTCCTTTTTTTTCGATGCGCAGGGAAAGCAGGAGGGTCCTTGGCTTTCCGGATTCCTGTTCAGGGGGGGCCTGTGTTTTTTTGGAGCAGGCAAGGAACGGCAAGGAAATCACCAAGGCCAGAAAGGTCAGGACTTTCATTTTGCAATGGTAAGACGGACAAAAAGGATCGTGGGTTGGTGAATGGATTGACCTTCTTGTTTGGACAGGCTCCAGGGTCGGGGGCACCGGGGCATGCTTCATTTCACTGAGTTTTCCCATTTTTGACAACGGTTAGTAAATAAAAATAAAAACTTATGGCAAAATTCTTCTTCTTGGCGATGATGGGCTTTACTCTTTGGACTGCAGGGCTCCGGGCACAATCCGCCCAAAGCCTGTTGAATGAGCCCCTGGATCTCAGCCGCGATTTCAGGGATTATTCCAATACCTATTTCCTGGCAGACAGCCTGGCAAGCTTTGATCCGGCAAAGGCATCCGGACAGGTATTGTGGAGAAGGGCTGAATATTTTCCGGCCCATGCCTTCAATTATACCCAGCATGGGATCCGAAGGACGGTCCAGAATGAATTTCCTGCCCGGGAATATGCGGCCGACCCGGTCTGGCCTTTCCAGTTGGAATTCATAACGCCGAAGACGGTCCGGATAAGGATGAATACCGGAGTGAGCCGGGTCGAAACGGATACCCTGATGATCCCCGGAGGCCGGGTTGCTTCAGACAAAAGCTGGATCTACACCCGGATCGAGGGCGGCCATCAGTATAAAAGCCAGCAGGGCATGGTGCGAATCTATGAACAACCCTGGGGAGTGGAATTTTTTGACCACGAGGGCAGACCGCTCACTAAAACCCGGCATTCCTCCGACAACAAGGGCTTTTGTCAAACCATGCCTTTTTGTTATGTGCGCCGGGCTGCGGATTACAGCAGGAGCGTCGGCGCGGTCTTTACCCTTTCTCCCGATGAAAAAATTTTCGGATGCGGGGAATCCTTTACCAAACTCAACAAATACGGCCAGAAAGTGAATCTCTACACCTGTGATCCAAACGGAGTGGAAACGCCGGGCATGTACAAACCCGTTCCTTTTTTTATGAGCAGCAGGGGTTACGGCATGTTTATGCATACCTCCACCCCGATCACCTGTGATTTTGGAAACAGCTATGGGGCTTCCAATGCCTTGTGGATCGGCGATGAGGCCCTGGACCTTTTTGTATTTATGGGAAAACCCAGGGACATCCTGGATGAGTACACCCGGTTGACCGGCAAAGCGCCCATGCCCCCGCTTTGGTCTTTTGGGCTTTGGATGAGCCGGATCACCTATTTTTCCGAAGCCGACGGAAGGAATGTGGCGGCCAAACTGCGCGCCAACCGCATACCCACCGACGTCCTTCATTTTGATACGGGCTGGTTCGAAACGGACTGGCGTTGCGATTATGAATTTTCCAAAAACAGGTTTCCGGATGCCCGGGGCATGATCGCCGACCTGGACAAAGACGGTTTTAAAACCTGCCTGTGGCAACTCCCATATTTTGTTCCGAAAAACAAATTGTTCCCGGAGATTGTGGACCAGGGACTTCATGTAAAAAACGCGAAAGGCAACATTCCTTTTGAAGATGCCGTACTGGATTTTACCAATCCCCGCACTTTGGACTGGTACAGGGAAAAAATCGGCGGCCTGCTAAGGATGGGCGTAGCAGCGATCAAAGTGGATTTTGGCGAAGCGGCTCCCTTTGACGGCATTTATTCCAATGGACGCACGGGATTCTATGAGCACAACCTCTATCCCTTGCGTTACAACCAGGTGGTTTCCGACCTTACCCAGCAACTGCGCAATGAAAGGATCATCTGGGCGCGGAGCACCTGGGCCGGCAGCCAGAGGTATCCCCTGCATTGGGGAGGGGATGCCGAAACTTCGGATATGGGCATGGAGGCCCAGTTGAGGGGCGGGCTTTCCCTGGGCCTTTCGGGCTTCACTTTCTGGAGCCACGACATCGGGGGCTTTACGCGCAGGACACCGGAAAACCTTTACCGGCGGTGGTTGCCTTTCGGGGCTTTGTCCTCCCATACCCGCTGCCATGGACAGCCTCCCAAGGAACCCTGGGATTACGGGGAGGATTTTCAAAATTATTTCCGCAAGGTCATCGAAATAAAATACAGCCTGATGCCTTATATCTATACCCAGTCGCTGATGTCATCCCAAGCCGGTTTACCCATGACCCGGGCGCTGTTGTTGGAATTTCCGGAAGACCGCGGGGCCTGGGAAATTGAAAATCAGTATTTGCTGGGATCCGACATCCTGGTAGCACCTTTGTTTGAAGAGGGCCGGCTTTCGAGGGAGGTATACCTGCCGGCGGGTAAGTGGATCGATATGCAGGATGGCAGGTCTTATTCGGGAGGCTGGCACCGGATGTCCGCAGGGGCGGTGCAAGCCATTATCCTGATCCGGGACGGTACGGTCCTGCCCCGGCTCAAAGCTGCCCAGTCCACCCGGGATCTGGACTGGAGCCAGGTTGATCTGGTTGTTTTCAGTACCAGTTCGGAGGCGAAGGGTATGCTGGCGGTTCCCGGTGAAACGGAAATCCGGAATCTCAAACTGATAAAAAAGAAAAAGGGATTCGAACTGGCACAGGAAGGATTGCCGGTCAATGTAAATTTTAAAATTGTGCCGTTTGAGCAGGCTTTGATAAAATGAGTTTTACCGGGTCGGAGCTAAGCTCGGAAGATGTTGAGACGAAGCTTGGCTTCGGCTTGGTAGCGGGTCGGAGCTAAGCTCCTCCCCCAACACATATGTTCAGACGAAGCTTGGTTTCGGCTTGGTACCTAAGAAAAATGATTTACAGTTTTACGGGGGGTCGGAGCTAAGCTCCTCCCCAACAGTGTTTAGATATGCCAAATTTTAAAAATTTGGCATATCTATAAGCTCAACTAAACCAGGTTGTCCAGGTCCACCGGAAGTTTATAAATGCGTTTTTGCGTCAGGTTAAAAATGGCGTTGCCAAGGGCTGGTGCGATGGGAGGCAAGCCGGGTTCGCCGACTCCCCCGGGATTTTCCAGGTTGTCCATGATATGGACTTCCACTTCAGGCATTTCAGACATGCGCATGACCTGGAATTGGTGGTAATTGGTTTGATCGCATTTGCCTTCGGAAAAAGTGATGCCTCCCTTGATGGCGGAACTTAAACCCATGGCGATGTTTCCTTCGGTCTGGGCTTTGACATTGTCCGGGTTGACGTACTGCCCGCAATCGATGATCGAAGTGACTTTCACAATCCGCGCCCCTTTGTCCTTGCGGGCAATTTCCACCATGGCCGCGCTCATGGACTCAAAAGACCGGAACATGGCGATGCCGCGAGCATGGCCTGTGGGCAGGGCAGGGGAGGATTTGATGATCTCCTCCAGTTTTTCCAAAATGGCGAGGTCGCGTTTTGAATTGCGCAACAGTTGTTTGCGTGCGGCCAGGGGGTCCAATCCGGCTTTATGGGCCATCTCATCGATAAAACATTCCTGGCCCCAGGCAAAATTGGAGGCATATACCGAACGCCACCAAAGGATCGGAATCGGGGTTTTTACCCTGCTGTAGGAAAGGTGGTGTACCGGGAATCCGTATTTGTGATTTTCCTTGCTGAGTTCACCCGCCAGCCAATCGTCAGCCTGGTAATCCGCCAGCCCGTTCCAATGCTGGCCCTGGATGGATTCTCCGATAGCCTGATGGCTGAGGGCGGACAGCCGGTTGTTGCCGATCACGCCCCGCATCCGGCTCAGCATGGCCGGGCGGAAGGGGCCCTGCATCATATCTTCTTCCCGGGACCAGATGAGTTTGACCGGCGCTTTGACCTGCCTCGACAGGTCGATCGCCTCTTTCATAAAATCCATGAAGGCTTTGCGTCCAAAGGAACCTCCTAACAATTGGGGATGGATTTTTATTTTATCTGTCGCGATCCCGAGGTAATCCGCCGTCTCTCCCAATGCCCCGTCCGGGCCCTGTATGGGAGCCCAGACTTCCACCGATCCGTCCTCTTTAACATGGGCGGTCGCGTTGACCGGTTCTATGGCGGCATGAGCCAGGAAGGGGGTTTCATAGATGGATTCCAGTTTTTTCTCGGAAGCCGCAAAGAAAGCATCAAAATCGCCGTCTTCTTCCGCACGCACCCCGGGCTTTGCGGCAGCGGCGTAAGCGTCTTTAAAATATTGACCGGTATTCAGGGTTTGCACCAGGTCGCCATCGTCCCATTGGGCGGTCACCAGTTTGCTGGCTTTGAGCGCGGCCCAGTAATTTTCGGCGATCACCGCTATGGCTTCCGACTTGCCGCCCGGGTAGGAATGTTCCGTTTTGATCACCTGCTTCACTCCTGCCACGGCCATGGCTTGCGTGGCGTCATAAGAGACCAGTTTGCCTTGCACGGAGGGAGCATGGATCACCGTGGCATAGAGCATGCCGGGAACCACGACGTCGATGCCGAAGACCGCTGTCCCGTTGACTTTGGACGGGATGTCGCTTCTTTTATGGTATTTGCCGAGGATCTTAAAATCCTTAGGATCCTTCAGTTTCGGATTTTTGGGAACATCCAGTTTGGCGGCATCGACGGCGAGTTCCCCATAACTGAATTTTTTATCCGTTCCGGTCAGGAATACCCCGCCATCCCGGGCCTGGCAACTCTCCGGACTGGTATTCCATCGGCCGGCGGCTGTCCTGACCAGCATCTCTTTGGCTGCCGCACCTGCTTTCCTCAGGTCAAACCAAAGTCCTCTCACCGTACTGCTGCCTCCCGAGCCCTGGGACCCATATTTGGCCTGACCATCGGAATGCACGATCTGGATCTGATCCATACGCACTTCAAGTTCTTCGGCAATGAGCGAAGTAACTGCCTGGATTGAACCCTGGCCCATGTCCGGGCGGCTGTTTACGAGGGTGATGACCCCCTTGGCGTCGATGAGGACAAAGGGATTGAGTTCGGTGCTTATATTGTTTTCAAAGAGTTTGACCAGGGCGTGGCCCCCGGCATGTGCCCGCACGCCGATCATCAGGCCGGCCGTGCCCAGCAAACTTTGTTTTAGAAATCTTCTTCTTTCCGTTGAAAGGCTTGAAATGGACATATCAGGATGGAATTGAATTCATGAAGAATAAGGATCAGAACCCATCAATGGGTCCCCATGGTTTTTGGTTTTGCAGAGCCGGAGGCGCGGTGGATGGCTTTTCGGATCCGGTCGTAGGTGCCGCAGCGGCAGAGATTTCCATTCATATAGGTGTCAATCTGGTCATCGGAAGGTTCCGGATGCTGGGCCAGCAAAGCGACGGCGGACATGATCTGGCCGCTCTGGCAGTAACCGCATTGGGGTACTTGCTCCTCCACCCAGGCTTCCTGCACGGCATGCAGCAGTTGCGGGCTGCCAATACCTTCAATGGTGGTGATTTTTTGCTTTTTCTTTATCACGCCCAAAGGCAGGGAACAACTTCTGACCGGCTGTCCGTCCAGGTGGACGGTACAGGCACCGCATTGGGCAATGCCGCAGCCATATTTGGTCCCCTTTAAACCGACAAGGTCCCGGATAGCCCAGAGCAGGGGCATGTCTTCTTCAGCCTCTATTTTATAGCGCTGGTCATTGATGGTAAGGTTGAAAATAGCCATAAGGTGAATTGAAAAGTAAAAATAGTCCCAATTGTTAAGATAAAGGCAGAGGTAAAGCTTAACGAAAGTTTAAAATATCAGGCGAGCTGAGGCGGGTTTATGCAACCTTATCCTGCGTGAGCGAGAACCTGATAACCGGAAAGGCCCCCGGCTTTAGTGGGTCCGGTTGGCTGCTATCGAACGGGTTTCAAGCCATTTGACCATCAGTTCGCCACTGAGGCGGAGGTAACGGTCCCGTTTATAATAATTGGTCAGCCGGTTGTTGCGGTCGATCCGGGGTTGGTCAGCGGACTCCCCGTCAAATATCCCGTAGACATCCTGGTCGGTATTCAATCTCATCTGGTCGCGGTTGAAAGCGGACTTTTCACGGATTATTTTCCGCTGCTCCCTGAACCGGTTTTCGGAAAGAGACCGGGGGCCTTCGTTTTGTGAAGCCAGCCACCCGGCGTTTTCTTCAAACAGCTTCTGGCCGCCGGTGCTGTCCAGTTTCTGCAAATAGTCCCGTAATGCGGGGATTTCCGGAATGGATTCTGCCCAGGGGGCATATTCAAGCCGGCTGGTCTGGTTCCAGGGGAGGGCGCTGGGCTGGTCCTTTTCCTTGACCTTATAATTTTCGTAATAGCCTCTTAGCCTGATATCGGGTTCTACCCCTTTGAGTTGGACGGATTCGCCATTGATCCGGTAATATTTTTGCATGGTGATGTGTACGCTGCCAAGGTCGAAGGGGCCCGACTGCCCGGCATTGAGGTTGAAAGGCCTTTGCACCGTGCCTTTGCCATAGGTCCCGGAACCAATAATGATCCCTCTGTTATAATCCTGGATGGCCGCGGCAAAAATTTCTGACGCGGAGGCGCTGAATTCATTGACCATGACGGATAAGGGGCCGTCGTAAATGACCTTGTTGTCCCGGTCCATATATATCCCGGGCCTTCCCGAACGGCTTTTTACCTGAACGACAGGTCCCTGGGGAATAAACAGCCCTACCATGTTGACCACCTCCTGGAGGCTGCCGCCCCCGTTGCCGCGAAGGTCGATGATGATGCCATCGACCTGGTTGTTTTTAAGGCGTTCCAATTCTTTAGCCACGTCTTCAGAGCAGGAGCGGCCTTTCTCATCGCCGAAGCTCGTATAAAACTTGGGCAGGTTGATGATGCCTATCTTTTTGTTTTGGATATGGAGCACGTTGCTCCGGGCGAAGGTTTCTTCCAATTTCAGTTCTTCCCGGACCAGCTTGAGCACCCGGATCGTGCCGTCCATTTTCTTCAGGGTAAGGGAGACCACCGATTTGTCGGCCCCTCGGATCAGTTTTACTCCGTCCGTGGTACTAAAGCCCGCGACGTCCACCGGTTTTTCATCGCCCTGGCCCACTTTCAGGATAAAGTCCCCGGCTTCCACTTCTCCGGACCTCCAGGCCGGCCCTCCAGCGGTAACAGCTGCAATTTTAAGGTATCCGTTTTCTTCCCCGATCTGGGCCCCGATGCCATAAAATTTTCCTGATATGTTTTCATCCCAGGTCCGTTTTTCCACTGGGAGAAAATAATCGGTATGAGGATCCATCAGGTTGACAATGCTGTTGAGATAGAGGCTGAAAAATTCATCATCCGTATTTTGATGAACATATTGTTCCATCCTTTTTTTGGTGGCCTGCAGCGCCAGGTTCCTGGCTTCCTGTTCGAGGGTGATATCGGTCCTTGATTTTATGGAATCCGCATCAGCCTGTTCCCGGACTTCTTTCAGGTCCACATATTTTTCGAGCACCTGGTATTTGATTTTGTCGGTCCAGGCCCGGGATCGTTCCGCCATTGTGGAGGGATAAGATTTGCCTGGATCGTACCATTCATCCGGGGAGGCTGCAAACACAAAGGGCTTTTCAAACCAGCTTGGAAATTCCCGGCTGAGTTCGGCGACCCGCTCTTTATACCTCGCAAGCACCTCGTAAAAAAATTGGACAGTCTGCCCGTTCAGTTCATCATCAAGCAGGTCCTTGTATTTTTCGAAGGCGGCGATGTCCGACTGCAGAAAGATGTTTTTTTCACTGTCCATCCGTTTAATAAATTCCAGGAAGACCTCCGAGGAAAGTTCATCGTTGAAGGGACGGGGACTAAAGTGCCCTTGCTGGATTACCTTGGCCAGGGTATGGAGGGTTTGGTCGTATTTATCTCCCGGTGCGTCGGAGTACCTCAGCGCGGGCAGGGTAAACAGCACACTGAAACAGATGAAAACGCTGACCGTTTTTTTCCAGATGGTTTTAGTCATGATAAACGGATTATGGCTTTTGACAAATGTAATGGATTCTTAATTGACGGCCTCCCCGCCGATTCTTAAGAGGTTCATAAAAAAAAGAGGACAGCGACAGGCGCCATCCCCGGAACGCTCTACTTTATATTGGATGCCGGCAAGTCCCGGACTTTGGGACTCCGGATCAGATTTGACTAATCCCTAAGACTTACTTTACAATCAGGATACAAACATAAGCCCGGCCCGGACATGAGTAATCACCCGCTTAGGGGGATTTGTGCGAATGCTCCGGATCCGCGGGGGCAAAGCCTCCCGTAATTTGCAATTCAATTCAAATGAGCTTATCCTGCCTGGCAATGCGCAGGGCTTCCTCCTTGGAATTGACGTCGAGTTTGCTGTAAATGTTTTTGATATGGGTTTTTACCGTTTCCTTGTCGATAAAAAGTTCGGAGGCGATCCGGGTTCTGCTTTTACCTTCCGCAATGCCCTCGAGGATCTGGGTTTCCCTTTTCGACAGGGGGGATTGGGAATTTTTACGAAAGGATTGGATGACCATTTTGGCGACGTTGGCGCTCAGGGGCCCGCCGCCCTGCAGGACTTCCGTGATGGATTCAATGATTTTGGAGGAAGGGGTGTTTTTGGTCAAATAGCCGGAGGCCCCCAGGCTGAGCGCTTTAAAAATGTTTTGTTCATTTTCATAGACCGTAAGGATGATGATGTGGGCGGCGGGGTATTTTTTCTTGATGCGGGAGATCGCATCGAGGCCGTTGATGCCGGGCAATTCGATATCCAGCAGGATGACATCCGGGAAATCGGAAACCAGGTATGGTTCGGCTTCTTCGTAACTGGCGTAGCTGTTGACCATTTTCAGTCCATCCGACAGGTTGACCAGGTAGGTGAATCCTTCTCGGATGGTCTGATCGTCTTCGATGATAATAACGCGGGTGACCATGATCCTGATTTAGTGATATAAAAATATTTGGTACTGTAAAGTTCGCAGATCTGCGAAATAATTTATCCCACCGTCCGGGGGATTTTAATCCTGATCCGGATCAGGGTCCCCTGCGGCGTATTGGGGAGAAACTGGATCTGTCCGCCGACCCGTGCAATCCTTTTTTGCATGTTGTCGAGCCCGTACCCCTTTTTCAACCCCTTGTTTTCCGGCATCCCAATCCCGTTGTCCCGGATCTCAACGGTGAGGCCGGTGCCGTCAAAGATGGAGGAGGGCTGGAGACTGAATTCAATGGAAGCATGGGTGGCCCCGGAATGCTTAAGAATGTTTCCAAAGGCTTCCTTGCAGATCATGATGAGATTCCGGCTGTATTCAAAGGGAGGTTTTATTTCCTCGAAAGAGGGGTCCGGCGGGCAGGATTTGAAAGTGATCCGCGAGTCCTGGAACAGCTCTGTGCCAAAATTCTGTATACGTCCCGCGACATCCATAAGGCTGTTGTTGCCCGGCGCCAGGGCCCAGATGATATCCTTGGTCCCCATGTACAATCCCTGGATATTTTCCCGGATCTGGGCCATGAGTTTATGCTGTTCTTCATTGCCGCCGAGCTTGGTCTGAAGGATATCGGTGAGCAGGGAGAGTCGGGTGATTTTATTGCCCAGGTCATCGTGGAGGTCTTCGGAAGTCCGTTGCTGAATCAGCAACTGTTCCTGCATGCGGGCTTCTTTGAGCAGCCGCTGTTGCCGCGCCCTGAGAACCATCCTGATTTTTTGGATGACAGCACCGGTCAACAGGAGAAACAGGACGGCCAACAACCTGAACCAATTGGTTTGGTAAAAGGGGGGTTTGATGCTGAACGGATAGGCCAGTTCACTTGAATAAATGGGAGGGTCGCTGTCCAGCAAAGCCCTGGCCCGGAACGTGTAATCTCCTGGAGCCAGGTTGGGATAGATTACGGAAGGAACGGGGTCCGGTGCCGAATAGACGGTATCCGCCCCGGACAGGAAATATTGATATCTCAGTTTTTCGGGAGCGGTGAGATGCACGGCGATAAGGGAAAAGGAGAGATGGTTTTGACGGTGCTTGAGTCTTAGTTCCCTGGGGATGCGGTACCAGGCAGCCAGGCTGTCGGTGCCCATGGTGGAGTCCGGGAGTTGGGAATGGATCGTAAGGGATTTTAGAAAGAGGCGTGGGGGAAGCAGGGGCGCTGCCGGTTTGGGGTCATAGATATAGATGCCTTTGGTGGTGCCCGCCCAGATGCGTCCTTCGGGATCTTTCAGGATCGCGTTTTGGTTACACTCAGGGCCCAGTTTCTGGTTGGCCGATTTCAATGGCCGCACCTGAAAGGTTCCCGAAATTTTATCGAAGCCGACTTTATTGAGCCCATTGATGGTACCTACATACAGCGAGGCCCCATCGGGGAGTACGCTGAAGGTCATATTGGAGGAAAGCCCGTTTTTCTCATTGCAGACATAGGATTTACCGGTTTGGGGGTCCCAGACCACCAAGCCGTTTTCCGAAGTGCCGAAGACCAGGAGGTCTCCCCAGCGGTTGATGGATCCAATCACAAATCCCTGCGTACCGGGCACCTCGAAGGGTTTCAGTTCGTAATGGCGGTTGATGCTGAACAGGCCTTGGGCCGTGCCCAGCAAAAGGGTGTCCGGGTTGATTTCAAAGGTTGAAAAACAAGATAAATAGACGCCGGGCATAGGGATGGGAAGTCCATTTTCTATCCTGGACACCGTCATCGGGCTGGTTAACCAGATGACCCCCCTTGAATCCTGGTTGATGGAAGTGAAATGTCTTGGGAATCTGGGGGTATCCCAGCCCACCCGTTCGAATTTATTATTGCGGTACCTCCACAATCCGTCCCCGGAAGTGCCGATCCAAACGGATTGCCCGGCATCCACAAATACACAGACGATCTTGCTGGCTTCGGTTTTTCCGGTAGGTAACTTGATATTACGGATGGTTTTATCCCGGATCACGGAAAGGCCATTTTCAAGGGAACCTGCCCAATAGTTGTTTTCATGGTCCCTGGCCAGGCCCATGATGATGCTGCCGCTCAGTCCGCTCCCCCGGTCATAGATTCGGAAGGATCGGTCATGAAATTTAAAGATGCCGTTGCCGTCGGTTGAAAACCAGAGATTTTCTTCCCGGTCGCGGAAAATATGGAAGACCGCATTGTCGGTGAGGCCCTGCAGAAGCCCGATGTGTTCAGCGCTTTGGCCAGGGCTGAGTTTATATGCGCCCCGGGTGGTGCCCAGGTAAAGATCGCCGGCCGGATCCTCTTCCAGGCAAAGCACGGGTGAAGGGATCCCTGTGTTCTTTTTAACCAGCCTGCCCTGTTCACAAGAAAACAATGCTCCCTGCCCGATTACCCAAAGACCCTTGACGGAGTGGCTCCACATCATTTTCCGGATCACTATACCTGAATCCGCTGGAGTGAATGGACAAAAAACCTGCCATTGTCCCCCGGACCATTTATAGATTCCTTTTTTCGCAAAGGCTGCATAGAGGCCTGAAGTATCCGCAGCGACAGCCGTGACCGACACGGTCGTATCCGAAAAGGCTTCGAGCAATTGGCTGCCTGGATTTAATTTGAACAACTGCCAGCCGCTGAGGAGGGCTATGATGCTTCCGTCCGGCGCCTGGGCCAGGTCATTGACATGTCTTCTGCGGTTGTCCGGGGCGATGCCGATGGTCCTGAATCCTTTCCCGTCATAGGCCTGCAGCCCTGCTTCCGTGCCGATCCAAACGGTGTTTTGGTCGTCGACGAATACCCTGCTGGTCAGGGAGTGCATGAGCCCATTGCCGTAATTAAAATTGGTAAAGGTATTGCCATCGAAGCGGCTGATCCCCCCATAGGTGCTGATCCAGAGCATGCCGTATTGGTCCTGGGCCGTATTGTTGACCTGGGATTGAACCAGGCCTTCTTCGATGCTGTAATTGACGAAATCATATTTCTGTCCCGGACTAATAAGGGGCCAGGCCAGGGCCAACAGGGCGGGAAAGAAAAGAAAGAATCTATGTATCAGTCCGGGAAACATTGGATTTTGACCGGTGGAATTATAATATTATCAGAACAGCCATTACAAAAATGCCGTTTTTCCGATTTTTTCCATCACCCCAAAAGGGTGAAGGGCCTCCTTGCAGGGACAGAGACCATCATTTTTATTCATTTCGGGTTGGTATGCCGGCAAGTATTGTCTTATGTAATAAGATTTTAATGTATAAATTATTAATATTTAATTACTTTCTGATTGGACCATTAAATTCATCGCAGTTTGAGACTTATCCGTCGGGATCCTGTGAAAATCTGCACTTCAGAAGCAAATCATAATCAGGGAAAAACCTGACATTAGGTTAGCTTTATTTAAATGAAATCGGTAACTTTAGATCTGTAGAAAAATCCTAACTATTTTATCATCGTGGTTGCGGAACCAAGATCATTTTTATAATTTTACCCGAAAACAACCGCATATGAACAAGATATTTACATTTATTTTGGCAATGATCATGATGGGCGCTTGCGTAAGCAAAAAGAAGCACGACATGGTTACCAAAGAACGGGATTCCACCGCTGAAGAGAAACGCCAGTTGATGGCTCAGTTAAAACAGAGCCAGGATCAATACCAGGACCTGATGAAAAAATATCAGGACGAACAAAACAAACTGAAATCGGATATGCAAATGTCCGAATCCAAGGCCATGGAGCTTCAAAACCGCATAAAAAGTCTGGAAGCCCAATTGGAGATGGCCAATAAAACCAATACCAATCTGCTCTCCCGGCTGGAAGACATGTCTATCATCAGCAAAGCCGGTGCGGAAAGCATGCAAAAATCCATCGATGCCATCAATCAGCAGTCCAAATACATCCAGGGCCTGAATACCAAGATCCAGATGAAGGATTCCCTGAATATGCAATTGGTCATGAACCTTAAACGGTCCCTGGGTGATATCAACGATCAGGATGTCCAGATAGAGGTAAGGGGAGGCGTGGTATATGTTTCCATCTCGGACAAACTGTTGTTCCGTTCAGGCAGTTACGATATCAATCCGGCCGGCGAGGCGGTGCTGGGCAAGGTGGCCAAGGTGGTCAATGACCACAAGGAAATCGATATCCTGGTAGAGGGCCATACGGATAATGTGCCGATTGCTACGGATAAGATCAGTGACAACTGGGATCTCAGCGTCCTCAGGGCCACTTCGGTCACCCGTATGCTTCAGAAGAAATTTGGAGTCGAACCCAACCGGATGACCGCCGGAGGAAGAAGCGAATACGCACCCAAGGATTCCAATGACAACAGGGAGGGCCGTCAGGCTAATCGTCGTACAGAAATTATAATCACTCCAAAACTGGATCAGTACATCAATCTGCTTGCTCCGGCTGAGAAGTGATCTCATCAGGACGAATTTCCAGAATACTCAAAATGCTGGTAGTCTTCGCAGGCTATCAGCATTTTTTATTTGGACAAGGGCCGGTACAGACGGGTATCACCCGGACTTTTTCAGGCATACCGATTCCGGAAGTATTGGATACCCTGGCTTCAGGGTATGGATTAAAGATTTACTATCTCCCTTCGGAAAACATTCCGAGGGACCTGTTTACCGGTTCTTTCAACAATCAAACAGCCGATGAAGCGATCAGAACGGTATTGTCAAAATCCAGCTTGCAGGTGATCGCCGTCAGCGACCGGATTTTTTTTCTCACCTCGGCCCTGGGGCGCGAAGGAGTGAATATGAACCGGTATCTGTCCACGAAAGCAAAACTGGAAAATGAATACCTTCCGGGCGGGCTGGTTCTGGGCCACCCGGACTCCATGCCGATCCAAGGGCCTGCCCGGATACTGGGTTGGATCAGGAACAGCAGGGATGAAACCCCGGTCGAGGGGGCGGTGGTACAGATTGGCGATGCTGATGCGGTCACCGATTCAGCCGGCAAGTTCACAATCCTGACCCTGCCCGGTACTTATTCGCTTCGGGTAATTTCTGACCGGTTTTCCGAATTTAATCAAAACCTCAAAGTCTTTGGTGACGATCATCTCGAGCTGAACCTGTTTGAAAGTACGGTTGATTTGCCTGAACTGGTGGTGGGGGCGAATGCCCGCCAAAAATTACAAGAGGCCACCAGCGGCCTTTCCCAATTGAGTGTAAAAGAAATTCAACGGCTTCCCTCCCTGATGGGAGAAGCCGATGTAGTGAAGGCCCTGACTACTCTTCCCGGGGTGAGCACCACCGGGGAAGTGGGATCCGGATACCATGTACGCGGAGGGAATACCGATCAAAACCTGGTTTTACAGGACGGAGTGGCTTATTTGAATACGTCCCACGTGCTTGGCCTTTTTTCTTCATTCAATGCGGATGCCATCAATAATGTGTCCCTTTACAAAGGGCATATTCCCGCCCGGTTTGGAGGCCGGATCTCTTCCGTTCTGGATATCCAGCTTAAGGATCCCGATATGAAAGCCTGGAATTTCCAGGGAGGCCTCGGCCCCATCTCTTCGAAGGTATATCTTGAAGGTCCGGTCGTTAAAGACAAGACTTCCATGCTGGCGGGACTCCGTTTTTCGTATTCCGACTGGATCCTCAGATGGTTGCGTGACCCGAACCTGAAAAACAGCCAGGCCGATTTTTACGATTTCAGTGTTAAGGTCAACCACCGCTTTAAACCCGGCCATGTGCTCTCCCTTTCCACCTACGCCAGTAAGGACCTGTTTAATTATGCCGATCAATTCGGATATGGCTGGCAAACCCTGTCTTTCTCCGCCCAGTGGTATTTGGACCTGAAACCCGGAATGAGCCTGCACGCTTCAGCCGGCAGGAGTAGTAACCGCAATCATTTTACCGAAACGGATCAGGACAAAACAGAATACCGGATTGGGACCGGCCTCGGGTTCAACAATGCAAAAGCAAGACTGGCCTGGCAAATCAGCCCATCCCAGTTTTTTCAGGCCGGGGCGGAATGGACCGGATATACGCCGGATGACGAAAATTACCGGGTGAAACCGGCCAGTGATGCGGCGACGAATGAATATTATCCAAAAACCAGGGGCCGGGAGGCCGCCGCTTACATCCAGCTAGAAAGCAGGATTTCCCCGAAACTTAACATATCCATCGGATACCGGCACTCACTTTATTGGCAAGCCGGCCCGGCCAGGATCCGGATGTACAGCCCCGGTCAGCCCCGGACGGAAGAATCGGTGACCGGAACGAAGGATTATGCGAAAGGGTCAGGGATCAAGACCTACCAGGGTTTCGAACCCCGGCTGAGCCTGGCTTATTCCACCGGGCCGCAGAGTTCCATAAAACTGAGTTATAATAAAATGAACCAGTACATCCACCTGATTTCAAACACGGCCGTGGCCACCCCCGTGGATATCTGGCAGTTGAGCAATCAACACATCGCCCCTCAGCGCGGAAACAATTATTCCCTTGGTTTTTTTAAAAACCTCAAGGATCATCGCTGGGAAACCTCCCTCGAATTTTATTTTCGCAATTCCAGGAATGAACTGGAATACAAGGATTTTGCACGCCTGCTCAGAAACGAATTCCTGGAAACGGAAATTTTCGCGGTGAAAGGAAGGTCATACGGGGCCGAACTGTTTATAAAAAAGGCAGTTGGCGATTTCAGAGGTTATCTTTCTTATACGCTCAACCGTAGCCTTCGAAAATCTGAGGGCCTGTATCCTGATGAAGTGATCAATCACGGAGCCTTTTATGCTTCCAATTTCGACAAGCCGCATGCCATCAATGCCCTCTTTGACTGGCAGATCCGAAAAACCTTTTCCTGGTCGGCCCGATTTGTTTTCAATTCCGGCCGGCCTCAGACCGCGCCGGTCGCGGAGTTTTACCTGGGCGACGGGGGGCATTTTTTTGATTACTCCGAAAGAAATGAATTCAGGATCCCGGTCTATCACCGGCTGGACCTGTCCGTGACCGTGACGAGGGGGAATATCCGGACCAGGAAATACAAAGCGAGTTGGACCTTTTCAATATACAATGCTTACAACCGGAGAAACGCATTTTCCGTTTTCTACCGCAGGAACGTCAACGAACCCCCGGTGGCTTATAAATTATCGGTATTGGGGGCCATTTTGCCATCGGTAACCTATAATTTCCGTTTTTAATGAACCGGCTGTCCATTGGCATATTGGTAGTTCTTCTGCTTGCTCAACTGGTCTCCTGTATAGAGGAGATTCCGTTTGCCTCAGGCAAAGGATTCGGGACTTTGGTGATCAGCGGCGGGATAAACAACCTGGAGGAAGACCAGAAGGTCTTTCTATCCAGAACGGTTGAAAATGGCGGCCCCCCCCGGCCCGAGGCCCACGCTCTGGTTAAACTGGTGGAATCCACCGGCCGCTCCTGGGATTTCATCGAGACCAGCGAGGGCCAGTATACCCTGTTTGCCGGCACCGCCGATACGGAATTCGGAGCAAGCTACCATATCGAATGCACCCTGGAAGGGGGTGTCCGCTATCAGAGCCTACCGGAAAAGTTGTTTCCGGCAGTGCAACCCGACAGCACAGGCTGGCAGATCGGTAAAGAAACCACAAGGATTGAGGATGGTTATTCCCATTCCATCGATGCTTTCCAGTTGTTTATTCATACCGGGTTTGCGGCCGATCAGCCAGAAACCTATTTGAGGTGGACTGTGCAAAGCGCGTTTCAATTCACCACCTTACCGGAATGCAGCCCCTTCCGGACTACGGTAACCTGCTATTTTTCCGAGCTGCTTAATCCGGGCAGGTTTTATATCCGTAGCAATAAGGACCAGGCGGGGGGGGTATTGCGAAATCACCCCATTGGTTATGAATCCATGGAACCCTTTTACCGGTATTCAGAGACCCATTATTTTACCATTTACCAGCACCGGATTTCACAAAGGGCCTATGAATATTATTCCAGGCTCAACCAGGTGGCCGTGCAAAACGGAAGCATTTTCGATCCCATCCCGGCATCGGTAAAAGGCAACGTGTACCGGGTGGACCGGGAGGATGAAAAGGTGTTGGGATATTTCCAGGTTTCTTCGATTGCTGTCGTCCGGATGAAAGTGGTTCAGGCGGACCTGGCGGGCAAATATAACCTCCTGGACAAAAGGTATAATTTATGCGGACTGTATTTCGGTTACCCCGATGCGGGGTATTTTGAAGGCTGCTGCAATTGTTATTCGATCAAATTTCCGCTCATCGATAAACCGGACTGGTGGTGAAAAACAGCTACCGGCATCTTATCTTTTTGATGTCATTGCTCTTCGCAGGCCGGGAAGGGTATTGCCAGGGATTCGGTATACACCTGGACCGGAACATCTATATCTCCGGTGACGCGCTGCGATTCAAAATCTATTATCTCGACCAGCTGGATAGGATCCCGGGTTTGCTCTATGTGCGTTTACTCAATGCAAAACAATTCACCCTGGACAGGCAATTGCTCAAACTGGATTCTCTGGGAGCGGAAGGATGTATCTACCTTCCATCTGAACTGGAGACCGGCCGTTATGTCCTGCACTTCTACCTGGTCTGGGATTCCAGGTCCGGCAAGGAACCAAAATTTGAATCCGGCTTCCTACCGGTCGACGTCTACAACGACTTTGAAGAAGAAATAACCGACCTTGGAAGACCCGGACCCACTTTTGTTTCCGACGGCAGAGAGATATATGCCCGTGTAAAACGCAGGAGCAGGGTACAACTGGACCTGAATACGGTCTCCAATCCCGCGGGTGGTATCTTTCAAAACGGATCGGTATCCGTTTTTCAATATCTTCCCGGATCCCCGGACCCCACCCGGCTGATGCAATTTAACAGGAGCCCGGATATAAATCCTGGCATTGACGAACTGCGGACAGAGCCTGTGCTGGAAGGCCAGTTGATCGATCCGGTTGATCAGAGCCTGGTCTCAGAAAAATATCTTTCCTTGTTTGTTCCCCACCTTGGTTCTTTTCAGCGTTTTTCAGCCGATAGCGGGCGGTTCAAACTGAAGTTGCCGGCTTTTGAAGGAGTGCAGGCCGTACAGGCGCTCTCGCTCAATCCCAATCAAAGCCGTCCCCTGGAGATCAAGCCGGATGATTTTAATCCCGCCTTGCCCCTGAATACAATTGAAGGCTTCCCTGTCCCGGCTCCATCTGTCCAGGCCTACCTTCAATTGAATTACAAAAGAAGGATTGTCCATGATTTTTACAAAATTCCCGGAGAACAGGCCGGCCCGCCGGTGGAATCATTCAAGAGCCTGGTTCCTGACCGGGTCTACCAGCTCAAAGATTTTCAGCAAATCCATACGGTGGGCGATTTTATCCGTGAAGTCATGCTGGATGCCCGGTCGTCTGCCGTAATGGACGACCGCAACAAACTGCGCCTTAGAAACAGGATCAAAAAGGAACTGTTCCGGTGGCCGGCATGGATCATGGTGGACGGACTTTTTGCGGGTAAAGAATCCGCGGTATTTGAACAGGAGGTCTCCCAGGTCAACAGCATTGGGATTTTTAACAAGGAATCCACTATTCTTTCTCAATTGGATACCTTGATGAAACACAGCGGGCTGCTTGCCATTCAGGGTGCCCAATTGAAAGATCACGCGGCCCGATATGGATGTTTGGCCTTGCCTGTCCAGGGCTGGTCAACCGGATCGCCCTGGATCTACCGCCCGCCTTCGGACCACCGTGAACCTGACTTGCGATCCCTCTTGTACTGGGATGCAAACGTGAAAGCCAATGAGGACGGCCAGGTCAGGATAAGCTTCCATACCGGCGATCTGACCGGCTTGTTTGAAATCAAACTGGTTGGATATGACCGCTTGCACCGGTTGGTCAGCAAGACCTTTCTCGTGGAAGTGGAATAAATACCGGGTCAGGTGGGGAGTTTTGGAAATACAAGTTCAAAGACCGTCCCTTCATTTTCCCTCGAGGCATAATGGATGTTTCCCTTGTGCATGAGCATGATCTGTTTTGAAAGGCTCAGGCCGATGCCGCTTCCATTGGTCTTGGTGCTGAAAAAGGGTACAAATATTTTATCGGCCACTTCCGCCGGGATGCCCCGGCCATTGTCTGCAACCTTGAGGACCAGCCGGTTGTTGGATTCTTCCGCGCTCAACATGATGCGGGCGTCCGGTTTATCGAGGAGGGCGTCCTTGGCATTCAGCAGGAGGTTGATGATCACCTGTTCGATCAGGTTGGGATCGGCATGAAGGACCAGGTTGGGGTCTTTAAGGATGATATCCAGATCAATGTTTTTTTGTTCCAGGGTCGGGTTCATCAGGTTGTACATGGTGCTGAACAATTCTCCGAGCGGGATGGCCTTGATCTGGGGCTGGCTGACTTTGTTGAGGTTACGGTAGGTCTGGGCAAAACGGAGCAGCCCTTCGCTTCTTTTTTTAATGGTTTCGATGCCAACGCCCAGGTCCTCCATTTCATCCGGAGTGGCATCCTGCAGCCGGGTCTTGAGGGTATCGGCCAGGGAGGCGATGGGGGCCACGCTGTTCATGATTTCGTGCGTCATTACGCTGAGCAGTTTTTGCCAGGCATTCGCTTCGGTCTCGTCGATCGCTTCGTTGATGTTCTGAATGGCGACGAGTTTGTATTTTTTTCCTTCCAGCAGGAAAGCGGTGGAATTGAGCAGGACCTTGAGTTCTTTGAGGCCTTCGCTCAGTTTGACGATATCCTGGTTGCCCGAATTGATATCGATGATTTTCCGGTAGAGCAGGGGGTTTCTTTTTTCCAGGGAATGAATGGTCCGCAGGTAAGGCACCTGGAGCATTTTTTTGAGGGTTTCATTGAGCCAGATGACTTGCCCGCCTTGCTCTTCGTAGGAGATGATGCCGGTGTTGATGATCTCCAGGACTTTCTGAAGGTATTGATAATGGGTTTCCTTTTCAAGGGAGATATCCTTGATGGTGTCGTTGATCTCGTTGAATCCTTCCCGGAGTGATTTGAGTTCCTTGGGCGCTTCCTTCACATTAAAATGCCTGGAAAAATCCCGGTAATGGACCGATTCGACATACTGGTCGATTTCATCATAAGCTTTCCGGTTGAACACATACATTTCGTAAGCCAGGTAGCCAAGCACGACTCCTGGTATCAGCATATAGATGTAATAGCTGTTCACCAGCAACCAGGTAAAGGCCAGCGCCGTAACCAGTAAAATGACCACCCTCCGTATGATCTTCCATTCAAAGCGTTCAAATGCCATGGGGTAAAAATAGCAATCTGTTAAACAGTTAACCAGTTAGTAAGTTAGCAAGTTAGCTAGTTGAGACCTCCTCTTACCTCTTACCTCCCACCTAAATCTCATACTTATTCAGCCTCCGGTAAAGCGCGGTGCGGGTGATGCCGAGTTCCTTGGCTGCTTTAGTGATGTTGCCGCTGTGTTTTTCCAGAACTTTGATCACCGTGTTTTTTTCCACGCTGCTCAGTTTGAAATCTCCCGCGTCGGCGAGTTTTTGGGAGGATTCAATACCGGAAAAAATGATTTCGGAAGCGCTCAGTTCGTCTTTGTCGCAGAGAATGACGGCCCGTTCGATGGTGTACTGGAGTTCGCGGATATTTCCGGGAAAAGGATAAGACAGGAGGGCTTCCAGGGCGCCGCGGCCGAGTTTGAGGTCCGGTTTTAAATATTTGGCGGAATAGGTCTGGAGAAAATATTTGGCGAGAATTTCAATATCCTTGTCCCGTTCTCGGAGCGGGGGAAGGTGCAGGTCCACGGTATTGATCCGGTACAGCAGGTCTCGCCTGAACCGCTGTTCGTTGGCGAGTTCGTTCATCGGGAGGTTGGTCGCGCAGATGAGCCGGATGTCCACCTGGCTGGGTATGTTGGACCCGATCCGGGTGATGTGGCGGTTTTGGATGACGGTGAGCAGTTTGGCTTGCTGGGTCAGGTTGATGTTTCCGATCTCATCCAGGAAGAGGGTCCCGCCCTGGGCGGCTTCTATCCGGCCGACCCGGTCTTCGCGGGCATCGGTGAAAGAACCTTTTTTATGTCCGAACAATTCACTTTCAAACAAGGATTCGGTAAGTGCACCGAGGTCCACCTTGATAAAAGGTTTGTCGGCCCGGGACGAATGGTAATGGATTTGGTGGGCCAGCACGTCTTTGCCGGTACCGTTTTCTCCAAGAATCAAGACATTGGCATCGGTGGGCGCCACTTTGGATACCTTGACCATCAGGTCTTTCATTTTCTCCGACTCGCCCAGGAGGCGGATGGCATCCGGCGGAGCCGGTGCGCTTTTGACTTGTTTTTTGAACGCGGCATGGAGGCTGTTGATCAGTTTTTCATTTTGCCAGGGCTTGAGGATAAAGTCTTCCGCGCCTTCTTTGAGGGAACGCACGGCCAGGTCGATGTCCCCGTAAGCGGTAATAAGGATGACCATGACCTGGGGTTTTATTTTTTTGATTTCTTTCAGCCAGAACAAACCCTCGTTGCCGGAATGGATGCCGCTGCGGAAATTCATGTCCAAAAGGATAATGTCGAAATCCTGTTCCTTAAGCAGGGATTTGATTTCATCCGGATAGCGGCTGAAAGATATGGAACGGACCAGGGGCTTTAAAAGAAGACGGACTGCAGTCAGTACATCCGGATCATCATCCACTATAAGTATACTGCTTTCGCGGAGGTTCATATATTTTCCAAATTTCGGGAAAATCCGGTTATCCGTCATCGGCATATGGTTATACTCCTAAAAGACGGTATTATTTTCCCCTGGTTGCATCTCCGGCAAAACGCATTTCCGCACACTTTTGTATCAAAAGCGGACAGTTTTTATTAAATAACATTTTTGTATAGTATTGATAATCAATAGTCTGTAACCTTTGGCACGATCTTCCGTATTTATTAAGAGCAGAAAATAAACTAATACGGTGGACAGACCAATAGCGAAAAAAACCTGGACGACACAAAGAATTCTCAGCATTTTGGGCCTCCTTGCCCTGGGCGTGATCATATACATGGCGGTGCGATCTTCTTCCGGCAAATCCAAACTGAATGTGGATACGGAAAGGCTGATGATCAGTGAAGTGGTTGAAGGGCCCTTTAAAGAGTTCATTCCCATCAACGGGGTGGTGATGCCCATCACCACCATATACCTGGATGCCCTGGAAGGCGGGCGTGTGGAAGAGAAATTGGTCGAAGACGGAGCCATGCTTAAACGCGGCCAGCCCATCCTTCGCCTCAGCAATACCGACCTCGAACTGACCCTGGCCAACCAGGAAACGGCGGTATTCGAGGTCCTCACCCAGATGCAGAATACCAAAAACAATGCAGAACAGAATACGATCCGGCAACTCAACCAGATGGCGGAGGTGACCAATGCCCTCGAAGAAGCCAGCCGGGTCTATCATCTGAATAAAAAACTTTACGAACAGAAAGCCATCGGCTTCCAGGATTTTAAATCATCGGAAAACCTTTACAACTACCAGGTCCGGCGGAAGAACCTGACGGAACAAATCCTGACCCAGGACAGCCTTTCCACGCGCACCCAGCTGGCCCAGATGGAGGAATCCTATGCGCGCATGCAAAATGCCCTGCAGCTGATGCGCCGGAAGGTTGGTGACCTCATCGTCCGCGCCCCGGTGGATGGCCAGCTGACCAGCCTGGACGCGGAAATCGGTCAATCCAAACAGAAGGGCGAACGGCTCGGCCAGCTGGACGTGCTCAGCGGCTATAAGATCCGCGCGGATATAGACGAACACTACATCTCCCGCGTATTCACCGGCCTTGAAGGCGACTTCACCTTTGCCGGCAAGAAGTATTTCCTCAAGATCAAAAAAATCTATACGCAGGTGACCGGCGGTCGTTTCCAGGTCGATATGGAATTTACCGGCGAGGTACCCCAGGGCATTCGCCGTGGACAGACCCTGCAGGTCGGCCTGGCCCTCGGCGACGAATCCGTGGTGATCCTGGTCCCCAAAGGCGGCTTTTTCCAAACCACCGGCGGCAACTGGATTTTTAAAGTAAACGAGGCCGGCAACCTGGCCTTCAAACAGGACATCACCCTCGGACGGCAAAATCCAAACCATTATGAAGTATTAAGCGGATTAAAGCCCGGGGACAAGGTGGTCACGAACAGTTATGAGACGTATGGGAAGATGGAGGAGTTGGTGTTGCAGAGGTAGGAGGTTAGAGGTAGGAGGTTAGAGGTAGGAGGTTAGAGGTTAGAGGTAAGAGGTAAGAGGTGAGCGGGGAGAGGTTAGAGAGGGGCTTTTTTATATAGAGAGATTAGCATTCTTCGAATTTCTATAACATTATTAGTGAGTTCGATAAATGTCGGTTCGTTAAGATATTTTAAATCCTTGGCTAGAAGTAGCTGGTATTCAAGTTCGGAAGTTGACCCGATAGCAATATTGACAAATCTTTTAAAATCAGGATTGGAATTTCGGCCGCAACCTTCTGCAAGGTTGGTAGGAATGGAAGAAGAGGACCGCCTCATTTGACTTCTGAGGCCAAATAATTCTTCTGGTGGAAATGAAATAACGGTCCCGTAAATTTTTAAAGTCAATTCATGGGATAGTTTCCAAACCTTTAAGTCGTAAAAATTTCTCATAGTGTTTCATGTGTGAGAATTGAAAATATAAAATTTGGGCAAAAGTGCCTGAAATAATAAAACAGAAACAATATCCACTGATAAAATTATTACCCAGGGTAGTGAAGTTAGACTTGAGTGGCATACTCTAACCTCTAACCTCTAACCTCTAACCTTTAAATTATGATCAAAATAACTGACCTAGAAAAAACCTACCGCACCGAGGAGGTGGAAACCATTGCCCTCAACAAGGTGTCGTTTGATGTGAAAACCGGCGAATTCATCGCCATCATGGGACCCAGCGGTTGCGGCAAGTCCACCTTGCTCAATATCCTGGGATTGCTGGATGACATGGATTCGGGTTCCTACCTCTTTGACGGCATCGAAGTGGCCAAATTCAATGAAAGGAAACGGGCTGATCTGCGCAAGCACAACATCGGCTTTGTGTTCCAGAGCTTCAACCTGATCGATGAACTCAGCGTCTTCGAAAATGTGGAACTGCCCCTGATCTATACCGGGGTAAAATCCGATGAGCGGAAGCGCCGGGTGGAGGAAGTGCTGGATAAAATGCAGATCATGCACCGCCGCAACCATTTTCCGCAGCAGCTCTCCGGAGGACAGCAGCAACGGGTCGCCGTAGCCAGGGCCGTCGTCAACAAACCGAAACTCATCCTCGCCGACGAACCGACCGGAAACCTCGACTCCTCCAACGGCAACGAAGTCATGCAATTGCTCACCGACCTCAACGAACAGGGCACGACCATCATCATGGTGACCCACAGTGAACACGACGCCCGGTATTCCCACCGGATCGTCCGGATGCTCGACGGAAGGACGGTGATGGAGAATATACTGGTTTAGGAGAAAGGGAGGAAGGGAGACAGGAGGAAGGGAGACAGGAGGAAGGGAGAAGGGAAGCGATTACAGTAACCACACAATAAAACACTCTATGAAAATTGAAAAGTTTGAAGATCTGGCTGTTTGGAACGAAGCTTTGGAACTTGCAAAAGAGATTTATCTGGAATTGAAAGCAAGCCGGGATTATAGTTTCAGGGACCAACTGCAACGTTCAGCGGTTTCCATTTCCTCGAATATAGCCGAAGGTTTTGAAAGACAGACCAACAAGGAATTTATCCAGTTCCTATATATCGCCAAGGGATCCTGTGGTGAATTAAGGACCCAGGTTCACTTGGCAATGCGCATAGGGATTTTGAATCAAGAGAAGTCTGTAGCAATGCTTGAAAAAACGAAAAAAATTTCTTCAATGTTGTATGGATTAATAAAGGTGAGAAAAGAAAAATTTAAATGAATAGAAAAGACTGGTGGAGTAGGGATCTTCTTTCCTCCCTTCCTCCCGCCTCCTTTTCTCCAAAAAATTGAATCATGTATAAAAACTACCTCCTCACCGCCTGGCGCAACCTCATCAAAAACAAAACCTTTTCCATTTTAAATGTGACCGGGCTGGCCATTGGCATTGCCTGTTTTATACTGATCGCCAATTACATCGTCGATGAAGTGTCCTACGACCGGTGGAATAAATATGCGGACCGGCTGTACCGGGTGGATGCCGATATCAGAATAGGGGGAAGTGAACTGAACCTCGCGGTGAGCTCCGATCCGATGGGTCCGACCCTGAAACAGGATTATCCCCAGGTGGAGGAATTCGTCCGGTTATACGCATCCAGCGGGTCCAAACTGATCAAAAAGGGCAGCGAGTACATTGAAGAGGGCGGGGTGGTCCATGCGGATTCCACCCTGCTGCGGATTTTCCCGTTTGAAGTCCTGGCGGGCGATGCCCAGCGGCCGCTGCATGGACCGGGCAAGGTCATCCTTTCCGAAACCGCGGCCAGGAAATATTTCGGGAATACGGGCCTTGAAGAGGTGATCGGAAAAACCCTGGAGACGGACGACCGCGACAAGTTTTACACCGTTACGGCCGTTATCCGGGATGTCCCGCGCAATACCCATTTTGACAAGGACTTGTTCTTTTCCATAGACAATGTGGATTACAACTGGGGCAGTTACCTGAGCAACAATTTTACGACCTACATCCGGCTGCAGGAAGGCGCTGACCCGCTTGAATTCAATAAAAACTTCCCGGGTTTTCTGGAAAAGTACGTCATCCCCCAGGTGCAGCAATTCGCTCCCATAAAAAGCATGGATGAATTTAAAGCGGCGGGAAATAAACTCGAATATTTCCTGTTCCCGGTCACCAAAATCCACCTGTACTCAAACCGGGTTGCTGAACTTGCCGCCAACAGCAACATCCAGTATGTGTATATTTTTTCAGCGGTGGCCTTGTTTATCCTGCTCATCGCCTGCATCAATTTTATGAACCTTTCCACCGCCCGTTCCGCCAACCGGGCCAGGGAAGTGGGGGTCCGTAAAGTGCTGGGCACGGGACGGAACAACCTCATCAGCCAGTTCCTTACCGAGTCCACCCTGATCGCCTTTTTTGCCACGGCGGCGGGCATTGGAATGGCTTTGCTCCTCCTGCCTTTTTTCAACGATTTGTCCGCCAAGACCTTTGGCATGAAGGAATTGTTCAAACCGGGATGGCTGGCCGTTTACCTGAGCCTGCCCTTCCTCCTTGGTTTAATAGCCGGGATTTACCCGGCCTTCTATTTGTCGGCTTTCAGGCCCATCGCCGTGCTCAAAGGCAAAATGGAGGGATCACTCAATAAAAGCGGCTTGCGTTCAGCCCTGGTCGTATTCCAGTTTGCCACCTCGATCCTCCTCATCATCGGGGCCATCGTGGTGTACAACCAGCTGAAATACATTCAAAGCAAAAACATCGGTTTTAATAAGGACCAGGTCCTGGTCATCGACGGCACCGGCGCCCTCCGGCCCAATACGGAAGCATTTAAAAATGAAATCTCCAAACTGAGCGGGGTTACCGCAAGCACCTTTGCCGGTTACCTTCCGGTGTCCAACAGTTCGAGGAGCGACAATACTTTTTTCAAGGATGCCGTGCCGGATGTAAACCGGGGACTGAACATGCAGGTTTGGAGAATCGATGAGGACTACATTCCCTTGATGGGTATGGAAATCCTGGCCGGAAGAAATTTCTCGAAAGAAAGGGGTACGGATTCTTCCGCCATCATCCTCAATGAAGAAGCCGTGAGGCTGCTCGGATTTGAATCCAATCCCCTGGACCAGAAAATCTATGGCGGATCCAGGATTGAACAAAATCAGGTGGAAGCCTTCCATGTGATTGGCGTAGTAAAGGATTTTAATTTTGAATCCCTTCGGCAGAAAGTCGGTCCTTTGTGTTTTTTCCTGGGAAAAGCGGATGGGACCACCGCCTTTAAAGTGAATACGGGCAATATTCAGCAACTCATCGGGCAAATCGAAGATACCTGGAGAACGATGGCTAAAGGGGCCCCCTTTTCCTACCGATTCCTCGATCAGTCTTTCGATGAAATGTACCGTGCGGAACAAAGAGTAGGGAAGATCGCACTGTCTTTCTCGATCCTGGCCATCTTTATTGCCTGCCTGGGCCTTTTCGGCTTGGCCACTTTTATCGCAGAACAGCGTACCAAAGAAATCGGGATCCGTAAAGTCCTGGGCGCAGAGGTGCCGGATATCATCACCATGTTGTCCAGGGACTTTATCCGCCTGGTTTTGATTGCGGCCGTCGTGGCCTTTCCGCTCGGCTGGTTCCTGATGAACCGGTGGCTGCAGGACTTCGCTTTCAGGATAAACATCAGCGGATGGGTATTTGTAATTGCAGGACTGGCGGCTTTGGTGATTGCCCTTTTTACCATAAGTTTCCAGGCTTTAAAAGCGGCGCTGATGAACCCGGTCAAAAGTTTACGAACGGAATGACTCAAGATTAACCTTCGGGTAATATCCGGGCGGTGAGTAATAGGAAAAGGAGAACGCACTAATTGGAAACCGGGAAAAGTCCCGGGCTCCTCACAAAAAGCAAAAAGAATTCATTCAGGACCGGGCGGTCCCGGACCAAAACGAGATATCATGCTGATCCGCAATTATCTGAAAGTCACCTGGCGCAGTTTATTTAAAAACCGCCTGTTCACTTTTTTGAATATACTCGGCCTGTCCAGCGGCCTGGGTATTGCCCTGCTGTTACTGATCTATGTGAAGGATGAAAAATCATTTGACCGTTACCATACCCAATCGGACCGGATTTACCGGGTAGGGCTGACCGCCACCTTTGACGGCAAGAACATGGACTGGGCCAACACCCCCAATGCCGTTGGCCCTGCCATGAAGGCGGAAATCCCCGAAGTGGCGGAGCAAGCCCGGCTCCTTTATCACGATTATGGCAAAACTGCTTTCATCACCAGCGGTCAAAAAAAATTTGTGGAGAAAAAACTGTACTGGTCCGACCCGGGCCTGTTCAGGATTTTTGACCTTCCTTTTTTGAAAGGTGACCCTTCAACGGCTCTGGATCGGCCAAATACCGTGGTGATCTCCTCCAGCCTGGCCGATAAATATTTCGGCGCGGAAGATCCCCTGGGACAAGTGTTGAAGGTGGACAATAAATACGATCTCGAAATCACGGGCGTCTATTCCGATTTTCCGGGCAATTCCACCCTGGATCCCGCCCTGATCGGTTCCTTCAGCAGTATAGAATGGGCCAGTAAAAACCTGGTCTGGAGCAATGCGAGTTTTGAAACTTATGTTTTGCTTGAAACCGGTGCCCTGGAAGAAAAGGTTGAACAAAGCATGTTGCGGTTGCTGGAGTCAAAGGTCGAAGCCGACAACCGTTGGTTTACCATCTGGCTGCAGCCCCTGAAGAACATCCATCTGGGATCCGCGGGCATTACCAATGCATCCACCACCCGTACCGGCGATCCCGGGCAGGTAAAAATCCTGGGTATCCTGGCCCTGGTGGTCCTGCTGATCGCTTCTATGAACTATATGAATCTGGCTACGGCAAAATCACAACTCCGTTTCCGGGAAGTGGGCATCAATAAAACCATTGGCGCCGGATGGTTCCAACTCGCAGGGCGGTTTTACCTTGAGACTGCCTTGGTCACCGGGGTATCGGTTCTGGTGGCCTGCGGAATGGTTGCGGCCGGCCTGCCCCTGCTCAACCGCATCGCCCAGAAAAATTTATCGGCCGGCTCCCTCCTGTCGCCCGATCTCCTGCTCATTACCGCCGCTATCACGCTTTGCCTGGTACTTGTTGCCGGGTCCTATCCCGCCTTTTATCTTTCTTCGTTCCGGGCAAAATCCCTGCTTCAAACCTCTTTCAGAAAAAATACGGGAGCCGGATTATTCAGGCGTACGCTGGTGGTCGTGCAATTCTCCGCTTCCCTCATCCTCATCGTAGGCGCGCTTTTATTTTACAAACAACTGGAATTTATCCGTCAAAAAAACCTGGGATATAAACCGGAGCAGGTCGTAGCCATTACGACAGCCGCAGCGGAAAACACGGAACAAATCCAGGCCCTCCGGGATTATTACCAGAATCTGAGTTCCGTCGTCAGCGTATGCAGGGCCCAGATCTGGCCGGGCAACGGGGGCAGCGGCAGAACCCTCAGGAATATTTTAAAGGATACGCGGGAACAGGATGGTTTGATGATCAAGACCAACCGGGTTACCAGCGAGTTTGCAGACGTCCTGGGATTAAAATTATTGGCGGGTCACCCGATCCGGTCTGAAAGGATACCGGGAGATACGATCGTACAAGTCGTCCTCAACCGCACGGCGGCAAACTACCTCGGTTACACTCCGGAGGAAGCCATTGGCAAAAAGGCCTATAGCCTGTTTGGCCATGACCGTGCTGAAATCGCGGGCGTGGTGGAGGACTTTCATTTTGAGTCCTTCCACCAGCCGATCGGCGCTTATGCCTTCCATAATAACGACAGCGAATGGAGACCCTACCTGCTGGTGAAACTGAATACCCAAAACCTTCCGGCCACGATGCAGCAGTTGGAAAAGGCGTTCAACACCCATATTCCAAATTCTGCTTTCGACTATACCTTTATTGATCAGTTTCTTAATACCCTGTACGCATCCGAACAAAGGACTGCCAAAGTGGTCCTTCTCTTTGCCTCTCTGACCATCCTCATCGCCTGTCTGGGATTATTTGGCCTGGCAGCCTTCACCGCCGAACAAAGAATCAAGGAGATCGGGGTCCGGAAAGTGTTAGGCGCCAGCGTGACCGATATCACCGCCCTCCTTTCCTGGGATTTCCTCAAACTGGTAGGCCTTGCCATCCTGATCGCTTCGCCCCTGGCCTGGTATGGCGCGCATCTGTGGCTTCAGGACTTTGCCTACCGGGTCGAAATCGGCTGGGGCTTGTTTGTGCTGGCCGCGGTATTGTCCCTGTCCATTGCCTTTTTTACCGTTGGTTTTCAGTCGCTGAAGGCGGCTCTCTCTAACCCTGTTCGATCCCTGCGAACTGAATAAACAAACTGTCCATGATGATGCATGAATTTAAAATCGCTTTCCGTTCGGTCATGAAAAACCGGTGGTTTTCATTGATCAATGTCGCTGGCCTTGCCCTGGGGCTCGCGGTATTTATGACCATCCTGCTTTGGGTGAAATACGAATGGAGTTACAACGACTTTCACCGCGACGGCGACCGGATTGCATCGGTGATGACCAACCTTAAGCTCGAAGGAGGAGAGATCTCCACCTTTCCTGCGGTGCCGCCCCTGCTCGCCAAAGCCCTCAGCAAGGACCTGCCGGGCATTGAATATGCCTGCACTTCGTCCTGGGGTGACCAGCGCCAGGTGAGTTACGGGGACCTCCATTTTATGGAATACGGATTGTATGTCAGCCCTGAATTTTTAAAAATATTTTCTTTTCCGCTGATAAAGGGGGATCAGGACAAAGTGCTGACTGAACCCAATACCATTCTCATCACCGAAAAACTGGCTGAAAAATATTTCAAAGACCAGGACCCGGTAGGCCAAACCCTGGTCATCGACCAGGCCACGACCTATACCGTGACGGGAGTGCTGAAAGATGTCCCCCGCAACGCCACCCTTAGTTTTGATTTCCTGATGCCGGTCCAGGACTATATCCGCACGGTCATGGGCGGGAACGAAACCTGGGAAACCAACAATATGCGGGCCTATGTAAAGCTGCATGAAGGCGCCGACCGGGAGGCCGTCGCAAGGTCCATCCGGAAATTCCAGGACGGCTACACCGATAAACAACCCAATTCCGAACTGGCCTTATTTTATCTGGAGGACTGGTATTTGCGGATGGATTTTAAGAACGGAAAGTACGCAGGAGGAGGCCGGATCGCGGACGTCCGGCTTTTTACGCTCATCGCATTGGTCATCCTGTTGCTGGCCTGCATCAATTTTATGAATTTATCTACCGCCAAATCCACGCGGAGGGCCAGGGAAGTCGGTGTGCGGAAGACCATTGGGGCCGGCCGCGGGTCCCTGGTCAGGCAGTTTTACGGGGAGTCCCTTTTATTTTCTTTTATAGCTGGCTTGTGCGCCCTGGTCCTGGTATCCCTGGCCCTGCCCTTCTTCAATTCCCTGCTGCGAAAGCAGATTGCGATTGATTTTACCGATCCCTCGAATTATCTCGTATTTGCCGGGATCATTGGCCTGACCGGCCTGGTTGCAGGCAGTTATCCTGCCCTTGCTCTTTCTTCCTTTTCACCTGTCCAGGTTTTGAAAAACCATATTTCCTCCTCAGGACTTGGATTTTCACAGTTGAGGAAAGGCCTGGTCCTGATCCAGTTTATGGTTTCGATGATCTTGCTGGCCGGAACGTTTTCGGTGGTCAAACAACTCCGTTTCCTGAGGGAAAAACCACTGGGCTTCGACAAGGATCACCTGATATGGTTTCCCAATCAAATCCCGGTGGAAAAACATCCGGCGGCTTTGAATTTGTTCTCTGCCATTCCCGGGGTCAGCCATGCGGCGCTTGCGTCCATGACCTTTACGCAGTCCAATAACCGGGGTTCTGAAGTGAACTGGCCGGGCAAACTTCCCGGACAGGACGTTTTCTTCAGTTTTATTGCCGGGAGCCAGGAAATCGTGGAGACCATGGGTCTGACCCTTGCAGAAGGACGTGCATTTATGCCCGGCCAATATGCCGACACAGGTGCTTTCATCCTCAATGAGGAAGCGGTCCGGCGTATGGGCCTTGAACATCCGGTCGGCCAGATCCTTGAGACCCATGGCGAATCGGGCAGGATCGTGGGCGTGGTGAAAGATTTTCATTTTGAATCGCTGCATAGCCCTATAGCGCCGGTGATCATCATGTGCAGGCCGGGATGGACCTGGTTGTATTATGTACGGACCACCGGGAGGGATGTCCAGAGGGTACTGCACGATTTGGAGGCCGCCTACCGCCAACTGGCACCGGGTTTCGTCTTTGACTATAATTTTCAAGATAAGGAATATGACCGGCTCTATCGCAGTGAGACACAGATGTCTTCCCTGGTGCAATGGTCTTCCTTCCTTGCCTTGTTCATATCCGGTTTGGGTTTGCTGGGCCTGACCCTGTTTACCCTGGAACGAAAAACTAAGGAAATCGGGATCCGTAAGGTGCTGGGCGCCACCTGGCGGGATATCCTGACTATGGTCACCAATGAATTTATGCTGTTGACCGGCCTTGCGGCGGTCTTTGCACTCCCACTGGCTTATTTAATGGTTTCGCAATGGCTGAACCGGTACGCATTCAGGGCAGACCTCGAATGGTGGATCTACCTGATGCCGGTAGCCATCACTGCTTTGATCACCCTGGTCACGGTGGGCAGCCAGGCCATCCGTGCTTCCGCTGCAAATCCGGTGAAAAGCCTAAGGACGGAATAGTTGAGAAGCGAGAAACGAGATGCGAGATGCGAGAAGCGAGATGCGAGAAGCGAGATGCGAGATGCGAGATGCGAGAAGCGAGATGCGATATGCGAGATGCGAGATGCGAGATACGAGATACGAGATGCGAGATGCCTGCTCCGGACTGACTGATTAACTGATAAACCGATTAACCGATAAACTGACAAACCGTTCCATGTATAAAAATTACCTTTTTTCAGCCTGGAGAAACCTGATCAAAAACAAGGCCTTTTCCTTTATCAACATCTCGGGACTGGCCCTGGGGCTCAGCGTCTGCCTTCTGCTGATGCTGTTTATCCGGAGCGAATTCAGTTATGACCGTTTCCATGCAAAGTCGGAGCGGATCTACCGGGCCTGGCTGCATGAAGTCTATGAAGGCCAGACCTTCACCAATACGCAGACTCCCATCCCCCTGGGACCGGTGCTCAAGGAAAACCTTCCGGACATCGAAGCGTTTTGCCGCGTATATCAGTTTAATTCCCTTTTGGAACAGCAGGGGAACCGGTTTAACGAGTCGGTAAATATGGTGGATACCAGTTTTTTCCGCGTCTTTGATTTTCATTTGATGGAAGGCGACCCGGGCCAGGCCTTTCCAAATTCCAATTCAATGGTGATTTCTGAAAGAATGGAAGAGAAATATTTCGGCTCCGGGAAGGGCATGGGCAAAACCCTGGAAATGCAACTGGGCCAGACCAAGGTATTGTTTACCGTTTCGGCCATTTCCCGGGAATCCCCCCTGGAATCCAGCATCCGTTTTGATTTTCTCATCCCGCATTCAAACGAGCACCATCTGTTCAGCGAAAGGGCGCGCACCCAGGGATGGACCAATGTATTTGAAGAAACGTATTTGCTGCTTGGAGAGGGCAAGTCCGGCGACGCCGTAGAAGCCCAGATCCCTGCCCTCGTAAAACGGATTTCAGGGGACCAGTATGTCGAAGGCGAATACAATGTTTATCTCCAGCCCATCACCGACATCCACCTCAACAACAAGCTGCCCGCCGGCAATGCGCCGGTCAGTGATCCCATGTATTCCTACGTACTCGGTTTTCTTGGGATACTCATTCTTCTGATCGCCTGCATCAATTTTATAACCTTGTCTTTGGGAAGATCCTCCACCCGTGCTTTGGAAGTAGGGGTACGCAAGGTGCTTGGTGCGGCGCGTACGCAATTGATCCGTCAATTTTGGGGTGAAGCCCTGATGTTTACCTTCATTGCTTTAGGGATAGCCATTGGCCTTTCTTACCTGTTGCTTGGCCCCTTCAACCAGTTGGCCAACAGGCAACTCACCCTCCACCTGGATGGGTTTACGGTGATGTTCCTGTTGGCGCTGGTCGTTTTGGTCGGACTGGTTTCTGGGATCTATCCCGCGATGGTGCTTTCTTCCTTCCTTCCCGTCAAAGTGTTGAAAAACAGGATGCCGGAGGGCTTCAGAATCGGTCTTTTCAGGAAAAGCCTGGTCACCGGGCAATTTTTCAGCGCCATCGTACTTATGGCAGGGACCCTGGTCATGTGGCAGCAGTTCCGTTTTATTCGCCACACCTCCCTGGGTTATGAAAAAGAATACCTGGTGGTCGTCCCCACCAATAAATCCAGGGCAGAGGGCATGGCCCTGGCGGAACGTTTTAAAATCAAACTCAAAAGCAATCCCCAGGTAGTGGGCAGCACCGTCAACCTTTTCAGTTTTGCTCAACCGGGGTGGATGAATATAGGTTATGAAGACGATCAGGGCATTTACCGCAATTTCCGGATGAATGCCATCGATGCCGATTTTATCGGGACCATGGGTGTCGAACTGGCAGCGGGCCGTGGATTTTCGAGCGACAATCCGGCGGATCTCGCCGGGTCCATGTTGGTCAATGAACGGCTGGTGGAAGAATATGGTTGGGATGATCCCATTGGTAAAAAATTGCCCGGACGGTTCAACCAGCAAATCATCGGTGTGGTGAAAGACTTTCATTTTGAATCCCTCCATTCCCCCATAAAGCCCCTGGTCTTGGTCCTTCAACCGGACTCGATCCTGCGTGCCGCCAACGATGTGGGCTTTACCTTTTCTCCCCAGCCCAGGATAAATGTCCGCCTGAAAGCAGGGTCCGTCCGGGAGCAGATCGAAGGATTAAAACAAAACTGGCAGGAAGTGGCGGGTGGCCAGGAATTCGAATACAGCTTCCTGGACGAAGCGCTCACCGATATGTACAAGAATGAACAGCGGGTCAGTTCCATGGTAAGCTGGGCCTCCCTGCTCTCGATTTTTATCGCATCCCTGGGACTGTTTGGCCTGATCACCCTGGCGGTAAACCGGCGGATCAAAGAAATTGGGATTCGCAAGGTATTGGGCGCCGACGTGAAGGGCATTGTGTTCCTGCTTTCCAAAGACTTTACCGGATTGTTGTTGTTTGCCATGCTGTTCGCCGCCCCGGTCGGTTGGTGGGCCCTGGACCAATGGTTGCAGAGCTTTGCCTACCGGATCCGTCTTCAGCCTTGGGTGTTCTTATTGGCCGGGGTATCGGTGTTTGCCATCGCCTGGATCACCATGAGTATCCAGGCGATGAGGGCCGCTAAAACAAACCCGGTGAAAAGCCTCAGAACCGAATGACTATTGACTATTGACTATTGACTATTGACTATTGACTATTGACCATTGACTACTGACTACTGACTACTGATTCCTGACCACTGACTACTAAAAATATAATAGACCATGATCAAAAACTTTTTTACCACTTCCTGGAGGTTCTTATGGAAGAATAAATCGTTCAGCCTCATCAACATTGCCGGGCTGACGGCAGGCATCCTGGCCTGCCTGTATATACTCCTTTATGTATACGATCAGAAAAACTATGACCGTCATCACCGGAATGGGACGGATCTGTTCCGGGTCACTTCCTTCCTGAAATTGCCTGGAGACCAGACCAATCATCTGGCCACCTGTTCCGCCCCGATCGCCCCGGCCATGAAAAATGATTTTGCAGAAGTGATGCAATTCGCACGGACGGTCGGCACCATCGGAGTGAGCCACCACTTGCTCAGGTATAAAGAAAATTCATTTTTTGAAACCGATGCCATATATGTGGATTCCACCTTTTTTGAACTCTTCAATTACCGGTTTCTCTCGGGTGATCCGGCTACGGCCTTGCGGGATCCCTATTCCATTGTGCTGAATTCCCGTACTGCCCTGAAATTATTCGGAACTGACCAGCCGGTCGGAGCATTCATCGAGATCGACAATTCCTACGGCAAACAGAATTTTAAGGTTACCGGGGTGGTGGACGAAAGCCTGGGTAAAACCCATATCAAGGCAAATCTTTTCCTGGCCATGAACAGCGGAGGCATGGGAGAGTATGCCAGGAACAACAATTCCTGGGCCGGCAACAATTTTACTTCGACCTATATCCGGCTTCATCCGGAAGCGACTCCGGACGCATTGGAAAAGAAACTTCCTGCCTTTTTAATCAAATACGGCGCGCAGCAATTGAAAGACATGGGTATGGAAAAGGTACTTCATCTCCAGCCGGTCGCTGATATTCACACTTCCCCCGGCTACCAGGCTGAAATGTCCGAACCGGTAAACCCATTCATGCTTAACGTGCTTATGCTGATCGCAATACTCATCCAGGGTATTGCCTGCGTGAATTTTATGAATCTTTCCACGGCAAGGTCTTCAAAACGAGCCAAGGAAGTCGGAGTGCGAAAGGTCATGGGGGCCGGCAGGACAGGGCTGATCAAACAATTTATCGGGGAATCCGCTTTGTTGTCCGGGATATCGGTAGCCGCAGCGGTTCTCTTATTATACCTGGCCATGCCCATGCTGAACAAAATCACCCAGACGGAGATTCAGTTTTTCTCGGGAAATCAAAAGTATATCTGGTTGTTACTGGCCGGCATCACCCTGGTCACGGCCCTGCTGGCCGGCAGCTATCCCGCTTTTTATTTGTCCGCTTTTAATGCGGTAAGGGTGATCAAAGGGAATTTTACCAGCCATATTTCGTCCGCCGGCATCCGCAAATCGCTCGTAGTATTCCAGTTTGTCCTGTCGATCATCCTGATTACAGGCATCCTGGTCATATACCAGCAGATGCGTTTTATCCAGAACAAAGACCTTGGTTTTGAAAAGGAACAGCGTATTGTCCTGAATTTCCGGACGGAAGAGGCCCGGAGGCAAATGGATGCCTTCCGCAATGAACTGATCGGCCTCACCGGTATAAAGGGGGTCTGCAAATCCAATAATTATCCCAGCCAGTTTGTATACAATGACATCCCCGTCTTTCTGCAGGGTGGTGGGGTGCAGGATTCGAAGGATCCGGAGTTTATCATGGTGGACGAACATTTTACGGAAGCCATGGGCATCAAGGTGTTGGCAGGCCGGCCTTTCCATGATCATGATTCCGGCAAGGTGCTGATCAACGAGACGCTGGCCAGGGAATTGGGACTGGACCCCCAGCATGCAGAAGGCACCCGCCTGTTTTCACAAGTTACCCTTGCAGACCAAAGACCATTGTCCTTTGAAATTGCCGGCGTAATCGCCGATTTTAATTTTAATTCGTTGCACAGAGCCATCTTGCCTTTCATGCTGCTATATGGGAGCGATCCGGAAAACCTGACCCACCTCATCGTGGCGACCTCATCGGACGACTACGGGCAGCTGCTTTCCCATATGGAGTCGGCCTGGTTGAAATTTCTGCCCGCGGTGCCCTTTGATTACGTGTTTTTGGACGACCAGGTGCAGAAACAATACCAGGCTGATCTCACTTTTTCGAAGATCATCGGGACTTTTGCCTTGTTTGCCATTCTCATTTCATGTCTTGGCCTCTTCGGCCTGGCCGCATTCCGGGCCGAACAGAGCACCAAAGAAATCGGGATCCGCAAAGTATTGGGCGCCAGCGTTGCTTCCGTTTTCCATCTGTTGGCCAAAGATTTTCTGATCCTGGTAAGCATTTCGTTTCTGATCGCGGCCCCGATCGCATGGTGGGCCATGCAAAGCTGGCTCAAAGCTTTCGAATACAGGATTTCCGTAAGCGGCTGGGTACTGGCTGCTGCCGGACTGGCTACGTTGATCATCGCCCTTTGTACCATCAGCTACCAGGCGCTGAAAGCGGCTGTTGCGAATCCGGTGAAAAGCCTGAGGACGGAATAGTGGAGATGCGAGATGCGAGATGCGAACAATGAGATATCTGCTCCCGACGGGCTGATAAATTGATAAATTGATTAACTGTCAAACTGATAAATTGATAAATTGATTAACTGTCAAACTGATAAATTGATAAATTGATTAACTGTCAAACTGATTAACTGTAAAACTCCATGCTCACCAACTACCTTAAAATCGCCTGGCGCAACCTGATGAGGTACCGCTTTATCTCCTTCATCAATTTGTTTGGCCTTACCACCGGACTCACCGGTTGCCTGCTGATCTTCAATTACATCCGGCACGAGTTGAGTTTTGACCGGTACCATGAGCATGCGGACCGCATCTACCGGGTGACCCGGATTTTCAGGAATCCGGAAACCGGAGCCCAAAGCCTTCACCTGGGGACGATCTCTCCGCCCTTTGGGCCCCTCTTAAAAGCTGAATTCCCGGAAATTGAAAAGATCACCCGCCTGATCGATTTCAGTCCATTGCCTATGCGTTATGAAGAAAAGATGTTCAACGAACAAAGTGTTTTTTTAGCGGACGAACATTTGTTTGACGTATTCAACGTGGAGGTCTTGAGGGGAAATCCTTCCACCGCCCTGGCTGACCCGTTTACCCTCATGCTTTCGGAAGGGATCGCGAAAAAATACTTTGGGGACGATGATCCGATGGACAAGTCGGTGCGGCTGAACAACCAGTTTAATCTGAAAGTCACCGGGGTGTATAAATCCTTTCCTTCCAACACACATATGCACCCGGACATTCTGATTTCTTTCAATACCCTCAACGATTCGTCCATCTATGGGGCCCAGAACCTGCGCACCAATTGGGGCAACAACTCGTTTTTTACCTACCTGCTCCTGCCCGAGGGTTACGATTATAAAAAGATGGAGGCCCGGTTTCCGGACTTCCTGGATAAACATATGCCCAGGGGCGCCCAGGCCCGGTTTTTGCCTTCCCAGGGCACGGCGCTCACCCTTCAAAAACTGACCGACATCCACCTGCATTCCCACCTGGATTATGAAGCCGAAGAAAACGGCGACATCAAGCGGGTATATGTATTTTCAGCCATCGCCTTGTTTATCCTGCTGATCGCCTGCATCAATTATATGAACCTCTCGACCGCCAGGTCAGCCCTCCGGGCCCGGGAGATTGGCATCCGGAAAACGGTGGGGGCCGAACGCAAGGTGCTCATCACGCAGTTCCTGAGCGAGTCCCTGCTGATCTCCTGGATGGCCATGCTTTTATCCCTGGGCTTTACCTGGCTGTTATTGCCCTGGCTCAATAAAATTTCCGGTCAGCAATTGTCCATGAGTACCCTCCTGGATCCAAAGGTCCTGCCCTGGCTGGTCCTGGTCCCTTTTGCGGTCGGCCTGATTTCGGGGATTTACCCGGCCCTCTTTATGTCTTCTTTCAGACCGGTACAGGTGCTCAAGGGATTGTTTACCGCGGGCGGGTCGACCATCACTTTCCGAAAAGCCCTCGTCACCGCACAATTTGCCATATCCATCATACTCATCATCAGTACGGCGGTCGTATTTAAACAGCTCAGGTACATGCAGCGAAAATCCCTGGGCTTTGAAAAAGACCAGATCGTAACCCTGCCTTACAACAGGCAGTTGAACCCGGCTTACGAGTCCTTCCGAAACCAGCTCATTTCAAACAGCAATATCAAAGACCTTACCCGTTCCTCGCGTATCCCTACGGGCCGGCTCCTTGATGCCATGGGCACCCGGATGAGGCGGGGCGACAGCCTGGCCCCGGTGAATGTGGACCTGAAATATGTGGCGGTGGACGAACGGTTTCTTTCCACCTATGGAGTGAAAGTGGTGGCTGGCCGTGATTTTTCGAGGGAGTTCAGCACCGATACCAGCGCTTTCCTGATCAATGAAGCCGCGGTCCAGGCCCTGGGATTCCAAGCCAATGAAGATGCCCTGGGCCAGGATATCCAATACGGCAACCGCAAAGGGAAACTCCTGGGGGTGATCCAGGATTTTCATTTTGAATCCATGCACCAAAAAATCGTGCCCCTCATCCTGATGGTTCCCCGACAGAATGGAGGTTTCGGCCGGATCTCCATCAAAATGGCAGGCAACAACATTCCTGCCGTGCTGGCTCATATTGAAAAAACCTGGAATGGCTTTCTCCCGGAGATCCCGTACGAGTATACTTTTCTGGATGAAAATTTCGACCGGCTTTACCAGGCGGAAAACAGGCAAGGCACCATCTTTACCATTTTTGCCTGCCTGGCCATCTTTATCGCCTGCCTGGGCTTGCTCGGGCTTTCCGCTTTCGCCATCAGCCAGCGGATCAAAGAGATCGGGATCCGGAAAGTACTCGGTGCAGGCACGGCGAGTATCGTCGGCCTGTTGTCCAAAGATTTTCTCAAACTGGTAGCCATTGCCTTTGTGGTTGCCTTTCCCCTGGCCTGGTATGCCATGTCGCGGTGGCTGGGAGATTTTGCCTACCGGATCCGCGTACCGCTTTGGGTATTCTTTTTAGCCGGCGGCATAGCGGCTGCGGTTGCTTTGCTGACCATTGGAGTCCAGGCTGTCAAGGCGGCCCGGTCCAATCCGGTAAAGAGTTTGAGGACGGAGTAAGTGGAATTAAAAATTAAGGAATTAAGGAATTAAGGAATTAAGGAATTAAGGAATTAAGGAATTAAGGAATTAAGGAATTAAGGAATTAAGGAATTAACGGAAACCAGTCACCTACTGTTCGAAAACGGACGGTTTTTTACTTTGATCTTTTTTATTCCCTTGATTTTCAATGATTGTTGCCTTTGGTATGAGATGTGCCGGGATTTAAGAAATCCGGGTTTAAAAATCATAAAATACCTAATGATATGTTCAGCAACTATGTGAAACTGGCCTTCAGGAACTTGTTTAAGCGGAAAGGGTATTCCCTCTTGAATATTTTCGGCCTTTCGATAGGCATCACCTGTTGTCTATTGATTTTCAGGTATGTTTCCTTCGAGCGGAGTTTTGACCGTTTTGTACCGGAATCGGAACAGATCTACCGTCTCCGGCTGGATGCCTATCAGCAAGGGAAGCTCGCGTGGAAATCGGCTACCGTCTACCCGGCGTTCGGCCCGACCTTGAAAAAGGATTTCCCGGAAGTGGAGGCTTTCTGCCGTTTGCATGATGCCAACTTCCTCCTCTCCAACGATGATAAACAAATCAAATTCAGGGAGGAGAAGGGTTATTTCGCAGACCCGGCCTTCCTGGACCTTTTTGGGATCCGGTTGCGGAGCGGCAACCCGGCCACCGCCCTGGAGGGCCCGGATAAAGTGATGCTTACTCCGGGTATGGCCGAAAAGTATTTTGGCAAGGAAGATCCTATCGGGAAAAAACTGGTATTGCGGGACGCGGATTATACCCGGGTCCTTGAAATTACGGGGGTCTTTGAAGAGCTTCCCGCCCAATCCCACCTGCAAATCCAACACCTCATGTCTTACAAAACCCTGGACGCGATCAATCGCTTCTACGGGGACACCAGTAATGCCACGGAGACCAGCTTCGGCTGGTATGATTTTTATACTTACCTGAAACTCGCCCCGGGTACGGACCCCGGACGGTTGCAGGAAAAATTTCCCGCTTTTTGCGACCGCTACATCAACAGTCTGGAATGGGCGCAAAAAAACAATTACCGGAATGAGATCCACCTGATCCCGCTTACCGATATCCACCTATATTCCAATGTGAACCAGGAAGCCGAAATAAACGGAAACGGACAAGCCGTATCTTTCCTCTTTCTGATTGCTTTCCTCATAATCGGCATCGCCTGGATCAATTACATCAACCTGGCTACGGCCCGATCCATGGAAAGAGCCCGGGAAGTGGGCGTCCGCAAAGTGGCCGGAGCCCAAAAGGCCAACCTGGTCACGCAGTTTTTAATGGAAAGTTTAATGTTGAACGCGGTGGCTCTTTTATTTGCCCTAGGATTTACCGCCTTGCTTACTCCCTGGTTCAACCGGCTTACGGGTTTTGATTCCAGTCAAAGCGGGATATTTAATACGTCCTACCTGGGGTATTTTCTGCTGGTATTTACGATGGGAGCCCTGTTGTCCGGTTTGTACCCGGCCTTTGTTTTGTCCGGCTTCCGCCCGGTCACCGTGCTGAAAGGCTTGTTCAAAAACAGTCCCGGGGGACTGATGCTTCGGAAAGGCCTGATCGTCACCCAGTTTGTGACTTCCGTGGCTTTGATCGCGGGTACGATCATCGTCTATCAACAGGTGAAATATATGAGAAGCCAGAGCCTGGGGGCCAATATTGATCAAACCCTGGTCTTGCAAGGAGCAGAATCGCCGGCGGATTCCGGCTACCAGGAAATTTTCCAGCCATTCAAAAACCAATTGTTGCAGCAGACCGGGATTCAAAGCATCACCGCTTCATCCAGCGTCATGGGACAGGAAATATATTGGACCAGCGGCATCAGGGCCCTCCGGCCGGGAAGCCAGTCGGTGACCCATTATATTCTTGGTGTGGACCAGGATTTTGTACCCTCCTTTGGCCTGAAACTGGCTGCCGGAAGAAACTTTTCCAAAGAATTTCCATCGGACAGCCGTGCGGTGTTGTTAAATGAAAAGGCTGTTGAATTGCTTGGATTTGAATCTCCCGAAAAGGCGCTGAATGAATCGGTGATCCGGGGGGATACCTTTAAAATCATCGGAGTGCTTGGCAACTATCATCACCTGGGTCTGCAAAAGGAAATCAATCCCATGCTGGTTTTGCTGAGGCCCAATGCCCGGAACTATTACTCCGTCAAGATCAATACCGGTGACCTGGGTTCAGCGATAGAAACCATCGGGAAGACCTGGAATTCTTTTTTCCCAAGTGATCCGTTCAGTTATTATTTCCTGGATGCTTCATTTGATCAGCAGTACCGGGCCGACCGCCGCTTTGGGGAAGTCTTTGGCATCTTCAGCCTGCTGGCCATTCTGATCGCCTGTTTTGGACTGTTGGGGCTTTCGGCTTACAATATCCTGCAGCGGACCAAGGAAGTCGGCATCAGGAAGGTCCTGGGCGCCCCGGTGGCCAATATCCTGTATATCCTCTCCCGGGATTTTATGATCCTGGTGGGATTTGCATTTCTATTGGCCGTTCCCCTTTGCTGGTGGTTGATGGAAACCTGGCTGAAGGATTTTGCCTACCGCATCGATATCAGCTGGTGGGTATTCGCCGTGGCGGGTTTTATTACCCTCATCATTGCTTTTGCCACCGTCGCTGGGCAGGCCCTCCATGCAGCCCATGCCAAACCGGTGAAAAGCCTCAGGATGGAATAGTAGTCAGTAGTCAATAGTCAGTAGTCAATAGTCAGTAGTCAGTAGTGCTTGTTGCACAACTCTGAAAATAATCATATTAAAATATTTGTTATATGATTGTTGATTTTTATCTTGTTAGAGATCAATTGACGAGGGTATGCAAGGGAAAAAACAATTTAAGGAAAAGCTATTTCTCCAAT
>JAKQHS010000155.1 GCA_029557915.1 Bacteroidota bacterium | reverse complement strand
GGACACCTGCAGACCGACGGATATGGAGTATATGACCTGTATAAGGACAATGAAGAAATTACCTTGATGCATTGCATGGCGCATGCCCGAAGGATGTTTTATGAAGCCCAGTTCAATGATGCTCCCCGAAGTCAGCAAGCCTTGGAACTTTTTCAGCAACTCTATGCCCTGGAACGGCAAATTAAGGCCCAGCCATGGGATGAGGAGCAAATCCGGTTAGAACGGCAGTTAAAAGCGACTCCGGTCCTGGAACAGCTCCATACCTGGATGACAAAGAATGTTCTGGAGGTATTGCCTAAAAGCCCTATCGGTAAGGCCATTGCCTATACCCTTGGCCGTTGGAAAGAACTGACCATTTACATCACCGATGGCAAGCTGAATATCGATAATAATCCGGTGGAGAACAGCATACGGCCCATTGCCATCGGTCGTAAAAACTACCTCTTTGCTGGTAGTCATGAAGCAGCATCACGAAGTGCTATGCTATATTCCCTATTGGGTACATGCAAACTTCAAGGCATAAATCCCCTGGATTGGTTGAAATCTACCCTTCTGGCATTACCCTCTCATCCGATAAACCGGGTGGATGAATTGCTGCCAATAGCAAAATAACTTACCCTTCTTTATTCATACCGCTAATCCGAGTATATGTACTTGGCCGGGTGGATACAACGGACAGAAATTTAATTCAGAATACGGCTATACAATTATTTTACCTCACAATTGGAGCGAATATGAACTATTGGACGAAAAAAATACAAATGGATTTTTTGATACTTCGGAATGGACAGGTAACTTGAGAATAACACCCTTGAATATTCAAGTTGACCGCCCATCTGAATTTATTAAAAGTGAGCTTACAGACACAGATTATGAAGAACTAACTTGGGACAAGATAAAAGCATTTTATTTTTCTGAAACCTCTGATGACTTGTACATTTACTATTGGTATTTAATTGAAAATTTGAAGATTTACATTTGTTCATTTACAATTGATATTGAAATTAAAGAAACCGATAAAAATCACACTGAATTGGTGAAAATTGAAGATATTCTTAAAACTTTGAAGTCAATATAAATGAAAGCCTACCTGCTAACCGCCGTTTAGGAAAGCAGGAGCTCGTACTTCTATGACAGGTAAAGTGCAAAATTCCAGCTTTGAGAATCTCTAACCCATCAAATTTCATACCTTCACCTATCAATCCATCCACCATGCCTTCAAAGATCATAAGCCGTATCAATTTGGCCTTCCTGGCCTCCCTCCTCCTCTTCTCCTTCTCCACCCTAGCCCAGGACGGCACGATCTATCCCCTCGAGGCTCCCCCCGAGCCCAACGCCATACCGCTCAATACGGGCGGCGTCGAGGGCCAGACGGCGCCGGAGACCTGGTTCCGCCAGTGGGGAGATCCGATGACGCGGAATATCTCCAGGGCCACCCTCACCCCCTTCCTGCCCGAACCGGGCAAGGCCAACGGCGCAGCCGTCATCGTGGCGCCAGGCGGTGGTTTCAGATGGCTGTCCATGGGCAACGAAGGCTGGGAAGTCGCCCAGGCGCTTGCGAATAAAGGCATCGCCGCCTTTGTGCTCAAATACCGGCTCCAGCCCACCCCGGAATCCCTCGACGGCTTCAGAGAGTCGATGAATAGAACTTTCGCCGCAGCAGCCCGTCCTGCGGAGACACCACCCGCTACAACACCGCCTGTGGCTTCGCCGCCTGCGGCTACGCCGCCTGTGGCCACGCCACCGAGTCCGCCCCGTTGGGACCTTTCCAACCAGCTCGCAGATGCCGAGGCTGCCTATGCCATGATCCTCAGCCGGGCCGCGGAATGGGGGGTTGATCCTTCCCGCCTGGGCATGATCGGCTTTTCGGCCGGCGCCGGCCTCACCATGCACTGCACCCTCCAATCCAAAACCATGAAACTGGCCTTCATCGGCCCGATCTATGGCGGCATGGGCCCGGTCGAGGTGCCGAAGGATGCTCCGCCTATGTTCAATGTGATCGCCACCGACGATTTTCTCTTCCGCGGCCAGTTTGGGGTGATCGATTCCTGGTTCAAAGCGGGCCGGCCCGTCGAGTTCCACCTTTACCAGACCGGAGGCCACGGCTTCGGCCTCGGCAATCCCAACCGGACCAGCAACCGGTGGTTCGAGGCCTTTACCCACTGGCTGGATGTGAATGGATTTTTGAAGGCTAAGGCGGGAAAATAGGTCCCGCAGAGTTCCCATCAAGGGCTCCCACGAAGACACAAGGACCACCAAGAAAAAAGTGCAGGGAAAACAGGCGGGTTCTTTGTGATTCCCTGTTTTGGGTTTATGACAATCCAGTGCCTGCTGGAGCAGTTTTACATTTTCTGATAAACGAGACATGGAAGTCTGCCTGGCAGCCCGGGATTTACCAGCATCGGAGATGCCTGACCTTATTGGTAAAAAATAAGACAATACAATGGCTTCGGAGAAGCCTAACAAATGCAGTCCCAATTAATAAATTAACGGGGATAATATCATTGATGGGCGATGTTGGGCTTCTCCGAAGCCGGGTTTTTACTTTGGATGAGTAGTAAAAACGTGGAACATCTCCGATGCCCATGTTCGGACTTCGGCCCCACGAATGCCATAAAGCACACAAATAATTCCTTCGTGCCCTTCACTTCGTTGTGTCGTAGTGGGAAACCCAGGTTAGGACTTCGGCCCCCCATTCAGAATTCAGCCCAAAAGACATATAATGATATCGTTTTGCAAAAATCGCAATCCAACAATGTGCCGTTAGGCACGACATATGGGTAGCTCATATGGGCAGGTTATTTCGTCCCATCCGGGACGATATTAAATCCTAAAATTTTATGCTACCAGTAATGAAGTCCCTACGGGATTAGTTCGGACGAAGCTTAGCTTCGGCCCCCGCAAATTATACAGGAGACACAAGGACCACAAAGAAAATTGTGCATGGAAAACAGGCGGGATCTTTGATACTCCCTGTTTTGGGAATTTGATAAATTACCAAAATTTGGTAATTTTATTTAAACTTTTTAAAGTCATGGGACGAAACACATCTGTATCCTTAGGAGAGTATTTTGAAGATTTTGTTGAAAAAAGAATCACCCAGGGAAGATATAAAAACGCAAGCGAAGTAATAAGAGCCGGACTGAGGCTTTTGGAAGAGGAAGAAAACAAGGTGTATATTCCGGGTCATGCTGACCCCCTATTCCGGCGGATACTGACCCCTTGTTCCGGGATACTGACCCCCTGGTATAGAAAAGTCATTCCGGGATACTGACCCCCCTTTACGGTATTGGTTCCGGGATACTGACCCCCCTCAAATTTGTGTCATTCCGGGATACTGACCCCTTGATTTCATACTGGAATTTGGATTGTAATAATGTCAAGCGTGCTTTGCTCAAACAAAGCACAACATTATGGCAGGAAATTCAATTCGTATGAGTCAACTCAAACAAATCCTACGCCTCTTTTTGCAGGGCATTCCGATCAAAGGAATCGTCCGGGAAACAGGCATTTCCCGCAATACCATTAAGGGGTATTTCCGGACGATAAAAAGCCGCGAATTAAATCTGGAGGACCTCTTAGAGCTTGAGGATGTTCGGATTGAGTATATATTGCGAGCTCCCTTAAATACTGAAAGAGAGCGACATCAGGATTTCATGCTTCGCCTGGATAAACTTTACCAGGAGCTGAGGCACCCTCACCTCACCTAACAACTGTTGTGGGAAGAATACAAAAGGGAGTATCCCGGTGGATATCAATACTCCCAGTTTTGCTATTATTTGCAGCTCTATGATCGAAGCCAGCAAGCAACTTTTATTCGGGATCATGAGCCGGGAGATAAGATTTACGTAGACTTTACCGGTGACAAATTGCATTATGTAGACCGTAACAGTGGGGAAATCATTTCGTGTGAAGCCTTTGTAGCCACGCTGGGATACAGTAATTATACGGCAGTAGTAGCGGCCCATTCTCAGAAGATCGAAGAAGTGGTGGCAGCGTTTGGGTCTGTATTGGAATATATTGGAGGAAGCCCCCGGGCTGTTGTGCCGGACAATCTTAAATCTGCCGTTCACCAGGCTCACCGTTATGAACCAAGGATTAATGAAGTCTTCCTGGATATGGCCAATCACTATGGAATGGCCGTGATTCCCGCCAGACCCGGGAAACCCAAAGACAAAGCAAAAGTGGAACGGGCTGTGGCCATTTCCTACCAGAGGATATTCGCTCCCTTACGGAAGCAGACCTTTTACAGCGTGCAGGAATTGAATACGGCCCTGCTGGAACAATCGACTTTGCTCAATCAACGAATGATGCAACAGTACCAATGTTCACGGGAAGTACTGTTGGAGAGGGATGAAAGACCCGCGCTCAAGGCATTGCCCAATGAACGCTATCAAATCAAGCAACACCTGATTCTAACCGTCCAGCAGAATGGCCATGTATTTCTGTCAAAATCCAAAAGATACTTCAGTGCGCCTTATCGTTACATTGGTCTGAAAGTACACGTAATCATTACTCCTTCCCTGGTAAGAATCTATCACCAGGGTGACTGCGTGGCCACCCATGCAGCAGATAAACCCGGTAAGTACCATACGATCAGTGAGCATATGCCCTCCCATCATCGGGCAGTGTTGGCCGGTATGAATGAAACGGTATTAAAAGAAAGGGCTGCTTCTATTGGCCCACCGGTGCTGGCGGTCATCGATATGGTATTGAAACGAAGTATTCATCCGGAACAAGCATACAAATCTTGTCAGGGCATCTTGTCACTGGCTAAAAAAACATCCAAAGAAATCCTGATTGAAAGCTGTGCCATCGCATTGGAGTATCAGGTCTGTACTTACCGGAATATCGAACGGCTGGCACAGGGTCAATACGCCAACCGGGAGTCTCTGTGGCCAACCAAACACGCTCCGATCCCAGACCATCCCAATATCAGGGGTGCCTCTCACTTTAATTAATCACTTTAAAAATACATGTACAATGAATCATCAAAAAACACTTGAATTAATGCGCGACATGAGATTGCATGGTATGTATGATGCGATGCAAGGACTCGTTCAAGGCAAGAAACTGGGAAGCATCAATGCAGATCAATTACTGGCCATACTGTTGCAACAGGAATGGGATGAACGCAATAACCGGAAAATACACCGTTTGACACGTTCGGCCCGATTCCGTTACACGGCATCGCTCCAGGAGATTAAAGCCGATGCGAAACGAAATCTATCTGGAGAACAACTTGCCTTAATCAGTACCTGTGATTGGGTCAACAAAGCGGAAAATCTGATGATTACAGGACCAACCGGAGTAGGGAAAAGTCATCTGGCATCAGCTATTGGACATCAATGTTGTCAAATGGGGTTGAAGGTGGCATACCACAACACGCAAAAACTATATCAGGCTCTTCGCTTAGCTCGGCTCGATGGAACGCACAGAAGGCAAATGCAACTACTGGCTCGTGCAGATCTACTGATTCTGGATGACTTTGGCTTACAACGACCCGATGAATTGGCAAGATTGGATCTTTTGGAAATGGTGGAGGATCGGCACGGGCGTAGATCGATGATCATTGCTTCCCAATTACCTATCAGCATCTGGTACGAAATCATAGCAGAACCGACCATCGCGGATGCAATCCTGGACCGCATTGTATCCAATTCACATCGCATTGAACTTACTGGAGAATCTTTAAGAAAAAGAAAATAACTTTATCCTCGTTCTTTGACATTACACTCCAACTCCTCGTTTGACATCAGGGGGGTCAATATGCCGGAATAGATGGCTGAAAGTACTCCTGGCTAGAGGGGTCAATATGCCGGAATGGGGGTCAGCTTCGCCGGAATAAACACAAGGTGCTTGAACTTAAAAATGCCATCCGGAAAGGAATGGACAGTGGAATAGCGAAAGACTTTAATCCTAAAAAACATTTAGAAACCCTGAAGGCCGCCAAAAGAAAAAATGGCTAAATTTTCCCTTACCAATAAAGCGGTGGAAGACTTGTCTGAGATATGGGATTACACGTATGAAACCTGGTCGAAAAATCAAGCCGTTGCAGCCTATGAAATGCTGATTGAAACCTGTAAGGAAATATCTAAAAGTCCTGACCTGGGAAGGGGCTATCCTGAAATCTCAATACAGATATTAGGATTTCGGGTAGGTAAACACATCATCTTTTATCGGGTAATGAAGGCGCAGGAAATAGAGATCGTGAGAATATTACACGGAAAAATGGACCTCAAAAAAAGGATGAGCGATTGGTCCCCCGCCCCTTGGCCACCCGCCCAATTTCCCTAATTTGTACCCACAATCCTACCAATGAAAACAAGAAGACAATTTTTACAAAAAGCCGGCCTCCTCAGCGGCGCCTCCCTCCTCGCCCCCCTGGCAGGCAAAGCCATGCAGGAAAAACTGGACTACGCCTTCCGGTCCCGGGCCGGCCAATCCGCCGATGCCCTGGCCACCGACGAAGATTTCTGGGCCATGATCCAGCAAGCCTTCACCGTAAATTCCAACCTCATCAACCTCAATAACGGCGGCGTGGCCCCGGCTCCCAAATCCGTGCAGGACGCCGTGGAACGCTACGCTCGCCTGAGCAACGAAGCCCCCTCCTATTATATGTGGCGGATCCTGGACCAGGGAAGGGAACCCCTCCGGAAAAAACTCGCAGCCCTCGCCGGCGTATCCCCGGAAGAACTGGCCTTGCACCGGAACGCTTCCGAAGCCCTCGAGACCGCCATTTTCGGGCTCCGACTCAGGCAGGGCGATGAAGTGATCCTCTGCAAGCAGGACTACCCCAATATGATCAACGCCTGGAAACAGCGGGAAAAAAGGGATGGCATCAAACTGGTCTGGCTCAATTTTGAATTCCCAATGGAAAACAAGGAAGCGATCATCAACCGCTATATCGGCGCCATCACTCCGGCCACCCGCGTGATCCACCTCACCCATATCATCAACTGGATGGGTCAGATCATGCCCGCCAAAGAGATCGTCCGCGAAGCCCATAATCGCAATGTCGAAGTGGTCCTCGACGCGGCCCACTCTTTCGGACATATCCAATACGACGTCGCGGACATCGGCTGCGATTATTTCGGCACCAGCTTGCACAAATGGATCAGCGCCCCCATTGGCACGGGCCTGATGATCGTCAAAAAAGAAAAAATCAAAAACCTCTACCCTCTCTTTGCCGCCGGAGACCCGGAAAGCGAAGACATACGCAAATTCGAAAACCTCGGCACCCGCCCCTTCCATATCGAACAGGCCACCGGCCAGGCCATCCAGTTTCACCAGATGATCGGCGGCGAACGCAAACAAAAAAGGCTGCATTACCTCAAAAACTACTGGGCCTCCAAAGCCAATGCCATCCCCGGTGTCCGGGTGGCCACCTCCCTTGACCCGGCCTATGGCTGCGCCATCGGTTTATTGCAGGTGGAGGGCAAAACCCCCGCCCAGGTGGATTCCTTCCTCTTTGAAAAATATAAGATCCACACCACCGGGATCAACTGGGAAAACATCGTCGGCGTGCGCATCACCCCCAATGTCTATACGCTCCCGGCGGACCTGGATGTATTGGTGGAAGGGATTGAGAAATGCAGGAAGGCGTGATTTTAGTTAGCAAGTTAGTAAGTTAGCAAGTTGGTTAGTTTGATTGTAAACCGCGCGGTAGCCCCCTTTAGGGGATCGAGGGGCGTGAGGAAGAAGCTTTACTAAGTTAGCAAGTTGGTTAGTTTGATTGTAAACCGCGCGGTAGCCCCCTTTAGGGGATCGAGGGGCGTGAGGAAGAAGCTTTACTAAGTTTGCAAGTTGGTAAGTTGGTTAAGTTGGTAAGTTGGCTTCGTGGTAATGATATTTAACCGCAAAGAGCGCCAAGGACGCAGAGGAGGCGCAGAGTGCTGGGTGACTGACGAACTTGCTAACTGACGAACTTGCTAACTAATCAATCTCCCATCCACCCTGATCTCCACCACCTCATCCACCTTCCCCTTACTGAACAGATCATGCCCCGGATTTATCAAATAATTCCACTCCATAGGTAACACCGCCGAAGGGACCCGCAACATCAGATATTTTCCCTCCTTCACAAACCGGTCCCCAATCCGTTTTAATTCATCCGGCGCGGGATTATCAGACCACCCATCCGGCATGGCCGAGGGAGGGAGGGTATCCATGGAATCCGTTTCGATCCTGAGCCTGAGCATGCAATAATCCATAGCGGGCAGGAGGCGGGAAGTATGCACCAGGGTTTCCAGCAAGGCCAGGGCCGCGCTGGAGGAGGTATAGAGCAGTCTTACCCCTTTAGAATTCCAGCGGCCTCCATATAAATAAGCGCCTTCCCCGGTCAGGTCCCGGATATAGCGGCACTTTGAACAACGGAAGACCTCCATCAGGAAAAAACACCATGCTCTATCCGGCCCAATTCCGCTTCGAGCAGGCGGATGCCGATCGAGGTGTCCAGAAACTCCAGCGGCTTTTTGAAACCCAGGGCGGGAACGGGCTCTTGGATCCAGCTTTTGAAGGTGTCCAGATCCCCGAAGACTTCCTGTCCACGCGCATAAAGCCGTGCAATCTCCAGCAGGCGCTCACTGATATCGGGATTGAGTACGGAATCTTCGGTGTACCGGTGCAGGGTACGGGAGGACACATGCAGAATGCCGGCCATCGAAGCCAGATCAAGGCCTGTCGTGTCCATGAGCTTATCCAGGTGTTTTTTGACCAGGCCTTTGCGGATCAGGGGAATAAGGTCGGATTCAAGAGGATTTTTGCCCTTGGGCTTGGGGAGGCCTATGAACTCAAATAAGCGGGCAAACAAGAGGCTGGCGGCATGGGGAAAACCAAGATATTCCGACAGCATGGCTTCCTTCATGACCGGTTCCTTTTTTTCTACACCGTGATAAGATTTACTTGTCATCTGTCACAAAATTAATGACAATTGTCAAAATAGTCAAGTCCTGCTTTGTATTTCCCTCAATTTCCTGAACAACTCTTCCTCCTTCTGGCTGAGGGATTGGGGTATGGTCACCTGGTAAGTAAGGATCAGGTCCCCTTTTTGATCCGACTTATAATAAGGCAACCCCAGACCCTTGAGTCTGATTTTGGAACCGGGTTGGGTACCGGCTTTGACCTTTACTTTTACATTGCCCGTCAGGGTTCGGATATCCGTCTCGCCGCCAAGGACGGCGGTATAAAGGTCCAGTTCGTGGGTGGCAAGCAGGTTTCGGCCTTCGGTCTTGAACCTGGGATGAGGCAGAATTTCAAAACTCAGGAACAAATCGCCTACCGGCCCTCCCGGCGTATGCTGCCCCCCCTGCCCTTTCACTTTGATGGTCTGGCCATGCTCCACCCCGGCAGGGATTTTTATCCTGATTTTTTTGCCGTTCACTTCGAGTACCTGGCTTTGTTCATGGAGGGTATCCTCCAGGTTCAGTTGAAGGGTGGATTGGTAATCCGCACCCCGGGGAGCGCTGCGCTGCCGGGTCCCCCCTGAAGTCCGGAAGGATCCGGACCCGAACAAATCCCCCTGGTCAAAAAACATAGATTGGAAAAAATCGGAAAACATGCCGGGATCCACATCCTCCCCATCCATGGTATAGCGGGTTTGCCGGCTGCGCCCGTTGCCCCTGCCAAAGCCTCCCTGATTGCGGCGGGCCTGCTCAAAAGCATCTGCCTGCTCCCAGTCTTTCCCGTAAGTATCGTATTTTTTACGTTTTTCAGGGTCACTCAGGACGGTATTCGCTTCATTGACTTCCTTGAATTTCCGCTCCGCTTCTTTATTCCCCTGGTTCATGTCCGGGTGATATTTCCTGGCCAGTTTTCGATAAGCCTTCCGGATCTCTTCCGTCGTGGCGGATTTGGACACCCCGAGAATCTGATAATAATCCACAAAATTCATAGAACCGTTCTCCTTTTTTTCAAAAGTATAACCATTAATCCCCGCATACTGTTCCTTGAAGATATCTTTTTGCAACAGGAACCATTCCCCGGGACTTGCTGTTAAATTTAAAATTCCATAAAGTTTTCTTAAAATGAATACAAAATCCGGATTGGTCGTCTTGGTCTTATTCCTCTTCCTGGTTTCCTGCGCCCGGTCCACCAACAACCTGGAGCCCTGTATTTCAGGTCATATTTATGGTTTCTGGGGCGGCCTCTGGCACGGTTTGATAGCCCCTTTTGACCTCCTGGCCTCCCTCTTTGACAAGGAAGTCTACATGTACGCCCCCAACAACAACGGAGGCTGGTATGCCCTCGGATTTTTATTCGGCAGCGGCGGCTGGGGATTGCTGGCAAGCAAAAGCACCGGTAAAAAGCGCCGCTAAGTCCTTTGTTGAATCGTTGAATCGTTGAATTGACTGACTGGTTCGGTACCTAACTGGTGAACTGATTAACTGCTTTCTCTTATTTTTGCCACGTATGCAATTTTTTCATCCGTGGTTTCTCGCAGCGCTCGCCACCCTTGCAATCCCGGTCATCATCCACCTATTTTATTTCCGCAGGTATAAAAAAGTCTATTTCCCCTCCGTCCGTTTCCTGAAGGAAGTAAAGGATGAGACCAGCGCCCGCTCAAAGCTGAAAAACCTGCTGGTCCTGGCCATGCGCCTGCTGGCCCTTGCCTTCCTGGTTATGGCCTTCGCCCAGCCTTTTGTAAGGACTTCCGGCGTGGAAAAATACAGCAAGAACCTGGTGGGCCTTTTTGTGGACAATTCCTTCAGCATGAATGCCCTCACGGAGGACATCCCCCTTTATTCCAAAGCGAAACAAAAGGCGAGGCACATCGTCGAAGCTTATACGGGGGAAGACCGTTTTGTCATGCTCACCCATGAATTCCAGGGAAAACAACTGAGGCTGGTCCACCAGGATGAAGCCCTGGCCATGATCGATGAAATCCAGCCCACCCCCCATGTCCATAATCTGAAAGATGCCCAGGAACGTATCCAGTCCATCCTGCGCAAGGAAACGGGGAATGAACATATCTACATCCTCTCCGATTTCCAGCGGTCGATCACCGACCTTCCGGTCAGTGCGGATACCCTCAGCAAAATCCATCTCCTCCCCCTGCAAAGCGTGCAGGAAGCAAACCTGGCGATCGATTCGGCCTGGTTTGATTCCCCGGTCCAACTCCTGGGCCAGGCGAGCCTGCTCAAATTCAGGATACGTAACTATGGAAACCAGCCGGTCGAAGACGCACGCGTTTCCCTCGTTCAAAACAACCAGTCCAAACCCCTGGGCACCTTGCGGATCGAACCCGGAGCATCGGTCGTGGATACGGCGCGCATCGTAGTCAACCAGCCGGGCTGGCAGGAGGTCCAGGTGGAGATCACCGACTTTCCAGTGCAATTTGATGACAAGATTTATCTGACCTTCAACGTGAATGCAAGAATCGACCTTACCGTAATCTCAACCGACCGCATTCATCCAGACCTTCTGACCGCCCTGCAAAGCCTTCCATCCGCGAACCTCAGGGTCCAGTCCTTGAACAATATCAACTACTCCACCCTGGCTCAAAACAGCCTGATCATCCTCGACGGCCTTCGGGAGATCAGCAGCGGATTGTCCAATGAACTCCAGGGAGCCCTCCGGCAGGGCAGCAATGTCCTTTTGTTTCCGGGCGAGGCGGCCAACCTGGCCTCCTACTCCGGATTTGTCCAGGCCCTGGGAGGGGGTGAATTTCAATCCTTCGAAAAAAACGTTTACCCGGTGACTTCGATCAATACGGAAGAATTCACCTTCCGGGAAGTCTATAACCGGGTGAGTAGCAATATGCGGCTCCCGGTGGTCCAGGGCCGGTATCTCAAAAGCCGGGGTGGCCGCCTGGGCGAGGAGACCATCATGGGATTTGCGGATGGACGGCCCTTCCTGTCCAAACTCAGCGCCGAAGGGGGCACCTTGTTTATATGTTCCACCCCACTTGCCGGCGAATGGAACGACCTGAGCCGGAATCCGGAAATATTCATTCCCATGCTTTTCCGAATGGCTGTCCATAAAAAACAAGCGGACCAGATCAGCCGCTTCATCGGCAGGGATGAAATCATCGAGACGGCCTCCACCCCGCTCAGCGCTGAAGAGGTCGTCCACTTGTCGAAAGGAGGGCCCGCCGGACAGGACTATATCCCCTACCAACGCATGGCCGGCAGCAAGGTGATCCTGGACCTGAAAGGTTCAATACAGGATGCCGGCATTTATCAAATGACCCTCCGGGATACCCTCGTCGGCAAAGTTGCCTACAACTACAACCGCAAGGAATCCGACCTCAGGACCTTTACCCTTCCCGAACTGGAGGAAGCTTATGGGTCCGCTTATGAAATCGTGGAAAATGCGGGCGGTACGGATTTTGAAAGCTGGATCAAAAACAAATACCAGGGAAAGACCTTCTGGAGGTGGTTTGTGGCAGCCACGCTTTTATTCTTACTTTTCGAATCCCTTCTTCTCAGATTCTGGAAAACCTGATCATAAGCGTCAACATGGAAATTATCCTGGAGCAAGCGAAACTCATCCACCCCGGACATCCGGGGCACGGGTCCAGATTGAATATCCGGATCCGGGACGGTAAGATCGTTTCACTCAAAGCCGGTAAGGACAAAACGGCCAAAACCATCAAAGGCAAAAACCTGCATGTCTCCATAGGCTGGCTCGACCTGGGCGCCTCGGTGGGGGAGCCCGGTTATGAGCACCGGGAGACCGTGCATAGTCTAACCCTGGCGGCCCGTGACGGCGGATATACCGGGGTGGCCGTGATGCCCAATACCAAGCCCCCCCTGCATTCCAAAGCGGAAATTGAATTTATCACCAGGAAATCCCATGCCGCAGATATCGATATCTATCCCATAGGGGCTATCAGCAAAGGATGCCAGGGCAAAGAGTTGGCGGAAATGATCGATATGCATACCAGCGGGGCCATCGCTTTTTCCGATGGATTGTTTCCCGTGGAGGACAACGGGGTGATGCTCAGGGCCATGCGATATGTCAACCATTTTAACGGCCTCATCATCAACCATCCCGAAGACCAGGCCACGGCCCACCTGGGCCAGATGCACGAGGGGATCGTTTCCCAGCAACTGGGCCTGAAAGGAATCCCATCCATTGCCGAAAGCCTGATGTTGCAGCGGGATCTGTACCTGGCCGCTTATGCGGATTGCAGGTATCTCGCCCACCTGGTTTCCACGGAAGAATCAGTCAAACAATTTAAGGCGGCCAGGAAAATCCTGCCTTCCGCCTTTTCATCCGTTTCATACCTCAACCTGCTGCTGGAAGATGCCAGCCTCCTTGATTTTAATTCCAATTTTAAACAGTCGCCCCCCTTGCGCACCGCACGCGACCGCAAGGCCCTCATCCAGGGCGTCAAACAAAAAGTGATCGATATCGTCTGCAGCAATCACCGTCCACTGGAAACAGAAAAAAAAGACCTCGAATTCGCCTACGCCGATCCCGGTACCGTTGGTTTACAAACGGCTTATGCGGCGCTCGCAAGCGAACAAGTGCTGGAGCCTGAAGAATGGGTACTCGCGGTGGCTTTTCATTCCCGACGGGCCCTGAAGCTGGCCCTGCCTGCCATGGAACTGGGTGCGGAAGCCAACCTTACGGTCTTCGATCCGGAGGCCGAATGGGAATTCGGACCTGAACGGGTAAAGTCGCTTTCAAAAAACACCCCTTTTGCCGGAAAACGCCTCAAAGGCAGGGTTTTGGCCACGGTCCATAAAGGCGTGGCTTATTTGAACAATTGATTTTATTTAACTAATTTTCAGCAAAACAGCCGATTCCATGCAAGAAACTAAACCGGGACCAGTGATCCTGAGATTCGGACTTACCGGGGGCCTTCTTTCCGCTCTGATATTCCTGATCTTCACCGTTACGGGATTGAGCAGCCCCGACAAGCCCACCTCGGGCTATGTGAGCGGGTTTCTCACCTTTGCAATCCTGGTCACCCTTGTGGTACTGGCTATCCGGCGGCAAAGGGATGAAGTGCAGGGAGGATATATCAATCTGGGGCAATGCATCCTCGTGGGTCTCGGCGTGGTCCTGCTGTCCACCTTGATTTCAAGTCTTGTTTCGCTGGTTTATACCCAGTTCATCGACCCGGGTTTTACCGAAAGGATGATGGCCCAGATCGAAGACGCCTGGGAAGCCCAGGGCATGAGCGAAGAACAAATAGAAGCAGCCCGGTCCTGGACCTCGTTTATGAAGAGTCCTATTTTGACCATTGCCTACAACCTGGTTTGTTTCGGCATCGGCGGCCTGATCCTCGCCCTGATCACCGGCCTGATCATGAAAAGAGAGAGGCCGGAGATCTCTTGATTTGTTGGTAAAACAGGGAGAGTTTCGAAAACATCCCCTGTCTTGAAAACACCCCCGGTGTTTCCGAATCCCTTACTATCCGTTTAATAGCCGGAATCATTAGCTTTGTAAAAATTTTACCGAGGGGCCTTGGATATTTCTGTCGTTATTCCATTATACAATGAAGCCGAATCGCTTCCGGAGCTGGAAGCCTGGATTTCCAGGATCATGCGGGAAAACAATTTCAGCTATGAAATCCTGTTTGTGGATGACGGCTCCACCGACCGCTCCTGGGAAGTGATTGAAAAACTGGCCGCTTTTAATGAAAACATTCGCGCTTTTCGCTTCCGGAGAAATTACGGAAAGGCCGCCGCGCTAAACACCGGTTTCCATGCCACCCGCGGCCACTATGTGGTCACCATGGATGCCGATCTGCAAGACAGCCCCGATGAAATCCCGGGCCTGGTGGAAAAGATCCGAAGTGAAAAACTGGACCTGGTCTCCGGATGGAAAAAAAAGAGGTATGACAATGCCCTCACCAAAAACCTTCCGTCCAAACTCTACAACTGGACCACAAGCAGGATGTCCGGCATCCGCTTGCACGATATGAATTGCGGGCTCAAGATTTACCGGCAGGAAGTGGTCAAGAACATCGAAGTGGATGGAGAAATGCACCGCTACATCCCGGTGATCGCCAAATGGGCCGGTTTTGCCAAAATCGGTGAAAAAGTGGTCGCCCACCAGGCCAGGAAATACGGCACCACCAAATTCGGAATGGAACGGTTTGTCAATGGTTTCCTGGACCTGGCCACCATCATGTTTGTCGGGAAATTTGGAAAACGGCCCATGCACCTTTTCGGCACCTTCGGTCTCCTCATTTTTTTTATCGGCTTTTTTATCCTGACCTACCTCACCATCGGGAAATTCTTTTTTGATTTTATTTCCATTGCAAACCGGCCGATCTTTTACCTGGGCATCCTTTTCCTCATCGTCGGCCTGCAATTGTTTATGTCCGGATTTATCGCGGAACTGGTGACCCGGAATGCGGCGGTCAAACACCACTACCAGATCGAAAAGCAGATCAGGGCATGAAACACATCGTGATCCTGGGCACCGCCTATCCCTTCCGGGGAGGACTCGCCGCCTTTAATGAGCGGCTTGCGGAAGAACTGATCCGGATGGGCCACCGGGTCGACCTGGTCACCTTCACCGTTCAATATCCTTCCTTTTTATTCCCCGGGAAGTCCCAGATGAGTGAGGATCCCAGTCCTCCCCTGACTATTTACCGGTGGCTGCACGCCTTCAACCCGTTCAACTGGATACTTACCGGACTGAAACTGCGCCGTCTCAAGCCCGACCTCATCATCTGCAAATTCTGGCTCCCGCTCATGGGTCCAGCCCTTTCCAGCGTGATCCGGATAGCAAAAACCAAAAACACCCTCGCCATCAGCATCCTCGACAATGTGGTCCCCCACGAAAAAAGGCCCGGAGACAAACTGTTTACCCGCTATTTTTTAGCTTGCATCGACCGTTTTATCTATATGTCGGAACAAGTCGGGCGTGACCTGGATGACTTTAAGACCGGCAAACCCAGCCGGCTGATTCCACACCCGATTTACGACAATTATGGCCAGGCGGTTTCCAGGGCCGAAGCAGTCGGCCATCTGCGGCTGGACCCGGATTGCCAATATGTCCTTTTCTTTGGATTCATAAGGGAATACAAAGGGCTGGACCTCCTGCTCGACGCCATCGCCCTGCTCCCCCCCAGCCTGGACAAACTGAGGTTTATCATCGCCGGCGAATTTTATACGGACTCCGCCCCCTACCTTGGGCGCATCGAGGCCCTGGGCATAAGGGAAAAACTGATCCTGCATACCCGGTTTATCAGCAATGAAGAAGTGAGGTACTATTTCTGCGCCGCCGACCTGGTGGTGCAACCTTATAAATCCGCCACCCAGAGCGGCATCGCGCAAATCGCCATCCATTTTAATAAACCCACCATCGTCACCCGGGTCGGCGGGCTCCATGAAATCATTGAAGACGGCAGGACCGGCTTTGTAGTCGGGGTAAATCCGGAAGAAATTGCCGGAGCCATCGAAACCTTTTTTTCAATGGCCGATCAGACCGCTTTCACCACAGCCCTGGAAGAAACGAAAAAAAAATATTCCTGGGAAAAGATGGCGCAGGCCGTCCTGGAATGACGAAGTGTTCCGTGTGGAGGCCATCTCCATGTTTGGGCGAAGCTTCGCTTCGGGCCCACGAAGGCCACGAATCATTTAAAAAATTCCTTCGTACTCTTCGCTTTGCTGTGTCGTTGTGGGAAATATGAGCAGGGAAAGCTGACTCCCACCAAGGCCACGAAGCACACAAAAAATTCCTTCGTGCACTTCGCTTCGTTGTGTCGTTGTGGGAAATATTAGTGGGGAAGCTGACTCCCACAAAGGCCATGAAGAACACAATTAATTCATTCGTGCTCTTCGCTTCGCTGTGTCGTTGTGGGAACCCATGTTCGGACATCGACCCCATATTAGGACGAAGCTTAGCTTCGGCCCTACGTAGGCCACGAATCATTTAAAAAATTCCTTCGTGCTCTTCGCTTCGCTGTGTCGTTGTGGGAAATATTTGCAGGAAAGCTGACTCCCACGATGGCCACGAAGAACACAAATTTTTCATTCGCGCCCTTCGCATCGCTGTGACGTTGTGGGAAACCCATGTTCGGACTTCGGCCCACCCACATTCGGACTTCGGCCCAACCTTTTGTATGTCACCCTTCATATATCCAACTTTTTTAATATTAAACCGGGATGGTATCTTTGGACCATGATTATCAGATCGAGAGCACCCCTTCGCATCGGCCTGGCGGGCGGGGGCACGGATGTTTCGCCTTATTCCGATCTTTATGGCGGGGCCATCCTCAACGCGACGATCAGCATCTTTGCCCATGCCACCATCCTTCCCTCCAGAGACAACCGGATCCGGATCGAATCCCTGGACCTCGACGAATCCCTGGACTACCGCAAAACCCGGAAGCTGGAGATCGACGGCAAGCTCGATCTGATCAAAGGGACCCATAACCATATCTTTAAAAACCACAAGGGCAAATTGCCCTCCTACGGCATCAGCACCTACGTGGATGTGCCCAAAGGGTCCGGCCTCGGCGCTTCGTCCACCCTCACGGTAGCCATCGCGGCCGCTTACGGCGAATGGCTCAAACTGCCTTTGGGTGAATACGACCTCGCCCGCACCGCCTACCAGATCGAAAGACACGATCTAAAAATCGCCGGGGGGAAACAGGACCAGTATGCGGCCACTTTCGGAGGATTCAATTTTATGGAATTTTACAAAGACGATAAAGTGATCGTCAACCCGCTCCGCATCCGACCGGAATACATCCACGAACTTGAATTGAACATCCTCCTCTATTATACCGGCACCTCCAGGCTGTCTTCGACCATTATTGAAAAACAAGCTTCCAATTTCACCATTAAAAAAGAGCAGTCCCTGGATGCCGCCCACAAACTGAAAGAACAGGCCATCCTCATGAAGGAAGCCCTGCTCACCGGCCGCCTGAATGAAATCGGGGCCTTGCTGGACTATGGCTGGCAACAAAAAAAGAAAACCGCCGCAGGCATATCCAACCCCCTGATCGACGAGATCTATGAACAGGCCCTGAAACACGGGGCCACCGGCGGTAAAATCTCCGGAGCGGGCGGCGGAGGTTTTCTGATGCTCTATGCACCGGGCAATACCAGGTATAAAATCATCCGCGCCCTTGAACCCATGGGCGGGGTTTTCAGGCCATTCAACTTTATGCAACAGGGGATTACCACCTGGACCATCAACCATCATTGAATCATGTTTCAGGAAAAAATTATTCAAACCATAGAAGCCAGCGTCCGGGTCAAAAATGAGATCTGCCGGGACCGGGCGCTGATCGAAAAAATCGACCAGGCCGCCAAAACCTGCATCGAAACTTTCCGGAATGGCGGCAAAATCCTGTTTTGCGGCAATGGAGGCAGCGCGGCGGATGCCCAGCACCTGGCCGCTGAATTTTCCGGCCGATTTTATAAAGACCGCCCGCCCCTTTATTCGGAAGCCCTGCATGTCAATACTTCCTATCTCACCGCGGTTGGGAACGACTACGGTTATGATCAGGTGTATTCCAGGATGATAAAAGGGATTGGGAAGAAAGGAGATATTCTCATCGGGCTGAGCACCTCCGGCAACTCCCCAAACATACTCCATGCTTTTGAGGCGGCCCATGCCCTTGGCATGATCTGCATTGGTTTCACAGGGGCCACCGGGGGAAAGATGGCAGTCCTGAGCGACCTTTTAATCAACGTGCCCTCCACGGATACTCCCCGCATACAGGAAAGCCATATCACCATCGGACATATCCTTTGTGAACTGGTCGAAAAATCCTTGTTTCCCTGATGATCGCCATTGTCCTTGCAGGCGGACTGGGCACCCGGCTTCGCCCGGTCACCGGGGATCTGATCCCAAAGGCCCTGGTCCCCGTGCAGGGCAAACCTTTCCTGCACTGGCAGTTGAATTATTTGAAAAAACAGGGAATCAAAAAAATCATCCTGGCCGTTTCTTTCCATGCCGGCCAGGTCATCGAGTATTTTGGTACCGATTTCCAGGGACTTCCGCTGGAATACTCCGTGGAAAAAAAAGCCCTGGGAACCGGAGGAGCTACTAAGCGGGCTATGACGCTCACCGGAAACAAACCGGTATTTGTATGCAACGGGGACACCTGGTTCAAGGTAAACCTCGAAAAGATGAGACAAAAGCACCGACTCGCGGGCCATGCGGTCACCCTCGCCCTGAAAAAGATGAACCGCTTTGACCGGTACGGTTCGGTGAGCCTGGGATCAAAAGACCGAATCGTTCATTTTGAAGAAAAAAAATGGCTCGAAACCGGTTATATCAACGGAGGGATCTATTATTTCAATCCGGGCCTGCTCCGGGATTATCCCCCGGATACCGCCTTTTCCCTGGAAAAGGACTTTTTTGAAAAAATGGTGAAGGAAATAAAAATCGGGGGATACCGTTCACCCGCTTCCTTTATCGATATCGGCATTCCTGAAGATTACCGCAAAATTCAATCCCTCGACCTTCGATGACCAAAAAGAAAAAAACGGGCAAGGCCTTGTTTCTGGACCGGGACGGGGTGATCAACCGGAGGCTGCCCGGCGACTATGTAAAAACATGGAAAGAATTTGACTTCCTGCCCGGGACGCTCCGGGCTTTAGGCCTCCTGCGCCCTTATTTTGACCGGATCCTGGTGGTCACCAACCAGCAGGGCATCGGCAAGGGGAAGATGACCGAAGCCGACCTTGCAAACATCCACCGGAATATGAAAAAAGTCATCCGCAAATCAGGAGGACATATCGACCGTGTCTATCATTGTCCGGACCTGGAGTCCCGGCAAGCCAACTGCAGGAAGCCCAATCCGGACATGGGGAAATGGGCCAAGGCCGATTTCCCCGAAATCGATTTTGACCGCTCGGTAATGGTGGGCGACACCGACATGGACCTTCTTTTTGGGAAAAACCTCGGCATGACCACCATACTCATTGCTGCAAGCCCTGCAGGATCAAAGGACCTGGCTGAACACAGCTTCCGGGACCTCATGGACTTTTACCTTAACTTTGTAAAAAAATGAATCGTTTACACATCAGTTCAGGGGCCAAATGGGAAGACCTTGTCGGCTATAGCCGGGCGATCCGCATCGGGGACCTGATCGAAGTTTCCGGCACTACGGCCGTGAAGGACGGAAAACTGGTGGGTAAGGATGACCTTTACCTGCAGACCAGGATCTGTCTTGAAATCATTGAATCGGCCCTGCAACGCGCCGGATCTTCCATGCATGACGTGATCCGGACACGCATCTATGTGACGGACATCACCAGATGGGAAGAAGCGGGCAAGGCCCACGGAGAGTTTTTCGGAAAAATAAAACCGGCCACGGCCATGGTCCAGGTGGCTGCCCTGATAGATCCGGATATGTTGGTGGAAATTGAAGCTACCGCCCTGGTCAGTCAGGGGAACGCAGACCCGGGCACCGGTGTTTAGATCTATCCATGTACCTGGTAAAAGAAATATTTTATACCCTGCAGGGTGAAGGCGTGCATACCGGCCGCCCCGCGGTGTTCCTGCGTTTTGCCGGATGTAACCTTTGGAATGGACTCGAATCGCACCGCGCCTCCGCCATATGTAAATTCTGTGATACGGATTTTGTGGGCCTGGACGGGCTTCACGGAGGAAAATACGACGCGGAAGGCCTAGTCGGTGTAATCCGTTCGCTTTGGCCGGATCCTGAAATCCCCATTTACCTGGTCTGTACGGGAGGGGAACCGGCATTACAAATGGACCAGGCCCTGGTGGATGCCTTTCACCGCGAGGGGATCATCATTGCAATAGAAACCAATGGGACCCTGCCCCTTCCGGAAGGCATAGACTGGGTTTGTGTGAGCCCCAAATCGGATACGGCCCTCGCCATCACCAGGGGCAATGAACTGAAACTGGTTTATCCCCAGGAAGAGGCCCTACCGGAAAGATTTGAATTCCTGGATTTTGACCATTTCAGCCTGCAACCCATGGACGGCCCTCTGCAGAAGATCAACACCGCAAAATGCCTGGAATACTGCAGGAATCATCCAAAATGGAAACTCAGCCTTCAGACCCATAAGATTTTGGAGATCCCCTGATTGAAAGAGTGACCCGGGAGGCTTGAAAGGCTCATTGATCCTATACCACCCGGTAAGGATGCCCAAAACCGGAACTAAGTTTAGACAGAATTTGTACTACTTACATGTCGATATACACGGATATTGGTCGAATTTTATTCAAAGGCGGAAAGCAGGCCTATAATTTTAGTAAAAAAATGAATTTCAGCATGAACAACGACAAAAACAATAAGAATGACCTGGCCCAGGAAATAGTAAAAACCCATTTATTACTTGCGGTAGGGGGAGGCCTTATCCCCGTACCCCTGGTGGATTTTGCAGCCGTCACCGGGGTACAAATCAATATGATCCGCTCCCTGGCAAAACTCTATGGGGTCGATTTTAATGAACAAGTGGGCAAAAGCATCGTCTCTTCGCTGGTAGGGACTTCACTGGCCAGACTGGCGGCCTCCGCGGTGAAAGCCATTCCCCTGATCGGTTCCATCCTTGGCGCGGCTTCCATGTCGGTCTTGTCGGGTGCAAGCACCTATGCGGTCGGACAAGTGTTTATTCAGCATTTTGGTAAGGGAGGCACCCTTTCCGATTTCAACGCCGAACAAGCAAAATCCAAATACCAGGAGGAGTTTGAAAGAGGAAAAGAATTCAGCGTCCGCGCCGAAAAAGAACAAAAATCAAGTTCGTCCCAGTCCAGGGAGGAAATCTTTGCCGCCCTTGAAAGACTGAACGATCTCAAAAACCGGGGAGTCCTCTCCGAAGAAGAATACAACAGCCAGAAGGAAAAACTGCTGGGCAGGATCTGAGATAGAGAACATTTTGCTAGTTTTTTAGCAGAATGGATATCGCCAAACAAAAGCGTGGTTGCTTCAGTGCGTCTCGCCTGTAGCTTTTTAGCAGAATGCCTTGGTAAACCAGTACTTCCAATATATAACATTCTGCTTTCCCGTTTCAGGCGAGGACGCCTGAAACAACCCCTTATGCGCCCAGGAACATAAACAACAACTGGAATTTTTAGTCAGCCCAAAGTGGTTTACCAGCTTAGTTGCTTCAGAGCGTCTCGCCTGAAGTTTTTTAGCAGAATGCTCTAAGTAGGCCAGTACTTTCAATTTCTACCATTTTTCTAAAACCACAGTATACTACCAAACAAAAGCGTGGTTGCTTCAGTGCGTCCCGCCTGAAGCTTTTTAGAAGGATGCCCTAGGTAGGCCAGTACTTTCAATTTCTACCATTTTGCTAAAATCTCCAGTATACCGCCAAACAAAAGCGTAGTTGCTTCAGTGCGTCCCGCCTGAAGCTTTTTAGCAGGATGCCCTAGGTAGGCCAGTACTTTCAATTTCTACCATTTTGCTAAAACCCCAGTATACTGCCAAACAAAAGCGTGGTTGCTTCAGTGCGTCCCGCCTGAAGCTTTTTAGCAGGATGCCTGAGGTAATACGATACATTCAACTTCTAGCATTTTACTTTTCCGTTTCAGGTGAATACCGAGATTCCGAGTTTTCGGAACGGTAGCTCTGAAACAACCCTTTATGCGCCGGGCACATTACAACAACTTTATCCGGACTTTTTGGTCAGATCCCTTCCTGGTTACAATATTCAATCAGGTCCTTGTACACCGGGTACTCCCTGAGTATTTCTTCGTTCCCGATGATGATCATCTGGCGCCTGGCCCTCGTGAGGGCAACATTTAGTTTCCGGTCCACCCCGTCATCCGACAAGGAGATCATGTTCTGGATCTGGCTAAACCGGTTGGTACACAATGAAAAGATAATGATATCCCTGGCCCCGCCCTGGTAACGCTCCACGGTATCGATGGTCAGGAGGTCCGGATCCAGGTCATGGTCCTGCAGGGTCTTCCGAATCTGCGCAATCTGCGCCCGGTAAGGGGTAATCACGCCGATGGACTGCGCGTGAAGGTCCAGGCCGTTGAAGGCATAGATCCGGCGGATGGCTTCAATACAATCGCTGACCAGGCCCGCCTCCATCCGGTTAATTTTTGATTTACCCTGGTTGTCCGCCGGGGAGGGCAGGTACAACATTCTTTTCCGGGCAAGGTCCTGGATGAGTCCTTTCCAGGCAGGATCGGTTTTATATCCAAGGGGCTGTTCGAGTTCCAGGCGGATATCCGGCTGTTGAAGAACCCGCAGGGCGTCATCATAAAAATACCGGCTGGGAAACTGCATGATGGACCTGTGCATCCGTCCTTGTTCACGGAGAATATCAAAGGCCCAGGTCCACTGATTTGTTTTGCAGGCATTCATCATCCGTTCGAAGAGGGAATTGCGCAGGTTGATCAGGCCGATTTCCTTCAGCTCGGGACTCTGGACCGCGCTGTCGTCCTTACGCTGGACCACTACCGCGGGCAATTGCCTGTGGTCGCCGATCAGCACCCATTTTTTTACCCTGGGCAGGATGCCTGCCAGCATGGGCTCCAGGATCTGGGAGGCTTCATCCACGATGACCCAGTCGAATTTTTTAAGCTGAAAAAGCTCCGGCTTGCCGTTGATGCTGGTCAGGGTCCCGGTGATGATGCGATGGTTTTCAATCAAATGTTTAAACTCCGACCTCCTCTCCAGGCCGCTGGCCTGCTCGTCCAGAAAATGTTTCCAGAACTTTTTCTGGGCCGTATGCCTGGCCCCTATCCGCAGAAAATCCAGGGAAGCGGATTCCAGCGCTTCGCAAATTTCATCCACGGCACGGTTGGTATAGGCCAGCAAGAGGATGGATTCCTGCGTATTGGTGTAAAGGTGCTGGCTCAGCGACCGCAGCATGATACTGGTCTTGCCCGTACCCGGCGGGCCCCAAAGCAGGAAATAGTCACGGGTCCTCAGGATCTTTTGCAGAATGGTCTTTTGTTCATCGTTCAGGTCAGCAGGCAATGATATTTCCCCCGCCCCCTCTTCAGGTAAGCCCGGCGGGCGCAGGTTGAACAGGAGTTGCCTTTTTTCTTCGTCCCCGGTGAGGAATTCAAAGAGGTTGCGGTATAAAATATGGAAACTGCTGTCGATCAGGTCGTGCTCCAGGTTCCAGTATTTCCATTCCGAAAAAATATTTTTCCGGCGTTGTTTATTCCTCAGCCGGATCATGAGCTGGTTAGCCCGGATGTCGATGATGGAACATTTGAAGATCTGGTGTTCCAGGGCGGATGCCCCCGACCAGGTATGCGGATACAATACTCCGATATCCCCCTGCCTGAAATTGGCCAGTTCATTGGATTCCGATGTGCGTTCAAAGGTCAAAAACTCGTCGTCCCCGCGGACCTCGGCGGACTTGAATACCAGGTGGCTGAGAATGGCAAAATTATCTTCCTTCTCCAGCCGGTTGTTGAGCCAGAGGGAAGCCATGCCGTTGTTTGATTCATCGCTGTGCTCCCCCACCTTGGCCAAATGGTGTTCGCGGGCAATGAAGCCAGTAAATTCCCTGAGATAGGCTTTTTCCAGCCCGGACATGGCCTGGTAGGCCGATTCAAAACCCTGAAGATCATTGGCGATAAATCCCTGGGGGGTGGGAAGCAGGGAAGGCCTCAATTGTCCGAGCAGGTGATCCAGTTCCTCGCTGCGGCTGAGCCGGAGTTCCAGGATCACCAGTTCGTTGCGGACCGCAAGTGCTTCGATCTGCTGGGCCTTGACCGGCGGAGCGAATCGCAAAGGTTTCTGTTCCTGCTGGGAATAGAGAATATAGGAGGAAAGGCGGGTTTTGTTTTTAAACACGCTCCGGATGAGCAAGTCGTACAATAAGGTCTGGATATAATTATTGGGATTGATCCCATAGGCATTGGTCTTGTAGGGTTTGGAACTTTTCAGTTCCACGATATGGGCCAGGTTCCGTTCCGGGGTTTCATGGTAAAGATCCAGCCTGCCCTGCAATCCGTAAATGGCTGAAATGAAAGTGGGTTCCAGGAATACCCCTTCCGCCTGAATGCCGATCTGGCTGAATTCTTCCCGGGTGACCCGCCGCAGGTTATTGAAGTGGGTCTTGGCTTTGACATTCAGGTCGATCACCTCCCGGTCTTCCAGGACCGTGCATTCCAGGGGATAGAGCTTGAAAAATTGTTTCATGAGAGCGGGGAAATCCGCGTCGGGGTTCACCATGATTTCATCAAGAAAAAAGTTGGCGGCATTTCCCAGCAGGATACTCGGACTGGATGGTTTGGGTTTGTATTTGTTGAGAAGATAGGACCAGGTCAGCACGCCGAAATCCTTAAAACATTCGGCAACGGCGGTCACGTCCACCAGGTAATCCGGCTCAAAAACCATCTGGTGGGGGATCCAGGCGCCTGCGGCTTCCACCTCAATGTCGATCAACTGGATGGAAACCGGCAAAGGCCGCAATTGGAGGTAAGCCTGAAGCAACTCGGTTTGAGTGTCGTTGATCCCGGATACATGATACCGTATACGGACCGCGTGATGGGGGTATTCTTCACTAACCCCCGTAAGCTCCTGCTCCTCCGGATCGGCATGGGTGATCAATACCCGGCAGTTGGCAATGGTTTTGTCAAACCGGGGCTCTTCAAACAAGGATTCCCAGCTTTTTTGTTCCCAGCCCATGAAGACCAGGGGGCTGGCGGTTTCACAGAGGTATTGCACCACCCGGTTTAGGCTATAGATACCGAGTTTAAGCAATTGTTCCGTGCTCAGTTTGCCCGGGGCCTGGGTATGATAAATCTGCTGGTAGGAAATCTTCCTGAAATGATGCAGCAAGGAAAGGTCCCGCCTCGGAATCCTGTACTGGATCCCGGCATAAACCATCCTCGCGAAGAGGGTGGAAAAATAAATTTTGTCGTTGGCCGTGACCCGGTTGAAAAAATAATTCAGGGCCTGATACAGCCGGGTTATGGATTTGGCGCCCTCTTCAAACCCCTGCTGCTGGATGTCCTCAAGTTCCTGATAGATCAAGGTCGCAATCGACTCTTTTCCTTCAATCATTCGAAGTAAAAATAGGGCATTTGAAGGATTTGTCCACGGATGGCACGGAATATGTTGTTAAGAAATCACAAGGGGTTTTTCAGGTATAATCGATTTATTATATTTGCGATTTATATTAAGAATTACTTTAATATCTCATGGACTTCAGAAGGCTGGTTTTGTGGGGAGTTTTGATAGGGACTGCGGCTTGCAAACACGAACCGGAATATAAAGGTCCCGGCCGCGTTACTGAAGCTGAAATTGAAGGAGAACAAGGTGAACAAAGCGGTGCCGGCCTCGCGCTTGAGGCCTGGTACCAAGCCCGGTTTGCCGACCCGGGACAGGTCAATCCTACCAGCCTGATGCCCGCTTATGAAAAATTAAAACAACACACTCGCAGTCCCGACAAGGCAAACTGGCGGTCGATCGGGCCAAAAAATATCGGGGGCCGGACCCTCTGCCTGGCTTTCCATCCAACGGATCCCAACGTCATATACGCAGGGTCCGCCAGTGGAGGTTTGTGGAAGACCAGCAGTTCAGGCATCGGTTACCACGGCTGGGTCCAGGTTCCGATTGATCTTCCCGTGTATTCCGTGGCTTCCATCCTCATCAGCCCCCGGAACCCCAACCTCATGTTTATCGGGACCGGTGAAGTATATAACAAAGCGGCGGCAGCTCCAGGCATTGTCGACCGCACCACCCGCGGCACTTACGGCATGGGTATCCTCAAAACCACCGACGGGGGCAAAAGCTGGAAACAAAGCCTCAACCTGGGATCCGGCCTGATCAGCGGAATCCAGGATATGAAATTTGACCCTTATGACGATTATATCATCTATGCCGCCACCACCCATGGTTTGTATAAATCCACCAACCAGGGCCAAAGCTGGTCGCTGATCCACAATCTGCCCATGGCGGTGGATGTGGAGATCAATCCGCATAATCCCGAGATCCTTTTTGTCTCCCACGGAAGTTTCCAGGATGGCGCCACGAGCGGCATTTACCGTTCAAACAATTCTGGCCAGACCTTTACCAAACTTAAAAACGGCCTGCCCGCCACTTATTCGGGCAAAGCCAAAATCGACATCAGCAAAAGCAATCCGGATATCATCTATGCCTCCGTGGCCAATGCGTTCAAGTCCATCGGCCTTTTTATGAGCATCGACGGGGGCAACAGCTGGGACCTGGTCAACCAAAAAGACGTGGCCGATGTCCAGGGCTGGTATTCCCACGATATAGCCATTCACAGCACGGATCCGGATTACATTGCCTACGTGGGGCAAAATGCCTACATCTCCGACAACCAGGGGATCAATTTTATCAATGTCACCTCCTGGGATGCGGGAGACATGGGCCGCGTACCCGTCGGCGGGCCGGAAGGCATAGGGATATACGTTCATGCAGACATCCACGCGGCCTATTTCCATCCCAAACGCCCCGATGAAATTTATTTTGCCACAGACGGAGGGATTTTTGTTTCCACGGACAAGGGCATGAGTTTTGAAGGCCGCAACGGAGGATATGTCACCACCCAGTTCTATGCCAATTTTTCCGCTTCCAGGACCGACCCCGAGTTTGCCATTGGGGGGATGCAGGACAACGGCACGGCCATTTACGATGGGCAGGATGCCTGGATTAAAGTGATCGGGGGCGACGGGATGTCCACGGCCATCAATCCCTTTAATGAAAACGTGATCTTTGGTTCCTTTCAGTATTTCGGATTGAACCGATCCACCGACCGGGGCAAGACCTTTGAATACCTCAAACCATCCCATTCGATATTTCTATCCGAACCTAAGGCGTTCAATACGCCCTTTGAAGTCGTCGCCTCCTCCCCGAATTCCATGTATGCAGGCGCCCAGAAAGTATATTTGAATGAGGGCGCCGGCAACCCCAGTTTATGGAAAGCCACGCATACCAGCCCCCTGGACCCTGAAGCCACCGTCCTTACGCTCGCAGTGGCCCCTTCTGACCCTTCGATTATTTTTGCTAGCACCTCCCCGCTCAACAACAATACCGTACCCAAGGTATTCAAAAGCACCGATGCCGGTAAACAATGGACCCGCCTGACCAACCTGCCCGCTAAATCCGCCATGGATATTGCCATTGATCCGACGGATGCCCGGATCGTTTATATCGTCTTTTCGGGATTCGGCGCAGGCACCCATGTATTCAAATCCTTTGATGGCGGTACTTCCTGGAATATCAAGGAAAACGGCCTGCCGGACGTACCGGTCAATTGCGTCATCATCCATCCGAAAAACCGGAATGAATTGTTCCTCGGTAACGACCTTGGTGTGTTTTATTCCAAAAACCAGGGGGAGTCCTGGGAAAAATTTATGGAAGGCCTTCCCAATGCCGTCATGGCCATGAGCCTGAGCATTCCATCAGATGCGGAAAGCATTAAGCTGGCGACCCATGGCAATGGGGTCTACGAAAGCAGCCTGCCTCTTTCCCTGCCTGTGGCCGAACTCAATAATCCTTTCCTGAAGAACTTTTCGGTCAGCCCCAATCCCGCCATGGTTAGTGCACAGGCCAGGCTCCACCTGGAAAAACCGGCCAAATATAGAATCAACATCATTGACTTCAGCGGCAAAACCCTCTTCGACAGCCCTGAACGTCAAGGCCAGGCCGGCCTCAATACAACCGATCTCGATCTTTCGCCCTATGCATCCGGCACCTATTTAATAGGTATCCGCGGCCATATCCTGGAGAATGGATCGCCTTTCCAAAGGACCGTGAAATTGGTGAAGAGATAAGGTATTTCCCCTCAAACCTCAAACCTCAAACCTCAAACCTCAAACCTCAATCAAACCTCTAACCTCTAACCTCTAACCTCTTTTTCCTCGAAAACAACCTTACCACCTTCTCCGTCAACACATCCAGTATATTCGAAGACATGTCTTTGCTGGCCCGGTATGTCAGATAGATTCCAATGGCGGAAATGATCAGCGTGGTCATCCACATGCCGATCTCCACCCGGAGCACCATGGAGTCGGTGAGCTTCTCAAAAAGTTTGGACGCCATGATGTACATGATAAAAAAGATGATGGCGATGAGGAGGGGGTAGCCAAATCCCCCCTTACGAACAATAGCGCCCATCGGCGCCCCAATGAATAGAAACAGAATGCAGGAAAGGGCGAGGGTGTATTTCTGGTAATATTGCTGCCAGTGCAGGATTTCCTTTTTCTTAAAGTTCTGCACCGAAAAAAGGACATTGATGATTTCGGATTGCACCAGGTTGGCGGCCGTACCGGTTTCCCTGAACCACCTCGACCTCCGGCTGCTGTCCAGCAACTCGTAAAAATGGGCGACTTTTAATCCCGGTTTGAGGTCAACTTCCGGATCATCCTTTCGTGGTTTCCCGCTTTGCGCCGTCAGGCTGTCCTTCAGAAGCGTGGTATCCCCCGTTTCGTTTCCCTGCAGGCTGTCCATCCGGACGCTCATAGCCGCGATTTGTTCCTTGAAACTGCTTAAGGTGGTCCTGGAAATGGACTGTGAAGATGTACTGTCCCGGACGGGTCGAGCCTGAACCTGCCGGTCAGGGGTATCCGGGCGGTCCGGCGCAGCCAGGCTATCGGGGTGATCCAGGCTATCTGGGGCCGGTCCCACTGATATGCTGTCCTGTTTTTGGATGCTCACATTAAACAGTTTGGAGATACCCAGACCCACTTTTCGTTCGCCGTCCCCGATCGTCTTTTTGATGGTATCGATCTGGATCAGCAGTTGACGGTTGCTCAGCATTTTTTGGTTTTGGGAATACTGGCTTTCATCCGTGGCGCTGATCGCAAATTCATCCAGGTCAAAGGACTTGGTATAGCGGGCAAAGCGGGTGCGCATCAGGGGATAGTTGCGCCGGCCTCCTTCCAGGTATCGCGGGGTGGGTTCCTCCACCTGTTCGCCGTTTTCGAGTTCAAGTACAAAACGCCTGCCGTTTTCTGCGGTGTACATCCTTCCTTTTTCCGCCCGGGTGCATAGGATCAGATCGCTGGCCTTACTCTGGTCATAAATGATCACATCCTCGATATTCTCATTCTTCTTTTTACCGATATAGATGGAATAACCGTAAAAATCGTCGTTGAAAATGCCTTCTTCCAGGGCAAGGGTGGGTTTTTGCCTCCGGATATCGTTGAGCCGGGTAAAAAATTTAAGATTCGCCTTGGGAATGATGTAATTGGAAGCTAAATAAGAGAAGCCGGCGACCAGTATGGTGACCACCACCAGGGGCCTCATGATCCGAATCAGGCTGATCCCGGCCGATTTCATACTCGACAATTCATATCGTTCCCCCAGGTTGCCGAAGACCATCACCGAGGCCAGGAGAACCGACATCGGGAGAGCCAGGGGGACAAAGGAGACGGTGAGATAACTGATCAACTCGATGATCTGAAACAGCCCGATGCCCTTGCCCATGATCTCATCGATATACAGCCAGAAAAACTGCATGGTGAGCACAAAAAGCGCGATCATGAAGGACAGGGCCATCGGGGGCAAAAAAGAAGTGATCAGTAAACGATCAATCTTTTTAAGCCGGCCCAGCAAGATCTCCATCCCGGCAAAATTAAGACTTCCGGCGCCAGCGGGGGGGTAAAAGGATATTCCGGGCAGAATGCCTCAAGTCCGCCAATTCATTGCATTTTAACTTAATTTTGGGCCTTACCCACCGAAAACCGGGATATCGGAAACATTTTTACCCGGGTCTGTAACCAATATTTGTTAAGAGCCGTCAACCCCTCGTACATGGATCCACAGGAATTCCGCCAGTTTGTAAAGGCCAATCAAAGCAAGATTTTCCGGTACGCCCTGCACCTTTTACAAAAAGAAGAAGACGCCAAGGACATTGTACAGGATGTTTTGATCAAAATCTGGGACCGGCGCGACGAACTCGATCGCATCGAAAACCTGGAGGGATGGATGTTCACCGTCACCCGGAACCTGTGTATCGACCGGATCCGGGCCCGGAAAAACCACCTCGATATAGGTACCCAGGTACAGGTCCAGGACAGCCAGGACAACCCACATGAGAAGACCGCAAAAGCCCAAGTGATGAACCTGATTAAAAAACTGATCGGCGAAATGCCCGAAAAACAAAAGATGGTGCTCCGCCTGCGGGATATAGAAGGTTTGTCCTACGATGAAATCGCGGAGGCTTGTTCGCTTTCCCTTGCCCAGGTGAAAGTCAACCTGCACCGCGCCAGGCTTAATCTAAAGGAAAAACTTATACAATCGGGATTATATGAACAACTCTAAAGAATATATCAAACAACTCCTGGATAAATACTGGGCCGGCGAGTCCACCCTCGAGGATGAAAAAAACCTGGCGGCCTATTTCCACGCGGGCCAGGTGGATGAAGCCTTTAAAGCCTTCCAGCCCCTTTTCGATTATTTTGACCAGGAACGCCAGGTGACCATAGATCTGGAAGACCAGATCATGGACAGGATACTCCATCCGCGCTCCGAAACCAAAATCGTCCGGCTCACCTGGAAGCGCGCCCTGGCCGTCGCGGCTTCCCTGATCCTGCTGGTCACGGCGGGCATCGGCACCTACCGCTACCAGCATTCCCAAAAAGACCAGCTGGCGATCCGGGATACTTTTGAATCCCCCGAAGAAGCCCTCGAACAAACCAAGGCGGCCCTTTTATACCTCTCAAACCGCATGAACCGGGTGGCGGACCAGACGACCAAGTCCCTCGAAAAGACCGAAAACCTGGACATTTTAAACTGAATCTTTTGAAATCTATCATAACCATGAAAAACTTTATTTTCTTACCCCTTTTGTTCAGCACCATTCTGGCAACCGCCCAGTCGGACGCTGTCACGCGCTTTTTTAAAGCCTACCAGGACGATGAACGGTTTACCTCCGTCTACATCAGTCCTAAAATGTTCCAATTGGTCTCGAAGATCAAACTGGATGATATGGACCCTGAATTGAGGTCCCTGCTCCAGACCATCAAGGGCCTGCATATCCTCAGCACCGAAGATTCTCCACAGGCTTTCTACAAGGAAGCGGTCGGGAAGATCAACACCCAGGAATACGAAGAACTGATGAAAGTCCGGGACAAAGGCGAGGACGTGCTCTTCCTGACCAAAAGCAATGCGGCCAACCCGGATAAGATCGACGAATTGCTGATGCTCGTCGGCGGTCCGGATGAATTTACCCTGGTCAGCTTTGTCGGAGACATTGACCTGAGCAAGGTAGGACGGCTGGGCCGGACCCTCAATATCGAAGGCTCTGAACATCTTGAAAAAATCCAGAAAAAAAACTGACCATGAAGACTTTGATTTTTAGTTTGTTTTGCACCCTGTGTTTATCCGCCCTGTCCACGGCCCAGGAACAAAGTCTCAACCAGTTTGTACGCGCGAATCAGAACCGGGATGGGATCCGCCATTTTTCCATCCCGGGTTTTCTGGTCCGGCTCGCGGGCGGCATCGCCCTCCGCGAGGAAGACCAATGGCAAAGGGAGGCGATGAGGCCCCTGGTCCGCAATTTGGGCAGCATCTCCGTGATGTTTTCCGATGGAGGCGAGGGTTTCCGCGACGAGGATGTCCGCACCCTGAAAAAGAACCTGGTGGCGGAGAACTATGAACCATTGGTTTCTTTGAGGGACAACGGTTCGAGGGTGGAGGTTTTCGCCTGGCAAAAAAAAGACATTCTGAGAAGAGTGGTCTTCCTGATCCATGAAAAACACGATGAATCGGTCCTGGTAAGCCTCAGGGGACATTTTACTCAGGACGATATTTCCAAAATGTTGCGTTCTTTCGAGAAAGAAGAAATCATTTAAAAAAAATACAGCACAAAAAAAGCCCATGCTTTCCGCACGGGCTTTTTTTTTGCTTCAGGTTTTGGTCATGACCAGGACGCCCCAACCTGATTCTTCGGCGGATTTTCCGGGTTCCATCCCGTACTTGCGGATTTCGGTCTCCAGGATGGGCCTATCCCCGGATAAGAATCCGGAATAAACGGCATGCCCCCCTGGTTTGAGCAGGCGGCTGATATCCGGGGTATTCCGAATAAGGACATCGCGGGTGATATTGGCCAAAATGAGATCATAAGCCCCCGTTTCTTCATTCAGGCTATCGGCCTGCTTCACTTCAATATGGCGGCTTTGGTTGACCTTCATATTTTCCTTGGTATTCTCGACGGACCAGGGATCATAGTCCAGGGCTTTGATGCGCCCGGCCCCGAGTTTTTCGGCCACGATCGACAGGAGCCCGCTGCCGCAGCCGAAGTCGAGAACGGCCCGGCCTTCCAGATCGAGATCCAGCATTTCCCGGATGACCATGCTGGTGGTGGCATGATGCCCCGTGCCGAAGGCCATTTTGGGATCGATCACGACATCCATCCCCCCGGGGCTTTTTTCATGAAAGGAAGCCCGGATATGCACCTTTCCGTCCACCCAGACCGGTTGAAAAGAGGATTCCCAGATCGCATTCCAGTTTTGTGGCTCCAGTCGCTCCGAGGTCCGGATGGGAAGGATGGAACGGAGCTTGTCCAGCAAGGCCGGGCTGTAAAGACTTTCGGGCAGATAACCTTCGATATGCGTCTCTTTTTCCTCAACGGCCTCCAGGCCGCATTCATATAAATGCACAAGGGTGATCTCATCCGGTAAGGAGGTAAACACCAGGCGGTAATAATTTTGGTTTATTTCATCCATATATTTTCCCGGTATAGGCCGTCCAGGTATTGATCATCAGGGCGCATACCGTCATAGGGCCCACTCCGCCGGGGACCGGAGTCAGGTAGGCGGCCTTGCGGGAAACCCCTTCAAAGTCCACATCCCCTACCAGCCGGTGGCCCTTTTTACTGGCAGGATCCGCAATTTGGTTCATACCCACGTCGATCACCGCGGCGCCATCCTTGATCATATCCGCTTTCACAAAATGAGGCGTTCCGATCGCCGCGATCAGGATATCCGCCTTCCGGCTCATTTCCGCCAGGTCGGTTGATTTGGAATGGCAGAGGGTGACCGTGGCATTTCCGGGGTAGGCTTTTCTTGAGAGCAGGAGCGACACCGGGGTACCTACAATATTGCTCCTCCCGATCACCACCACGTGCTTCCCTTCGGTCGGTATCCGGTAATGTTCGATCAGTTTGAGGATGCCCAGGGGCGTGGCGGGCACGTAAGCCGGCAAGCCTATCACCATGCGGCCGATATTCATCGGATGGAAGCCGTCCACATCCTTTTTTGGATCAATAGCCAGCAGGATTTCCTGTTCGTCGATATGCCTGGGCAGGGGCAGTTGCACAATGTAACCGTCAATGGCCTCATTGCGGTTGAGTCCGTCCACGATTTCAAGCAAACCCTCCTTCGTGATGGAACTATCCCTGTGGATCAGAGTGGATTCATAGCCGGCTTCAGCGCAGGACCGGATCTTGTTTTTAATATAGGAGGCGGAAGCCGGATGATCACCGATCAATACCGCAGCAAGGTGTGGAACTCTTTTCCCTTTGTCCTGCTCCGCTTTCACTAACTGAAGGAGGTCAGCCTTTATTTTTTTTGCCACCAGGACACCGTCGAGTAATTGCATATGCAAATTTACGATTATGCGTGAAGATCCGGCCCCGGCCAAGGTATGGTTTGAAGGTCCACCCGAACTGACCAAAAAGGGCTCCCACAACGATACGCAGTTCACCAAGAAGAAAATTAACCCTCCTCCCTCACAAAAGCTTAGCTTAAGTGGTTCCCTGGAACTCTTGCTCCCTTAACCTTTAACCATTTTCCGTTAACCTTTCCTCCCTTCCTCCCGTCTCCTGTCTCCATTTCTCCTTGATTAGGATTGGGAAAAAAGAATGACTCTCCCCACTACCCTTGCCTCACCTGCCCGATAAATTGCGAAACCGTCGAGGCAAGATCCTTGCTGCCGGCCAGGGCATTGATAAAAGCGCTGCCGATGATAGCGCCCTGGGCAAAACGGCAGGCCTGGTCAAAGGTCGCCTTGTTGGATATACCGAAGCCGATAAGCCTTGGATTTTTTAATCCCATGGCCGATATCCGCCTGAAATAGGCTTCCTGGTAGTCATCGATTCCCGCTTTGGCACCGGTGATGGCATTGGAAGAGACCATATAGATAAAACTGTTGCTTACCTGGTCGATGTGCCGGATCCGCGCTTCCGGGGTCTGGGGCGTGATCAGAAAGGCGATGTCCATGCCGTATTTCCCAAACAGGGACCGGTAATGCAATTCATATTCCTCCACCGGCAGGTCGGGCAGGATCAGCGCATCTACCCCGCTCTCTTTGGCCCTGGACAGGAAATTCTCCTCTCCAAATTGCAAAACCTGGTTGAAATAACCCATCAGTATAAATGGCATGGAAGTATAGGCCCTGGCCTGGGCGACCTGTCTGAAGAGCAGGTCCAGGGTCATTCCGTTTTTGAGCGCGGCCTGGCCGCTGGCCTGGATGGTGGGCCCGTCGGCAAGCGGATCGCTGTAGGGGATTCCAATCTCGACCAGGTCCGCACCCGCGTCGGACAAGGCCTTGATGATGGGGACCGTATCTTCGAGGCCGGGAAATCCGGCGGTGAAATAGATATTGAGGATGCCCCCCTGTTTCCGGGCAAATAAATCAAACAATCGACTCATAGGTATCTAGATATTTCATGTAAGTGGCCAGGTCCTTGTCTCCACGGCCGGAAAGGCAGATCACGATATTTTCCCCCGGCCGGTACTGCATTTGGTCAAGGGCCGCCAGGGCATGAGCGGATTCCAGGGCCGGAATGATGCCTTCCAACCTCGTTAAAACAAAAGCGGCTTTGACGGCCTCTTCATCCGTGATGGCTATGACCTCTGCGCGGCCCGTCCGGATCAGGTGGGCGTGCAGGGGGCCGATCCCCGGATAATCCAGGCCGGCGGAAATGGAATGGGGTTCGATGATCTGGCCATCCGCAGTCTGCATCAGCAGTGTTTTGCTTCCGTGGATGATCCCCACCGATCCCAGGATGCTCGTGGCTGCGCTCCGGCCGCTGTGAATGCCTTCGCCTGCGGCTTCCACGGCGACCAGCCTTACCTTTTCCTTGTCGAGGTAATGATAAAAAGTGCCCGCCGCATTACTGCCTCCGCCCACACAGGCCATGATGGTATCCGGGTCCGGTGAACCGGTGTATTCGGGCAATTGCTCCCGGATCTCCGCGCTGATCACACTCTGAAAGCGGGCTACCATATCCGGGTAAGGATGAGGCCCCACCACGGAGCCGATAATATAATGCGTGTCTTCCGGGTGTTGGATCCAGTCACGGATCGCTTCATTGGTGGCGTCTTTCAGGGTTTGGGACCCGCTCGTCGCCGGGACCACCCGTGCCCCCAGCATCCGCATGCGTGCCACATTGGGCGCCTGCCTTTCAATGTCCACCGAGCCCATGTACACCACACATTCAAGGTTTTTGAGGGCGCATACGGTGGCCGTGGCTACGCCGTGCTGCCCGGCTCCCGTTTCGGCGATGATCCGTTTTTTACCCAACCGCTCCGCCAGGAGGATCTGGCCTATCGTATTATTTATTTTATGGGCGCCGGTATGGTTCAGGTCTTCCCGTTTAAGAAAAATGCGGGCCTTGTATTTATCCGAAAGCCGTTTGGCTTCGTACAGCGGGCTAGGCCTGCCCACATAATGTTTCAACAGGTAGTTGAATTCCGACTGGAAGGCGGGCTCATGGATGATTTTAAGGTATTCCGACCGGAGTTGCTCCACATTATATTGCAGCATCTCCGGAATATACGCTCCCCCGAATATCCCATAAAACCCTTTGGAATCAACGGCGTAATTCATACACAAATTTTTTTATCGTTATGAGGTCTTTGTTCCCCGGCCCGTGTTCAAAACGGCTGTTGATGTCGATGCCTATGCAGGCGGGATGATTAAAATGACGGATCTCGTCCAGGTGTTCATAAGAGATGCCTCCGCTGAGCAGGAATGGGGTGGCTCCCTGGTATTCGGAAAGTTTTCCCCAGTCGAAACGGACCCCGTTGCCGCCCGGCGCATCACCCCGGGCATCAAAAACAAAAAGATCGGCATAACCGTCAAACTCCGCCGTTCTTTCAAAATCATAATTGCGGTCTATGGAGAAAGCCTTGATCACTTCGATGCCCCGGTCCTGGATGCGGGTACAAAATTCAGGGGGCTCGTTGCCATGCAATTGAACCGCATCCAATTGGTACCGGCTTTGGGTGTACAGGATTTGTTCATAGGGCGCGTTGACAAAGACCCCGGTTTTCTTTTTATTGCCAAAAAACAAGGGATCGATGTCCAGGTCCAGGAACCGGGGTGAGGCCTGGTGAAAGATCAGTCCGATGTAATCCACCTCCAGGCCGGCCAGGGCATGGATCTGTTCGGGCAGTTTCATGCCGCAGACTTTAATTAAAAGATCAGGCTTCATGGTGGGGGGTGGTTTTGAGGCTGTTGACGAAGGCGCCGCATAGGGCTCCCGGATCAGCGGCTTTCATAAAGGTTTCACCGATCAGAAAACCCCGGTACCCGGCCGTGGATAATTCATGCAATTCATCTTCCCCCTTCAACCCGCTTTCCGATACCCATACCGCTTCTGCGGGCAATAAGGCAGCCATTTTCAATGATTTTTCGATACCCGTATCAAAGGTTCTAAGGTCCCGGTTGTTGATGCCCAGCAAATCGATCCCCGGAATCCATTTGTCCAGTTCTGATTCCAAATGCATTTCCAACAGGACTTCCATGCCGAGATCGTGAGCAAGCCGGCTGAGATCCCTGATCTCCTCCCGGCTAAGACATTCGGCGATCAGGAGGATCAGGTCTGCACCCGCGGATTTGGCTTCATAGACCTGGTAGGGGTCCAGGATAAATTCTTTCCTCAATACCGGGATTTCAAGGCCGGGGCGCGCATCCAGCATATCCTGCAGGGAACCGCCGAAAAAATCATGATCGGTCAGGATCGAACAGGCGCTGGCGCCGTGAAGGTAATAGGACCGGGTGATCTCCGCGGCAGATGCGGGATGGCGAATGACCCCTTTGGACGGGGACCTTCTTTTGAATTCCGCAATGATTCCCGCTTTTTCCTGCAGGCTTTTCGCCAGGGAAAGGCATGGCCGGTCAAAATGGGGACCTGCCTTCAGTTGCTCCAGGCTTATCCGGGACTTGGCGGTTTCCAGCTCCCTCCGCTTGTTGTCCACGATTTGTTGCAATACGTTCATGCTACGGCTTCGATCAGGTTTTTAAAGGATTGGAAAGCCCTGCCGCTTTTTACACTTTCTTCCGCCGCCGCAACCGCATCCCTCAGGCTGAGCGCCGGGCTAAAGGTCTGGATGGCGATGGCCGCATTGGCGGCAACGACGGCTTGCTGGGCCGGACTGCCCGCCCCTTTCAGCACATGGAGAAAGATCGCCGCCGCATCTTCACGGGTATCGCCGCCGTGAATATCTTCCTGTCTGACCGTTTTCATCCCGAGGTCGGCCGGAGCAAGGATCCGGTCCGAGGAATGGGTCTTGACCTTAAAATTACCGGTGAGGGAAATCTCGTCGTATCCATCCAGGGCGTGCAGTACTGCAAAACGTTTCCCGGCTTGTTTCTGAAACAGATAGGCGTATAAACGGGCCAGTTCAAGATTGAACACCCCGGTCATCTGATATTTTGGTTTTGCCGGGTTGACCAGGGGCCCGAGCATATTAAAAAAGGTTTTGACCCCAAGTTGTTTCCGGATCGGGGCTACGGTTTTCATCGCAGGATGAAACAGGGGTGCATGTAAAAAGCAGATATTGCTTTTGTCCAGTTGTCGTTTGAGGGTATCCGGGTCGTTGGTAAACCGGTATCCGAGGGTCTCCAGGACATCTGAAGAACCGCATTTGGAACTCACGCCGGAATTGCCGTGCTTGGTGACCTTGTATCCGGCCCCGGCAACCACAAAAGCCGCCAGGGTGGAAATATTGAAGGTGTTTTTTCCATCGCCTCCGGTACCGCAGAGGTCAATGGTTTCCTGCCCTTCAAAGTCCGCAGGGACCGCCATTTCCAGCAAGGCGTCGACAAATCCCTGCAATTCTTCCTCCGAAATGGCGCGCATGAGGTAGACCGTGATGAAGGCGGCTACCTGGGCTTCATTGTAAACGTTCCGGGAGATATTGACCAGGATTTCCCTGGCTTCCGCCCGGGATAATTTTTTGTGTTCAAAAAGGTAGGTGAGGATTTTTTTCATGGAATGGAGATTGATGCATTTCAGAAGGTATCTTCTATCAATTGTTTTTTGAATAAGGACTCGCTTTCCACCAGGAAATTGGCCAGTATTTTTTTACCATCCGGGGTAAGGATGGATTCGGGATGAAACTGCACGCCCTTCACATGGTAGGTCTTGTGGCTGGCGGCCATGATCATGCCGGCCCCATCCACTGCAGTGACCACCAGCGAATCCGGAACCTGGTCCTGATCGACCACCCAGGAATGATACCTTCCGGCCAGGAAGGGGGAAGGGATCCCCTTAAATATCGGTTCGTCCGCATCCCTGATATATACCGGGGTGTTCACTCCATGATATACCTGGGCGAGGTTGACCAGACGGCCGCCATAAGCTTCCCCGATCGCCTGGAGTCCCAGGCAGACGCCGAAGATGGATTTGGAGGGTCCGAAGGTGCGGATCACCTCCAGGATAATCCCCGATTCAGAGGGAACCCCGGGTCCCGGCGAAATAAAAATGCAATCGAAATCCGCCGCATAGGAAGCCGGCACTTCATCGTTGCGCACCACCTGGATGGATTTACCGGTCAGCTCACGCAAATATTGCACGAGGTTGTAGGTAAAGGAATCGTAATTGTCGATCATCAGTATTTTCATGCTCCGTCTATTTGATGTTTTGGGCTTCCGTCATGGCTTTTCGGAGGGCGCCCAACTTGTTGTTTACTTCCTGCAGTTCGTTTTCCTCGACGCTGGTGAATACAATGCCGGCACCCGCCTGGTAGTGGAGGACCTGGTCCTTGCTCAGAAACGAACGGATGGTGATGGCGTGATTGAGCGATCCGTCAAAGCCGGCAAAACCGATGGATCCCCCGTAAAAATTGCGGTGTTCCGGTTCGTAGGCGTTGATGAGTTCAATGGCCTTGTATTTCGGGGCTCCCGATAAGGTTCCTGCGGGAAAGGTATCCCCAAACACTTTAAAAATATTGTGCCCCTTCGAGAGCCGGCCATCCACTTTGGATACCAGGTGTATGACATGGCTGAAATATTGCACCTCCTTGAGCACCCGGACTTCCACCTTGTCGGAATGCACGCCGAGGTCGTTGCGGGCCAGGTCCACCAACATGATGTGCTCCGCATTTTCTTTCGGGTCGAGCGCCAATTCCTTGGCCCGTTGCTGGTCCTGTTCGTCGTTGCCGGTTCTCTTATAGGTGCCGGCGATCGGATTGACGCTGGCAATCCCGTTTTTGATCACCAACTGGGATTCGGGCGATGAACCGAAAATGCGGTAGTTGCCCATGTCAAAATAAAACAGGTAAGGAGAAGGGTTCACCGAACGCAGGGCCCGGTAAACATTAAAATCATCTCCCGCAAAACCCTGCCGGAACCTTCGGGCAAATACCACCTGGAATACATCCCCGATCTGACAATGGTATTTGCCTTTGGTCACGAGGTCGCGGTATTCCTGGTCGGTCAATGAACTGCTTTCCTCCCCTACTTTTTGGAATCGGAACGCGTTGAACTGTTCATTCAGGATCAGGGAATCGAGGTACTCAATCCCGTTGGACTGGCCGTCCAGGCTGTTCTCCATAATGTACATTTCATCCTTAAAATGGTCGATGGCGATGAGGAATTTATAAAGGGTGAGCCGGACATCGGGGATATCGGTGGTTCGTTTGGCCGGGTCAAAGGTGATGGTATCGAAATATTGGATAGCATCAAAGTTAAAGTGCCCGAAAAGGCCGTTGAGCAGTTGGTAATCCCCTTGCTGCTGCAGGTCAAACCGGTCCATAAATTCCCGGAGCCGTTCCGACAGGTCATGGGGCCCGGACAGTTTGTGTTCATGGCTTTCGCCCCCGGGCAGTTCCACTTTCATGGTCCCCACATTGACGGTAATGGCGGCCAGTTTGCCGAGGCCAAGGTAGGAATGGCAATTCTCAATGCTCCTGAAGTCGGTGCTTTCGAGGAGTCCCGATTCGTCGAAATGGTCCCTCAGCTTTAAATACAAATGCACCGGGGTCACCGTGTCGGCCAGGTATTTCCGGCTATGAACGTATAGTTTTATTTTTTCCATTTTCCACAAACTGAAAGCGGCCTGCCGGGTGCACCGACAAGCCGCTTTGGTTATATGCTATTTTAACAAACAACTGGCTTGCTCAGACCACCCGGGGATCAGGGACCTGCCACCACCAGCTATTGTTAGTTTTTTTCATTTTATTTACTTCGGAAGGCAAATATAATGCCGTTTTTGAATTGTCCTAAGACGTTTAAAAAAATTTAAACATTGTTTAAAGCAGGATGCGGCTGACCAATTCTTTCAACAGGGCCCCCTCTTCGACCCCTTTGCTGTTGACCCCCTTGTATTTAAGGTCGTATTCCCGGAGCAGGAGCAAGGCTTCCTCGAGTTGGGGCAGGCTGAAGTGTTTCAGGGCCTCCTTGTATTCTTTTAGAAAAAAAGGACTTTTCAATTGCAGGGCGGCCATCAGGTCCTGATCGTTTCTGGCATTGGCGGCACGGGCGGCAAACAATTTCGCGAGATAGGCATAGAGGTTGGCCAGGATCATCACCATGGGGCTGGCTTTGGGGTTGGCTTCAAAATAATGGATGATCCGGAAGGCCTTTACGGTATCCCGCTGCCCTATGGCTTTCTGCAATTCGAAAACATTAAAATCCTTATGGATGCCGATAAAATCATCGAGGTCATGGGCCGTGACCACTTCACCGGGGGTGGCGGAGATCACGATCTTGTCGATGGCCTGTACGATGGAGCCCAGGTCGGTGCCCAGATATTCGGCCATCAGCTGGCAGGCATCCGGAGCAATTTTGATGCCTCTGCGGAAAGCCTCTTTCAGGATCCAGTCCGGGACCTGGTTATCATACAGGGGTTTGGATTCAAAGACCATCCCGTGCTGTTTGATGGCTTTGGCGGCCCGGGTGCGCTGATCAAACTTTTTGTACTTATAACACAAAACGAGGATGGTCGAGGCCACCGGGTTTTCAAAATAACCTACCATTTCATCCATGCCCTTCATTTCCTGGGCCTCCCGGACGAGGACCAGGCGGCGGCTGGACATCATAGGATATTGCCGGGCTTCATCGAGCACGGTTTTAAAATCAGTTTCCTTCCCGTAAAATACCCTCCGATTAAAAACCTGTTCGGTTTCATTCAGCAGCTGATCCTGGAAAAAGTCGGAAATCTGATCAATAAAATAAGGTTCTTCCCCATGGAGCAGGTAGACCGGATAAGGCTCCCCCTTTTTGATCGAATCAATAAATTCGTCGGCATTCATGCGCGGCATAAAGATAGGAGAAAGACGGCTTTCGGCTATCAGCGTTCAGCATTCAGCTTTCAGCATACAGCACTCAGCTATCAGCTATCAGCTATCAGGATTCAAAGGCGAGCACACTAACCCTCATGCTCCCTTCGCCCTTCGCCTTTCACCTTTCGCCCTTCCTCCTTTTCTCCTTTTCTCCTTCTTCTCCCTGACTCCCCCGCAAACCTTATTTTTGCCCCCTGATCTATGCCCAGACCACTTATCCTTGTGACCAATGACGATGGACTGTTTGCCCCGGGGATCCGGGCCCTGGTTAAAGTCGCCGCCGAATTCGGGGAAATCGTAATCGTCGCCCCCAACAGCCCCCAATCCGGACAGGGCCATGCGGTAACGCTTGAATCCCCTTTACGGATTAACCGTGTGAATACCTTCGGAGACATCGAAGCGTATGAATGCACCGGCACCCCGGTCGACTGCGTAAAACTGGCCAAACACCTGGTGCTGCGCGGCCGGAAGGTGAACCTCTGCCTCTCGGGAATCAATCACGGATCCAATTCGTCCATCAACATCATTTATTCCGGGACGATGTCCGCGGCCATGGAGGCCTCCATTGAAGGGATTGATTCGATCGGTTTTTCTCTGCTGGACTTTTCCTTTGACGCCGATTTTGAATCTTCCGAATTTTACGTCAGGCATATTATTGAAAAGACCCTTCGTCATGGCCTTACCCATACCAACCTGCTGAATGTAAACATTCCCAAACTGAAAAAATCGGAGATCCGGGGTATCCGCGTCTGTCGCCAGGCGGAAGGAAGATGGCAGGAGGAATTTATGGAAGGGACCGATCCGAGGGGGCAGAAATATTATTGGCTGACCGGAAAATTCGTCACCCGGGATGCCCTGGAAGACACGGATGAATGGGCCCTGCACAACGGTTATATCTCCGTTGTCCCTTCAGGCCACAACCTCACCCGGTACCAGGCCATTGAACCCCTTAGATTTCTTGAAAATGTCTGATCTCCTGGCAAGGATATTCCGGCGCGACCAGTGGATCAACGGGCTGGTCTCCGGCCTCTTTCTCCCCATCGTGCTCTTTGCCGGTTTGCTTTACCTTTCCGAATCCATTGGAAAAATGGCGACGGGAAATGAAAACCAGGATCTCCATCTGCTTCGGCCCAGGACCCTGGCCCTGCTGGCCCTTTTTGCCAATATGATCCTCATGCAAGCGTTCAAAAAACTGCGCTGGAATCAGAGCATGCGGGGAATGGCCGTATCGACCTTTATCTGCGTGGCTTTATGGGTCATTAAATTCGCAGGCGAATTATTCTGATCACCAAGTCATGGCCGCTCAATGAAATATTATATCCTGTCCGGCGAAGCTTCCGGCGACCTGCATGGGTCCAACCTGGTAAAACAAATCCGGAGCCTGGACCAGGACGCGGAAATCCGGGCCTGGGGAGGCGACCTGATGGAAGCGGCCGGTGCAAAAATCGTCAAACATTACAAGGACCTCGCCTTCATGGGCTTTGTGGAAGTCATCCAGAATATCCGGACCATCCACCGCAATTTTAAGCTCTGCAAGGAAGACCTCCTACATTTCAAGCCCCATGCCCTGATCCTGATCGATTACCCGGGGTTCAACCTGCGGATCGCGGAATGGGCCAAAAAAAACGGCTTCCGGATATTCTATTATATATCCCCTCAACTCTGGGCCTGGAAACCCGGAAGGGTGAAGATCATCCGGTCCTGCGTCGAACAATTGTTTACCATCCTTCCTTTTGAAAATGAATTTTATAAAAAATACCAGGTCTTTCCGGAATATGTAGGCCATCCCCTCCTGGAAAGCACCGGCAGTTTTAAGCCGGACAAGATGATCGCGGAGGAATTAAAAGGTAAAAAAGTCCTGGCCTTATTGCCGGGAAGCCGGAAACAGGAGATCACCCGGATCCTCCCGGTCCTGCTCCGCGCCCTTGACGCATTCCCTGAGCACACTCCGGTTATCGCTGCGGCCCCCGCTCAACCGCTGTCCCTGTATGAGGGGATCGCGAATGACCAGGGTAAGGCCGGCATCCGGATCTTTCACCATCATACCTATTCCATATTGTCCCTGGCCAGCCTGGCCTGGGTGAGTTCGGGAACAGCCACCCTGGAGACGGCGCTTTTCCGCGTTCCCCAGGTCGTTTGTTATGCCGGCAATCCCCTTTCCTATCATATCGCCAAAAGGCTGATCCGTGTAAAATATATATCCCTGGTCAACCTGATCCTCGATTATCCCCTCCTGCCTGAACTCATACAGCACGACCTGACCCCGGACAAGCTGATCGATGCCACCCAAAAACTGGATCCGGCTTTGATCGCAAAAGAATACGGAAAATTACACGACCTGCTTCAACCGGCCAACGCCTCTGCGCGGGTGGCGGCTTCCATCATCAATAAACTTCAATTTAAAGCATGAAAAAATTTCCAAGCCTCCTCCTTTTTCTTCCAATCTGGTTGGTGTTTTCCTGCCAGAAATCATCCCAGATCTACCTGGTCCGTCATGCGGAAAAGGCCGACACGACCCGGGACCCAGACCTGAGCGAAACCGGGCGCCAAAGGGCCGAAAAGCTGGCCAGCCTTTTATCCAACGAAAACATCGAACACATTTATTCCACCAATTATAAACGGACCAGGCAAACCGCCGCTCCGCTGAGCCATTTAAACGGAGCGGAGATCCTGCTTTACACTCCGGATTCCTTAAACGCCCTCGCCGATAAACTGCGCAACCTGGAAGGAAATGTCCTGGTGGTTGGGCACAGCAATTCCACCCTCAGCCTGATGGATGCCATGGGTATAAAATACAGCTTACCGAAAATCGAAGAATCGGATTATTCCAACTTGTTTAAAATCAGGAAAAAAGGTAAAAGATTTACCGGCCTGGAAGAAATGAAGTTTTAAATTATAATAAACTACTTCACGTCTACCAGTTCCACCTCAAAGACCAGCACGCTGTTGGGGGGAATCGGCCCAACCGAAGTGGATCCATAACCCAGGCTGCTGGGCACCAGCAACATAATCTCACCCCCTTCTTTGACCAGGGGTATCCCAATCTGCCAGCCCAGGATCAACTGACCAAGCAAAAAAGTCGCCGGACTGGTGGTGGTTCCGTCAAATTGCTGGCCGTTCGTCAGAAAGCCCTTATAGTGAACGGAAACGCTGTCACTCAATGCCGGAGTCTCTCCGCTTCCGGAGTTGATGATCTGGTAATAAAGGCCGGTCTCATGTTTGACCATCTGGAGGTTTTTGTTTTTGATATAGTCCTGGATGATGTCGTCATCCTGTTCATACTGGCTGGGCTCCAGGCAACGGGTGAAGCTGAGGATGACCAGAGCGCCTAAAACAAATGCAGATAATTTCATAGTATAGATGAGTTAGATAGATTGTAACGGTTTAAGACCCATGCGGGCTGCTTCTTCGAGCATAAAAGTTCTTGCCTGCTGGTAATCGTTGTCGATTTTACCATCCAGGATGGCTTCCCGGATCGCGGTTTTGATCTGTCCGACCTGGAGGGAGGGCTTCAGGCCAAAGGTGTCCATGATTTCCTGGCCGTCGATGGGAGGTTGCCAGTTGCGGAGCTGGTCTTTTTGTTCGATCTCCAACATCCTGGAGCGGACGATCTGGTAATTTTCCAGGATGGTCCTGACCTTTTCGGGTTTTTTACTGGTGATATCTGCTTCACAGAGGATCATCAGGTCATCCACGTCCTCCCCGGCTTCAAAGAGCACGCGGCGTATGGCGCTGTCGGTGATTTCCTCTTTGGTCAGGCTGATCGGGCGCAGGTGAAGGCGGACCAGGTTTTGAACATATTTCAACCGGTGGTCCCCGGGAAGCCGCAGTCTTTTGAATATACGGGGCAACATGCTTGCCCCCAGCAGGTCGTGGCCATGAAAGGTCCAGCCCTGCTTGCCGTTGAACCTCTTGGTCGCCGGCTTTCCAATGTCATGAAAGAGCGCCGCCCAGCGAAGCCATATATTCTCCGATTTGGCGGCTACATTGTCCAGGACCATGAGGGTGTGATAAAAATTATCCTTATGGCCTTTGCCATCCTTGTATTCCACCCCTTCGAGGGCGGTGAGTTCAGGCAGGATGTATTTAAGAAGGCCTGCCAGGTGCAAAAGCTTGAACCCGGTGGAAGGCTGCCGGGAGCAAAGGATTTTTTCCAGTTCGGTGCAGATCCGCTCCATGGAAATGATGCTGATCCGGTCAGCGGTCTGTTGAATGCCCCGGAAAGTAAACGCATCGATCGTGTATTCGAGCTGGCTGGCAAACCGCACGGCCCGGAGCATGCGCAACGGATCATCGGAAAAGGTGCGCTCCGGCTCCAGCGGCGTTTTGATCAGTTTCATCTCCAGGTGTTTCATACCGTCGAAAAGGTCTATCAACTGCCCGAAATCCTCATCGTTGAGGCTGACCGCCATGGCATTGATGGTAAAGTCCCTGCGCCGGAGGTCATCCTCCAGGCTGCCGTCCTCCACCATGGGTTTCCTGGAATCTTCCCGGTACGACTCTTTACGGGCCCCTACGAATTCAAGGTCAAACTCCCCGTGGATGATCTGCGCGGTGCCAAAACGCTGAAACACGCTGATCCGGGGAATGGGGTAAAGCCTTCCCGCCACTTCCTGGGCCAGGGCGATCCCATTGCCTACCGCCAGAAAATCAATATCGGGAGAAGCCCGCCCCAGCAATTTGTCGCGGACATAACCTCCTACCACATAACAAGGAATCCCCAGGCTGGCCGCGGATTCCCGGACGACCTGGAATATCTTTTTTTCAGAAGGGCTGAGGCTGAAGATCACGGTTACCGGTTGTTCAGCGGGTTAAACAGGAAGGGATTCCCGGCTTTGCATGAGCTGTCCATGAAGCTCTTCGAGGATCTCGAGGATCCCCTGGCTTTCCGGTTCGAGGACCAGTCTTTCACGGAAAGATTTGGCGCCCTCGATGCCCCTGAAATAATTTTTATAATGTCTGCGCATTTCGAGCACCCCAAGTTTGGGGCCTTTCCATCGGACGGAAAAATCAAGATGGGCCTTTACCGCTTCGATCCGTTCATCCAGGCTTGGGGGATCGAGGATTTCACCGGTGCGCAGGTAATGTTTGATCTCTCTGAAGATCCAGGGATGGCCAATGCTGGCCCTGCCGATCATAATGCCATCCGGGCCATAGCGTTCTTTGTATTCTTTGGCTTTTTGCGGGCTGTCGATATCGCCGTTTCCAAAAACGGGAATAAAAATGGAAGGATCATTTTTAATCCTTGCAATATGGGTCCAGTCGGCTTCCCCCTTGTACATCTGTGAACGGGTGCGGGCGTGGATGCTGATCGCCTGGATGCCGGTATCCTGCAGGCGCCTGACCACTTCATCGATTTTGATGGTATTGGCGTCCCAACCCAGCCTGGTTTTGACCGTGACGGGCAGGCGGGTGTTTTCTACCACGGCCTTGGTGAGGGCTACCATTTTCGGGATATCCTTCAGGATGCCGGCCCCTGCGTCCCGGCAAACCACATTGTGTACCGGACAACCGTAATTGATATCCAGGATTTCCGGCCCGGCTTCCTCCACCAGCGGAATGGCCCGCAGCATGGAATCCATCTCGCCTCCGAAGATCTGGATGCCGATGGGCCTTTCCTCCGGATAAATATCCAGTTTCTGCAAGCTTTTGGCCGCATCGCGGATCAGGCCTTCCACCGAGATAAATTCAGTATAGAGCAGGTCGCATCCCTGCATTTTGCAAAGAGCCCGGAAAGGCGGGTCGCTGACATCCTCCATGGGAGCAAGCAGGATGGGAAAGTCTCCCAGTTCGATGTCCGCGATTTTGACCATTTCGACCGGCAAAGATACGATCCGTGAGGTTCTTATACCACAAATCAAATATTTCAAACTATATTGGTCGGTAAATCATTTGAGCTCAATGGAAATGCTGGTCATTGTCTGCTTCATAGTGGGCTACCTTCTGATCGTATTTGAACATCCTTTAAAACTTGATAAAACCATACCCGCCCTTTTAATGGGTATCCTCTGCTGGACATTCATATCCATCGGGGGATTGAATGTATTTGGGGCGGAGGAGGCTGGGCACCACGATGTAAACAATGTGGTTCTCCATCATTTGTCCTCCATCGCCGCGATCCTGATCTTCCTGATAGGGGCCATGACCATCGTCGAACTGGTGGACCTGCACAAAGGTTTTGCGGTCATCACCAACCGGATCCGCACCACGGATAAAAGAAAATTATTGTGGATCATCTCCTGGCTTGCTTTTTTTCTTTCCTCGGTATTGGATAATCTCACAACTACCATTGTGTTCGTATCCCTCCTCAGAAAATTGATCCGGGACCGCAATGAACGGATCTGGTACGTCTCCTTTGTGATCATCGCGGCCAATGCCGGGGGCGCCTGGACTCCGATCGGGGATGTGACGACCACCATGCTTTGGATTGCCGGTAAGGTCAGCACTTATCTGTTGATCGTCAACCTGGCCATCCCTTCCGTCATTTGCCTGGCCCTCCCTTTGTTTATCGCCAGTTTTTTGAAAGTATTCCAGGGACAGATCAGCAGCATGCACAGTGCTGATTCCAGGGACCTCGAACGTGAAAAACTGCTGAGCAGCAAGACCATGCTGATCGCCGGTGTCGGCGCGCTCATCTTTGTACCGATATTCAAAACCGTCACCCACCTGCCGCCCTGGATGGGCATGATGCTGGGACTGTCCATCGTATGGCTGATCTCCGAATACATCCATCCGGAAGAGGATTTTTCGGAAGACCGGAGGCATAAATACACCGTACGCCATGCCCTATCCAGGATCGAATTATCCTCCATCTTGTTTTTCTTAGGGATCCTGATGGCCATATCCGCACTGGAATCCCTGGGGAAACTGGCGCAACTCGCAGCATACATGGACCGGGTGATCCCCAATCAGGACGTGGTGGCGACCGTGATCGGCATTATGTCGGCGGTCATCGACAACGTCCCATTGGTAGCCGCCACGATGGGGATGTACGAGCTGCCCATGGATGCCAAGATGTGGCATTTTATTGCCTTCAGCGCGGGTACGGGAGGGAGCATGCTCATCATCGGTTCAGCAGCGGGAGTCGCTGCCATGGGTATGGAAAAAATCGATTTTATCTGGTATCTCAAACGCATTGCCTGGCTGGCAGCGATAGGGTTTTTTGCGGGATGTTTGGCTACCAGCCTGATCCATCTGATCCTGCACGAAGCTTAAAAAAACAGTCTCTTGTTTTTTAGTATATTGCGGCCTACCGGATGGTTAACCCCAAACCGGTCAACCACATGATATAATTTTATGAATGAATGGAATGGCTGATCATCGTTAGTTTTGTCATAGGATACCTGCTGATCGTTTTCGAGCATCCTCTCAAACTGGACAAGGCCATTCCCGCCCTGTTTATGGGCATCTTTATCTGGTCTGTCATCGCGCTGAACCATATGCCCCTGATCGATGTGTCGGGGGATCACGGCACGACGGAGGCGGTCGCCCATCACCTCGGAAAAATCACGGAAATCTTATTGTTCCTGCTGGGTGCAATGACCATTGTAGAGGTGGTGGACGCACACCATGGCTTTTCGGTGATCACCAACAGGATCAGGACCAAAAACAAAACCCATTTGCTGTGGATTATTTCCGCTTTGGCTTTTGTGCTCTCATCCATCCTGGACAACCTGACCACCACCATTGTCCTGGTTTCTCTTCTCCGGAAACTGATTTACCGCAGGGAGGAACGGATCTGGTACGTCGCTTTTGTGGTCATCGCAGCCAATGCCGGGGGAGCCTGGTCCCCGATCGGGGATGTAACCACCACCATGTTGTGGATAGCAGGCAAAGTCAGTTCGGTCCAGCTCATAATTAATCTTATCGTGCCTTCGATCCTGTGCATGGCGATCCCCCTGATCGTGGCCAGCCGGATGAAAATATTCAAAGGCAACCTGGAAGCGGCGGAAGACGATGAAGGGTATTATTCCAGCAAATCCAGTGGAATTCAAAGTTCAAAGATCATGCTCATGGTAGGGGTTGGCGCCCTCGTATTTGTCCCTATATTTAAATCGGTCACGCACCTGCCACCCTGGATGGGGGTCATGTTTGGATTGGGCATTGTCTGGCTGGTGACGGAATTTGTGGAGCCGGAACTCGACCTGGATGAACAAGACCGGATGAAATATACCCTCCGGCATGCCCTGGGCCGGGTCGAATTGTCGAGCATTCTTTTTTTCCTCGGCATTTTATTGGCGATCAGTGGCCTGGAATCCCTTGGGATTCTCAAAGACCTGGCGGTGAAAATGGATGCCATCATCCCTTCCCAGGACTTGGTGGCCACCCTCATCGGGATCCTTTCCGCGATCATTGACAACGTGCCGCTCGTGGCTGCAGCCATCGGCATGTACGAGGTCCCCCTGGATCATGAACTCTGGCATTTTATCGCGTTCAGCGCCGGAACTGGAGGCAGCATGCTGGTCATCGGTTCGGCAGCCGGCGTTGCCGCGATGGGGATGGAAAAAATCGATTTCATCTGGTACCTGAAGAAAATCAGCGGCCTCGCGGCCCTGGGCTTTCTGGGCGGTTGTATTTACCTGGCCCTGGTTAATTACCTCCGCGCGGCTTAACTTTGCGCCCCGAAACTAAATTATTTTTAATGCTCAGATTCAACAGAACCCAAAGCGGCCTGCTCAGCCTGGTCGCCCTGATCATCCTTTTTTCCTGTAAACCCAGCGCCAAACTCCAGGTCCTTCAACCGGCCGACCTGGTGATCCCGGAACACATCCGGAAAATTGTGCTCATCGACCGGAGCAAGCCTGCCGGCGGCTTCTGGTCAAATGTAGAGAGTGTGCTCACCGGCGAGGAGTACCAGCAGGACAAACAAGGCCGGCGCCGCGCCATGGAAGGCCTCAGTGAATTGCTGCAGAAAACGCCCCGTTTTGCCACCATCTATTCCAATGTGGAAATGACCGGCTCAAAAGGAGGCCGTGAATTTATGACCCCGCTCTCCTGGAGGGAAGTGGAGGAGATTTGTAATAAATTCGGAGGGGATGCCCTGGTCGCCATCGAGATGTTTGATTCCGATATCGAATCCTCCACTACCAGCCGCAGTGTAAAAGAAAAGGACAAGGAGGGCAAAGAAATCACCCGCGTGGTTTTCGACGGACGCCGCCGCGGCACGGTCAAGCTGGGTTGGAGGTTTTATGATCCCAAAGACCGGACCATTGTGGACGAATACCGGGATAACGATACCGAGGAAGTGACCAGCAGCGGGGCTGCAAGCCAACAGGCCGCGACGAATAACCTGAGGAAGTCCTATGAACTCGTTAGGGATATCGCTTTTGACCTGGGAGGAAAGTACGGCAAACGGATCGCCCCGGTCTGGATCACCCTTTCCCGCACCTATTATAAAAACATCAAAGGGGCCAACGAAGATAAGTTTGAACAGGCGGCCCGCTATGCGGATGCGGGAGAATGGGCCAAGGCCGCAGAAATATGGGAAAAAGTGGCATCGGTCCGGTCCAATCCGGATGCGGCGGGCAAGGCCACCTACAACCTCGCCGTAGCCGCGGAAGTCAACGGGCAACTCAATACCGCCCTGCAATATGCCCGGGATGCTTACACCCAGTTCAGTGATAAAAAAGCCAAAAATTATATCCGGCTCCTCGAACAGAGGATCCAGGACCTGGAAACCATTCAGCGGCAAATGCACGAAAAAAAGACGAGCTGAACCGGGGGCTTTTGAGGGTAAGGTTCGGGAGGAATTCTGCTGAGTCCTCAAACTGTGTAAATAGGTTACCACCGCGATAACAGGTTTTTGAAGGATCGTTACTTGTTGTTTTATGTGGTCTGCTTGTTGGGCTTCTCCGAAGCCTGATTCCCTCTGTTGTTAAGTGTTAAGCTCGTTCGGCATCTCCGATGCTGAGAAATGCCAATTATTTCTTGGTCGTTGTGCCCTTTGTGGGCCTGCGCCTGCTTTCCCACAACGGCACAGCGAAGCGAAGGGCACGAAGGATTTTTTTGTGTGCTTTGTGGCCTTCGTGGGAGCTAGCTTTCCCGTTAATAATTTCCCATAACGGCACAGCGAAGCGAAGGCACGAAGCATTTTTTTGTGTTCTTCGTGCCCTTTGTGGGAGTCCTGCAGGGAGGGGCGAAGCCCCGACCTCCCGTTGCGCGGCTGACCAAGATGATTCCCACAACGACACCACGTTTTTCATAAAGAATTTGTGTTCTTCGTGGCCTTTGCGGGAGACCGGCAGGGAGGGGCGAAGCCCCCACCTCCCGTTGCGCGGCTGACCAAGATGATCCCACAACGACTCCACGTTTTTCATAAATACTTTGTGTTCTTCGTGCCCTTTGTGGGAGTCCTGCAGGGAGGGGCGAAGCCCCGACCTCCCGTTGCGCGACTGACCAAGATGATTCCCACAACGACACCACGCTTTTCATAAATACTTTGTGTTCTTCGTGCCCTTTGTGGGAGACCAGCAGGGAGGGGCGAAGCCCCGACCACTCGTTGCGCCGCTGACCAAGATGATTCCCACTGCGACCCCACTTTTTTAATAAATACTTTGTGTTCTTCGTGCCCTTTGTGGGAATCCTGCAGGGAGGGGCGAAGCCCCGACCTCCCGTTGCGCGGCTGACCAAGATGATTCCCACAACGACTCCACGCTTTGCATAAATAATTTGTGTTCTTCGTGGCCTTTGTGGGAGACCGGCAGGGAGGGGCGAAGCCCCGACCCCCCTTGCGTGGCTGACCAAGATGATCCCACAACGACTCCAAGTTTTTCATAAATAATTTGTGTCCTTCGTGCCCTTTGTGGGAGACCAGCAGGGAGGGGCGAAGCCCCGACCACTCGTTGCGCAGCTGACCAAGATTATTCCCACAACGACACCACGTTTTTTCATAAATACTTTTTGTTCATCGTGGCCTTTGTGGGAGACCGGCAGGGAGGGGCGAAGCCCCGACCCCCCTTGCGTGGCTGACCAAGATGATCCCACAACGACTCCACGTTTTTCATAAATAATTTGTGTTCTTCGTGCCCTTTGTGGGAGACCAGCAGGGAGGGGCGAAGCCCCGACCACTCGTTGCGCAGCTGACCAAGATGATTCCCACAACGACCCCACTTTTTTCATAAATACTTTGTGTTCTTCTTGGCCTTTGTGGGAGACCGGCAGGGAGGGGCGAAGCCCCGACCCCCCGTTGCGCGGCTGAGATTCCCAAAAACCAGATTTTTCATAAATACTTTGTGTTCTTCGTGACCTTCGTGGGAGACCAGCGGGGAGGGGCGAAGCCCCGACCCTCGTTGAGTGGTTGAGATTCCCAAAAACCAGATTTTTCATAAATACTTTGTGTTCTTCGTGACCTTCGTGGGAGACCAGCGGGGAGGGGCGAAGCCCCGACCACCCTCACCCAAATACGCCTCTCCGCATTTCCAAAAATGTCGTTACCTTGTTATTTCTAAAACGAAGGGAATGAAAGCCAAACACCTTGCACTGAGTATCATTTGCTTGTGGACAGCGGTGGTTATAGGTCATAGCCAGACCTTAAAAGGCAAGGTTACCGACGAAGCTACCGGAGAAGCCCTGATTGGAGCGAGCATTCAGGTCAAGGGAGGCACACTGGGCACCGTTACGGACTTCGACGGCGATTTCGAGCTGAGGGTGGAGGGATTGCCGGTCACGCTGACTTTTTCTTATCTCGGATACACTTCGAAAGACGTGGAAGTCACTGAAACTAAGACCCTCAATATTTCACTGGAAGGGGAAGCGATCACTCTTGGCGTGGTGACCACCATGGGTCAACGCATATCAGACAAACAAAAAGCTTCCCCCCTTACCGTCGAATCCCTGGATGTGCTGGCGATCCGGCAGGCGGCCAGCGACAATTTTTACGACGGCCTGGGCACCCTTAAGGGGGTGGACCTGACTGCCGCCTCCCTTGGATTCAAGATCATCAATACACGCGGTTTCAACAGCACCAGCCCGGTGCGCAGCCTGCAGATCATAGACGGGGTCGACAACCAGGCGCCGGGACTCAATTTTTCCCTGGGCAATTTCCTGGGATCCTCTGAACTCGATGTGCTGAGGGTGGACCTTGTACAAGGCGCGAGCAGTTCATTTTATGGCCCCAATGCCTTCAACGGAGTGATCAGCATGGAAACCAAAAACCCCTTTTACCAGAAGGGGCTCAGCGTGTATGGCAAGGTGGGAGAACGCAATCTTTTTGAAACCGGATTCCGCTGGGCGCAGGCCCTCAAAAACAAGGGCGGCCTGGAAGCCTTCGGTTATAAAATCAATTTTTCATACCTGCGCGCGGACGACTGGGTGGCGGATAATTACGATGCGGTCACCGGAACCACTTCTTCCGTCACTAATCCCGGAGGATATGACGCGGTCAACATATACGGGGACGAATACCAGGCCGGCAATGACCTCACCTCTGCCCCGCCCTGGTTGTTTCCGGGCGTAGGAATCTGGCACCGTTCCGGGTATAAGGAGTCCGATCTGGTCGTTTATGATACTCGCAATATAAAAGCCAATGCCGCCCTGCACTTCCGCACCAGGCCGACCGCCAGGGAGGAAAGCCCGGAACTGATCCTGTCTGGAAATTTTGGTAATGGAACCACGGTGTACCAGGGGGACAACCGGTTTAGCCTCCGCGGCATCCTGTTTTATCAGAGCCGCCTGGAATTCAGGAAAAGGGATAAATTTTTCCTCCGGACTTATATGACCCAGGATGATGCGGGCAAATCCTATGACCCTTATTTCACCGCCCTCCGGCTTCAGGAAAATGCCAAGACTAACCGCAACTGGTCTGCCGATTATATCAATACCTGGCAGCGGGTTTATGAACCAAAAGTTTACGAAGGCGGTTATCCGAGAATAGTCATTGTTCCCAATCCTGATGGAACTGTGACTGCCACTTTTGACCGTGCAGCAGCTTCCAAATGGATTGCGGACAATCAGAACCTGCTCACTCAATGGCACCGGGAAAACAATAAACTTGCAGACAAAGGCAATCCGATCAACAATTCCCTTGACCGTTTCGAACCCGGAACAGCTCGATACGACCAGGCCCTGGACGAAATCCGGAACACCTATAATAATGAAGGAGGCACCCGGTTTTTCGACCAGTCCGCCCTTTATCATGTCCATGGGGAATATAAATTCACACCGAAATTTGTGAACACCTGGACGGTGGGAGCCAATGCGAGGTTGTATGCCCCTGAAAGCCGCGGCACCATCTTCTACGATTCCGCCGGACTCAAGATCACGAATTTTGAATACGGTGTTTATACCGGCATGGAAAAAAAGACCAACGATGACCGGTGGACTTTTTCCGGTACCATTCGCCTGGATAAAAATGAAAATTTCGATTTCCTGATGAGCCCCGCCGCTTCGGTGGTGTTCAAACCCCGGGCAAACAATTTCCTGCGGCTCTCCTTTGCCAGCGCGATCCGGAATCCCACCCTCTCGGATCAGTACCTGCACCTGAATGTGGGACCGGCCATCCTTGCCGGCAATATCGACGGGGTCCAAAACCTGATCACGGTTTCTTCCTTCCTGGATTATGTCAACACCCTGAAAACGGACCAATTGGTCTATTTTAATATAGATCCCATCCAGCCTGAGAAAGTGAAAACCTTTGAATTGGGCTATCGCACCACCCTCTTCAACAAGTTATACGCCGACCTGGGATATTATTACAGCATTTACAATGACTTTCTCGGTTACAATATCGGCATCGATGCCACCTTTGACCCGGTATCGGGTTTTCCCCAACGCCTGCAAGCCTATCGTTACGCGGCCAACAGCATCAACCAGGTGACCACCCAGGGCGCTGCGGCCGGATTAAATTATTATTTCGGCACTTATTACCAGATCCAGGGAAATTATTCCTGGAACCGGCTCAATAAGGAATTTGAAGACGATCCCATCATCCCGGCCTTCAATACCCCGGAGCATAAATACAATATCGGGCTCAGCGGCAGGGATATCCCCCTGAAGGTGGGAGGGCTGCGACTGAATGACTTTGGATTTAACATCAATTACAAGTGGATCGATTCCTTCCAATTTGAAGGCTCTCCCCAGTTTACGGGTTTTATCCCTTCCTACAACCTGCTGGACGGACAAATGAACTGGAGAATAAGACCCTGGAATACTACGGTCAAAATCGGGGCGTCAAATCTCCTGGACAATAAACAGTTTCAGGCCTACGGAGGCCCGAGAATAGGAAGGCTGGCCTATCTCACGCTTCTGTACGAATGGAAAAAAAATTAACCGGGAATTTCTCAAATTCTCAATATTTTACCTTTATAATCTAAAATCCTTTATGAAACAAGCAAGATTTGTGAGCCTCCTCCTCATGGCTGTATGGACCTTTACGGCATACGGTCAGGGAATAAGATATCTTCACCCGGTCTTTGACTCCGTCTCGGTCTCGAATACCTTTTACGGGATGAATGTGACGATACTTTCTGTACCTACCACCGGTAAGGGGACGCGGGTTCCCTTACCCGTCAGCATTTACTCCCCGACCGGAGATACGGTCAAAAACCGGCCATTGGTCATTTACATCCATACCGGAAATTTTCTTCCCTTTCCCCAAAACCAGGGAACCGCAGGGAGAACGGTCAATGGAGGAGCCCTGGCCGCCCTCGGCATGGGCTTTCCCGTCGATTCTCCGCTCGTGGAAATCTGTACCCGGCTTGCGAAAATGGGTTACGTCGTGGCTGCCATCGATTACCGGACCGGCTGGAATCCGGTAGCCAGCACCCAGACGGAAAGGGTCAATACCCTGATTAACGCTGCCTACCGGGGCGTACAGGATTTTAGAACCGCCGTCCGTTTTTTCAAAAAGACCTTTAAAGAAGCCGGTAATCCGTATGGGATTGACACTTCAAAAATCGTTGCCTGGGGCCAGGGCTCCGGAGGATATGTGAGTTTGGCTTCCAGTGTTCTGGATAATTACCTGGATATCCCCCTGGCTTCTAAGGGTAAATTCATTGGTCCTGATATTACCGGGGATGGATTTGGAGATCCCTATGTATTGCCTCCCGTTCATGGAGATATCTATGGAACTTCCTTGGGGATCAATCCGACAAACGGGGATACCTTGTCCCTCCCCAACCATGTAGGGTATAGCAGCGATTTTCAATTGTCGGTAAACATGGGCGGCGCCTTACCCGATACCCTGTGGCTGGATGCCACCGACTTGCCTCTGATCTCTTTCCAGGAACCCAGGGATCCTTTCGCCCCCTATAAAGAAGGATTGGTTCTCGTGCCGAGGGGAACCATGGCCCCCCTGCCCGTAGTGGAAGTCCAGGGATCCTACCTGGCTGTAGAGAAAGCACGCCGCCTGGGCCTCCAGAAAAAAATGATTGATCTTAAACTCAACGATGTATACACCCAGGCAGCCAATGTCAAAAACGATGGGATAGAAGGCCTTTATCCGATCAGTGGCAACCCCCTTAATCCTTTGGATTCCGATCCCTGGAACTGGTGGGATACGGCTTTTATGGCTTCAGTAGAACGTCAGGCTGGTACAGGTAACAATACCAATGGCCTGCTGACCAACCCGGACATGTCGGCCGCAAAAGCCAGACGGTATATCGATACCATCATCGGCTACTACGCCCCCCGTGCCTTTGCCGTTCTCAACCTGGGTACCTTTGTCAATACCCCGGACCTCCTCAAAGACACCGATGTCGGTTTCAAACTGATGCCCAACCCGATGGTCAACCAGACCTTGCTTCAAACCAATCCCGATTTCCCGATGAAGTCGGTCACCTTGTACGATCTCAACGGGAGGGTGGTCCGCAAACTCTCCGGTTTAAATACCAACTCGATCACCGTGCATCGAAACGAGTTGTCCCAGGGAGCTTATATCCTTCAGGTCGGATTCAAAAAAGGGGTGATCTCCAAGACTCTGTTGATTCAATAATAAAGACGGATTTCCGGTTTTGCCAATACCAGCGGGCCGGGATAAATGAAAAGCCCGGTGGCGACACCGGGCTTTTGTTTTTTCAGGGGAAGGGATACTTTTTCTATTCAATAAATTTGACCTTTAGAAA
>JAKQHS010000150.1 GCA_029557915.1 Bacteroidota bacterium | reverse complement strand
TAACAGCGATTTTCCTCTTGAAGCTCTATTAAATTGGCTTGTTTGACCCGGAACAACCCATGTTTATAGAATTCACTACCACAATGACAAGAAAATAAAATTCGGTCGGTCTAAAAAATGACCTTACTCCCGAATTTCCCTATTGACTATTGACTATTGACTATTGACTGTTGACTGTTGACTATTGACTTCTGATTACTGCTTCATCAGAATCCGCATGCTTTCGCCGATTTCGGCCGGGGATTTCACGACATGGATGCCGCACTCCGACATGATCTTCATTTTGGCTTCGGCGGTATCCGCCGCACCCCCGATGATGGCGCCCGCGTGTCCCATTTTACGGCCTTTGGGGGCGGTTTGGCCGGCAATGAATCCCACGACGGGTTTGGTACCGTGTTCCTTTATCCAATAGGCTGCTTCGGCTTCCATACCGCCGCCGATTTCCCCGATCATGATGATTCCATGGGTTTCAGGATCCTGCATGAGGAGTTGTACCGCATCCAGGGTGGTGGTGCCTACGATCGGGTCCCCGCCGATACCGATGCAGGTGGATTGGCCCATGCCCGCTTTGGTCACCTGGTCAACCGCTTCGTAGGTAAGCGTGCCTGAACGGGACACAATGCCGATATGGCCTTTCTGATGAATGAATCCCGGCATGATGCCCACTTTCGCCTCATTCGGGGTGATGATCCCCGGGCAATTGGGCCCGATGAGACGGCAGGGAAAGTCCCTGATATATTCTTTTACCCGGACCATGTCCTGGACCGGGATGCCTTCCGTGATGCAAACGATGACCCCGATGCCTGCCGCCGCGCTTTCCATGATCGCATCCGCGGCAAAAGCCGGTGGGACAAAAATGATGGAAACATTGGCTCCCGCTGCTTTGACCGCGTCTTCCACATTATTGAAAACGGGCCGGTCGAGGTGGCGCTGACCACCCTTGCCAGGGGTCACCCCACCCACCACGGCCGTGCCGTATTCGATCATCTGGGTGGCATGAAAAGTGCCTTCTTTCCCCGTAAATCCCTGCACGATGACCCTGCTGTCCCGGTTGACCAATACACTCATTTATCAGGATTTAAGTTTTCTTCGAAAATAAAAATGTCTTCATTTTCCTTATGCATGTAATATTTTTCCCTGGCGTATTTCTCCTTGTTTTTCTCCAGGTCCTCCTTGTCCCTCCGCGCTTCTACAATCATTCCGGCGAGGATTTTCTGTTCCTGTTCCAGCCGGTATATTGACTGCGAAAGCTGCCATTGATTCACCCATTTGTTTTTATCGAAAAAAATCATCCAGATAAAAAAGACCATGGCGGTGATAAAATAGCGGTTGACCAGGTAGTCCGGCAGTATTTTGGACAAATGGAACCGGAGCGAAGCAGTAATAGCCTTAATCGGAAGCATTCAAGTGAAATTGAAGCATAAATATATTAAAAATATATCTTATATTATCATAAAGGCCTTGCCTGGGTATACTGCGGATTCGCCCAGTTCCTCTTCGATCCTCAGCAACTGGTTGTATTTGGCCACCCGGTCGGAACGGGAAGCGGAACCGGTTTTGATCTGACCGGTATTGAGCGCCACGGCCAGGTCGGCGATGAAGGTATCTTCCGTCTCCCCGGAACGGTGGCTGATGATGCTGGTATAGGCATTCCGGTTGGCCAGCTGGACCGCGTCGATGGTTTCCGACAGGGTGCCGATCTGGTTTACCTTGATCAGGATGGAATTGGCCGCATCGGAATCGATCCCTTTTTGCAGGCGATCCGTATTGGTGACAAAAAAATCATCCCCTACAATCTGGATTTTATTGCCTAATTCTTTGGTCATGGCGCTCCAGCCGCTCCAGTCATCCTCGTGGAGCCCGTCTTCGATGGACAGGATGGGATATTTATGGCACCATTCTTTCCAAAAAGAGATCATGCCGGGGGTATCGAATTCCATTTTATTGGACTTCTTAAATACGTATCGTTGTTTTTCCTCATCCCACAGTTCGGATACCGCGGCATCGAGGGCTATGGCAATGTCTTCACCCGGTTTGTAGCCCGCCTTTTGGATGGCTTCCAGGACGATTTCGATGGCCTCTTCATTGGAATTGAGGTTCGGGGCGAAGCCTCCTTCATCCCCCACATTGGTGCTGTATCCTTTCGACTTGAGTACGGATTTGAGGTTATGGAAAACCTCCACTCCCATCCTCAGAGCCTCGGAGAAAAAGTCGGCCCCGATCGGGATGATCATAAATTCCTGGAAATCGATTTTGTTGTCTGCATGGGCACCTCCATTGAGGATGTTCATCAGGGGTACCGGCATGACATGCGCATTGACCCCGCCAAGGTACCGGTAAAGGGACTGGTTGGTTTCCAGGGCGGCGGCTTTGGCGGCGGCCAGGGAAACGCCCAGGGTGGCATTGGCGCCCAGTTTGGATTTATTAAAAGTACCGTCCAGTTCGATCAGGAGCTGGTCGATGTACTTCTGGTCATGCACCTCCACCCCGATCAGCTCTTCACGAATGGTTTCTTCGATGTTTTGGCAGGCTTTCAACACGCCTTTGCCCAGGTAACGGTCCTTGTTCCCATCCCTTAATTCCACGGCTTCATGTTTGCCCGTGGAAGCGCCGGAGGGGACTGCAGCGCGACCCAGGGTCCCTTTTTCGGTTTCGAGTTCAACTTCAACCGTTGGATTTCCCCTGGAATCCAGGATTTCCCTTGAACGGATATCAACAATTACACTCATATTAGGATTTATTCATTTTATAGTCTGCCAGTTCGTCAATAAACTGGTCAAATAGATAATGGGCGTCGTGGGGACCCGGGGATGCTTCCGGGTGGTATTGAACGGAAAAAGCCGGGCGGCCTTTGAGCCGGATGCCTTCCACCGTATCGTCATTGAGATTGACATGGGTGATCTCGATCAGGTCTGTTTTCTGGAGCAGGGTTTCGGGATCCACGCAGAATCCGTGGTTTTGGGAGGTGATTTCGCATTTGCCGCTGACCAGGTTTTTCACCGGGTGATTGATGCCCCGGTGCCCGTGATGCATTTTAAAGGTGGGCACATTAAGGGCAAGCGCGAGGATCTGGTGCCCCAGGCAGATTCCGAACAGCGGTTTGCCGGTCTTCAGGATGGCCCGGGTGCTTTCTATGGCATAATCCATGGCGGCCGGGTCCCCCGGACCATTGGATAAAAAATAACCGTCGGCTCCCCAGGCCAGTATTTTTTCAGCCGGGGTTTCCGCGGGGAAAATACGCAGGTAACAATCCCTGTTGACCAGGTTGAGCAGGATGTTCCGTTTGGTGCCGAAGTCCAGGACTGCTATTTTATAAGAAGCCGACGAGTCTCCGAGAAAATATTCCTCTTTGGTACTGACCCGGCTGGCCAATTCCAGGCCATCCATATTGGGCGTCTTCCCGAGGATTTCCTGCAGCCGCCCAAGATCGAAGATCTCGGAAGAAATGACGGCGTTCATGGCCCCTTTGTTGCGGATATGGCGCACGAGTTCCCGGGTATCCACCTGTTGGATCCCAACCAGTTTTTCGCGGACAAAATAATCCTGGATCGATGACTCGGCCTGAAGGCGGGAAAAATCAGTGGTAAAGTTCTTGCAGATAAATCCGGCAATTTTGACCGATGAAGATTCCGTTTCCGTGGCTTTGGTCCCGTAATTCCCGATATGGACATTGGTGGCGATCAGCAGCTGCCCATAATAGGAGGGATCCGTAAAGATTTCCTGGTAACCGGTCATGCCCGTGTTAAAACACAGTTCTCCGGAAGCTGTACCCTTCACTCCAATCGCTTCTCCGTGAAAAACTTTGCCGTCTTGCAACAAAAGGACTGCCGGAGCAGGGGATTGGTATGCTTCTGACATGGATCTGGCTGGAATTGAAAAAACGTCCACAAATATAAAACTTAAACCGGGGTGCCGGCCCGTGCCCCGGTAAGAAATTTAAGAAAAATGGCCGGTGATTGTTTCATCTAAACGATTTGTAAAACAAAGGGGATTGAAAGCTCAATCCCCTTTGTTTATTCATATCCTTGAACGGAAAAATGAAATTGGCCTCATTCTTCCTTCTTGGCTTCTTCCGTCTCGGTTTGTTCGCCTTGCGCTTTGGCCTTTTTTGTACTGCTCCGGCGGGTTCGCTTTTTCTTTTCAGGTGCGGCAGCCGATGCCGGTTTGGTCCCCAGGGTATACACTTCGTTAAAATCCACAAATTCGATCAGGGCCATTTCGGCAGCGTCCCCGCTGCGAAATCCGGTTTTGATGACGCGCAGGTAGCCCCCGGGACGGGTGGCAATTTTCGGTGCAATCACCGCAAACAATTCTTTAAGGGCATCCTTGCTTTGAAGATAGCTGAAGATCACCCTCCTGGAATGGGTGGTATTGTCCTTCGACTTGGTGACCAGGGGCTCGAGGTACTGGCGAAGTTCCCTTGCTTTGGCCAGGGTGGTGTTGATCCTTTTGTGCAGGATCAGGGATGCCGCCATGTTCTTGAGCAATGCCGCCCGGTGGCCGATTTTACGGCCGAGGTGATTGATTTTATTGCCATGTCTCATGATGAAATGTTTTTATCCTCGCCACAGCGGAGCAACGGAATGCTCACACGCTAATTGGCATGGGTTGATTGAATGAATATTATTCTTCGTCCAGTTTGTATTTGGAAAGGTCCATGCCGAAACTCAGGCCCTTCGTGGACAGCAATTCTTCGATTTCCACCAGGGATTTTTTACCGAAATTCCTGAATTTAAGCAGTTCGTGGGTATCGTATTTGACCATTTCCCCGAGGGTATTGATTTTGGCCGCTTTCAGACAATTGTAGGCGCGCACCGAAAGATCCAGGTCCTCCAGGGAGGTTTTCAGCAATTTGCGCATATGGAGGATATGCTCGTCCACGATGGCGTCTTCCTTCCGGGAGGCATCGTTGAAGGTGATGTTTTCATCGGTGATCAGCATCAGGTGCTGGATCATGATCCTGGAGGCCTCCTTGATGGCTTCTTCCGGGTGGATGGTCCCGTCGGTTTTTAATTCAATGGTCAGCTTTTCATAATCCGTCCTCTGGCCCACCCGGGTATTGGAAATGGAATAGGCCACATTGCGGATGGGGGTATAGATCGCATCCAGCGGGATCAGCCCGATCGGGGCGTCCTTGGGATAGGTATCGTCGGCGGGGACATAACCCCTGCCTTTGGTAATCTTTAGTTCAATTTCGAGGTTGACGAAGGGCTCCATCCTGCAGATCAGCAGGTCAGGGTTCATCACCTTGTACACGTTGGTGAATTTTTCAATTTCCCCGGCCCGGAATTCGTCCTTGCGGTTAATGGTCAGGTAGATGGTGTCTTCGGAATTGTCGTCGGTATTGTTGACCTTTTTCAGGCGGATCTGTTTCAGGTTAAGAATGATGTCCACGATGTCCTCAACCACTCCTTTGATGGTGGAAAATTCGTGGTCTACTCCGGCGATACGGATGCCGGAAATGGCATGTCCTTCGAGGGAGGACAGGAGGATTCTTCTCAGGGAGTTGCCTATAGTCTGACCAAATCCTGGTTCAAGCGGTTTAAACTCGAACACACCGTCAAAATCATTGGCTTTTTGCAGAATGATTTTTTCCGGTTTTTGGAAATTTAATATGCTCATAAAATCAATTGTGCTTAAAAAACTGGTTAAGAAATCGGTCCTTCGGGTTATTTGGAATATAACTCGACGATCAACTGTTCGTTGATCCGTTCCGGTATCATGTCTCTTTCGGGGTAGATGAGGAATTTGCCTTCCATGCGTTCAGGATTCCATTCCAGCCAGGGCGATTTGCGGATATCGGTTTTGGCATGGACCTGGTTCTGGATATGTTCCAGGTTGGCCGATTTGCCTCTTACGGCGACCACATCACCCGGTTTAAGGAGGGCGGAAGGAATATTCACGATTTTACCATCGACGGCTATGTGTTTGTGGGATACCAACTGGCGGGCGGCCCTCCGGGTAGGGGCGATGCCGAGGCGATACACGGTATTGTCCAGCCTGGACTCCAGCAATTGAAGCAGCAGGGTGCCGGTAACGCCGTGTTTGCGGCTGGCCAGTTCAAACGTTTTCCGGAACTGCCTTTCTAGGATGCCGTATGTATGTTTTGCCTTTTGTTTTTCCTTAAGCTGGACGGCGTAGTCGGATTTCTGCTTTTTTTTGCGGCTCTGGCCATGCTGGCCCGGCGCGTATTTTTTCCTGTCAAAGCTCTTATCCTGGCCGAAAATGGGCTCTCCGAAGGTCCTTGCGATTTTTGTACTTGGTCCGGTATATCTTGCCATGATTAAATGATATTCTGAAAATGTTGATTAAATGATCCTGGTTTCGGTTTGCATTATACCCTGCGTTTTTTGGGTGGGCGGCAGCCATTATGGGGGATCGGGGTCGTATCGGTGATGGTGGTCACTTTGATCCCGACGTCGTTGATGCCCCGGATGGCGGCTTCACGGCCGGTACCCGGTCCCTTTACATAAACATCCGCGGAACGGACACCCGCCTCATGGGCGAGGGTGGCGGCATGGGACGCGGTTTTTTGGGCGGCATAGGGGGTGTTTTTCTTTGATCCCCGGAAGCCTTCGCGGCCGGACGAGGACCAGGAGACCACCTGTCCCTGTTTGTTGGTAATGGTGACGATCACATTATTGAAACTGGCGAGGACATAAGCAATCCCTTCGGACTCCACATGCACTTTCCTTTTCTTGGCTTTTTTTACCTGAGACATATCTGGATCTGATTGACGGTTATTTGGTTACTTTCTTTTTATTGGCCACGGTCTTCCGTTTTCCTTTCCGGGTCCGGGCATTGGTCTGGGTATTCTGCCCTCTGACCGGGAGTCCCCTGCGGTGGCGGATCCCGCGGTAACAACCGATGTCCATCAACCTTTTGATGTTGAGCTGGACTTCAGAACGGAGCATCCCCTCCACTTTATAATCATCCTGGATGATTTTAGTGATTTTATGCACATGTTCGTCGGTCCAGGCCGAAACTTTCATGTCCGGATCGATCCCGGCTTTGTCCAGGATCGCGGCCGAAGAGGAGGTGCCGATGCCGAAAATATAGGTAAGGCCGATGAGCCCTTTTTTGTTTTTTGGAAGGTCAATGCCTGAAATACGTGCCATGAATTAAATTTTTAACCTTGTCTTTGTTTGAATTTGGGGTTCTTTTTGTTGATGACATAAAGCTTGCCCTTGCGGCGTACGATTTTGCAATCGGCCGACCTTTTTTTGATGGAAGTTCTTACTTTCATGATCCTCAGTGTTTTACTTGTACCGGTAAATAATCCTGCCTCTTGAAAGATCATAAGGAGACATCTCAACGGCCACTTTGTCACCCGGCAATAACCGGATATAATGCATGCGCATTTTACCGGAAATGGTGGCTAAAATGACGTGATCGTTTTCAAGATGGACCCTGAACATCGCATTGGACAATGCTTCTTCAATGATCCCATCTTGCTTGATCAAGTCTTCCTTAGGCATCCTTTAAAATTTCGGACTGCAAATATCTATATTTTTAGCGAAATTTCGCTTAATTCTTTATTATTTTTAATGGCCTCTTCGATCACCGTATGGTCGGTGAGCGTTTCTCCGCCGGTTTTTCTCACGGCTACGGTGTGTTCGTAATGTGCAGAGGGCTTGTTGTCCTTTGAAACCACCGTCCAATAGTCAGACAAGGTCCGGATCTGACGGGTGCCCAGATTGACCATGGGCTCGATGGCAAATACCATATTCTCCTGAAGGACAAGGCCGTTGCCTCTTTTTCCGTAATTGCTCACATCCGGGGGTTCGTGGAGCTGTTTACCCACTCCGTGGCCGACCAGTTCCCGGACCACCCCGAAACCGTTCTCCTTCTCCACATATTGCTGGATGGCAAAACCTATGTCTCCCAGCCGGTTGCCCTGACGGCTTTGTTCAATACCCAGGTACAGGCTGCGTTTGGTGACCACGCATAACTTCATCACCGCTTCGGGGACCTCCCCCAGGACCAGGGTGTACGCTACATCTCCATGAAAACCATTAAGATATGCGCCGCAATCTAAAGATACGAGATCCCCTTCCCGGAAAGGCGTGTGGGTCGGAATACCGTGGACCACCGCTTCATTGATGGAGATACAGAGGGAAGCCGGGAAGGCGGGATGCCCATATCCCTTGAATGAGGGCAAACCCCCATGGTCCTTGATATAGGTATCTGCCAGTTTGTCGGCCTCGATCCCGGTATAACCGGGCCGGATGACTTTGGCGACTTCGGCAATGGCTTCGCAGGCGATCCGGCTGCTGTGCCGGATGAGTTCAATCTCCTCTTCTGTCTTAATTACAACTTTGCCTTTTGTCATCCTGATTTTGAGTGGGGCCGGTTAGGAGCCTGCCCCTATTGGTGCCATTCCGCTGCCGGTGCGCCCCTTGATGTTTCCAGATTTTACGAGCCCGTCGTATTTCCTCATCAGCAGGTAACTTTCTATTTGCTGCAAGGTATCCAGGGCGACGCCTACGAGGATCAGAATGGTGGATCCCCCGAAAAAGGCCGCGAAGGCGTTGTTGATGCCAAAAGCGGTGGCCATTGCCGGCGTGATGGCCAGGAGACCCAGCATGACCGCGCCCGGAAGGGTGATTTTCGAGGTAATGGTATCGATGAATTCCGCGGTAGGAGAACCGGGTTTTACCCCGGGAATAAAAGCATTCTGCCTTTTAAGGTATTCCGAATACTGGGTGCTGTTGACGATGAGCGCCACATACACGTAAGTAAACAAAACGACCAGGATAAAATAAATGACGTTATAAGGTATGGAGGTAAAATCGTTAAGAGAACGGACAAAACCGCTGCTGGAGGCCGCGGCCCCGGAAAGGGATTGCAGGGCGAAACCCGGCAAAAACATGATCGCCTGGGCAAAAATGATGGGCATCACCCCGGCAGCATTGAGTTTGATGGGCAGGTAATCCCTGTTGCCGCTCACGGGCAGCCCCGTACGGCCCACCATGCGCTTGGCAAACTGGATTGGAATTTTCCTTACCCCCTGAACCAGCAGGATGGAGCCCAGGACCACCACGATCAAAGCGGCCAGCTCAAGGATCAGCATAAAGGTACCGCCTGAACTGAAACGTGCCTGAATCTCAAAGATCACGGCCTGTGGCAGACGGGCAATAATGCCGATCATGATGAGCAGGGAGACCCCGTTGCCAATCCCTTTGTCGGTGATCCGTTCACCCAGCCACATTGCCGTCACTGTTCCGGTAGCCAGCAGGATGGAATTTACAAAATAGAATACGCTTTTGGGAACCGAAGGATCAATGGCGTTGGATGCGTTGAGATAAGCCAGATAAGTTCCGCCCTGAAGCAGGGTGATCACCACGGTAAGGATACGGGTGATCTGGTTGAGTTTTTTACGTCCGGATTCCCCTTCATGCTGCTGCAGCCTCTGGAAATAGGGAAGGGCAAAACCCAGCAACTGAACAATGATGGAAGCCGTGATATAAGGCATGATGCCCAGGGCGAAAATGGATGCGTTATTAAAAGCGCCTCCCGTATAAATATTCACCAGGTTGAGCAGGTCATTGGCGCCGCGGTTGCCTGCGGCCGCCTGCAACTGGCCGGCAACGACCCCGGGAAGCACGATATAAGAACCAAATCTGAAGACCGCCAATACGGCCAGGGTAAATAGAATTCGCTTGCGCAATTCTTCTATTTTCCAGATGTTTTTCAGTGTCTGTATCAAGCTATTCATCGGGGGGGAATTAAATGAGAGTGATCGTGCCGCCTTTCTCTTCAATGATTTTTTTGGCGGATGCGGAACAGGCATGGGCAGTCACCTGAATCCCGGAGGCCAGTTCGCCGCGGCCCAGTATCTTGATTTTTTGACCGGGTTTGAGTACGCCGGCCTTAATCAGCCAGGGCAGGTCGATCTGGTTTTGACCGGATTTGGTGGCATAGTTCTGAAGTTGGTCCAGGTTGAGCACGGCAAATTCTTCCCGCGCTGGATTCCTAAACCCGATTTTGGGCAAGCGCATTTGAAGAGGCATCTGGCCGCCTTCAAAATGTCTTTTTGCCTTATGACCTGATCTTGCCTTATGTCCTTTATGTCCCCTGCCGGCGGTTCCCCCTGAACCGGTGGCAATGCCCCGGCCCCTTCTTTTATTGTTCCTGGTAGCTCCTTTAGCCGGTTTTAAATTATTCAATTCCATGATCTTCTGTGCTTTAAAAGAATTTAAGAAATCTTGTCCACGGATACCAGGTGGGCGACTTTGGAAAGCATGCCTTCGATCTGGGGCGTGAGTTGCTGCTCCACGCTGTGCCGGACCCCTTTCAGGCCGAGGGCTTTGATCGTTTTTTTCTGACGATCGGTCTTTTCAATGATACTTTTCGTCTGGGTGATTCGAATCTTTGTCATACTGTCTGATATTAACCGTTAAACACTTTATTCAGGGCGACCTTGCGTTGCTGGGCGATTTCCTGGGGCGATCTCATTTTAGAGAGTGCATCCAGGGTGGCTTTGATCACGTTGTGCGGGTTTGATGATCCCAGGGATTTACCCAATACATTATGCACTCCGGCCATATCCAGGACGGCCCTCATGGCGCCGCCGGCGATGACCCCCGTACCTTCAGAGGCCGGTTTGATGAGTACGCGGCCTGCGCCGTATTTGCCGGTTTGTATATGGGGGATGGTCCCTTTGTGGATATTTACACGGATCAGGTTTTTCTTGGCATCATCCACGGCTTTGGCGATGGATTCCTGCACGTCCCGGGCTTTACCCAGACCGTGACCCACCACCCCATTGCCATCTCCAACCACCACGATGGCTGCAAAACTGAAGGTACGGCCTCCTTTGGTGACCTTGGCCACCCGGTTGAGCGCGACCATTTTTTCCTTAAGTTCCGCTTCGCTGGGTTTTACCCTTTTCACAACTCTATTTGCCATATGCTTTTAAAGATATTCTTATGCTGAATTAAAATTTAAGACCTCCTTCCCGGGCGCCATCGGCCAGGGCTTTGATCCTTCCGTGATATAAATTGCCACCCCGGTCAAAAACCACATTTTCTATACCGAGCCCTTTTGCTTTTGAAGCCAAAAGATTGCCCACTGCCTTTGCCTGTTCCGTTTTGTTGACCTCTTTCGGGACCGTTTCGTCGTGCGAGGAAGTGGAAGCCAGGGTATGGCCGGTCGCATCATCGATCAACTGGCAATAAATGGATTTGTTGCTCCTGAACACGGATAAACGGGGCCGGACGGCGCTCCCGGAGACTTTTTTACGGATCCGGTACCGAATCTTTTGCTTCCCGTAATTTTTAGTGGATTTCATCTCAAATCAGTTTATGCTGTTTCACCTTCAATTTTTATTATTTAGCCTTTCCGGCTGCCTTTCCGGCCTTCCGGCGGAGGATCTCCCCGGCGTACTTGATGCCTTTCCCCTTGTAAGGTTCCGGCTTGCGGAAAGTCCTGAGTTTGGCGCTGATCTGTCCAAGCAACTGACGATCCGTGCCGGACAATTTGATCAGGGGGGCCTTCCCTTTCTCGGTCAGGGTTTCCACTTTGAGTTCATCCGGTACATAGAACATGATGGGGTGCGAATGTCCAACCCCGATCTCCAGGAGATTGCCGGTATTCGAGGTCCGGTAACCCACGCCAACGATCTCCATATCCTGATTAAATCCTTCACTGACCCCTTTGATGATATTGGCAAGAATCGCCCTGGTGGTCCCGTGGAGGGCTTTATGTCTTTTCTGATCAGAAGGCCTGCTTACGACCAAGGTCCCGTCTTCAACGGTCACCTTCATGTCATAGTCCACTTCCTGGACCAGGCTGCCTTTGGGTCCCTTTACGGTGACCCGGTTTTTATCTATTTTCACCTCAACGCCCTTTGGCAGGCTGATCGGCAATTTTCCAATACGCGACATATTCAGAACCTTTAATTTATTAGAATATATAACACAATACCTCGCCGCCCACATGCTGGGCGCGGGCCTGTTTGTCCGTCATGATTCCTTTGTTGGTGGATACGATGGCAATGCCCAGGCCCGAGGAGACCCGGGGCAGATCCTCCGCCCCGCTGTATTTTCGCAATCCCGGCCTGGAGGCCCGCTGGAGTTTCTGGATCACCGGCTGACGGGTTGCCGGATCGTACTTGAGGGCGATCATGATTTTTTCAAATTCGCCTTCCGGTTTTTCAAACTTGTATTTGAGGATGTATCCGTTTTCATAGAGGATTTCCGTCATTCTTTTCTTGACATTGGAAGCCGGGATTTCCACCATACGATGACCGGACTGCTGGGCATTCCGGATGCGGGTCAGAAAATCTGCTATTGAATCTGTAACTGCCATAAACGATTTCTTGAATGATATTGATGAATTACCAGCTTGATTTGGTCATGCCCGGAATTTTACCATAAAGCGCCATGTCCCGGAAGGCCACGCGGCTGAGTCCGAATTTCCGGATATATCCCCTGGGCCTGCCCGTCAGCTGACAGCGGTTTTTTAAACGAACCGGGGAAGCGTTCCTCGGCAATTTATCCAGGGCTTCATAGTCACCGGCTGCCTTCAATTTGGCCCTCGTCTCGGCATATTTGGCGACCAATTCCTCGCGCTTCTTTTGTCTTGCTATTACTGATTTTTTTGCCATGGTGAAGGTGGTAATTAATTTTTCTGGTTTTTAAAGGGAATCCCGAGGCTGGACAGGAGGGCAAAGGCCTCCTTATCCGTTCTGGCCGAAGTCACAATGGAAATATCCATTCCGGAAATTTTATTCACTTTGTCCAGGTCAATTTCAGGGAAGATGATCTGTTCGGTAATGCCCATGCTGAAGTTGCCCCGGCCGTCAAAGCTTTTATCATTGATACCCCTGAAGTCCCTTACCCGGGGCAAGGCAACCGAAATCAGGCGGTCCAGGAATTCATACATTTTATCGCCGCGGAGCGTCACCCGGGCCCCAATGTGCATGTTTTCACGCAATTTGAAATTGGAGATGGCCTTCTTGGATTTGGTGGGCACGGCTTTCTGACCCGTAATCTGGGATATCTCGGTACAGGCGATATCCACGACTTTGCGGTCCTGGGTGGCTTCGCCCACTCCCTGGTTGATGCAGATTTTCATCAGCCGGGGGACCTGCATGATGGTTTTATAATTGAATTGCTCCTTCAATTTGGGCACCACCTCTTCGGTATATTGCTGCTTCAGTCTAGGTGTATATTTCATAACTCAATCACTTAATCGTTTGACCTGATTTTTTTGCATACCGCACGGATTTGCCGTTTTCGGTCCGGCGGCCGACGCGGGTAGGCTCCCCGCTTTTGGGATCCAGCAGCATAAGCTTGGAGATATAGATCGGGGCGGGTATTTCACGGATGCCCCCGGGATTGTTGTTGGTGGGTTTGGTATGCCTTTTGACCATATTGACATCGGTCACAATGGCCTTAAGGGTTTCTTTCATCACCTTCTGCACTTCTCCCTTTTTGCCTTTCTGATCACCGGAAATGACGATGACCTGGTCTCCCTTCTTAAGGTTAAGTTTGGGGGCAAAACGCCGGATTTTATTTTTTGATTTTGTGATCATATCTGCTGGATTCAGTCCTGTTAATTATAATACTTCGGGTGCAAGGGAAATGATTCTCATATAATTTTTGTCGCGGAGTTCCCGGGCGACCGGCCCGAAAATACGGGTACCTCTGGGTTCATCGGCGTTGGTCAGGAGCACTACGGCATTGTCATCAAAACGGATGTAGGACCCGTCCTTGCGGTGAATGGGCTGGGTGGTCCGGACGATGACCGCTTTGGACACCGTTCCTTTTTTTATCCCGCCGGTCGGCGTGGCGTCTTTCACCGAAACCACGATCACATCGCCCACCCCGGCATACCTGCGGCGCGTGCTCCCCAACACCCGGATGCACTGCACGATCTTGGCCCCGCTGTTGTCTGCCACATTTAATTTTGATTCAGTCTGTATCATGATCCCTGTTGATTTAAAATAAATTCTTGCAATGGTTGGATTATTTGGCTCGCTCAATGATTTCAACCAGCCTCCAGCTTTTGTTTTTGCTCAAAGGCCGGGTTTCCATGATTTTAACGGTATCCCCTTCCCGGGCCTCATTTTTTTCATCGTGGGCCATGAATTTGGTGGTCTTGTGCAAAAACTTGCCATACTTCGGGTGCATGACCTTTATATCCAGGGAAACGGTAATGCTTTTCTGCATTTTGGCGCTGGTGACCACTCCAACCCTGGTTTTGCGGATTTTCCTGGGCGCTTTCTCTTTTACTTCTGAATTCTGTTCCATGTCTTATATTTTTCAAAGGACGAGGTCCTTCATTATGATTTGCTTCTTCTGGCCCTGATTTTGGATCTTCCGGCTTTTTCCGCCTCGGTCATCGCCTGGATCTGGCGGGCCCTTTCTTCCGTTTTCAGACGGGCAATTTTTTTCCTCATGCCGGTGATCTGCTTGGGATTGTCGAGCCCTTTGACCGCGTGGGTAAACCGGGCTTTTTGCAGGTCTATCCGGGTTTCGATCAGACTGTTGCTGATATCGGTGGGAGACATCTCCTTTATATCCTGATTCTTTTTATTGGCCATGGTGATCGTTATTATAAATCGTGACGGATGACAATTTTTGTTTTGATGGGCAGTTTCTGAGCTGCCATATTCAGCGCTTTGGTGGCGGCTTCCGTGGAAGTGCCGTCCATTTCAAACAGGATCCTGCCGGGCTGGACCAGGGCGACAAAATATTCTACGGCACCTTTTCCCTTACCCATCCTCACTTCCGCGGGTTTTTTGGTAATCGGCTTGTCCGGGAAAATCCGGATCCAGACCTGGCCTTCACGTTTGATTTCGCGGGTCATCGCGATACGGGCTGCTTCCAGCTGCCGGTTGGTGATCCTTCCTAACTCCATGGATTTCAAGGCATAAGAACCAAAAGAAATGGTGCTTCCCTTGACGGCAACCCCCCGGTTTCTGCCCTTCTGTTGCTTACGGTATTTCTGTCGTTTAGGCTGTAACATGTCTTATTTTTGAAAAAAGTTTGGCAAAGGTACATCGTTTTTGCAAAATTAATCCTGGTTATTTCTCCTTCCACGGCCTCCGCGATCGTCCCGATCCCCTCCTCTTTCTCCGCGGCCACGGTCTCCTCTACCTCCGCCACCCGGGCGTCTTCTTCCACCACGGTCATCCCTGCGATCGCCGCCCGCTGAATCTTTCTTAACCAGGCCGATATTGGGGGACAAATCCCGTTTGGTCAGGATCTCTCCTTTACAAATCCAGGTCTTGATGCCGATCTTTCCATACACCGTCTGTGCTTCCGCCAGGGCATAATCAATGTCGGCCCGGAAAGTATGCAGGGGGGTCCTCCCTTCCTTGTATTCTTCCGAACGGGACATCTCGGCTCCATTCAGCCGGCCGGAAATCCGGACTTTGATGCCCTCGGCCCCGGCCCGCATGGTGGACTGGATGGACGATTTGATCGCTCTCCGGTAATTGATCCTGGATTCGATCTGTTTGGCTATGGATTCGCCGACGATGGTCGCTTCCAGTTCGGGTTTACGGATCTCCATGATATTGATCTGGACATCGCTGCCGGCCAGTTTTTTCAGTTCCTCGCGGATCTTGTCGACTTCCGTACCGCCTTTTCCGATGATGATGCCCGGCCTGGAAGTATGAATGGTCAGGGTGATTCTTTTGAGTGTCCGTTCGATCACTACTTTGGCAATCCCGCCTTTTTCCACCCTTGCGAAGAGGTATTTCCTGATTTGTTCGTCTTCAACGACTTTCTTAGCCATGGACTTGCCACCAAACCAGTTTGAATCCCATCCCCGGATGATTCCCAGTCGGCTTCCTATCGGATTTACTTTTTGACCCATATGATTTTTATAAAATATTCTGGTTAATTGTTATGCTTCCTGTGCTTCTTGTGCTTCCGGTTCCTGCTGTGCCTCCGAAGGCAGCGGCACCGAATTGCTCACCACCAGGGTGAGGTGATTTGATCTTTTCCGGATGCGGTGGGCCCTTCCATGCGGGGCAGGCTGAAATCTTTTCAAAACCGGTCCCCCGCCCACAAAGGCTTTGGAGATCACCAGGTCATAAGCATCCGTATTCCCGGATTGTTCGCTTTTGATTTCCCAGTTGGCCACCGCGGAAATCAGCGCCTTTTCCACCCAGTAGGCTGAATCTTTTTTGGTAAACTTGAGGATGTTGAGGGCATCCACCACTTTTTTACCCCGGATGTTGTCCACCACCAGCCTGATTTTGCGGGCGGATCCATGACCATTTCTCAAATGAGCTACTGCTTCCATGATCTACAAATTTTGGTGATTAGTTGATTTATTTGCCTTCGTCCTTACGGTTGCCCGAATGGCCCCGGAAGGTGCGGGTTGGAGAAAATTCGCCCAGTTTATGGCCGACCATGTTTTCCGTGACATATACTGGTATAAAAGTTTTGCCGTTGTGCACCGCAATGGTCTCCCCGACCATGTCCGGGATGATCATTGATGCCCTGGACCAGGTTTTGATGACCGTTTTTTTATTGGCTTGTTTGTTCACGCTCACTTTTTTCAGCAGCTTGTGAAAAACATAAGGTCCTTTTTTAATTGATCTTGCCATGACTTGCTTCTTTATTTACCTTGAGATTTTTTAGCATTCCGGTGGGAGATAACCAGTTTTTCTGATTTTTTATTCTTATTCCTGGTCTTGGCCCCTTTAGCTTTTTTGGCATTTCTCGACCTGGGATGGCCCCCGGAGGCACGTCCTTCCCCACCCCCCATCGGGTGATCGACCGGATTCATGGCCACCCCGCGGTTCCTGGGGCGGATCCCCCTGTGGCGGCTTCTTCCGGCTTTGCCCAAAATAGTCTGGCTGTGGTCGGGATTGGAAGTCGTGCCAATCGTGGCACGGCACTGGATCAGGATCCGGCGGACTTCCCCGGACGGCATCTTGACCACGGCATAACGGTCTTCCTTGCCGGTCAGTTCGGCATAGGTCCCCGCGCTGCGGGCCAGGGCGGCTCCCTGGTGCGGATGCAATTCGATCGCGTGGATGGAGGTGCCGAGCGGCACATCCCGGAGGTAAAGGGTATTGCCCACTTCCGGTTCGGCATCTTTGCCGGACATCACTTTCTGGCCCACTTTCAGGCCATTCGGCGCGATCATATATCTTTTCTCCCCGTCGGCGTAATGCAATAGGGCGATATAAGCCGTACGGTTGGGATCGTATTCAATGGAGTGCACGGTAGCGGGGACTCCGTCCTTATCCCGTTTAAAATCGATGACCCGGTATTGCCGCTTGTGGCCGCCTCCCCGGTAACGCATGGTCATCCGGCCCTGGTTGTTCCTGCCCGCAACATCGGTCAGCGCCTTCACCAGGCTCTTTTCCGGTACATCCTTGGTGATTTCCGTATAGGTATTGGCGATCCGGAAACGGGTTCCCGGGGTGACTGGTTTAAATTTTCTTACTGGCATGACTTACCCTGTTTAAATTAAATTTCACCATAGATATTGATACTGTCCCCTTCATTCAGCGTGACGACCGCTTTTTTGTAAGAAGGTTTAATGCCGACGCTTACCCTTCTTTTGGTAGACCTGGACTTTTTCTTTCCGGGATTGGTCAAGGTATTTACGTCTTTCACGGTAACGCCGTAATGCTGCTGTACCGCTTTCTGGATTTCTATTTTATTGGCGTCTTTGTTGACCAGGAAGGTATACCTGGGTTGGGCGCTGCTGAGTTTTTCAGCTTTCTCCGAGATGATGGGCCGGATTAAGATCTTTTTTTCCATAGGTCAGCTTATTTGGCGGTGGATAAAAGGGTTTCTTCCAGTTTGGGCAGGGCGCTCTCGGCGACCACCACCACATTGGAGTGTAGGATGGAATAGGTATTGAGGTCCCGGGCATGCAGCAGCCTGGTTTTGGGCAGGTTGCGGCCCGAAAGGATGAGGGACTGGTCGTAATCGGGAATTACAAAAAGGGCTTTTTTATCCAGCACCTTCAGGTTTTTCAAAACGGCTGACAGCTCTTTGGTCCGCGGTTTGTCGAACGAAAAGTCTTCGATCACCATGACTTTGCCCTGGGCGGCCTTGTCGGAAAGGACCGATTTGCGGGCCAGGGTTTTTACCTTTTTGTTTACTTTTTCGCTGTAATCCCTGGGATTGGGGCCGAAAATGGTGCCTCCTCCGCGGAAAACCGGGTTTTTGATGTCCCCTTTCCGGGATCCCCCGGTACCTTTCTGCTTGTGCAGCTTGCGGGTGGAGCCGGAAATCAGGTTTCTTTCCTTGGTCTCCGCCGTACCCTGGCGCTGATTGGCCAGGTAGGCCTTCACGTCAAGCCATACCGCGTGTTTGTTGGGCTCGATCCCGAAAATGGCTTCGGGCAATTCGACCTGCCTGCCGGTGTCCGCTCCCTGGGTATTAAATACAGATACTTTCATGGCTTACTTTTTTTCAATAATTACATAAGAACCATTGTGTCCGGGAATTGCTCCGCGAATGACCAATAAATTCTGATCCGGAAATATTTTTACGACTTTCAGATTTCTCACTTTCACCCGCTCGCCCCCGGTGCGACCGGCCATTCTCAGACCTTTGAACACCTTGCTTGGATAAGAGGAAGAACCTACGGAACCGGGAGCCCTTTGCCGGTCGTGCTGGCCGTGGGTCAATTCACCAACGCCCCCGAAACCATGCCTTTTCACGACGCCCTGGAATCCTTTTCCCTTGGAAGTGCCCACTGCATGAACGGTATCCCCCGGCTTAAAAACCTCGTCGACGGTGACCTTGTCCCCGGCCGCTTTGGCGAGGGGAAAATCCCTGAACTCCACCAGTTTTTGTTTGGGAGTGGTTTTGACCTTCTCAAAATGCCCTTTCATCTGCTGGCTGGTATTCTTGGGTTTTGCTTCCCCAAATCCGAGCTGCAGGGCAAAATAGCCATCCGTATCATCCGTTTTGACCTGGGTGACCACGTTTGGACCGGCTTCCACAACCGTACAGGCAATGTATTTTCCCGCATCGTCATAGATGCTGGTCATGCCTACCTTTTTTCCAATTAATCCGTTCACTTTTCAGTGTTTTTAATTTTTAAACAGAATATCTGCCTGCCGGACGCCCGCACCCAATGGGCCCTTGCATCCTCATGGCAAAAAAATTAATTCAATTAAAGACCCTGCTATCAGGTGAGTTTCACCTGGATATCAACACCAGACGGGAGCTCTAATTTGGATAGCGCGTCCACCGTCTTTTGCGTCGGGGTGTAAATTTCGATGAGGCGCTTATGGGTCCGAAGTTGGAACTGCTCCCGAGCTTTTTTATTGACGTGTGGCGAGCGCAACACGGTATAAACTTCTCTCTCGGAGGGCAGCGGAATCGGACCGGTAACTACAGCGCCGCTGGAGCGGACCGTCTTTACGATCTTCTCCGTCGACTTATCGACCAGGTTGTGGTCATAAGAGCGGAGTTTGATTCTAATTTTTTGATTCATTTCCCTATTTCAATGATTTAATAATATATCCTTATGTTCAAGCCTTTACGGCTCCTTTTGCTTTGTCAATGACATCCGTCGCAATGCCGGAAGGCACCTGGGCGTAATGCGAAAATTCCATGGTCGAACTCGCCCGGCCGGAGGTGATGGTCCGCAACTGGGTTACATATCCAAACATCTCGGAAAGCGGTACATCGGCCTGAATGGCCACTGCAGATCCGGGCCGCAATTCCTGGCCTTTGGGCATGCCCCTTCTCCGGTTGAGGTCGCCGATCACGGGACCGACAAATTCTTCCGGGGTGACCACTTCCAGTTTCATGATCGGTTCGAGAATGACCGGTCCCGCTTTGGGGGCCGCCGCCCGGAAACCTTCCTTGGCGCACAACTCGAAGGCGACCGGTTTGGAGTCCACCGTGTGGGTGGAACCGTCAAAGATCCTGATCTTCATGCTGTCGATGGCATATCCGGCCAAGACTCCGTTTTCCATCATGGAAAGGAAACCTTTCTGGGTCGGGGGGATCAATTCCCGGGGAATAGAACCTCCCACGATATCGTTCACAAACTGCATCTTGGTCTTGCCGGACTTAAAATCTTCGCTCTGCAGGAATTCCTCATCTGCGGGTCCGATTTCAAATTCAATGTCCGCGAACAGACCCGAACCCCCGGTTTGTTTTTTCAGTTTTTCACGGTGGCTTACCGTGCGGGTCAGCGCTTCCTTGTAGTTGACCTGCGGGGCGCCCTGGTTGCATTCCACGCCAAATTCCCTTCTCATCCGGTCGACGATGATCTCCAGGTGGAGTTCACCCATGCCGCTGATGATGGTTTGGTTGGTGTCTTCGTCAAAACGCACTTTGAAGGTAGGATCTTCTTCGGCCAGTTTATTCAGGGCAAGGCCCATTTTATCCAGGTCTTTCTGGGTCTTGGGTTCCACGGCCAATCCAATGACGGGCTCGGGGAATTTCATGCTTTCCAGAACGATCGGTTTGTCCGGATCACAGAGGGTATCTCCGGTACGGATATCTTTCATCCCGACTGCGGCTGCAATATCCCCGGCTTCGACGGATTCGATGGGGTTTTGTTTGTTGGCATGCATCTGGTACAGGCGGGAAATCCTTTCCTTTTTATCGGAGCGGGTATTCAGGATATAGGACCCGTTTTCGAGACGTCCTGAATAAACCCTCATATAGGACAAGCGCCCTACGAAGGGGTCGTTGACGATTTTGAATGCCAGGGCTGCAAAGGGTTCCGAATTGAGCGGTTTTCTCAGTTCTTTCTGGTCATTTTTCGGATTGATCCCTTCCACCGCATCCACATCGGCAGGGGAAGGAAGGAAGGTGCAGACGGCGTCGAGCATAGCCTGAACTCCCTTGTTTTTAAAAGCAGAACCGCACATCATCGGCACGATCTTCATATCGATGACCGCTTTGCGCAGGGCAGCCTGCAGTTCTTTCACCGAAATGGAAGAAGGGTCATCGAAATATTTCTGCATGATGTCGTCGTCGTATTCGGCAGCCGCTTCCATCATCTTTTCCCTCCAGGTGGCCACGGTTCCGGCCAGGTCCTCCGGGATGGGGATCTCCGTATATGTCATGCCCTGGTCGCTTTCGTTCCAGACCATGGCTTTATTGGTGATCAGGTCCACCACTCCCTTAAAATTGTGTTCGGAGCCGATCGGTACCTGCAGGGGCACCGGACGGGAGCCCAGCTTGGTACGGACCTCATCGACGACATTAAAAAAATCCGCCCCTGACCGGTCCATTTTATTTACAAAACCGATGCGGGGAACTTTATAGCGGTCGGCCTGGCGCCAGACGGTTTCAGACTGCGGTTCTACGCCGGAAACCGCGCAAAACAAAGCGACGGTGCCATCCAGTACCCTCAGGGAACGTTCGACCTCTACGGTGAAATCCACGTGCCCGGGGGTATCTATGATATTGATGGTGTATTCATCTCCATTCCAGTTCCAGGCGGTTTTGGTGGCTGCGGCGGTAATGGTGATGCCGCGCTCCTGCTCCTGTTCCATATGGTCCATGGTCGCAGCGCCGTCATGCACCTCACCCAGCTTGTGGGTGATGCCTGTGTAATAAAGTATACGCTCCGTGGTGGTCGTCTTCCCGGCATCGATATGGGCGGCGATGCCAATGTTTCGCGTATATCTTAAATCTTTTGCTGCCATGAGCCTGGATGGTTGTTGATGGATTTTATTTATCTGAAGCTGGCGAAAGCCCGGTTGGCTTCGGCCATTTTATGGATATCTTCTTTTTTCTTAACGGCAGCCCCTTCCCCTTTCTGGGCAGCGATGATTTCAGCGGCCAGTTTTTCAGCCATGCCTTTCCCGGCACGGGCGCGGGCATAACGGATCATCCATTGCATGCCAAAAAATACCTTGCGGTTTGCCGGGAGTTCGGTCGGGATCTGGAAAGTAGCTCCCCCGATCCGGCGGCTGCGCACTTCCACATGGGGCATGATGTTGTCCAAAGCCTTCCGCCAGATCTCCAGTTCGTTCTCTTCGGCATTTTTTGCTTTTACAATATCCATGGCATCATAAAAGATGGACTGGGCGCCTGATTTTTTGCCGCTCCACTGGAGGTTGTTTATAAACCGGCTGACCAGGGTGTCGTTGTACCTGGGGTCTCCCTGGATGGCTCTTGCTTTTGGTTTTCTTTTCCTCATCGGTAACTGGAAGATTAAGACGTTGAATGATTATTTTTTAGGTCTTTTGGTCCCGTACCTCGACCTTGATTTTTTACGGTTGTTTACCCCGGCGGTATCGATGGCCCCGCGAACGATGGAATACCTTACTCCCGGAAGGTCCTTGATCCTGCCCCCGCGAACCAGTACCATGGAGTGCTCCTGCAGGTTGTGCCCTTCGCCCGGAATGTAAGCGATCACTTCAATGCCATTGGTCATCCGGACTTTGGCCACCTTCCGGAGCGCGGAATTCGGTTTTTTAGGGGTAGTGGTATATACACGGGTACATACCCCTCTTTTTTGAGGACAGGCATCCAGCGCACGGGATTTACTTTTGGCTTTAACCTGTTTTCTACCCGAACGAACCAGCTGATTAATGGTTGGCATATAATGATTTCATTTATTACTTACTGATTATCAATGATTTTTATTTAAAATCGGCCTTTATTTTAAAAAGCGTCTGCAAAGATATGATTATTTTCGACAACACAAACAAGAAAAATCAAGATGAATTCTTCAACTTTTGTGCGGAAAGCCAGCCTAGAAGACCTGGCTTCCCTGCTCGATTTGGTCCGGGAACTGGCTGTCTATGAAAAAGCGCCGGAGGCGGTAACCGCCACCCTCCAGGACTACGAAAAAAATTACCTGGAAGGGGTCTTTGACGCCCTCGTGGCGGTGGACAGGGAAGGGGCCATTGTGGGTACCGCTATATATTATGTCTGTTTCAGCACCTGGAAAGGCAGGATGCTCTACCTCGAAGATTTTGTGGTTAAAGAATCCCTCCGCGGACTGGGGACCGGCCGGCTCCTCTTTGACGCTCTGCTCCAGGAAGCCGTCAACCTGGATTGCAGGCTGGTCAAATGGCAGGTATTGGAATGGAACGAACCCGCCCTCAACTTCTATGGTAAATACCAGGCCATTATTGAAAAGGAATGGTGGAATGGGAAGATCTTTGTAGGGTGAATGGTGGGTGGTGGATGGTGGGTGGTGTTTGGCGTGACTACCCACTACCCACCAACCACCTTTTTTGAATGCTGGAAAAACTGACAAGACTGCAAAATTACCTGAGCCAGGATTTCCTGGGCGGGCCCAGGCTGATCAAACTTTCGGCCCTGATCAACTTTCAGAAAGGAGGCACCCTGCCTTTAGTATTGTTTCTGATGTATTGGTTCGACAATTACTCGGCCGAAGCCTGGGTTTATGCAGGGCTGCATGGCTCCTATGGTATTTGTTGGCTGATCAAGGACAGGTATTTCCCCGACCGGCGCTGGGATATCAAAATCACCCTGGGCGGGGCCTTCATGTCCTTTGCCCTGGTTTTGGGTTTGTACTGGTTGTTTCCCCTGATCCTGATCAGTCCCTGGTTTCATGAGGAGGGGTTCGCTTTGGCTTCCTGGTTTGTGGGCCTTTGTATTTTTATCCATACGATGGGCGTGGTAATCATGATGACCAGCGACGCCCAGAAGTATTACAGCCTCAAATACAATCCAGGCCTCATCACGGAAGGCATATTTCGCCGCACGCGCAACCCGAATTACCTGGGAGAAATGCTGATTTATGCAACCTACGCCCTCATGGCAAGCCATTGGCTGGGATGGGCGGTATTGGCCTGGGTATGGTCGGGCTATTTTTGGGTGAATATGATCCTGAAAGACCGTTCTCTATCCCGTCACGAAGGTTGGGAGGCCTATAAAAAACAATCAGGGATTTTGTTTCCGACAATCCCCGGTTTTAAGTCCCGCCATAAATAATCAGGCACTTTATGGTGCCCTTTCAGGGCGGTTGAGCCCTATCCCCGCAGCCTTGGGCTGGTCGCCCAAGGCTGCGGGGATAGGGCCCTTTCAGGGCAATGAGAAGGTGCGGGTAAGAGCAATGGTCACCACGGTCACCCCGATCTCCTTTATCAAAAAAAATATAATAATTTTTAATTAGGACTGCAATGGTTGGGCTGGTTGATCCTGGCCTGGGTATGGACGGGCTATTTTTTGGTGAATATGATCCTCCCTCTCGAAGCACCAGAACTGGGAAGCATATAAAAAACCATCTGGGATTTTGTTTCCGAAAATACAATGGTTCAAGTCAAGGGATTAATACTCCGGCTCAGCCGACGGCAGTAGTAAGCACACCGGGTAAAGGGTTCTCCTCCAGGAAGTACATATTGATGCTCCCTTTGTTTTTGGCCTCGATTTTACCCCGGCAGACGCAGTTAAACTTTTCCTTCACCAGCTGATAGGTCGATTCCGATATATTTATTTTGCCCGGACTGGATGAAGATTCCATCCGGGCCGCCGTATTTACGGTATCTCCCCAGATATCATAAACATATTTTTTCATGCCTACGATGCCCGCAATCACGGGACCGCTGTTAATCCCGATCCTTATATTAAAAAGACACTTGTTTTCCGGTGCCCTGACCCAATTCAGGATATCCATGGCTGCCCGGCAGGCGTGGGTGGCATGGTCCGGGTTTATCCGGGGAAGGCCACTGGCAGCCAGGTAGGCATCCCCGATGGTTTTAATTTTTTCCAATCCATGGCCATCCACAATTTTATCAAAGGCGGCAAAACATTTGTTGAGCTCGGCCACCAGTTCGGCCGGAGGCAAATATTCACATACGGTAGTAAAGTTTACGAAGTCTGTAAAAATCACGGTGACGGAATGGTATTGCCTGGCCTGGGATTCTCCCTTAAGTTTAAGTTCCTGGGCAATTTCATCGGGTAAGATATTGAGCAGGAGGGCATCCGACTTTTTCCTTTCTTCGTCGGCAAGCATTTTCTGCTGGATGGCTTCCCTGGTTTGGGATTCGGCGATCTGTTTCTGTTTTTCAAGGTCCCGGGTGCGCTCCGTAACTTTGGATTCCAGGGTTTCATAAAGGAGGGCGTTGTCAATCGAAATGCCGATCTGGCCGGACAACATATTCAAAACCTCCAGTTTGTTGGATGTAAAAACGCCTTCCAGCAGTTTATTCTCGAGATAGATCAATCCCACTTTATTTCCTTTATTCGAAAGCGGTATGCCGATCATGGACCGGACCTGGTGTTCCATCACATAAGGGTCATTGGAATAGGCTTCGTCCCTCAGCGCATTGGACAAGGCTTTTGTTTCCTGCGTATTCCAGCAATAATTGATCAGGGATTGTGGAATTTTATTGCTGCCTTTCACCGGGACCTGGATATTGCCCTGAATATTATCCGGGCCGGACTTTCCTTCCGCGATGATAAAAAGTTCGCCCTGCCTGGGAATCATCAGCACCCCCCGGTCGGCCCCCGCGTTTTCGAGCAATACATTCATCAACCGCTGAATTAGCTCATCCAGTTTTATTTTGCTCGAAATGCTGTTGGAAGCTTTAATGAGTGAACCGTAATCGAGTGCGGCAGTCGGTAAATTGGTCCTGGTATTGCCGGTGATTTGTATGATTTTGTCCCCAAACAGATCCGGCCTTGCCCCTTTCAGCTGCCTGCATTTGCCAAAGGCATTCCAATCTTCGTACCATTCATAAGCGGCTTTGAGGTAAAACGCACTTTGCCGGAGGATTCCCTTTCCCGCCAGGTGTTTAGCCGCCCGTTCATTGGCGATGGCGGCAAACTGGGTGAATCCGTGACTTAAGGCCGCTTCTATTGCTTTTTCGTACCACCGGATGGAATTTTCCACCTGGCCCTCCATCACCATTTCTTCCGCCTTCAGAATATAAAGCTGTTGTTCAAAATTCTCTGTACAACCTTTGATCCAGTGCCTGAACCACTTGCTGTTGCGCCGGAATATTTTCAGATATTTGCTTTTATCCGCCGTGGAAAACTTTTCATACAGGGAGGCGATCAGCAAATTGTAATAAAAATACCATTCCGATAAAAAATAATGTCCCAGGATATAGGCCTGCAGGGCATCTCCCTTTTCAGCCCATTGAAGCCCCTCTTCATACTTGTCAAAATAATAATACAGGGGCAATTTAAAATTGTAAAAGAATGCAATATTGGTTTTATTGCCTACCGCATTCAATTGTTGTGCAAAGGCTGGTTCGTCGTATCCTTCGCTGTTCCAATCGCCGTTGACCGGGGTTTTGCCTATTAATGCCTTCACGGCCTGGACCGAGGGGATGATGTAATTGAGCCCCGTTACATTTTTATTGTTTTTTAAGTATTCCAGGTATTCACCGGTACTGTCCAGGACCTCGGTCAGCTTCAGGCCCGAAGCCGATTTTTTCCAAAACTGCAAGGCAATGCTGTATCCTGCAAAATTGGGGTCGCCGTTCATCAGGCAGGCCTTCACATTATTTATGATCTCATCCAGATTTTCGGTCAGCGGTTTGGTCCACTGGGTGTAGAAAGCATTTACGGTATAATCCAGCTTGGTCCTGACGATGGCGGACCTGGTGCGCTGATGAAGTTTCCTGGTAATGCTCCACAGGCCCAGGCCCCGCTTCGAAAGCCCGATGCCCGAATAAGCAATGACCGAAAATCCGGAAAACCCCCACCCGGAAGCGTCGGTAAATCCATATTTCAGATAATGCCTGATGATTCGCAACACGATGATCACCATCAGGTTCTGATTTTCCTGGTAGGCACTGGTGGCGATGTCGATCAGGAACTGATTTATGGCAATGATTTCCTGGTCCGTACAATCCTTGAGATGATAGAGTTTCTCCACATTCCGGTAACGGGTAGAAAATAAGAACAGGTACTTGGCCAGTTCCCAGGTCGCCTTTGATTTAATCGCCCATTCACTTTCGGGAAAATGAATGTTGTATAATTTCATCGCCTCCCGTCCCAGTTCCAGGGACTTTTTGGTATTGCCGATTTTGAGGTAAAGCGCCGAATGAACGTAATATATTTTTAATTTTTCAAGGTTGGTTCGGGCATATTTGAGGATCTGTTCAAACAGATACTCCGCTTTCTCATGGTTGCTGTTCAGGTACTCGCTTTCTCCCAGTGCGGAATAAACGGCAAAGGTCAATTCATAATCCGACTGCCAGCTTTGCTCCGGTAATAAATCCCGGGCGGCGGACAGATACTTGATGGCCACATCGTACGAAGTGGAATCTTTTGCCTTTGACCCCGCGTTCAGATACAGCGCGGCAATGGATCTGCGGTCGCCTTGCTCAAATACCCGATTTTTACTCAGGCTGAAATGGTTGGCTATATCAAATAAAAAATCGTTCAGCTTTTCAGGGGTGGACTTCGAATACAAAAGATTCGCGGTCCGGAAATGTATGGTTTCCCGGTCCCCGGGAGCAATCAGGCCATAAGCGGACTGCTGGACCCGGTCGTGCAAAAATCTGAAATTGATGAAAAGATTTTCTGATTCCGTTTCAAATTCCTCGTTGATCCCTTCCGTGTATAAGGACAATGCCCTGTAATTCTGGTCAAGGGGCAGGATATACCCTCCCTTTAGCGCAGGAAGCAAAGACGGGTATACCTGGTTTTGGTTTTTTTCCATGACCATCGACAAGGTGCTCAGGTTAAAGGTATTTCCAAGCACCGCCGCATATTTCATCGCCTCCCTGCTCGTTTCGGGCAAGGAAGTCATTTCATTGGCCATCAGATCGATGACGTTGTCTGTGTAAGAAAGGCTTTCTATTTTATTCCGGTCCCAGGTCCATTTCCGGGAGGCATCCAGCGTCAAATATTTATTATCGTAAAGGGATTGCAAAAAACGATTGATAAAAAACGGATTGCCTTTGGTTTTGGCGTAAACATGCAGGCCAAGATCCGTTGCCTGGGCCTCAGGCATTCCGAATGAATCCGCAACAATTTGAATGGTCGTGTTTTGATCCAAAGGCTGAAGCCGGATATCCATGACCTTGACCTGTTCGCCTTTTATCTGATGAATGGTCATCGACAAGGGGTGCAATTCATTGACTTCATTGCTCCGGTAGGCGCCCACGATCAGGAGATTCTCCGACCGGCGGAGGGAGAGGATCCGTTCAATGAGATTCAGCGAAGGGAGGTCAGCCCATTGCAAATCATCCAAAAAAATAACCAGCGGCCTGTCCGTAGTGCTGAAACAATAGATAAAGTCCAGCAAAACCAACCTGAACCTGAATTCCTGTTCTGCCGGGGGAAGTTTTTCCGGGAGCGGCAGTTTGCCCGTGATGAATTCCAGGCTGGGAATGACCTCGCTGATCAGGGAGGCATTAGCGCCTAATTTTTCCCAGATTTTTTCCTTCCAGGCTTTTATTTTATCGTCGCTTTCCGCAAGCAGGCCGCGCAGCAGATTATCAAAGGCTTCAATGAAGGCGAAATAAGGAATATTTCTTTTGAATTGATCAAACTTGCCGGAAATAAACAGCCCGTTTTTATCCGTCACCGGGCGCTGCAACTGTTTGACCACGGCTGACTTTCCCACTCCCGAATACCCTGAAACCAGGACCAGCATGGTGCGTGTTTGATGCAGGTTTTCATAACAGGATATGATGCTGGCGACCTCCTGCTCCCTGCCATACAACCGCTGGGCCTTCCGGAACCGCCCTCCTTTGTCGTTGGTCCTTGTTTTGAAAAAAGAGGAAGCCTTGCCGGATTCAATCTCGCCCTGCAGCAATTTTAAATCGTGATGCAAACCGCCGGCGCTTTGATACCGGTCATCCGGGTTTTTTTCCAGCAATTCGGCAATGATTTTCTCCAGGCCGGAAGGCAACCTGGGCAATACCTTGCCCAGGGGGGCAGGTGTACGGGAAAGGTGGAAGTGAATGACCTCGAGGGCATCGGCGGAATCGAACGGCGGTTTACCACTCAGCATCTCGTAAAAAACGATCCCCAGGGAATAGAGGTCACTGCCGGCCGAAATGGAATAACTGGTTCGCCCGGTTTGTTCCGGGGAAATGTAGGTCAGCGTGCCTTCGATCAGGTCGGGAATCACCATATCCTGTTCTTCATTCATAATATGGGTGCTGATGCCAAAATCAATCAGCTTGACCTTATTGTCTTTTGAAATGAGGATATTGGAGGAATTGATATCCTTGTGAATGACCCCCTGGCTATGAACATAGGCCAGGATATCCGTCAGTTGAAGCGCCACCTGAAAAAACGCCGGGACGGTAAATGCCTGATTGAAGATTCTTGATTTAAGCGTTTCCCCTTCAAAAAATTCTTCGACGATGCAGACGGATTTATTTTTTGAATGCAGTCCCAAAACGCGGATGACGCCCTCATGGTCCAGGTTTTTTAAGGTATGGTATTCATGGCTGAGTTTGGAAATTTTAAGAATGTCGTTGTTGGAAGGCCTGCTGACCTTTAAAACGACCTCCCTTTGGTCGGATTTTCTTTTGGCCTTGAGGATTTCATGAACATCGTCCCGGTATATACCCGACAGCAAAACATAACCATCCGGAATATATAAGCCATGTTCTGTCATTTTGGAAGCCCGGGTTTGGAGGCTGTGTAAATATAATAATTCCAAAGGTTTTTTGTAAGCGCCACGTACTGGCTGATCGAAGCCACTTGATTCCGGTGCCGGATATGGTTCCTGATCCGGACCAGGTGTAAAAATTTGCCAAGACCCAGCAGCCGTTTGGACATTTTGAACAAGCGGTGCAAGGAAGGGGATACGTGACCGGTGATGTCTTCATGCTGGATCCGGGTAAATCCAGCCTCCCTCATATGATCCCAATGTTCCTGCCAGGTATCGAGATCCGGCATCGACCATCCCGAAAACCAGTTTTGCAGAATGTTTTCATCCTGCACCGCGTTGTTCCGGCCCTTCCTGATGTATTCGGCTACCACCAACCTGCCTCCCGGCTTCAGTAACCTGAAGGCTTCCTGGTAAAAAGCTTTTTTCTCGGGAGCATGGCATAAACTTTCACAGGCCCAAATGACGGTAAAGCTCTCCTCCGGAAATCCGGTTTTGGCATAATCCTGAATATAAAAACGTGCTTTATTTTCCAGGCCCCTGGCTTTTGCCACCCGGTTGGCCATTTCAACCTGATGGGGCACCAGGGAAATCCCCTGGATGACGCATCCAATATGGGTTGCGAGCCAAAGCGCACTCCCTCCCTGGCCGCAGCCCGCATCCAGGACAAGGTCGGAAGCATCCATGCCGGCCTTGCCGGCCATGACCCTGTTCATATTTTCCAGGGATTGCCTGTGGGACTCCTTGCTGGTATCGTAATATCCGAAGTGAAAAGCCAAATCCCGTTTGCCCACCCAAAAGGCCCGGTAATCCAACAGGGTGGCATCATAATAGCGAATAATGCTTCTTTGTAAATCGGTCATGTTTGTATCGGAAATTAAAACAGGCTTTTTCCTGAAATCATGATAAAGCCCAATATTCTTTTAAGTCGGTGGGGATACGAAAGCCGGCTTCTTTCCCCTCCCTGAAGTACAGGGACAGGATGCCGATGATCACCCCGCCGACGGAGCTCATGGCCGTTTTAAACAAATCATGCACGATGCCCCGGTCCACCGGCCCCTTTGGATCCATTTTTTCCGCCAGTTCTTCAAAGACATCGAGCTGAAGATCCACCAGGTTTTTATTGCCTTCCCCTCTGCTGACCGGATCTTTTTGTTTTTGATTCTCCCGGTAGGATCTGACTTTTTCTTTATAGGTCATCAATTCGTCGTAAAATTCCTGATGTTCAGCCGCGGCATCCTCTTCCGCTTCTTCTACGGACCTTGATTTTTTAAACACGGAAGGGTATTCTTTGGCAAAGCTGGGCCCGAGCACCCGGTAAAACAGATCGGGGTGATCTTCATCCAGGATCATTTTTTTCATCATGAGCAGGATCAATTTTTTACTGAGCAGAAAGGTGGCCAGGGTTTCCACCAGGGCTTTCGCCAGGGCGATGCCGGCCCGGTTATCATCCGGAAACAAGTGGTTGTACATGGCCTTTTGCAGGGTCCACGCTTCCTCTTTGGTCTTGCATAATAAGTTGTCCTGGATGCCCATGATTTTTCCAATTGTTTTCCAGGTATGGAACCAGGCGTTTTGGTCCTCCTCATCCAGGGCTTGCCCAAGGATAGCCATGCCCTTGAAAAACTCCAGAGAAAATACCTGGTTGGTAGCGATCAGGTCCTCCTGGCTGATCGGCATGCCCCAGGCTTCCTTATTCCAGTTTTCTTCTTCCGGATTATACAGGAGGTTGTACCTCATGGCCGCGTGCATCAACCGGATCTTCAGTGCGGTGATCAGCCCCCTCTTTTCAGGCGTCCACCATGCTTTGTCACTGACGTCAAATACGAACTGGGCGGTCTCAAATATCCTGCGTTGCGGATGCGCCTCGAGAATTTTGGTCATCCGCAATACATTGGCGGGTTTTTCGGCCATATAAGTATAGGGTAAAGACCGAAAGAACAGTATAAATATGAATTGAACGCCGTTTTCTTTCCAGACCCGGTGCGCCCTTTCAAAAGCTGCAATATCTTCTGCGGAAGGCACGAATTGCAGTTCTGCTGTAAGAAAATCGCGAATGCCCGCCGGCATGGAATCGGGAACAAAATTGTCATTCCTGGCCATATCCCTGAGCATATCGCGAAGGGAATTAAAAGCCCTCGATTTATACAGTGACGAGATCGCCGCATCCGCATCGGGGTCCATGACCTGGCGAAGGTCGTCCAGATTCAAGCCATTCCAGCTATTGATTGTATTTTCCATGAAATATAGGTTTAAACTGTTTCGAATCCCTCATCCACCGGTAAACGCCGATTGGGCTAAGCCAGGCGCGAATGGTGCCGTCCTCGGAGGCTGTAAAAATCTGGTTCATATCAAAATCCATATAAGCACAATTGATCTTCCCGGTATGCCCGCGGTAGGCAATGATTTCTTTACCCTGGAAATCCCAAAGGCGCAAGGTTTGATCCGCTGAAAAGGAATAAATCATATCATCGTTTGGAGTAAAAAAGGCATCGACCACTTCACCGGTATGGCCTACCATGCTGGCCTTCAGGTTCCCATCGGAATCCCAAAGCCGGATTGTCCGGTCTGAAGAAGTGGTCACAATCCTGGAACCATCAGAAGAGAAACTGGCGGAATTGACCTGGCAATCCTGGTAAGGGGCGCAGGCAATGCGGTCCAGCCGGGCGACTTCCGATTTTGATTTCAAATCCCAGATGATGGCCGTTCCGTCCCGGGAAGTGGATACCAGGCGGCTTCCATCATCCGATACATTCAGATAAATGACGGCATCCCGGTGTCCTTCCAATTCGGCAATGACTTCTCCTTTTTCGTCAAACAAGAATATGGTGCCGCTTTCACTTCCTGCGGCCACGATACTGTCCTGCTGAGAAACGATCAGGCTCAGCATTTCACCCTGTCCGGGCTCTATTCGTTTAACTTCCTTTCCGGTCTTATTCCAATACCGGATGCTTCCATCCTTTGAGGCGGTGACGATGTGGTCCCCGATTGCACCGGCCCATTCCACCGGTCCGGTATGCCCTATGAATTTCACCGGCGTCGCTTCAAAGAGTTTGTATAAAAACGCCTGATTTTTGACGCCCATTCCCAGGATTTCATTTTCACCGGTGAAAATGGCATACCTTACCCCCTGATCACCCAGGTCCAGCCGATCCACTTCTCTTTTGCTTTTTATATCCCATACTCTCATCGTATGATCCACTCCGGCAGAGACCAGGTATTGGTCCAACGGATCCAAATCGATATAAGTGACCGCCCCCCGGTGCCCGGTAAACTGAAGATCCGGGTAATTTTCCAATACCCATCGGCGCACAGTGCCATCTAGCGAAGTGGTCAATACCTGTTCGCCCTGATCAATAAACTTACCTCCGGTCACATCGTTTTTATGGCCAAGCAGGTGATACAATTGATTTCCCTTCAAATCCCAAACCGCGGCTGTATTGTCAGCCGAACCCGTCAGCACGCGCCTGCCATCTTCCGAAAAGCGGGCAAAGGTGACCAGGTGCTCGTGCCATAACATGACGGGGGCAGCGGATTTCCCGTATATGGGGTAAAGACAGGCTGCATCCTGGCGAAAACAAATGGCCATCAGACTGTCATTGGGGTGAAAATCAATATGAAGTATTTCATTTTCCCTGGTTCCGGGCATCCCCGATCGACCGGGCAGGACCGGGGGCTTGAAGGTATTAAACCGCCTTCCTTCCGAGGTCCATAGAACCAAGGTCCCCCCGGCGTGCACCGTGGCCAACCACTTACCTGAAGGAGAAGTCCAAAGGTCAAGGACTTCGCCCTCCTTGGCATCGAGTTGCCTGATCCGCATTCCATCCAAGTTTAAAATTTCCACTTTTTTCCACGAATCCGGTTCAGGGTTCTGGGGCAGTCCCGCCTGATCTATTGCTGTAAGAAGGGTGTCGAACCGGGTCAGTAGGACGTTTTTACCATCGGCGGTGAACCGAATGTCTTTAATATCTGCGGTGGTGCCAAAGGATTTGAGCAGGTTTCCATCCATATCGAACAAACGGATCTGGTCTTGTGCATATCCCTGGCTGTCTCCGATGGCATAAGCGATGGCCTGGTTCAAAACCGGCGATACATCGAAGGCCTGATACTCATGGGCCATTCCAATCCTTTTTTTCAAGCTCCCCGATGCTTCATGGAATTGCAGGATGCCATCACTGTTCAATGCAACGATGGAATGCCCGTCCCGGTTCCATTTCAAGCCTGTAAAATAGGCAAACGCGTCTTCGGGCGCTCCAGCCATCGCCGGATCATCCGGGGATAACGGATCGGTGACCAGAGCGCCAAGCAAGTTCCCGTCGTAGTCCAAAATTTCAAGCGAATCCGTCTCCGTAAAAGGAATCATGGTCTTTTCGTTTTCGTGGAAAACCAGATCATAGTAATTCAGGTCCGTAGAAAATACCGTGTCATACCAGGGAGTCCGGTTTTGGACCGCACTGTAAAAAGCATCGGTCAATGATTTCTTGATTTCAGCAATGGAGTTTTCCTGATTTACTTTCATTCCTTCTGCGGCCTGCATCAAAGACAGGGTGGGGTCCTTCCTGAGATTAATGGCAGAAGCGGCAGCCATATGATTGACAAAGGAAGCCTTGGCGTGCGCCCTGGACTGAAAATACAATAATCCGATCAACAGGGCCCCAATCCCCGTAATCGCCGCCAGGCCCCTTTTGCTGTATTTAAGTAAAACCTTTTCTTTTTCTTTTTTCAAAACCGCTTTACGGCTGGCTTCGATCAGATTTTTCTCTTCCCCCGAAACTGCAGGTAAATATTTAAGCACCCCGTCTATGAGTTTCAAATCCCAATGATCCAGGGTTGAAGACGCGGATCCCCCCCGGACGGCCTCCATTCTGGAATGGAGCACCCTTCTGGCTTGTTGCAAAGGACGGGCAGACCGTTGTTGCAGTTTTACGACCGATTTCGCAAGGGTGTCGTGTGCAAGCATGGCGCTGCGTTCGACGCCTCCCAGGTCGGTAATCAGAAAAAGTTCCATGCAGCCGGCCAGGACATTTCTGATTTCCGGAACCGCATCGGGGTAATTTTCAACCAACTGTTGCTCCGTCCGTGCCGCTGAGGTTCCGTTGGGAGTGCAATAAAACCCGAGCACCTCCAGGGCAAACCCATTATGATGGAGTTCGGGAAATTTCTTTTTGAGGGCGTTGAGCTGGTTTTGCAGGAACTCATCCATTGCAAGGCCCTCTTCTTTCAGATCACGGTAAAGGGCGTGTGTAAAGGCCGGCGCTTCCGGGTTGGAGGTCAATGATTTGATCCACAACTTAGTGAGGAGGATCTGCAACATGGGCGCGATGGGAGAATCCTTATCGGCTGCAAGATCTGCGGCAATGATTTCGGGTAAGCCATCCTCAACCTGCAGGTTGTACCTGGACTTTAACCTTGGGGTTTCCATGAATCCACGGAATACGTCCAATACATCCCTTTTGGTGATGTGTTCCAAAAAGATTTTGCTCCTTGGCAGTTCGTAGTTTTTGCAGTATTCTTCGATTTCGGGGTGATACTCCTTTCGGAAACTCAGAATAATCTTTCCCTGGGGCATCAAAGCGGGATTTCCAAAAATGGCTTTGAGATGGATAAACCATTGATTCATCTCATTGCCCAATCGCTCATTTGGCCGGGTGTATGCTTCTTCCAGCTGATCGAGGATGATGACCAAAGGTTTATTTAATTTAGCCTCTGCCTGTTTCCAGGCTTCCGACAGGGTCGATGGCGGCGTTTCCCCGCCGGTTGTCGATCCGGTATCCGTGGCATTGGTTCCGGCTATTTTTTGAATCAACTGCTGGACATCCGGTTTAAAGGTCTCCTCAATATTGGCGGCAATGTTCCGGAGTTCATCCAGGACCCGGTCTGAATCCTTTGTCGCCATCGAAATGGTGCTGACTTCCGGTTTAAACCCGCACTTTTCGAGCAAGGCATTATAAACCGTGGCGCTGAGCCCAAGAGCTCCCGACCGTCGCAGGTAGAGGATCTCGAACCTGGATTCAAGCCTGGGTTGCAGCCCGGCTTCCAACAAGCTTGATTTACCTACGCCCGACTGGCCATAGAGAAGGATTATAGGAGGGGCCTGGGCCTCATGGACGGAAGAAAACAAGGACCGGATATAATAAGATCTTCCAAAAAATACTTCCGCGTGCCTTCGTTCATACCGGTTGAGATACAAAAAAGGGGACTCGGGAAGATTAAAGGATGGAGGAATGTCCGGAAGCCCATACAGCGGGTTACCGGATATATCGGGCAGATTCCATTCTTTTATGATTTCCGCGCCCGGCCTGAACCGGATGACCCATGGAAAATGCTCGGATGCCTCATTCTTCCCTTCCCATAACAAGGCACGGGTATTGCCCGTCCCCTTTGATATTTTGACTTCGTCTGTTGCGTCCGCCCATGCCTTTTCTATCCCTGAACCGTCCCCCAGGCTGCTGTAGAACCGGATCGCAAGCGAGGTGGCCACCTCATCATTTATGGCAGAAGTGGTGCCAATCACCGCGGAAATACCGGCCTTGAGCAGATCCGCAGCCTGTCCCTCCGAAGAACAACCATTTAAGAATACCAGTTTGAGGTTTTCCTGCCTGGACAGAAAGGGGACCAGGCCTTCCTTATGCGCCAAGGCCTTAGTGCCATCCTCGGATTCCAACAAAAGGGAAAATCCATTGGCATGACCTCCATAATGAAACAGGGATATCCTCGAAGCAAAGACCGGGTCCTGGAAGACGTCCAGAATATCACCGACGGAAGCGGAGGACCGTTCCACCACTTCACACAAGCCACTGCTGACGGCTTCACCCAGGGCTTTGCGGATGCCGTGCATTTCAGCGGACAGGTTTCTCAGATAGGCGGTCTGGTCTACTTTATCATTGGCAAAGGCAAGAAATAGGACGGGCTTGAAAGGCATACCAATGATTGATTAGTTTCCGGTCATATTATTCTCAGAATCCATGTTTATTCGGCAAAATGAACAGCCTGGGCGACAATCATTACCTTTCCAAAATAACCATAAATCGGCTGGTGAACCATTCCCCTTTCACTTTAGTGCTTCGGTTCATCCCGGGAATGGCCCTGTCATCAAATTTCAAGTCGCCGAATTCCATTTCTTCCAGGGTAAACTGGAAATCATCCGTTCGTTCCGTACTGATGATGATCAGAAAGCTGTCTTTGGAGGAAACACTTCCTTCCGGGAGCATAAAAACATCATTTTCGGTGCCTCCCCAAAACAAAGTGGGCTGATCCGACTTCTCCAGCGGTTCATTTTTAATGGGTACGGAACCGTAATGATCCGAAAGGTAAATCAAGGCAAAATGCAGGGGCTGGGTGAATTGATTCTGAATCCACAATTTGTAGGGAATCCTGGACCCATCGCTCTTAAGTCTGATCTCCCCCGGTGGAAAATTTTGCATCCGGCCCGGCGAGACCTCAATATCCAGCGACAGGCTGCAGCAATCCGGGTTGAGGGCCGTCTTATTATTTTGAAGTCTTAAAAACCGGGTCCAGGTGGCTATTTGATCCAGTTTTCTGACTAATTCATGGATTGCCTGTTTAAATTTTATATCAGCCCTTAAGATGGTTAGGCCGTTTTCATGGTTTATCAATTCGAAATAACCCTCTTTTTGAATAAGGGTATATGGGTCATTCTCATTACCGGGAATATTAAAACGGACGTTTAAAAACCTTTCCGCTTCCTCAACAAATGCCTCCCTGAAGTGCTCATCGACATTCAAGCCGGTTTTAAAAGGGATCCCGGGAATATTCAATGGAACAGCCCAATATTTTGCATCCGTATCCAGGGCAGATTCGGTGGAGATCCTGGATATCTGAGCCGAGGATTGGTTTACGATAGCTGCACCCAGGGGTTCATTGGACTGGTCGGGATAGATGGCCAGTTTTACCTCCTCAGTAATTCCCAAGATTTGCCCGGCCTCCATGGCCCAACCCTCTTCATCGTGACGGACCGCATATTTGGGTGCTCCTTTTACCACGGATCCATCGAGGAATTGGGTATAGCTGCTCAAATCGCCCACGACTTCCATCTGGGGATCCTGATCCCATTTCATGGAAACCACTCCCTGCCTGAGCCTTATGAGAAGGTCTGCATAAGAAATGTCTTTTTTGCTTTTTTCCAGAGTCTGGATCAGGTTCTCGGTGAATAAACCGCCTCCATCGAACGATTCTTTGGCGCTCTGAAACCGGTTGCAGGCGGCAAAAAATAAATACCTGGCCTCTGGCAGCGTGGTCCCCCTTTGATTAAAATATCCATTGAGGTAGGAATCAATAGTTCGTTTATCGCCGCGGTCGGCAGACAATCTTTCCGTGAACGCTTCAGCGCTCCTCGTCCCGGATCCGCTATGACAACAATCCAGGGTCACCAGGATATGGGGACCTCGTGTACCGATCTCATGAATGAGTATGGCCAGTTCTTTATCGGCCAGGTCTTTTCCGGAAGGCCTGCTGTCGTATAGGACCAGGGTTTCGTCCTTTTTTCCAGAATTTAGTTTTTCGAATTCTTCCGCTGAGGTTTGCCTGGACCCGTGGCCGCTGTAATGGAACCAGACCACGTCATCGGCTTTGGCCTGGCCCAGGTGGTCCCTGAAATTTTGAATAAATTGATCATAGGTCGCTTCCTGCTCGAGCAGGGTTTTGATATGCAGGGGCCGGTCATTGAAGTTTTTTTCGAGGTAGGTTTTTATTTTTTCAATGTCTTTTTTCGCCCCGCTGAGTTTGGGAACAGGCGGATTATAACTGTCTATGCCTACCAGGAGGGCGTAAATGGCTTTCATCTTAAGTGGAAATTTAGGAGTGAAGTTAATAAAATGCCATTGCGGGAGAGTTCAATCGGTTGGGATTGAATGAGTTTATGCGATTGAATGGAGTCCTTTCAGAGCGGGTGAGCATCTGGCCCGCAGCCTTGGGCGTGTCGCCCAAGGCTGCGGGAATAGGGCCCTTTCAGGGCAAGTTCGGGTTGCTTCAGTGCGTCCCGCCTGAAGCCTTTTAGCAAGATGAAAGGTTCAAATACAAATAGGAAAATTTGTAAAAACCTTCCAGCCAAACATTCTGCATCTCTGTTTCCGGCGCGATTTTTACGAAACAATATCATTATATGTTTCGAGACAGAAGTCCGAGTGGGGGACGGCCGAAGCCAATCTTCGTCCAAACCGTGCCCTTCGCTTCGCTGTGTCTTAGCGGGCAACCCTTAGGGTCCTTGTGGGAAACCTCTCAAGCATCGAAGATGCTCCACGTTTTTAATACTTATTCAAGTAAAACTCCGGCTTCGGAGAAGCCCAACATCTTCGAACATCAACGTTACAAGCGCTAACCCAAGACCACCCAAATGACGACCACCATCTCCTCCATTATCAATAGAAAAAAAATTAATTTTTAAATCGGACTGCATCCGTTGGGCTTCTCCGAAGCCATTGTTTTGTTCTTATTTTTTACCAGTAAGGTCAGGCATCTCCGATGCCGGAATAAACAGAGGAATTAAACTCTTGCTCTTATCTGCGGCTTGCCTTGCGAAATCATTTAAGCTCATTGTGCTGCTGTGAATCCATCGCTGTGTCTTCCTGGGAAAAACTTTTGTGCCCTTCGCTTCGCCGTGTCGTCGTGGGAACTATCGCCGT
>JAKQHS010000148.1 GCA_029557915.1 Bacteroidota bacterium | reverse complement strand
CCACTACGACACAGCGAAGCGAAGGGCACGAAGGAATAGGTCATTCCTTACATTTTTCTTCGTGGACTTTGCGTCTTCGTGGGAACCGATGTACCGCTGCACGGCTTTCCCACGAGTACTGTCCACCACGACACAGCGAAGCGAAGGGCACGAAGGAAGAGGACATTCCTAACATTTTTTTCGTGATCTTCGTGGGGGGTCACCGTGGGAGCCGAGCCACAATTATTTCAAAAGGATAAAAGATTCCGGTTTCCCATTTCGTTTGCTATAGGGACCGTTTGGACGATTTGGATAATTTAGACATCATGAAAAAACTGCTTATCCTTCTTTGTTTTTGGTCAGGCAGCCAGCTGCTGGCTCAAAAGCATTACAGCAATCCCATCCTCTCCGGATTTTACCCCGATCCGAGCATTTGCCGGGTGGGCGAAGACTATTACCTGGTCACCTCTTCGTTTGCCTACTTTCCCGGGCTTCCCATCATGCACAGCAAGGACCTGGTCAGCTGGCACCAGATCGGCCATGCGATGAAACGCAAAAGCCAACTGGACCTGACCGGGGCGGGGGTTTCCAGGGGCTTGTTTGCCCCATCCATTACCTGGCATGACAGTTTGTTTTATATTACCTGCACCCATGTGGACAAAGGCGGCAATTTTGTCATTACGGCCAAAGATCCTAAAGGGCCTTGGAGCGATCCGGTGTATCTGCCTCAGGTGAAGGGCATCGACCCCTCCCTGTACTTTGACGGGGACCTGGCCTATATCCTTTACAACAGCATTCCTCCGGATGACAAACCGCTTTACGACGGGCACCGGACCATCCGGATGTATGCCTTTGACTGGAAAAATCTGAGAGTCAACGGGGAGGAAATAATCCTGGTGAACGGAGGTTCGGATTTCAGCAAAAAGCCGGTGTGGATCGAGGCGCCCCATATTATTAAAAAAGACGGATGGTACTACCTCTACTGCGCGGAAGGCGGCACCTTTGACCAACACAGCGAAGTCGCTTTTCGCAGCAGGTCGGTGAAAGGGCCTTTTATTCCCAATCCCCGAAATCCGATCCTCACGCAAAGGGACCTCGACCCTTCCAGGCCTAATCCGGTAACTTCTACCGGGCACGCCGAAATATTTCAAACCCTGGCCGGAGAATGGTACGCGGTATTCCTGGGCTGCAGACCTTATTCGGGGCCGCATTATAATACAGGGAGGGAGACCTTTTTGACCCCGGTCTCCTGGGCGGACGGATGGCCCGTGATCAATCCCGGTTTCAAGGAAGTAAGGTATTCTTATCCGGTACCGCAAATGCAACAGAACTTATTCACCACCGGCGTCAATGAATTTGCGGCCGACCAGCCTTTCCTGGACCATTTTGACACCCGGGAATTGAATAACCGTTACAGTTTCCTGCGCACCCCTTCCCGGACCTGGTATAATTTTAAAGATAAAAAAGGGTACCTGTCCATAGAGTTATTGCCGGAGACCTGCTCGGGAACGGCCAATATCGCCATGGTGGCAGACCGCCAGAATCACCTGAACGGCCAGGTTTCCACCCGGCTGCGTTTTCAGACCCAGGCGGACCATGAAAAAGCCGGCCTACTGATCTTTCAAAACGAAAATCATTATTATTTTTTATGCAAATCCGCCGACCGGGGACAGCCTGTGGTTCAATTGTTCAAAGGGCCGGGGAATCTCCACAAGGAACAGGGACCGGAATTGCTGACTTCCATCCCATTGAAAAAAAACAATGCAGGGATCATCCTCAAAGCGGAGGTGGGCGAAGGAGGTTATTCCTTTTATTTTTCCATCAAAAAAGACAAATGGCTTCTCGTCCGTTCTTCCGTGGACAGGGAATTCCTGAGCAGCCATACGGCAGGTGGATTCACCGGGGTCATGTATGGAATGTACGCTACATCGACGGGCCAGCCATCGGTAAACAGGGCTATGTTTGATTGGTTTGAGAAGATAGGGTTATAGGATTAATAGGATTTGTAGGATTCATAGGATTTGGAGGATTCATAGGATTTGGAGGACTTGTAGGAATTACAAGATTGAGGGATAGGATGAATGAGTTGTGGAATTGTCGAATGGTCCTAAGAATACTAAATCCAAATACCATAAAGGGAGTCAGGAGGAAAGGAAATATAAAGCCTCAGGCTGTCCCGAGAGCCGATTACTAACTTACTGACCACGGGCTAACTGACTAACTGACTAACTGACCAACTAACCCGTATCTTGTCCTCAATCTCAGTTTCATGAAAAAATTAATCTGGTTGTTGGTTTGGACAGGGAACGCCTTAATCTCCTATGCACAAATTCAGGCCCCTGCCGGCCATTGGCAGGCGCAATGGATCATGCCCCCGGGCAGAGACCCGGATGTTTACGGAGTCTATCATTTCAGGAAAAGTTTTGAGCTGGCCGAGATCCCCGCGCAGTTTATTGTCCATGTCAGCGCGGACCAGCGTTACCGTTTGTTTTTAAACGGAAAACCCCTGGGCCTCGGTCCGGCCCGCAGCGATCCCCAGCACTGGATGTATGATACCTACGACCTGGCTCCCCACCTGTACAAAGGGAAAAACACCCTTGCCGCCCAGGTATGGAATATGGGAGAACATGCTCCTTACGCGCAAATGACCGTACAGACCGGTTTCATCGTACAGGGGCATTCCGAGAATGAAAAAATCGTAAATACAAACAACAGCTGGAAAGCCTTTATAAACAAAGCTTACCAGCCGGAGATCAACGATATCCAGAAACTCAGAACCTATATCGTAGTGGGCGCCGGGGACCGGGTGGATGCCTCAAAATATCCCTGGGGCTGGGAACAAACCAACTTTACAGACAACCCATGGCCCCAGGCGGTCAAGCCCTGGTTCAACGCCAAGACCCGTGGATTTGGCACGGATGGCAATTGGATGCTGGTTCCGCGGTCCATTCCTATGATGGAGGAGTCCTTGCTGCGCATGCATTCCATTCGGAGGGCCAGCCAGAACATCAAATGGAATGAGGGCTTCCTCCAGGGGAAGGCCCCTCTTACGGTCCCAAAAAATCAAAAAGCCACCCTGCTTATCGATCAATCGCATCTGACCAATGCCTACCCTCAACTCACGGTGAGCAAAGGCCGGGGAGCCAGTATAAAAATGTCTTATGCGGAAGGCATGATGGATGCCGATCGCCAGAAAGGTCACCGGGACAGCATCGAAGGAAGGAGTGTCATGGGCTTCGACGATGTTTTCATCGCTGATGGAGGGCCGCACAGGATGTTCCGTCCGCTCTGGTTCCGCACCTACCGGTACCTGCAACTGGATATCGAGACCAAGGGCGAAGCCCTTATCCTGGAAGATCTTTACGGCATGTTCACCGGATATCCTTTTGAAGCCAGGGGCAGTTTTGTGTCCGACCATGCCTTGTTCGGCAAGATATGGGATATAGGCTGGAGGACGGCCCGCCTTTGCGCCGGGGAAACCTATTTCGATTGCCCTTATTACGAACAATTGCAGTATACCGGGGATACCCGGATCCAGGCGCTGATTTCCTTATATGTCTCCGGGGATGACCGGCTGATGCGAAAGGCGATCAATGAGTATAACCAGAGCCGGATCTATGAAGGCCTCAGCCAGAGCCGGTATCCCTGCAACGACATGCAGATTATTCCACCCTTTTCCCTCTACTGGATCAGCATGATCTATGATTACTGGATGCACCGCAGCGACGATGCCTGGGTGAAGTCATTGCTCAATGGTGCCCGGGACGTCCTGGACTGGCATGAACAAAGACTGGGTCCCGACCATATGAATGGAGATCTGGAATGGTGGAATTTTGTGGACTGGACCTGGCCCTCGGGCACTCCCCCGGGGCGTGAAGGTTCCTCATCCATCCTTTCCCTGCAATATGTGTACACCCTGCAGCAGGCCGAAAAATTGTTCCGGAATTTTGGCAGGAACGCCGAGGCGGACCATTACCTATCCCTGGCCAAAAAAATCGCCGGCTCCACCTATTCGCGGTGCTGGGATGCTTCCAGAGGGTTGATGGCCGACCACCCGGAGAAAAAATCATTCAGCCAGCATGCCAATATCTGGGCCTTGTTGACGGACGCCATCCCATCCGAAGACCGGCAAAAGGTTTTTAAAACCCTCCTTGCCGATACTTCCATCAACCAGGCCACTTTTTATTTTAAGTTTTACCTGTTTGAATTATTGAAGAAAATGGAAGCGGGGGATCTGTTTCCGGAATTGCTCAAACCCTGGGAAGAAATGATCGGCTACGGGTTGACCACCTTTGCGGAAAAACCGGAGCCGGTGCGGTCCGATTGCCATGCCTGGTCGGCTTCTCCCAATTACCAGTTTTTGTCCATCGTAGCGGGGATCAATCCATCGGCTCCGGGATTCAGCGAAGTGCAGATCAGCCCCTACCTGGGCAATCAGCTTGAGGTGGCCGGAGAGATCCCCCACCCAAAAGGACCTTTAAAGGTAAACTACCGGGTGAGCGGCCAAAAACTGAATGCCCGGCTGGACCTCCCGCCGGGCCTTGGGGGTAAATTTATATGGAAAGGCATTATCTATCCCCTCCGGCCGGGGATGAATTCATTCCAACTCGACCGTTGATCCCATGAAAACCGAAGTCAGTCCGGACAGCCCGTTTTCGGAAATCGACCGGGTTTACCGCTTGCAAAAAGACTATCTGCCGCTTGCCCGGAATACCGGCGTCAAAGAGCGTCTGGTAAAACTCAAACGGCTGAAAAAGGTGATCCTGCTTCACCGGAATGAATTTCAGCAGGCCATGTATGCCGATTACAACAAGCCGGCGGCCGAAGTGGATATCGCCGAAATCTTTGTCCTGCTCAATGAATTGGGCCATGTCATCCGCCGGTTGAAGATCTGGACCGCCAAACACCATGTGCCCACCCCCTGGTACCTCACCGGAGCAAACAGTTATATCCATTATGAGCCCAAGGGGCATGCCCTTGTTTTTTCACCCTGGAATTTTCCCATTCACCTTACCCTTATGCCCCTGATCTATTCTTATGCGGCGGGCAATGTCACCGTTATCAAACCTTCGGAATTCACGCCTTACAGCGTGGAAGTGGTAAAAAAAATCATTCGAATGGTCTTCGATGAAAAAGAAGCCTGGGTGGCGGAAGGGGGCGTCGCCGTGGGACAATACCTGCTCAGCCTCCGGTTCAACCATATCTTTTTTACCGGCAGCCCTTCCGTCGGCAAGATCGTGATGAAGGCCGCCGCCGAACACCTGAGTTCGGTCACCCTCGAACTGGGCGGTAAATCCCCGCTGATCATTGATGAAACCGCCGACCTTAAGCTGGCCTGTTCTTTTGCCGCCACCACCAAGTTTATAAACAGCGGGCAATATTGCATTTCCCCGGATTATGTGTTTGTCCACGAATCGGCAAAAGATGAATTTGTCCGTGAATTCATCCGGCAGGCGGAATTGAAATTTGGCAAAAATGAGGAGGACTGGCTCACCAGGGATTATTGCCTGATGGTGAACGGGCGGCACCTGAACAGGGTCAAAGCCATACTGGATGATGCGATTGCCCTGGGAGCCAGGTTGGAATACGGTGGTCATGTCAATCCTGAAAAGGAGCTCATCAGCCCGACCGTCCTCTCCGGCGCCCGGGAAGGCATGAAGATCCTGGAGGAAGAGATCTTCGGGCCCATCCTGCTCCTGCGAACCTACCGGGACCTCGGGGAGGTGATCCAGACCGTCAACCGCGGGGAAACCCCCTTATCCCTGTACCTGTTCAGCCGCAGGCTGGCAACCAAAAAGCGGATACGAAAAGAAATTCAGGCGGGGACCATGTGCATCAACACTATGGCCGTACATTATTACAATTACCACCTGCCTTTCGGCGGGCACAATGCAAGCGGAATAGGGCAGAGCCATGGTTTCTGGTCCTTTTGTGAATTCTCCAATGCAAAGGCGGTGATGAATCAATGGAGCCCGTTCAACGGGATTAAACTGGTACTTCCCCCTTTTACCCGGCTTAAAAAGATCCTGATCAACTGGTTGATCAGGCTGACTTAGGGGATTAAAGTGAAGGTGTGACTCAGAGTCACGCCTTCACTTTAAGCTGACTCAAAGTCAACCCTTCACTTCAAGCAATTCAATCCAGTACCTGGAACACCGATACCGGCTTTGCTTTGTTCTTTAAGGTCACTTCGCCCACTTTCCGGACCTTGAAAGACTCCTTTATTTTTTCCACGCAGCTTTCCGGGATGATGATTTCGCCCTCCCGGGCCACCGCCTGGATTCTCTTGGCCGTATTCACTACATCCCCGATGACGGTATAATCCAGCCGTTTAATGCCGGCAGACCCGATATTGCCGGAGATCATTTCCCCCGAATTGATCCCGATGGAGACTTTGGGATGATAATGGCTGGTGCCCGCCTCCGGCAGGTTTTCAATGGCCTGGCGGATATCGAGGGAGGCTTCAATCGCCTGATCGAGGTGGTGTTCTCCCTTAAAGACCGCCATGACCTCATCGCCGATGAATTTGTCGATATACCCCCCATGCCTGATGATTTCCTTGCTGATCACGTCAAAATAGCGGTTGAGCAGTTTGACCACCTCATCGGCCGGTTCGCATTCGGTGATCTTGGTAAATCCCGTGATGTCGATGAAAGCCACGGTAGCCACGATGGATTCGTTGGCCAGGATCGACTCCTCGATTTCCTTTTGATTCATAAACTGAAGGACCGACTCGTCCACATACATCCGGAGGATTTTATTTTCCCGGATGGCCATGACGGTTTCCTGGAGCTGTTTGACGTACCGGATGGTTTTTTCCATGGTGATCTCCAGGTCCTCGAAATTGACGGGTTTGGTCAGAAAATCAAAAGCTCCCCGGTTCATGGCGGTCCGGATGTTTTCCATATCTCCATAGGCGGAAATGATCACGGATTTCAGGATGGGATTGATTTCCTTGATTTTGGTGATCAGCGTGAGCCCGTCCATTTCGGGCATATTGATGTCACTCAGCAGGAGGGCGATATCCGGATGGTCCTTCAATTTTTCCAGGGCCTCCCTGCCATTCATCGCGAAAACAAATTCGTACTGCTGCTCCCGGATCTGTTTTCTGAACTTTTGTTTGATCAGGGATTCCAGGTCCGCTTCATCATCCGCCACCAGGATCTTGGTCATACCTCGATATTCTTCAATTTGTCTTTCAATATAGTGAAATCCAGTGGTTTCGTGAGGAAATCATCCGCACCGAGGGACATCGCCCGGTTGTAGTTTTCGGCATCCCCGTAGGCGGTAATCATCATGACTACCGGAGGAGGGGTTTTATATTTGGTTTTGATCCTGGAGAGCAGGTCCAGCCCGCTCATTCCCGGCATGTTGATGTCAGAGAGGATCAGGATGGCTTCATGGTCGCTTGACTGGAGGAAAGTGAGCGCTTCTTCCCCGGAAAAGGCAAAGACCAGCTGGATTTCCCCGTTCCGGATCTCCTTGCGGAACCGTTGCTCAAAAAGGACCTGGATATCCCTTTCGTCGTCTACCACCAGGATTTTCATGTAGTTTTGGATTGATTATTTGGGATGTAAAATTAGTCAGATCCTGCTTAAGTTGGGCCCTGTTTTTTTTCGGGACGGTTTACTGCCAAAAAAATGCTTATCGTATCAGATGACGGAGCAGGGCTTCCTTTTTATTCCTTGAAACATTAAAGTGGCTGCCGTCCGTCATAATCACATAGCCGCCTTCCCCGCGTATGTATTGGCTTACTTCCCTCAAATTGACCAGGTACCCGTGATGGATCCGGATAAACAGGTCATAATCCTCAAGCAGTTGCTGGATTTCTTTCAAAGTACGGCTCGCCGTGATCCTGGACTTGTTTTTCAGGTTGATGTGGGTGTAGTTGTCATCCGCCTCGCAGGAAACGATTTCATCCACGGATACCAGTTTAAACCCTTCCATATTGGGGATGGCCAGTTTCCGGTGGGTATGTTCCTTTTGGGCAAGTTTGTCCATCAGAAACCGGAATTGATCGGCTACCGGCTTCGAAAGCTGAGCCCGGTAACGTCCAACGGCTGCAATGAGTTCTTCGGGATCAATGGGCTTCAACAAATAATCCAGTGCGCTGTAACGGATCGCTTTGATGGCGTATTGATGAAAAGCAGTAGTAAAGATCACGGAAATGGGCAGATGGCTGATCTTTTCCAGGAGGTCAAAGCCGGTCATCAGAGGCATTTCGATGTCCAGAAAGATCAGGTCGGGTTTCCGCTCTACGATTGCGCGCAAACCATCTGCCGCCGAAGAGCAGGACTCCAGCACCCGTACATCGGGGCAATACTCGTGGACCAGCATCTGCAATGCAGAACGGCCATTCTCTTCGTCATCGATGATCAGCGACCGGATCATACTTGCAAGGGGGTTTGAATCCGAACTTCCGTACCTGCCGGTTTACCCATCGCATCGGTAAGGTCCTGGATCGTGACCGGCCGGATTGACCGGTCCGGGATGGGCAGCAAGCCAATGCGTTCAGTGGTTAATCGGATGCCCAGGGATTTATGACCCGCAGGTTGAGCGGCTTGTAATGCTTGTTCTGGCCTCCCGACGCCATCATCCCGGACCAGGCATACCAGGGACTCCCCTTCTTCAAAAATTTCGAGCTCCAGGTGACCGGGACCTTCTTTGGGGAGGAGGCCATGGTGAATAGCATTTTCCACAAAAGGTTGATAAATGAGCGGGGTCACCCGGATCGACATACTGTCCAGTCCATCGCCCAAACGGATCCGGTATTCAAATTGCTGATGGAAGCGCAGGGCTTCGATTTCAATATACAGGCGGAGGGCTTCCAGTTCCTGATCCAGGGTGATCAGCGGGAACATGGAGTTTTGCAGGATATGCCGGATCAGCTTTGAAAATTTCAAAAGGAATTCCGAGGCTTTTGCCTGTTCGTTTTTCAGGATGAAATTGTTGATGGAATTCAGGCAGTTAAAGATGAAATGAGGGTTCATCCGTGCCCGGAGCGCCTGCATTTACAGCTCCACCGTTTTAATTTTCAGGGATTGATTTTCACGCTCGGTTTTGGCGGTTTCCTTGACCTGCCTGACCTGGGCCAGGCTCTTCTTCAGGGTGATTTCAAGGTCATTGAGGTCAATGGGTTTGGTTAGAAAATCGTAAGCTCCTTTGTTCATGGCGCTCCGGATATTGGTCATGTCTCCATAGGCCGATACAATCACGGAAGTCATCTCAGGCCTGGCGTCCTTTATTTTACCCAATAAGGTGAGGCCATCCATCCCCGGCATATTGATGTCCAAAAGCGCCATTTCAATCTCGGGCCTTTCCTGAATTTTTCTCCAGGCATCAGGTCCATTCCGGGCAAAAACAAATTCATAACCATCCAAAAACGGCTTGCCTGAAAATCGCTGAAGGATAAGTTCTTCCTGGTCTTCTTCGTCGTCTGCTACAAGGATAATGGGCATTTGTGGTTTGGTTTTCAAATTATTAAAAAGAATTGTTCAAAGGACCTGCTTTGAGTGGTGAGGGGATTCCGGCACGGGTGGTTTGGGTGCAGTCACCGGCAATATAATTTCGAAATCCGTACCTATGCCTGCTTTGGATTTCACCTTTAATTCCCCCCCGTGCCCTTTGGTAACGATATCGTAGGCAATGGAAAGCCCCAATCCCGTGCCTTCTCCCGTTGGTTTGGTGGTAAAGAAGGGCTGGAACACTTTACCGATGACTTCATCCGGGATTCCGGTTCCATTATCCGATACCATAATCGAAACCTTATTTCCCTGGAAATGGGTGCTCAGGATCACTGATGGTTCATACCTCGTTTCCATCTGGAGGGAATCCTCCACCTTCAGTTTTTGACTTTGAAGCATTTTAATATGCACCGCATAAAAGGCATTATTGATCAGATTGAGCATGACCCGGCTTATTTCCTGGGGTATTACCATAACCACCGGTATATTGGCTTCCAGGCGGGTCTCGCAGCTGGCATGAAATGCCTTTTCTTTGGCGCGGAATCCATGGTAGGCCAGTTTCAGGGCATCCTCGCATAAAGCGTTGATTTGGACCGGTTCCTTTTTGATATTGCCCATCCGGGAATGGGCAAGCATCCCTTTGACAATCTCGTCGATGCGTTTCCCGTGATGGTTGATCTTTTCTGAATTCTTTTTAAGTGTTTTAATGGAATGGGTCCACCCTGCTTGTTCCGATTCCTCCATTTTTGGGGTAAAGTCTTCATCCACTTCATGGATCAGTTCCATATTGAGTTCGGAAAAGTTATTGATAAAATTCAGGGGGTTTTTGATTTCATGGGCTATGCCGGAAGTGAGCTCGCCCAAAGAGGCCATTTTTTCAGACTGGATAAGCTGATCCTTGGTTAATTTAAGATCCCTATACGCTTTTTCGATTTCCTTGGCCTGCTCAATCTCTTTGGCCTGGGTTTTCTGCCTTTCGTTGCGGAGGATACGTTGCTTTTGCATACGGTAAATAATGAGTATGGCTGCCATAAAAAGCAACCCATAAATGGTATATGCCCACCAGGTCTTCCACCAGGGTGGGTTAATAATTATCGAAATGGCGGCGCCCTTTTCATTCCAAATGCCATCGCTGTTTGTTCCTTTCACCTTGAAATTATGGTGGCCTGGTTTAATATCCGTATAGCCTGCATAGTGTCTCGATCCGCTATAAATCCAATCTTTATCCACACCTTCCAGCTTATAGGCATACTGGTTTTTAGCCGGGTTGTCATAACTTAAAGAGGAGAATTCGAAAGAAAAATAATTCTGATCGTAAACCAAAACAATTTCTTTTAATTCACTGGCGCCCTTTACTACTTTATCAAAGAGCTTAAATTGGGTAATCACTACGGGTGCAATAGAACTATCCGCTTTAATTTGCAGTGGATCAAAAAAGTTAAATCCATTATTGCTTCCCAAGTACAAGGTGCCATCCTTGCCCTTAAAATGTCCAGAGCGTAAACTTTCACTCACAGCAAAAATATTGCCTTGCAATCCATCTCTATAATAGTAATTAGTAAATGTTTTTTGAACAGGATCAAACCTTGAAAGCCCATTTTGAGTTCCCAGCCAGAGATAGTTATCGTTGTCTTCCAAAATAGAATATACGGTGTTATCAGCAAGACCATGTTTATCTGTAAAGGTTGTAAACTTTCCAGTTTGATAATCGAAACGGCACAAGCCCCCTCCCCAGGTACCAAGCCAAATATTTCCTCCGGTATCCTCGTACAAACCGAGGACACTATTAGAACTGATGCTCGCTGTATCCTTCGAATCATGTTTAAAATGAGTAATGGAGTCTGTTCGCTTATTCAGCCGGTCGGTAGCGATCGTGCTTAGGCCAATCCATATATATCCCTTGAATCTGCAAGGATAGCCATGGCCCCATAATCACTGATGCCCGTGGAATCGGTCTTGTTATGATGATAGTGTTTTAAGTACGTACGTGCTTTTTTATCGAATTTCCTGATGCCATCACCCCGGGTAGCTATCCAAAGCAGCCCCTCCCGGTCTTCAGTAATAGATAAAATCAACTGATGTTCTTCTTTATAATTTTCGTCGTTACTTTTATAATGCGTGAATTCGCCCATTTGGTTATTGAAAAGGGATAATACATCTCCATTGCCTACCCAAAGATGTCCGTTTCGGTCTTCTAAAATCGCACGAACGGCATCGTGTCTCAGTGATCTGGGATTTGCCGGATCGTGTCTGAAATGAGTAAACTTATTTGTCCTTTTGTCCCAACGGTTCAATCCTCCCTTATAAGTTCCTATCCAAATCATACCGGATGAATCTTCCACTATGCTGGTGACTTCATTATTGCTTAAAGAATTCAAATCGTTTGGATCATTACGCCTGAGTCCAAATCCCTTATCATTCAGTTTGGCTTTATTAAGCTTAGCCGCAGAACCCACCCATAAAATGCCTGCCCTGTCTATTTCGAGGCTGGTAACATTATCTGTACTTAAGCTGCGGGGATCGTCCGCGTTGTGAAAATATCTTGTAAATACCGTGCGGTTCTTATTCAATTTATTCAATCCTTTGCTGGTGCATATCCATAAATTACCCTGCTGATCTTCTTTCATCCCTCTGCCACCCCAGGCATATGAACTGTTATTACTCATTGACAGCATGTTTTTGGGGTCATGTTGATACCGTTTAAAACAGCCGGTCTTTTGATCTAAACTATTTAATCCATTATTCGTGGCCACCCAGATGATACCGGCCTTATCCTCCAGGACAGAGGTAACCATACCGCTCAGGCTATCTGCGTTAAATGGATCAGGACGGTAATTTTTAATGATATACCCTGATGGCTGACCGGGTTTCGCTGCAGTTGGTTTTATTTGGTGTAAACCGGTTGTATTCCCAACCCATAAGGTACCTTCCCGGTCTTTATAAATACAATTCACCCCATCGAAAGGCCAGATGGTTTTATTATCCGGAGACCTGGGATAATCCAGATCAATAGAGTCAGGCAAAAATTTTCCTGTTTTCGGATTGAAGCGACACAATCCTGAGGCATAGCTTCCAGTCCAAATCATTCCCTCGTTGTCTTCGTTTATAACACTTATGTTTGGATCAGAAAACCGGGCATTGGGAGATGGTTTATACCGCGTAAATTTTTCAGTGGCCCGATCGAACTTACACATGCCTTCGAAAGAAGAAACCCAGATCACGCCATGACTGTCTTCGAAAATAGAATATATCCAGTTTTGAGAAATAGAATTGGTATCAAATGGATCAAACCTGTATTTGGTAAAATTATACCCGTCATATTTATTTAAACCATCCGAGGTGCCAATCCACAGGTATCCCTTGCTGTCCAGCAATATGGCTGTTGTAATCTCATTTGAAATACCTTCTTCAATGCCGATGTGTTCAAAACGCAAAGTTTCGTTTTGAGCTTGGATGTTTTGGTACTCACTAAAGAGAAAAATCAAATAAAGTATACGCGTTTCCCTGATGAGCCACCTTTGCATGCTAATTTTAAGCATAATTTGATGTCTTAATTAAAGTCCAAATTGGGACGTCCCATTTCAGTATCCCGGATTTTGCACCAAGCATGGGTTTTTATCCAATTCGGATTTCGGTATCGGGTAAAGCGTTCTGAAACCTTCGGATGGTGTTTTTTCCGGTATTCTGGCATCGGTATAATGTCCCAGTCGTATCATGTCATTCCGGCGATGGCCTTCCCAGGATAATTCTCTTGCACGTTCCGCTAAAATACCATCGGGGTTCATTTCAGAAAGTCCAAAATCAGGGAGACCTGCCCGGCTTCGAATGGACACCCTGTTTATTTTTTGATTAATGGTCATTAAAGCATTCTCCACATCCCCGTTCCGGAATTGAGCTTCTGCCTTCATCAGTATGATATCAGCGAGCCGGTATACGGCAAAATCATTACTCATCAGTCCACTGCCACTTTTATTGAATTCCCATTTTGCGCAGCGTGCTCCCAACAATCTGGACTCCGGTGAAGAATTTGAAAAGTTGGTGATGACGGGATCAAAAATAAGAGGGAGATCAATAGCGGGATCGTATTGGATATGTGCAGAATCCTTGATTTGATTGACATACTGTTGGCCAACCAGAAACATTTTTCGCCGGTTGTCCTGGATGTCAAACAGTTTTAAATATTCCGCTGTACTGCAAAATCCGTTAAATCCCCCAGATTCAAGCCCAAATGTAGAATAACTGCTATAGTGCAAGGTGGCACCCTGAATCCAAAAAGAATTGAGCCCAGCATTGATGTCGAAAGGAATCACAAAAATATTTTCCCCGGATTTTTCATTGGCTACTAAAAAATTAGAAAAGAAATTTTCCTCCAGGGTATATTTATTTGAAGTTAGGATCGCATTACAAGCTGCAATACAATCGTTCCATCTCGGCTTTCCCGTATAAACCTCGGCATTGAGGTATAATTTAGCAAGAAGTGCGTAGGCAAACCATTGGGTGACCCTTCCGTAGGTTTTGGAGTTAACGTCAGGACTCAATTCCATCAAATTATCCTTAATTTCTTTTTCCACATAAGCAAATACCTCCGGCCGGCTTTTATTGCCCAATTGCGAACAACCTATTGCATGGATATCGTTCACTATAGGTACATTTCAAAACAGATCAAGTGCGATATAATAATAAAATGCACGCACTGTCTTTAATTCAGACAGAATTGCATTCAAACCTGTAGGCTTGGGATTTAAAGTATTTACCGTTTCTAAAATCAAATTCACCCGTGCTATACCCGAGTTAATAAACTGCCATGCCTCGGCCATATATGAATGGTCCGATTTCCAGCTGTGTTTCCACATTTTCTCCCAAACTCCATTATCCGCCCAGTGTCCTCCCCGGACGGGGACAATCACCTCATCGGTACTGGTTTCATTTAAAACATAGGCGGCGTTTGCCGGTGCATAATCCCTTAAGCCACTATAAGCAGGAGCAACGCCGGCTGCTATCTGGTCATCGGTTTGCCAGAACACGGATACCTTGTCATATACTTCGGGATCCAGTTTCAGGCAAGCCTGGTTGCCCCAAAGCATCATAGCCACTGCCAATAATAGGGCCTGGAAGGGTTTATACGTTTTCATAACTGTGTATTTATATTTATTCATTAAAATCCGGCACGTATGGCCAATGAAAATCCCCTGGTCTTGGGAAAATAATTTCTATCAATATAACGCTGCGATCCTTCGGTTTTGATTTCAGGATCAATTCCGTCATAGCGGGTAAGAATAAATAGGTTTGAGGCGGATAAATAGACTCTTAAGTTTTTGACACTCTTCCAATTTTTAAAATTATAACCCAGAGTAATGTTTTCCAGACGGGCATAGGAACCATCTCTTACCCAATAAGTGGATGGTCGAGGCTGATCGGCAAACCCATTGGTCAATGCCTTTTCGCCAACATTGATTGATGGAAGGTTAACAGCAGCTTCCAGGTTCATTAAAGCATTTGCAAATATTTTTTGGCCCTGTACCCCGCGTAAAAAAAAGCTCAAATCAAAATCACCATAAGTCAAATTATTGGTTATTCCCCAGGTAAAATCAGGAGTTGGGTCAATGAATACCCTATCCTGATCCGAATATGATGTTGAAGTGCCGGCTAATTTGCCTTCCGGATTGTAATTATTAAACAATTCATGTCCACCAGTATCCAATCCCGCATGTACAGGAATCCAGAAAACACCTGCGGGATAACCTACCTGTAATTGTGTAATATAAGCCCCGCTTAGGCCCCCTCCTTCCGCATATCCATAATGGCGGTTGGTGATGGATAAGTTGGTTCCTTTAAATTTACCGGACAAATTAGTAATGTTATTCTTTAACGTAGCAAAATTTGTCAGTACTTCCCAGTTAAATCTCTGGTTTTTAAGCAACCCGATACCCAGAGTAATTTCTATGCCCCTGTTTATTGCAGTGGCCGCATTGGCAGATACCTGATTGGTCAGGAAAGGAGGTTGGGGGAGGTCATATAAGAATAACAGATCGCTCGTCTTGTCATCAAAAAGGTCTATCGTGCCACTTACCCTGTCTTTCAATATAGAGAAATCAACTCCGAAATTGAACGATTTTCTGACTTCCCATTTTAGGTCCGGATTATTTTCCTGCATCACGGTATAACTCTGTAAAAACTGACCGTCGTACAAATAAGAACCTGAACGTCCATACAGGAGCCTGGAAGCATAGGGTCCCAGGTTTTCCTGGTTCCCTGTAAACCCATAGCTAAGGCGCAATTTCAGGTTATCCAGCCAGCGAAGATCTTTCAGAAAATCCTCATTGGACGCTCTCCAGGCTATTGCAACTGAAGGGAAATTTCCCCAGCGGTGGTTGGGTCCAAATTTAGAGGACCCGTCCCGGCGAAAGCTTGCTGTGAGGATATAGCGGTTATTGAAGGTGTATATAGCCCTACCCAGCAAAGAAATCAGCCTGACTTCATTTTTAGCAGAAAAAATATCGGACGTTTGGACATCAGTCGCCGAACTCAGGTCATTATTCAGCAATTTAGGGACCAGGAATCCCCTGGCTGTTACACCAAATGCGTCATTTACAAACCTATTGTATTCATAGACTCCGGTGAGATCCAGGTGATGATTGCCAAAACTTTTATGGTAATTGCCGTGGATATCTCCGGAAAAAACCTCCTTGTTATTATTGGATTTTACTGCTGCTGATTTTCCACTGATTCCCGGAAAAACGGGAGAAAATTTATCATAAATATCGTTACCTCTGGAGAATGCGCCCAGAACACCTGCCTTAAATCCCTTAAAAATTTCATAGTCTGTTTTTACAGAACCTTGAAAATAATTTTCCCGAAAATGACTATACACACCGGTTAAAGGATAAAGTGGATTTATGGTGTTAACGTTAGCCGGCTGGTAAAAAGTACCATCCGGATTATAGGCCGGTAGAACAGGGAGAAAATCCAAGACACCGTTAAAAAAATCACTACCCCGCAGCCGGACCTGGCTGGTCGTGGATTGATCCGGCAGGAAATTTCGATTGATCACAGAGGCATTGATCCCATATCGGACTTCCAGCCTTTCATTTAAACCTTTTTGGTTGGCTGTCAATCGGGCGTTAATAACATTTTTCCCCGTACTGAGTATTACCCCTTCCTGAGTAATGTAACCCAGGGAGCCTCTGAAATTAATCGCATCACTCCCCCCGCTGATACCAATGGTGTGACTTTGTGAAATACCGGATTGAGCAATTGCCTTTTGCCAGTCCGTATTCCCTCCCTTATCCAATCCACCCCCTCCTATCGCTGCCGTAGCATTCCTCCATTGGTCTGCACTGAGAACATTCAGTTGATTCGAAACACGCTCTAGCCCAACAAATCCATTGTAATCCAATGAAGTTCTTCCGGTATTGCCTTTTTTGGTAGTCACCAAGATAACTCCGTTAGCTCCCCTTGATCCATAAATGGCACCGGCAGAAGCGTCTTTCAAAATATCGTAGGATTCAATATCCGCCGGATTCAATGTGGCCGCCGCCTTATGAAAATCATCAATAGCCACCCCGTCTATCACCAGCAGGGGCGGTTGCCCTTCCAGGGAAGAAGCACCCCTGATCCGGACAATAAAATCTCCATTGGGATCCCCTCCCGGTTGCACAATCACCATACCGGCCACTTTGCCCTGGAGCTGTTGAAGGGGATTGGTAATGACGCCTGTATTAAATGCATTGGGCATTACCCTGGTGACCGCACCGGTAATATCTTTTCGCTTTGCCGTACCATACCCTACAATGATCAATTCATCCAGATTTGTAATGGTTTCTGAAAGTACAATGTGCAATTCGTTCTCCGTCCCTAAAACCACCTGATAATCCCGGTACCCAACATAAGTCACCTCCAGCAAATCCCCGGAACTTGCCCGGATTGAAAAATGACCTACGGAGTCCGTGATCGCCATGGCCTTTGTTGCCTTGATGGAAACGGTAGCATAAGGCAGCGCTTCTCCCTCCCGGTCCTTAACCGATCCTTTCAGGATGGATTGAGAATACAAATCCCCTTCCAGGAAAAAAAGAATCTCAGAAACCAAAACCAATGACTGGAAATATTTTGCAAGACGGGACCCGGGCCTCATAAAATATCGGATTAGAAAAGTAATTTAATAAAATATTTCCAATCCGATGAGGACAAAACTACTACATCAAAATACCAGTTCCTCATTTCCACGATACCCCTTTTACCTTGGACCAATAAGGTCTCCCTTAAAGACTTCGTTGCCTAAGGATAACTAAAAGAATATCGTTAACCAGCAGGAATGAGTAACTGGCGGTAATGAATGAGTATATGGTATTGGCCGGGGGCTTGAAGGAATAAGCCTGATGCCCTATGCCGCTAATCTCTTATCAAAATTGCCTAAATGGGTTTCCGGAAGCGCTTGAATTCTTATTAAGCATTATTTGCAATCGAAATTTATATTTACCTGTTGTACGGATACCTTTCCACTTTCACTGATCCGGACAAAATAGCTGTCTTTCATGACCAAAACGGGCGGCATCCCCTCCTTCGGTCCGGTCAAGTCATTTAAAATGGTTTTCCTGTTTTCCGCCTGATTAAAACTGATGACCTGCGTTGAACTTGATTCTTCATAAATATTACCGGTGGTTTCCCCCACCCCTTTTATATCCAGGGCCTGATAATAGAGATTGGCCGTGAAGGACTGAGGTGTGTGAAAAGTCACAACGGCATTGAGCGATAGATTTCCGGAAACCTTCACATTTTCGGATTTTCCTCCATTGCTGCAGGGCACACAGGTGACCAGGTCGACCGGCAGGATGTAACGCTGATTGGTTACCATCGGGAACGCGCTGGTTTGAGCTATTTCTTCTTCCGGCAGGGTAAAGGTATCCTCACAAGCCAAAATGGAAAGAAGAAGGAAAATAAGCATTAGGTTTTTCATGATAGCATGGTTTAAAATGGATTAAAAAATGGTTTCTCTTAAATTTTTATAATTAAAATTAGACCCCGGTGAAGTGCAGAGGGTAACGGGATCCAACAGCAGGTGAGTTAAAATGAGCAAATGGCCCTTTAAGCGGGTAATTGGATTTTAAATGTTAAAACACCCTGGGGATAACCTTAGTCCGAATTTTACTATTGTTTAAGGAAATAATTGAACCAGGGAGATCCGTTCCAGTAACTTTACGGTTATAAAAAACCAAAACTCATGAAAAATATTCTTTTTGCCTGTGCTTTTATTTTAGTGGCAGGGACCGGCTTCAGCCAGACGCCCATCGACACCTATATCAAAGAAGCCCAGGCTTTTATCGCACAGAAAAATTACAAACAGGCCCAACTCAGCCTCCAGGACGCCATCAACGAGATAAATAATATCCTGGCCAAACAGATCGCCGAGGCCCTGCCCGCCGAGATCAATGGCCTGCAAGCAACCGGAGAAAGTGAAGTCAACAGCGCCGGATCGGTCATGGGCATGGGCATGCAGATCTCCCGTTCTTACCAACATCCCTCAAAACCTGAAAACAGTGCCGAAGTCATGATCATGGCAAACTCCCCAATGCTAAACGCCCTGAATATGTATATCACCAATCCCTCCCTCATGGGCCAGGGGGCCAAAAGCGTGAGGGTGGGCACCAAAAGAGCCGTCCTGAAAAGCGAAATGGAAGAATTCACCGATGATAAAGGGGCCAGCAAACAGATCCGGGTCACTGAAATCCAGGTACCTATCAGTCAAACCCTGTTTAATATCAAGACCAGGGGATTTGCAACCGAACAGGAAGAACTGGCTTTTGCCGCTAAACTGGAGATGGATAAAATCAAGGATTTGATGGGGGAGTGATCAGACGTCAAGAGTCAAGAGTCAATAGTTAATAGTCAATAGTCAGTTAACAACCGGGAAGGGAAATAAGCCGGCAACCTGGGCATTCCGTTGATTGCCACCGGTGGCCGGCAACTGGTTATAAAAGTAATTATCCCGTCACCGCTATTGGAATTGCGGTAAAAGGACAAAAACTGACGATCGCCGAAAATAGATGCAGGTTTTGGCCGGATCAAACGGCAATGAGTAAGTGGCTACTCCGGGTGATTGGATTCCGGCTCGGACCAGGCATCAGGATACAACCTTCTTGCCCATGGATTGCTGCTGGTGGTACAGCAGTCCGGCATCCCAGATCCGGGCGGCTACCTGAAATTAAATTGAAGATCACCGGTTTTGTCGCCGATGGAGACGGCCTCCCTGAATGCAACCGGTGAAAAAGGGCTGTCCCACAGAGGTCCCTGCGGAAAAAGACCTTATCCTGGATTTCTTTTGGTCAAACAGGAAGTTGTATTATAAATTCAGTACCCCGTCCTTCCTCGCTTTTTACTTCAATGCTTCCGCCGTGTGCTTTAATGATATCATAAGTGATGGACAATCCCAAACCGGTTCCTTGCCCGGTGGGTTTGGTAGTGAAAAAGGGTTGAAAGATCTTATCGACCATTTGTGGTGGAATGCCGTTTCCATTATCAGCGATATGGATGAACAATCTGTCAGCTCCCCTTCTGGTCCGGACAACCACCTTGGGTTCAAAATTTTCAAGGTTCGTATTTCGTTTTTCGCTTACGGCATAAAAGGCGTTATTGTACAAATTCAGCAATACCCTTCCCAGGTCTTGTGCCACGATGTTTATTTTGCCGGCTGAGGGATCAAAATCGGTTTCCAGGAAGGCATTGAATCCTTTATCCTTTGCCCGGAGCCCGTGATAACTCAATCTAAGGAATTCCTCACACAACGGATTGATGTCGGTCAGTTCCTTCTGCCCCGCATCTGACCGGGAATGCTGTAACATCCCTTTGACAATGGCATCCGCCCTCTTTCCGTGATGGATGATTTTCAATTCGTTTTCTTCGATGCTTTTGAGCAGTTCCTCTTCCAACGCTGTGCTCCGTTCGCCTTTGGCCTTTAACCTTTCTCCTCTCAATTCCTCAATCAATTCCTTATTGACCTCAGAGAAATTATTGACGAAATTCAGAGGGTTCTGGATTTCATGAGCTATGCCCGCAGTAAGTTCTCCCAGGGAAGCCATTTTTTCCGAATGGATGAGCTGGTCCTGGGTGGCTTTGAGGTTTTCCAGGGATTGGGCCAGGTCTGCGGTCCGTTCTTTCACTTTTTGTTCCAGCTCCAAATTCTGTTTCGCAATCAGGGCAAGGCGTTCCGCTTCTTTCTCATGCTCCAGCTTTTCTTTGGCCAGCAGGGCTTCTGTGATTTCATTCTGCTGGCTGGCATACCTCCGGTAGAGATACCAGGAAAACATCACCACCAGCCAGGCAATCCCAAGCCCCAGTCCGTAGTTGAACAGGGCATCGGCTTGTCCGTAGGCTTTCAATTGCTGATCAAACAGCGCGTAGATGATCAGGGCAGCCAAAAAATACAGAATGAAGGGAAGGGCCGCGGTGATAAATGGCCTTCTGGCCGGTCCTTTTACCAGCAGGCATTTGACGATGGTCACCCCAAGCAAAAGGATATACAGGATCAGGAACAGACCTTTAAAAATGATGACCTCGGGCCGGTAGAAGAAATCGACGGGCACCGGGGGTACGACCAGGTTGATCAAATAAATGACCGACAGGTATACCATAAACCGGTCCCATTTTGGAAACCGTTCAAAGGACCTGAAATAGTGTCGGATAAAATGCAATACGAAAAACAACCAGGAAAGTCCGAGCCGGTTTATGAAGTCGGAGGTCAGCGGATATTCCCTATAAAGGATATCCGTAAACAAGGGATTGTACCAGAAGCTGATGGACAGCAAAAAGAGGGAAAAGTAGAGGTACAGCTTTTCCTTCGCCGCAAGGAAGATCAGTAAATTGAGAATTGCGGCCAGTATAAAAAATCCGGCCAGGAAGGCTGGAATAAAGATGTCCTCCCGTACATACCCGGATTCATAATGCTCCAGTTCCGATTGCCTCAGTTTTTCGGTATGGTACCCGCGGAGGGTCAGGCTGTCCGGAAGGTCGCTGAAAACCGAATTGATCTTATGCCAGCGGAAATAAACCCGGAGGGTCTCCATCGAGTCCAGGCTAAGGGGGACGGCACTCACCCTCTTAAAACCGTCTTTGTTTTTCCAGGAATAAAGATTGCCGGTGACCAGGTGGATCATGCCGGCACCCGGGGTCGAATCCCTGAATATGTAAAAATCAGCCCGGGAAGCCTGGGAACTCAGGCTGATCCCTATCCTTTTATCCAAACCGTTTTTGATCCGGAACCGGAACCAGCAGGTATGAATGCCTTCTTCCATTTTCCGGTCCCGGAAATGATAAAAGGAATCCGCCAACAAGGGCCCCGACACCTGATTGATATCGAGGGTGCCCGGTTTGTCTTCCAGAATCTGCCAGTAGGCCGAATCCAGATCGTACCTCACGGCGGTGTCGGAAGTGATCTGGTAAACCGGAGGCCAGGAAACCTGGGCTTTCAGAAAAAAGACGACCAGGATAAACCAAGGCGTGAGCAATTTTTTCTTACACATTTCCGGCTTAAAAGTATTGCATTTTGACAGGAATTTGAATCCGGCCCGGGAATCAGGCTTGGTTTTCAGGATCATGGGAGTTTTCCGCCCTCTTTTATCAAGGAAAACCGTAATTTTGCATCGCCGGATCATTAAAAATCGACTTTCCCTTTTTATTAGATCAGCTGTCCGCCTTCGGGCTGTCAAATATTTTTTCATTCAACCCCATAACATGGCAGAATCCTGGAATAAAAAAGAAAGAGAAAAGAAAAAAAGAGCAAAGAAAAAAGAAAAAGAGGAACGCAGGCTTGAGCGGAAGGAAAATGCAAAGGACTCCAACCCCAATGATTATTTTTCCTATGTGGACCATGACGGGAATGTGACCAGCACTCCCCCCGATCCTGCGCAGAAAAAAGTATTTAAGGCAGAAGACATCGAAATCGGGGTTCCCAAGCAGGCCGAACCTGATCCGGAGGAAAGGATCCATAAAGGAGTGGTTACTTTTTTCAACGAATCCAAAGGTTATGGTTTTATCCGCGACCTGAAGAGCCAGGAAAGCATATTTGTGCACATTAACGATCTGGAGGAAGCCGTCCGGGAAAACAGCAAGGTGGAATTTGAGGTGCAAAAAGGGCCGAAAGGATTCCAGGCTACGCAGGTGAAGGTGGTTAGATAGTTAGCCAGTTAGATAGTTAGCAAGTTAGTAAGTTAGAAAGTTGGCAAGGTGGGGGGTAGGTTTCTGGCCTAATACTCTTCCATCCCCCTCATGAATTCCAGAGTCATTCCAGGGGCAATTCAATAATAAATTCAGCTCCCTGGCCCGGCCTTGAAACCGCTTTCAAATTTCCCGAATGTCCTTTGGTAATGATATCGTATGCCAGCGAGAGGCCCAGCCCGGTACCTTCTCCGGTAGGTTTGGTGGTAAAAAAGGGTTGAAAGATTTTTTCGAGGATGGCTTCGGGAATACCGTCTCCATTATCCTCGACCCGTACTTCCACTCCATTTTTCAGTTTATTCGTGGTTACCCGGACCAAAGGCTGGTAACCCGAATCCCCCTTCTTAGATTTTTTATATACTTCGTAAAACGCATTATTAAAGAGATTAAGCAGGACCCGGCCCAGGTCTTGCGGTACGGCGTGGACCAGGGGCAGTGCCGGATGGGCAACCAGTTCAAAGGCCGAATTAAAACTTTTTTCCTTAGCCCGGAGGCCATGATAAGACAGGCGCAGAAATTCATCACTTAAGGTATTGAGGTCGGTGGGTTCTTTTTGCCCGCTGTGTACCCTGGAATGTTCCAGCATGGACTTGACTATGGTATCGGCCCGTTTCCCATGTTGAAGGATTTTTTCCTGGTTTGACCGGATGGATTCCAGTATCTCTGATTTAACGGGTACCCATTCCACTGGGTTTCCATGTTCCGGCCTGTTTTCCTGCCCTTTTTCTTCTCTATTCAAATTCTCCTGAATCTCCTGAAACAACTCCTGGTTGATTTCAGCAAAATTGTTGACAAAATTCAGCGGGTTCTGAATTTCATGGGCGATGCCTGCCGTCAACTCTCCCAGCGAAGCCATTTTTTCTGCCTGGATCAACTGGGCCTGGGTCGCTTTCAGTTCGGAAAGGGTTTTTTCGAGGGCTGCATTGGTTTTTTGTTTTTGCAGATTGTTGCGGTACAGGACGAAGGCGACCAGGAGCAAGGCTCCCAGGCCAATCGTCAATCCGAAAGTCCGGTTTCTGTTTCTCAATTCCTCTTTTTCCTTCTCCAGGGCCTGCAGCCGCAATTGTTCATCGAATCCGATATTCTGGAATTGCTGGTTTTGCTTGATATTAAAAATGTCTTCGTTCAGCCGGATGATCAGGCCCTGATATTTTACCAGGCTGTCCGTGAAGGGAGTAGCCTGGTAATAATTGGCCAGGGCCTGGTAAGTCCGCAACAAGAGGTCTGGGCCATCCATTTGCATGGCCATGTCCAGGGCCTGGTTGATATGAAGCATCGCGGAGTCCCGTTTCTGCGCCTTGATGAAATACTCGGAGAGAAGGAGATTGGTCGCCACCACTCCCCGGAAATAATTTTGATCCAGGCTGGCATCCAGGGCCTTCCGGTAAAACCCGGCTGCCAGTTCGGCATTGCCATTGTATTGGTGTATGCGTCCGGTGTTTAAATAAATGCTGCCCAAATACCTGGGAAAGTTCATCCGGAGAGCCTCATCCAGGGCGGTTTGTTCCGCAAAAAGAGCCGAGTCCGGCTTATTCAGGACCAGGAAAAGCCTGCCCATGATGAGGTGGATCACGCAGAGCAGCCGTTGATTTTGGGTTACATTGCCCAGTTCGAGGGCTTTGTATGCCGATTCCAGGGCTTTCTCAGGATTATGGGTATTGCTGTACAGGATGGCCAGGTACTGATGCAGGTGGGACAATTTGTCCAGGCGTTGAATGCGGGCCGGCATCGACCGGCTGGTGATCTCATCCGGCGCCGGATATTGGGGGCCGAGCACATTTTTTTCACTTGCGGGGTCCTCAGCCAGGGCAATGGCGGATAAATAGGTTTGCAACGAACGGGCATAATTTCCCTTGTTCTGCAGGGCATAACCTATTTTGCCCATGGCATAAATTTCTTCCAGCCTGAGACTGAGTTTGATAGCCAGTTGCCGGATCAGCTCGGCATAAAACAAGGCGCTATCCGGGTTGACCTCCGTAAACGCATCCTCCAGCAAAAAAGCCAGGGACAATCTGGAAGTGTCGTTATCGGTTGACCGGAGTTCCTGCCTGAGGCTGTCGATATTCGGTCGTTGACCCTGGCTGATCCGGGCAGCAAAAACCAGGACCAGGGCAACCACGAACTTCAATGCCAAACCCGGTTTCATATTTGTTTTTATGGAATGGAAAAGCTAATTTCCATCGCTGGTGAAAGTCAAGATTATGTTTACGAAATTACAAATTATATCCCTCCTGTTAGGTCTGGCTCTTTACCCGGCCTGCAATAAAAACGTACAAGTTAAAAAAACGGGAAAAGAACCCGCCTTCCGGGTCCTGGGTTATTTGCCGGCTTCCAGGGACTGGCTGGCTGGCCTGGAGCAAATCGACCTGTCTAAAATCACCGACCTGAATCTTGCCTTTATCAATCCCGACAGTTCCGGCCTGTTCAGAGAGAATGAGGATTACCTTGAAATCGTAAGGAGGGCCCATGCCCGGCGTGTACGGGTTTTTATATCCATAGGCGGAGGCAGCCCGCTGGCCTACCTCGAAACCCTCATGGAGAAAGAGCACAGGACCACAATGATTTCCAGTCTGACCGGAATGGCGGTAAAATATAAATTCGATGGCGTGGATGTCGATCTCGAAAACGATCTTATTAATGCCAATTATGCTCCCTTCGTCCGTGAATTGTCCTCCTCTCTTAAGAGGAACAATCTATTGATGACTGCCGCGCTGGCCAGTTGGAATGGCCATCTGATCGCCGACTCCACCCTGCAACTTTATGATTTTATCAATATCATGTCCTACGACAAAACCGGTCCCTGGAATCTGTCCAGGCCCGGCCCGCATTCTCCTTATTCCATGGTGGAGCAGGACTTTGTTTATTATAATCAAACGCGGAAAATACCCGCACAAAAATTGCTGATCGGACTGCCCTTTTACGGATATGGTTTCGGGCCCGGAGTGCCTCAAAGCAAGTCGTACCAGGAAATCGTCAATCTATATCCCGGCGCGGAAAGCACCGACTCGATCACCGTACCCGAGGGAGGTAAAGTGTATTATAACGGTAAGGCCACTATCCGTGATAAGGTTTTGTTCGCTCACCGGAACGGAGCTCGCGGGGTGATGATCTGGCAGTTATTGGGAGACAGTCGGGATTCCCGCTCTTTGCTGCAAGTGATCCAGGGAGCTATTTCGAGGTAAAGCGATCGAATAGAGCGTAGACACCCTGAGTTTTGCGCACGGAGGGAAGGAGAGCACGGAGCATTCATTATACGATCATCAAATTGAGCGCCTATCAATCCAGCGCCGGCGGGAGCAGTTTTAAATCTTCAAATAACCGAGACCGGCTCCCGCAAGCTAGGGATTGTCTTACATCCATCAAATCACTAATATATCTCCGTGGCCTCCGTGATCTCTGTGAGAACCATCTCCGTGCGATCCCAGAGTTTTGCGCACGGAGAGAAGGAGAGCAGGGGCATTTCTTATTACGATCATCAAATCAATTAAAATTAATCTCCATGTCCCCCGTGATCTCCGTGCGATCCCTGAGTTTTGCACACGGAGAGAAGGAGAGCAGGGGCATTTCTTATTACGATCATCAAATCAATTAAAATTAATCTCCGTGTCCTCCGTGATCTCCGTGCGATCCCTGAGTTTTGCGCACGGAGGGAAGGAGAGCACGGAGCATTCTTATTATAATCATCAAATCTTTAATATTATCTCCGTGGCCTCCGTGATCTCCGTGCGAACCATCTCCGTGTGAACCACGCTGCGATCGACACCTGCTCATAACCTCCATTCCTACTCCGCCCCCAGTCTCCTCACCGCCAGATAAGCCATCAGCCCGGTGCTGATTTCCAGGGCTTCTTCATCAATATCGAAAGAGGGGGTATGAAGGGAGGAAATGATGCCTTTGGACGGATTGCCCACTCCGAGGAGATAAAAACAGGCGTCCGTGGCCTGGGAATAATAGGCAAAATCTTCAGCGGCCATCCAGAGATCCATGTCCACGACCTTGTCTCTTCCGAGATAGTCTTCGGTAAAAGTCCTGAGTTGGGAAGTCAGTTTTTCTTCATTGACCAGGAAGGGATAGCCCCGCGTGATCTCCATCTCGCAAGTTCCGCCCATACTTACAGCGAGGTGTTCCGCCATTTTGGTCATCCGGTGATGCGCGTCCGCCCTCCATTTTTCATCGAAAGTCCTGAAGGTGCCCTCTACATAAACCTCATCCGGTATGACGTTGATCGCGCCGTTGGCGATCACCTTGCCAAAGGAAAGTACGGTGGGGATGGAGGGGTTGGCCATGCGGCTGACAATTTGCTGCAGGGCGACCAGGATATGGGCGGTGATAATGACCGGGTCAATGTTCTGGTGCGGTTGTGCACCATGGCCTCCCTTTCCTCCAATGCGCATGATGATCTGGTCCATGGACGCCATGTGTTTACCTGCGCGGAACCCGATCTTTCCGCATTCCAGGGAGGGCATCACATGCTGGCCAATCACGGCCCGGGGTTTTGGATTTTCCAGCACACCGTCCCGGATCATCATGCTGGCCCCGCCGGGCAGTTTTTCTTCGCCGGGTTGAAAGATCAATTTTACGGTTCCGCTGAATTTTTTACGGACGGATTGCAGGATTTGAGCCGTACCCAGGAGGGAGGAAGTGTGCGCATCATGCCCGCAGGCATGCATCACACCCGGGTTTTGGGATATAAAATCAAAAGTGTTGGTCTCGGTGATGGGCAGCGCATCCATATCCGCGCGCAAAGCAACCACACGGTCCGGGCCGCCGTCGCCTGGCGATTCCCCGCGGATCATCCCCACTACTCCTGTTCCGGCCATAGCCTCCCAGGGAATTCCCAATTCATCTAACCGGGCTTTGACATAACCGGATGTTTCCCTTTCCAAAAAAGAGAGCTCAGGATGGGCATGGAGATGCCGCCGGTAAAGCACGACGTTTTTGTGGATTTTTTTAGCCTCCCTTTTAATATCGTTAACGAGCATAAGATGGAAATGGCTGTAAGGTAAGGGGAATGGAGAATGAAGACAAAAGGAATGGGCAGTTTTGCCCAATTCCGTGGGTGTGTCCCACGATGGTCAATCGCTGACAATCATACGCTCCTTTATCCCGCAACCGGCAAATGAATTACAAATTCCGTTCCTTCCCCTTCTTTGGATTCAACAGTAATGCTTCCCCGATGCGCCTTGATGATATCATAAGCCAGGGATAATCCCAGGCCCGTCCCTTGCCCGGCCGGCTTCGTACTGAAAAAAGGCTGAAAGATTTTATCAATGATGTTTTGAGGCATGCCGGAACCGTTATCCCGGATGTGGATTTCAATTTCCTCACCCCGCTTTTTGGTTGAGAGGGTGATCGTGGGGGAGTATGCCGCCGAGCCAGGGGGGGCCTCAGAGCCACCCCTTGACTTTGTTGCACAAGCCCAAAACGCATTATTGGACAAATTCAATAATACCCTCCCGATATCCTGGGGTATCACATTTACCAGTGGAAGATCCGGATCCAGGTCCAGCCTCAATTCTGCCGAGAAATTCTGGTCTTTGGCCCGATACCCGTGATAAGCCAGTTTAAAATATTCCTCTGCAAGGGAATTGATTGCAGTGGGTTGTTTGGTTCCTGAACTCCGCTGACTGTGCAACAGCATGGCTTTTACAATGGCGTCTGCGCGCTTGCCGTGCTGGAGTATTTTGTCCTGATTTTCTTTTAGGGTGGTCAGGATGTATGATTCGGCACGCTCATCTCTATTCTCCTTTTCCTTTCTCCTTTCTCCTTCCATCTCCTCCAGCAACTCCTTATTGATCTCGGCGAAATTATTGACGAAGTTCAAGGGGTTCTGGATTTCATGGGCAATGCCCGCGGTGAGTTCACCCAATGAAGCCATCTTTTCCGATTGAATGAGCTGAGCCTGGGTGGACTTGAGGTGGTCCAGGGCGGTTTCTATTTCCTTATTTTGAGCGGCAAGCAATGAATTGTTTTTTTTTCGCTGCAGGTTGCTTCGCCACAATAAGACTGCGACGATAAGGATGGTGCTTAACCCACCGAGCAGGGAATTGGTTTGAAGCCGGTTTTGATATTCCTTCCGGGTAGCCTCTACTTCCTGCTGTCGTTGTTGGGCATCTAAATCAATATTCTGAAATTGCTGGAGTAGTTTCGTACCAAAAAGACTTTCATTAATTTTAATAATCAAAGACTGGTATTTTACCGTGCTGTCGCTTTGGCCAGTCAGTTTATAATAGTCAGCCATGGCCGTGTAACACCGCAAAAACAGGTCGGGGGCATTTAACGTTTGCGTGACGGTCAAGCCCTGCGTGATATGATATTTAATGGAATCGGCTTGGCCGGAGGATTTAAATAAATCCGCCAGGGCGAGGTGACTGGCGACCACCCCTCTGAAATAGCCGTGATCTGAACTCTCCGACATGGACTTCAGGAAATAAGTTTTGGCCAATTCCGGCTGTTTTCATCGCAAGGTAAACCCTGCCGAGATTTAACAGGTTACTTCCCAGGTATCGGTGATAGCCGGCCCTGATCGCATAATCGTACCCCTTTTGAAGGGAGGATAAAGCTGAGTCCGGGTTATTCGATGCCAGGTATATTCTGCCCAAGGTGGTATGGGTGATGCTTAATAACCTTAAATTATTGGACTGCTCCGCCAGGGAGATGGCCTCTTTAAAATAGGTCACCGCTTTTTCATAATTTCCCGTATTGCCATATAAAATACCGGTGAATTGAAGAATTCTGGCCAACTTGGTCAGCCGCTGATCGGCCGGGGATACGGTACGATCCATGAAGTCATCGTTAGGTGGAAAACGGGAGGGTAAAATTATTTTCTCACTGGCAGGATCTTTTGCAATGGCAATTCCTGATAATAAGCTTCGTAACGACCGGGGATAATTGCCCAGGTTTAGCTGTGCATAACCCATCTCCCCCAGTCCGACGACTTCTTCCAGTCTGAGATTAAGTTTTCTGGCCAGTTCAGGGACCTCCGAGGCATAGTGATAGGCGCTGTCCGGATTGATTTCAGAATATTCATTGGCGATCCTTTCCAGAAGGAGCAACCGAAGGGTATCGTTATTTTCCCTGCTGATTTCGTATTTCAGGCTGTGAAAAATGGCAGGTTGGGCTGAAACAGCATTTATGGGGAGCAGGAGAAACAGGAAAACTATTCTTGCCAATGTATTTTATTTTGCTATTAATGTAAAATGAATTTCGGATATTCCTTCCCGGTATTCCACCCATCACTCAACGCTATGAGCACAGGCTAAAGATAACCCAAGACCAGCAGCCTTGTCCGCAGGCTTAGCAGAAAAACGGTTTAAAGATTTATCAAATATATGTTTAGTCATTCCCGGCTTGGCCATTTTTAATGGATTACAGGCAATCTTAAGTTAAACTCCGAATACTCTCCTTCCCGGGATTCAACCCATAACTCCCCTTTATGGGCTTTGACGATATCATAAGCCAAAGACAATCCAAGGCCTGTGCCCTGGCCGCTTGGTTTAGTGGTAAAAAACGGCTGGAATATTTTATCTATTAGGCTTGGTGGAATACCTAAGCCGTTGTCCTTTACCTGGAGGATAACCTGATTTCCTTCTTTTCTGGTGCGGAGCAAAACGGCTGGTTCATATTGGTCCGGTTGCCGTCGTTTCTTTTCTTTCACCGCGTCGAAGGCATTGGTAAGCAGATTCAGGATGACCCTCCCTATGTCCTGAGGCACTATTGAAATTTTCTGAAGGCTCGGGTCAAATTCGGTTTTAAGCTCCACGTTGAAGGATTTGTCCTTGGCGCGGTATCCATGATAACAGATCCGGAGATATTCATCCGCCAGGCCATTGAGGTCCGTGGCTTCCGCCTCGCTTTTCCCGGTGCGGCTGTGTTGCAGCATGCCTTTGACGATGGCGTCGGCCCTTTTGCCGTGGGTAATAATCTTTAATTCGTTTTCCCGTATTTCATTTAACAGGTTACGGACGCCCGGGACATTTCCTTTATTCATTTCCTGTTCCGCCTCATCAATCAATTCCCGGTTGACGTCTGAAAAATTATTCACGAAATTCAAGGGGTTCTGGATTTCGTGGGCGATGCCCGCGGTGAGTTCGCCGAGAGAGGCCATTTTCTCGGATTGGATGAGTTGGGATTGGGTGGTTTGGAGATCGTTCAGGGTCTTTGCCAGGATTTGGTTGGCCTTTTGTTTTTGCATATTGTTCCTGTATAAGACGATACCCAACCCTGAGAAAACCAGGACCAGGGCCAAAAGACTGTATATTTTGACCCTGTTCTTGAAATTCAATCTTTCCGCCTCGCTTTTTTGCTGCTTTTGAAACTCATTAAAAGACACCCGTTGAAGTTCCCTGATTTTCTGAGGACCAAACAAACTGTCCTTCACGGCAATACTTAATTTTTGAAAATAATAGGCGCTGTCCATCCGGCCACCGTCAAAATGAAGCCGGGACAATAAGTTATAAAGGTCCAGGCTGATGTTTCTTTGTTCCAGGGATTGACTGATGGATAAAGCCAACCGGGCACAATGCAAACTCGAATCGGCTTGATTCAAAGCATTGAAGGCCTCGGCCATTCTGTACAGGGCGCCGCTTTGGTTTCTCATGTCGCCGGTTCGTTGTGCCCTGTTTAAGGCTTCTCTCCCATAGGCCAGGGCCTCCCCGGGCTGGCCCATCAATGATTTTAATTGCCCAAGCCTGGTAAGGATCAAATTCTCCAGGGCAATATGATAAGTCTGCTTCAGATACTCCCGCGCCTTCAATTGAAAAAATAAAGCGGAATCCAGCAAACCCATTTTTTCATAGGTAAATCCGATATTGGACAAATCAAAACTTCCATTCACCGGCATGTTGAGACGGTCATGAAGAACAAAGGCCTGGTTTAAAAAATCCAGGCCCGGTGGATAGTCCCCTATTTCCGTGTACGTCAATCCAATATAGGTCAGGCTGTTTGCTTCCGCAAGGGCATTTTTGAGGCTCCTGCTCATTTCCAGGGCCCTGAGCTGTATTTCCAGCGATCTGGTATATTCCCCGTTGACCCGTGCCGTTTCACCCAACAGGTTCATGACCTGTACCTCACCCTTTTTAAAATTCAATTTAACCGCCAGGTCCTGGGCCTCCCGCATCAGGTCCACCGCTTCCTGCGGGCGTGCAAAACGGTACAGGTCCGCCAATTGAATGAGCGTCAGCACCCGGTTGGTGTCCTGCCCGGATTTGGACAAATATTGAAACAGGCTGTCTTCCCGGTTGGTTTGGCTTAAGGCTATCCAGGCCAATAAAAGTAAACTCAACATAAAAACCCAGGACCACGGATTATTTTTATACAATGCACCGCTGGCTGGCAAACTCTTTCCCATGATTATCCAATGTTTATCCCCTTTTAAACGCTCTTGTTCCAGGCCAGATCCCATTTTTTAGATTAACTTTTCGGTAAACTTATGATGAAAGATGATCCTTCCCCTTCATTCGTTTCTACCCGCAGGTCCCCCCCATGAGCCTTTATGATATCGTAACTCAAACTCAGTCCCAGCCCGGTACCCTGACCCGTAGGTTTTGTCGTAAAAAAAGGCTGGAATATTTTATCCAGAATATTTTGCGGTATTCCCATGCCGTTGTCTATCACTCTCAACTCCATGCGGTCATTGATTTTTTGGGTTTTTACAGTTACGGTAGGTTTGTATTCCAAGCCATCTGTGTACTCTGAGGTGCCGCTTTGATTTTGTTTTTCAGTGACCGCCCAGAAAGCGTTGTTGATCAGGTTATGGAGGACTCGCCCCATATCCTGGGGGACCACATTGAATTTTTCAAGATCCGGATCCAGGTCCAGGACAAAGGCGGCCTTGAATGTCATGTCCTTGGCCCGCAGCCCAGCCTGGAAGGCGTGATGGGCCAGGCGCAGGTATTCGCCGGCCAGGGCGTTGATATCGGTGGGTTCCTTTTTGCCTTTACTGGCTGGGTCAACACTCCGGGAGTGTTGCAGCATGCTTTTGACTATACTGTCCGCCCTTTTTCCGTGCTGAAGGATTTTCGCCTGGTTTTTACGGATGGTATTTAGAATTTCCGTTTCGATGAGTTCAGATTTTTCCTCCCCCGCTTCCGGCCTTCTGAACCCGGAATTTCTTTTCCTATGTTCCTGCATTTCATCCAGCAATTCCTGATTGATTTCGATAAAATTAGTAATGAAATTCAAGGGGTTTTGAATTTCATGTGCGATACCTGCAGTGAGTTCACCCAGTGAAGCCATTTTTTCGGACTGGATAAGTTGGGCCTGGGTGGACTTCAGTTCTGATAAAGTCTCTTCTACATTCCGTTTTTGAATTTCTATTTCATCTTTTTGATTCTTCAACAAAATATTTGTTGCCTTTCTCTGTCTGATATTTCTGGAAAGCAAACCTGCAATTAACAATAAGACCAACAGTCCTCCCGCCAAAGAATATATCCATGCCTTAGCTTGTAATTTTGCATTTTGTGCTGCCATTTCCTGCTGATGCAATTGTTCATTAAAAACCAGCGTATGAATTTGTTTTTCCTTTTCCCTTGTGAAGATACTGTCATTGGTCATTATTGCAACCTTTTGATAGTAGAAAGCACTGTCAAACCCATGCCGGCTTTCAAATAATTTCGACAAAAGGGCATTTGCATTTACTATAGCAGAAGGGTTTTTTACCCGGTTAGCGATCGTTAACGATAATCTCGCATAATGAAAGGCTGAGTCTGACTGACCGGCTTCAAAAAACGTTTGGGCAAGCCGATCATAAACTTCAGTCAGGCTGAAAGAGGAAATACTTGATTTCGATTCCAGGTCCACTGCTTGCCGATAATGAGTCATTGCCAGGTCTTGATTTCGTCCTTCCCGGTCTATATCACCAAGCAAGAGAAAAGCACCCGAAGCAGGGCTTAATTCAAGGTTGAGGTTTGCATAGTAACTCGCTGAATCCAACTTCCCGGTATGGTAATAGACCCTGGCAAGATTTAAAAACAGGCCGCTCCGCCAAAAGGCCCTGATGTCTTCCGCCGACGAAGTATATTTAATCGCTTTCAGGTAATAATATTTAGCTTTATCATATTCTGCTATGGTTCCAAAAATATCTCCAATGCTTTGATTCACCAGGACTAATTGAAATGAATCTTGTTGAAGTTCAGCTATCGGCAATACTTGCGAAAGCAATTCCAGGGCCTTGACTGAATTGCCCTGTTCCTTAAATACCGCCCCCAGTGAAATCATGGATTGGATTTCAGCATTTTTATCCTTGCTCCTTCTTGAAAGTTCCAGGCTGTGCAGTGCATACTTATAACTGCTGTCTAAATGGATCTCCCGATAATAATAGCTTTTCCTCAATCCGACCAGAATAGCCGTTGAATCAGCCAGCCCAGCAAGATTGATATAATCATCCATCCATCCTTCAATCCGTAACTGCACCGTGGTGTCCTGTTTAATTTCAATTACCCGGTCTTCTATGTCTTCACTGAAGGCCGTGGTTTCCACATTATTCCAGTTGCCCCGGGTGAATTTGAAGTAATACTTTCCCAAAGGCATATTTTTGAGGACGATATATTTTCGGAAGGAATCAAGCGTGAAGAGTCTATAGTTGTGGTCGCCCGGATTCCAGTTATTAAAGCCCCCTGCTAAAAAAATATCCGGTTTCCCGGCGGGATCGTACACCTCAAGCCGAATGGATGATCTTGCCGAATCAGAGGTTTTGTGCGCATCATAAAAATCATCGATCCAACCCGAAATATGCGCTGGTATTACCGTATCCTTGGTTATTTCGATTATCCTGTTCGCTATGCTTTTACCGCTCGAAGAAGTCTCTACGGTTTCCCAATTGCCCCGGGTAAATTTAAATGAATGCCTTCCTGAAGGAATGTTTTTGAGAATAATATACCTATGAGTGGCACTAAGGGCATTCAGCTTAAAGGCGTGGTCTCCAGGATTCCAGTTATTGAAGCTGCCGGCTAAAAATATTTCACCTTTTTCATAAGGGTCGAACACATCAAATCGAACGGTAAATTGTGCAGACAGAGGGAAAAGGTGCGACAAAAATAATAGAATCAAACCCGGGTTTATTAAACCCACGATTTGAGTTTTATATATATTAATTCCCTTTTTAATTATCATCCCATTCCAATTCTCATTGGATTTAAATTTGTCACGCGATTGAGCATAAATAGAAGTGGATCGTAAATTCAGCCTGATTCAAATCTGGTACTTTCAATCCCCTTCCATGAGCTTACCAATATCCTAATCCAAAGACCACCCTAATCCAGTCCACTGCCCGGTCGTCTCGGTAGCCATCGGGATAATGTAAAAAAGGGTTGTTCCAAAGGTTCCCCAGCATGAGGCGATTTTAACATTTTTGCACTCATGTTGAAGGTAACAAAATTTGAAAATCTGATCCTTCCGGAGTACTGTTTAAATGAATATTTCCACCGTGGGCTTTAACGATATCATAAGCTAAACTCAATCCCAATCCGGTTCCTTGTCCTGCTGGTTTTGTGGTAAAAAAAGGCTGGAAGATCTTATCCCTCACCTCTTCAGGTATGCCCGGGCCGTTATCTTTGATCCGGATCTCAACGGTCTGGCCCGTTCTTTTGGTAATCAGGGAAACCTGAGGCGTAAACGGTTCGCCTCTTGACTTCATCCGTTTTTCCTTATCCTGAACTGCGTAAAAAGCATTATTGATCAGGTTCAGTATTGCCCGGGCAAGGTCCTGGCCGGACACTTCGATCAAACCCACCGTATCATCAAAATCAGTATGCAGCGCGGCATTGAAGGATTTGTCTTTTGCCCTCAGTCCGTGATAGGCCAGCCTCAGGTATTCTTCGGCCAGCTTATTTAGGTCGGTGGGTTCCTTTTTGTTTTTACCGCCCGCATCACCGCTGCGCGAGTGCTGCAGCATGCTTTTGACGATACCGTCCGCCCTTTTCCCGTGAAAATTGATTTTTATCAGGTTTTGTTTGAGGTCTTCGGTAAGATGCAGGACCTCGGCTGAATTCCCCGCCTGAATGGCCTGTCTGATTTCCTCGATCAATTCGGCATTGACTTCCGCAAAATTATTGACGAAATTCAAGGGATTTTGAATTTCATGCGCAATGCCTGCCGTGAGTTCTCCCAGCGAGGCCATTTTCTCCGACTGGACCAATTGCTGCTGGGCTTGTTTTAGCCCGGCAAGGGCATTTTCGACATCCTTCTTAGCCATTTCCAATTGACGGAAATCGTCATAGCGTGCATAAGCGACCGAAAAGGCATCGGAGAGCGATTGCACGAGGTCCAGCTCCGTATCCGACAAGGGCGCGGTGTTGCCTACATACAGCATACCCTGCCTAAAAGGCGACAAATGCAGGTAAATGCCATCCGCCGGAACATTGCTTAAATACTCATCCCGTGAATCAACCGCCCCCAAGTGTGCCAATAAATCGGCCTGAGCCTGGAAATCCGTATCCACCCACCGGGTCACGTACGCCTTATGTTCCCGCCAATACTGAACCGCCTCGCCAAGATTTCCCGGATTGTCCAAAGGCAAATGAAAGGCGGCAATGGCCCGGCCATCGGGTGTGGATAAATAGGTATGAATTTGGTTGTTGGGCTCATCCATGATAAAGACTCCGCAGCGCACGAATGGAATACCCAGCGTGGTGAGTTCTTTCCATATCAATGGCGTGATCCGGTCAAGATCGGCTGCCGTACGCATGCTGGCGATCTCCGCCCTTAAGCGGTCCAGCGAAGCCTGCCGCACCGCTTCTTTTGCACGGGCTTCGGCATTGCGCAAATCGCGGTAACGTTTGTAGGTGAGACTGAGCACGGAAGTAAACCTGCGGTAAATTTTTAACTCATCTTCAGCCAATGGCTTTTCCGTCCAGGCGTAGACTCCGCCTTCATCAAAGAAAAAGAAATGCCCGTATTGTACGGCATCCTGCGGGTATTCGGGAAATTGAATTTGTGGCCGCAATAACTGATAATACTCCCTGATTTCATTTCCCCTCAATACCGGATGATATTCCTCCTGTGCCAGCCAATGCTCATAAACCCCCTCCAGTACGAAATGATTTTCGAGGACCAGTTTTCCGAGTATTTCAATGGACTCGCCATCCGATGTGGTGTTCATCGTGGACAATTCAGACATCCGGGTTTCCCGGTCTATCAAACCCACGCCACACCTTCGAGGGGTAAGGTTCAGCGAATTCAGTTCCCGGTAAAAGGTCTGGATGGTAGCGGCCAGGTCCTGTGAGCTGTGCATGGCCATAGCTTTACTCCTGACCCTCTCGAGCGAAGCTTCGATCCTGGCTTCCCTGGTCTGGGCTTCGGCCCTTTGCAGGTCAAGAAAGCGCGTATAGGCTTGTTCAAAAACCCGTGAAAATCTTCGAAGGGTATTCAGATCGGCTTCAGCAAATAGATGCCCTGACCAACTATCCAAACCCAGCATGGTATTTTTCTCTGCGACAAAGGAAAAATTCCAAGCAGGTAATTCTAACTGAAGTTGTTTCAATTGATCAGGTATTTTAGAACCGTTGTGCCGGTGCACATATCGGAAATAGTCATTTTTGGCCTCAACCGAGTATACCCGGTTTAGCAGTTGGCCTCCAATTTCAATGGTATTCCAATAATCAAGAATTACTTGATTGTCTTTCATGACCTCCTCGTGGGGAAGATCTATGAAGACCGGTTTGGTTAATTGGACGGTAGCGATCCAAAGTCTGATGTTTTTGTTCTCCCGGTTGAACACAAACAGCAACGCCCCATCCATTGCAATGCCAAGCCCTACCACTGCTTCAAATAAAGATCCAGCTACCTGTTCCAGTTCATCCGAGCGGTGCATGGCCAAAGATCGTGACCGCACCCTTTCCAATGCCGATTCTATCTGCGCTTCTCGCGCCTGGGCTTCGGCTTTTTGCAGGTCAAGGAAGCGCGTATAGGTTTGTTCGAAGACTTTGGCAAAGCGTTTGAAAATATCGTGCGCTTCAGGTACCTGCTGGTAAGTGATAAAAAGTAAAAATCCTTTTGAAAAATAAGCACAATGATCGACCTCATAGGTGGGAAGTGGATGACCTTCTGCCAGGATAGATTCCAATTGTTCGCCGACTACAGGAAGGGTGAGCAGGTATTTGTAATTCTCTTCAAGTGATTTACCACTAATTTCGTCTATATACAATTCCAACCCTTCATTATGCGCTTCGAGATAACGGATGAAGGTAGGATTTTCATCCAGCGGCACCCGGAAGGGTGGTTGAATATCTCCCCAGGGTCTGCTCATCCATAAGGTAATTGCTTTCTTATCTTCATCCCAAATGCAATAGCCTGCAGTCCATGTTGGAAAACCCAATGACTGAACCTGCTGAAATAGTATATTTGCCGCCTCCGGAAGTTCATTACTCTTCTGCATTGCCATTGTTCTTGCCCTCACTCTCTCCAGCGCTAATTGAATTTGAGATTCTCTTACCTGTGCTTCTGCTTTTTGAAGATCAAGGAAACGTTTATAGGTCATTTCAAACACCGTAGTGAACCTGATAAGTAATAACTCATCTTGGACAGAAAGCAAGGCATCCGTAATTATATGCAGATAGCCCTGAGAGAAATTACTGCAATAAAAAATGGTAGGATCGGCAAAGCGGGTTCTGACAAATTCATCAATTTCAGTGTCTCTGTAATGCTGTGTTCCAAATTCAATATGCCTTTTCAGAAGTTCACCTCCTACCGACTGATGAAATATTTTTTCTTTCCTTTTCCACGCATCATACCTTTCATTAAACACCTGTTCGCCGGTAAGAGGAAGCCGGACGGCATTTACTCCAGAACCATCCACAACGGTCATCCATGCATTCTGGATATTGTTGGTTTCATCTATTTCCACATATCCGCAATTAATAAACCGGCTAACACCAAGTCCCCGCAGTTCATTATACAACAATTCAGATACTTCCACAAGTTCTTCACTTCGATGCATCGCCATGGTTCTTGCACGAACTCTTTCCAATGAAGCCTCTATCTGTGCTTCTCTAGCCTGGGCTTCGGCTTTTTGCAGATCAAGGAAACGCACATAGGCTTGTTCAAAGACCCTGGCAAACCGTCCCAGGACGTTAAATTCCTCCTCGGAAATGGTTTGGCCCGAATAACTGTCCACCCACAATGCCGAATGCTTTTCCGCCACCAACGATTGCGTATAGCCGGGCGCCTGCATTTGGATCTGCCTTGCTACCTCTGGTATCGTGTCAATGTCATTGTGTCTGTGGGCATAGGCGAAAAACTTATTCTTCTCTTGAAAGGAGTAATGCTTGCTGAAATTCTTCCCGCTTTCCTTAGCCGTCCAGACATCCCTGATGATTTCACTATCTTGATAGTCATCTTCTATGAATGGAAGATTCGCAAGCACAGGTGCTGATGCAAGTCCCGGTGCGGCGACCCATTGAACAATGTCCCTGGTGCCTCCGGTGTACAATTGAATGCCCGCCACATCAAAGGTCAATCCCAGTTCCTTTAGCTTTTCAAACACTACTACCACCACCTCTTTCAATTCATCGCTTTTGTGCATGGCTAAGGAACGGGAACGGACTTTTTCCAAAGCGGCTTCAATCTGTGCTTCACGGGCTTGTTCTTCAGCCCTTTGAAGATCCAGAAAGCGGATGTAGGTCTGATCAAATACTTTGGCAAAACGCTGTAATACCTTTGAATGACCAGAGTCCAATTCTTGATCGCTAACCGCTACAATGCAACCATGCTTTGTGTAGGCACAGCAAATCGAACAGCGCAGGGTATCCATCATCATCTGCTTCGATTCTTCCGGGAGAAACCTAAAATCGGTTAAAGTAAAAACCTTCTTATCATACTCTCTTTTTTCTTTGCCCCCCAATTCAAAAACTTTATAAGACAGCCCTTCGTTAAACGCTGCCATGAATTTATCATGAAACGGGTCTTCCAAGTAGGGCACCTTATAAATTTGCGGCAACACGGACTGCTCATCGGAAGACATAAATTCCTGGTAACCTCTTTTTGATTCGTCGAGCAACAAAATGGAGCACATAAATGCTTCAAACCCCAAGCCTTTAATTTGCTTAAACAATAATGAAACCACTTCGCGTAATTCATCGCTTTGGTGCATGGCCATGGTTCTGGCACGCACTCGTTCCAATGCTAATTGTATCTGCGCTTCTTTGGCCTGTGCTTCCGCTTTTTGCAGGTCCAGGAAGCGGGTGTAGGTTCTTTCAAATTCGATGGCAAAGCGATGGAGAATACTTTGTTCCTGCTGGCTCAACGGCCTTCGAATATCAATCCCGAAGCATCCGTATTTCATAAAAGCCTCCGTGTAGTAAATGCCTTCAGGGAAGAACACCGGTTTCAGTCCTTCGGCCCCCTCCAGCAGTTCCTCCCAGGAAGCAAAGAAGGTTTCAATATTTTCGGGAGCAATAAAATGCTCATGCACCGGGACCCCGCTGCGCCAATCCTCAAAACATTTGGCCGTATAAGGTTCCGTAAGATCGAGCGGATAGGTAATGGCCCTGGTGTGAAAAGCAGCAGTTCCATCCTTTTCTTGCATCCAGGTCGCCCAGAATAAATGATCTCCTTTTTCTTCATTGGGCAGCCATACAAAAGAGAACTCGGAATCAATTCCTAAAAGCAGCAACTGTTGATGAAAAACCTTGGAAATTTCGAGCAGCTCATCGGAATGTTGCATGAGCATGGTCTTGGTACGGGTGCGTTCCAGCGCCAGTTCGATCTGGGTTTCCCTGTTACGATTCTCGGCTTCCTTCAAGTCTTCGAAACGCCGGTAGGCAAGATCAAATACGTTGGCAAACCGCACCAGGGTTTTTAGGTCCTCTTCCGGAGGGTTTGAAACCACGCCCGGCAAGCTATACCCGATTTCTCCGTGCATGGTCCGGGCCATTATGAATGTGAGCCCTTGGATACGGCGGATATCGTCGTGGGATGGCGCGTGGGGATCCACCAGTTCAAAATCCCCAAGGGCCACCATTTTATCCACATAATTTAAGGCCGCATCCACATCCATGGCATACACCAGGGCTGGTTCTTCGCTTTTTTCCCAATGGGCCACCAGGGGAATATCCCCATGGATATGCCGGGGCAGGCTCATGATCATTCCAATCCGGGTGCCGTCGCCGGAAGTCATGGCTTTCTCGTACCTATCAGGCAGCCAACGCATATACCAGAAATAATGCGCTTCATGGCCCAGGCGGGTAAATTCATTCCGCATGGTTACCACAATGTCCAGCAAGTCGCCCGATTGCCTCATCGCCATGGCCTGAGAACGGACTCTTTCAAGGGCTGCTTCAACCTGGGCCTCCCGGGCCTGGGCTTCGGCATTTTTTAAATCGAGGAAACGGGTATAAGTAAGATCAAAAACTTTCGCAAAGCGGAGCAATATATCAAAATGCTCATTGGATAAGGGCTCAAGGCTTGCGACGTTGATACCGCCAAAATTGTTGAATGATGCGGACAGTAAAACTCTCTCAGGTGCTTTCATCCCGTTCTTTACCGCATCAGAAAGATTGGACAGTTCGGTCTCATTGAATAAAAGATCATCCCAATTTATTTTATCCTGGCCTTTCAGATCGTATACGAATTTTACATTTTGATTTTTCCACTCCCGTACAAAAGTGAGATAAGCGGGATGTTCATGGTGTTTGATATAAAAACTCATCGGGCGGGAGGGTTCTTCGCTGTTGGCCATCCACCATCTCGCTGCATGGGTTGCCGGCTCAAATACCCAGATGATACAACGGGTAAGGGCTAAATCAAGTTTGGTTAATTCAGTAAATACGGTTCCGATAAGTGTACTCAATTCTTCAGAGGATTGCATAGCCATCGCCCTGGCTCTCACCCTTTCCAATCCCAGTTCAATTTCAGCTTCTCTGGCCTGGGCTTCCGCTTTTTGCAGGTCGAGGAAGCGGGTATAGGATTGTTCAAAAACTTTTCCGAACCGTTTTAATACTTCGTTTTCTTGTTCACTGAATGCTTTACCATGATGGTTGGTGATGGAAATACTGGTGTGCCGTGAGATTACCACCGACCGGGCAAATCCTCCCGTACGCGACAGCAAGGCTTCCTTTCTTTCCTGTGAAAGGCTTTGCCAGGGTTCATATTGGAAGAGGTGGTCGAAAAATGTCCTCTTTTCCTGATCGGTGAACGACTCTATCAAAAACGTATTCCCCTTTTTAATGGCATCCCTGATCCGGGTGAAAATGGGTTTGTTTAGAACCGGAACTACGATTTTTTCTACATAGTCCGCCATTCCTCCAGAGGCCCAGATCGAAAGTCCGGTACCCACCTCGGCATTGATACAAATGAAAACACCGCCGTCAATATCCATCCCGATACCCAGCAATTGTTGTGCGGTGACATTTACCACCTCCTGCAGTTCGGAGGTGTGATGCATGGCCAGGCTGCGGGCTCTTACTCTTTCCAATGCCAATTGAATTTCCGCTTCCTTTGCCTGCGCTTCGGCCTGTTTAAGGTCGGCAAACCTCCGGTAAGCGAGTCCAAAAACATTGGCAAATTTTCTCAGCAAACCTCTGGTAGCGTCATCGGGAGCCTCCATGGTAACCATCAACAATGACCCTCCGGTAAAATCTGCAAACGACCAGAATGCCCGCAGATCCGCAATCTTCCCTTGTACCGAATCCACCAGTCTGGAGTAGCTTCGGGGGGATTCTTTTTCAAGGAATGAAAACCATTGTTTCAGTTTATCGCCTTCATTGAGGAGGATGTAATCCTGCCGGTGGGAGGAGTAAGCCTCCATGGCTTCTTCGATAATCCTCAATCCCTTTTTGGGAACCCGGGCCGTGGAATCCACAAGAATTTCGCCTTCCCCTTCCGGCGGCCGAATGGCTGCCCAGGAATGTATATAATCGGAAGATTCCTCATTTAAATGGATCACACAGGTTTCAAGATCCTTTTGCCCTAATAAACCCATTTGTTTTCTCAGTTCATGCACCACTTCGTTCAACTCCTGCGAGGAATGCATGGCCATCGCCCTTGCTCTCACTCTTTCCAATGCCGCCTCGATCTGTGCTTCCCTGGCCTGGGTTTCGGCTTTCTGCAAATCGAGGAAGCGGGTATAGGTGCCGTCAAAAACCCCTGCGAATCTTTCCATCAACAACAAGGTTTCCCCCGGGATGTTCTTATCGGAAGAAAAGGACAACCATCCTTTGGAGAAAAAAACGATATTGACAATCCAATGGTCCTCAGGAAAATTCACTTTAATCTCCAAAAATCGATTACGGAGTTTGTTGTATTCTTTTAATTCCCGCCCATGAAATTCCAAGGTCAACGAAGAGCGCTTTGCTTTCCATGCGGCCACTGCTTTAGCCATCACATGCGGATCGTCGATCGGGACATATAAAGTTTTTGGCTCAGGATGACCCTGTACCGTGGTAGATAATTCAACAACCCCTGCGTCCTCCTTAACGATTCCTATAGAGTTTTGCACGGCCGTCAATCCCAATTCCTTCATTTGTTGAAAAAGCAAAAAGGACGTTCCCGGCAGTTCATCACTTTTCTGCATCGCCATGGTACGGGCACGTATTCTTTCCAAGGCTAATTGTATCTGCGCTTCTTTTGCCTGCACTTCTGCATTTTGCAGGTCAAGAAAACGGATATAAGCCTGGTTGAACACCCTGGCCGCCCGGCGGATCACGTCAAGGTTCTCCTCAGGGTAAGGTTGGCCGGTGAAGCTGTCAGCAAACAGCGCCGAATGAGATTCGGCGATCAGGCAGACATAATAGTCGTCCAGGTCCCTCAGCACGGTCCGGGCGTTTTCCGGGATCCTGATCAGGTCGTTATGGGAGAAAACAAAATCGATGAACCTGTCCTTTTGCTGCCGGGAGTAAAACCGGTTGATGATCGCCTGGCCGGTGGAGAAAGCCTGCCAGCCATCTTTGAGGTAAGTGTCTTGCTGCATCACCCCGTCATCGTGGGGCAGGTTGATCATTTGCGGCTCCTGGAGGGCATTGCCCACCCACAATACGGAATCGCCCGTTCGCTGATCGAACAGCTGAATGCCGACGGTGCCCAGCAGCACGTTGAGCTCGCTCAGCTTCTCAAAGAACACGGCGATCACTGCGCTCAGCTCGCTGGAATGGTGCATGGCGAGGGACCTGCTTCGGATCTTTTCCATGGCCGCTTCGATCTGCGATTCCCTGGCCTGTGCCTCGGCTTTCTGCAGATCAAGAAAGCGGGTATAAGTTTGCTCAAATACTTTTCCAAAACGAAGGAAGATCTGTGTTTCATTAAAGGGTTTCGTGGTAATGAAAAGCAGATAACCGAATTTAAAGGGGACCGCATGGTTTTTTTGCCAGGCTGGAAGGGGATGACCACTGTCTATAAATTTTTGGATGCCTTGCTTAAAGGCCGGAATCTGCATAAACGCTTCATAATATTTCTTTTGTCTTTCTCCTTCGTATACCTCCTCATACAGGGCCGCCTGATTTTTCCAGGCCTCATACATGCGTTCCTCGCCCGGTTCAATGTTATAGGGATGGTTAAATACCCCAATGCTGGTCCATTTTTGAACCATGACGCTGTTTTTATCGCATATGGCAAATGCCACTCCCTGCAATTCGGCGCCAAGCTGTTTCAACTGGTCAAAGAGGAGCTCTGCCGTCTGGATCAGTTCCGAGCTGGTATGCATGGCCATCGTTCTGCTTCTCACTCTTTCCAGGGCCGCCTCGATCTGTGCTTCCCTTGCCTGCGCTTCGGCTTTTTGCAGGTCAAGGAAACGGGTATAAGTTTGTTGAAATACGTTTCCAAAACGTATCAATAGGTTGTTCTCTTCATCCGTATAAGGAATGGCGGAAAAGTTTTCAATGTACAATCCGACATTGTCGAGCAGCACCGTGGAAACGGCAAGCCCCTTGCATTTTAAATAGAATTTCTGTGCTTCCTCCGGTATCGTAAATAGTTTGAAAAGGGATCGATAGAATTTGTTTTTTGTTTTAAAGTCCAGCAGGTCGGTGTGCAGGATGGTTCCATTTGCTTTGGCTTCCAAAAAGCTGTTCCAGGTCGGCGTATCGAAATAGGGAATGACTGCATAGAATGGCTCAAGTTTCGGGTCGGCCAGCCAGATGTGCATGTCCTCGTGGGCTTTGTAATCTATATAAAAACCGGCATGCTCTGCATTGATGTTGAGTTGACCAAATTGCTGAAGCACCAGGCGTATTACGTCTTTCAGCTCATCACTCCTGTGCATGGCCATGCTTCGGCTTCTTACTCTTTCCAACGCCGCTTCGATCTGTGCCTCCCGGGCTTGTGCTTCGGCCCGCTGAAGGTCCAGGAAACGGATATACGATTGTTCAAAAGCCTTTGCAAAACGCCTGAATATTCCGACTTCCTCGGCGGAAAACGGAATGCCTTCGTAATTGGATATGGCAAACCAGATGTCTTTAAAGTAAAAGAGAGTCCTGGCAAATCCTTTCCGGTTTAACACCTGTTTTTTCCTGGATTCCGGTGAATGTTTAGCCTCGGAATTTTTGAAAAAATGCCGGAAGAAAACATTTTTAACCTTCTGATCATAGACGTCAGAAATATGATCAAGTTGATTTTTCCGCATTTCCAGGACCCGGTTAAAGATCGGATGGTCCAGGTAAGGCACAAACAGTTGAGCCGGATAGGCTTGTGCCGGGGTAGAAAGCCATAAATCCCAGTTGCCGGCTTCATCCACTTTCGCAAAATTGGCGACATCAAATTTTAACCGGAGCGAGCACAATTGTTCAGTCACCACCTTGATGACCTGGTGCAAATCGCTGCTCTGATGCATGGCCATGGAACTGCTTCGCACCCTTTCCAGGGCCGCTTCGATCTGCGCCTCTCTTGCCTGTGCTTCGGATTTTTGAAGATCGAGGAAGCGGGTATAGGTTTGATCAAAAACCCTGGCAAAACGTATAAAAATATCGTGAGCGGCGGGAACCGGTTCATAGGTGATGAAAAATAGGAATCCTGCGGAGAAGTAAGCATAGTGCATGATCTGGAAATCGGGAAGGGGATAGCCTGCTTTAATGACGGAATCCAGGATCTCCCCCACCACAGGGAGCGTTCGCATATACCGGTAGTGTTTTACCAATTTTTCGCCTCCCATTTCCACCCTGTGTAAGGGCTTTCGGTGTTCGTGTCCCTTCCTCATCTGAATAAACAATTCGTCCTCCGTGGTGGGGGCTGTAAAAGGCGGCTGCAGCGCCCCTTCCGTACTCATCCACAAGGTAACCGCGGATTTATCCTCGTTCCAGATGCAATACCCTGCGCTCCATGCCGGCAGTTCTAGGGTTTTAACCTGGTGAAACAACAGATTGGCCGCCTCCGGCAATTCACTGCTTTCTTGCATGGCCATGGTCCTGGCTCTCACTCTTTCCAGGGCCAACTGTATTCTGGATTCCCTTGCCTGCCCTTCCGCCTTCTGCAAATCCAAAAACCGTTTATAAGCAAGATCGAAGGCAGCGCCGATCTTCAATAAAATGATTTCTGTCTCCACCTGCGGCTCCCTGGTGAAATCGGCGATCAATATGCCGTTGGTCAATTTCACCCCGCGGTGCCAGCCGTGTTGTATCTTATTGACCTTGAGAAGTTTGGTTATTTCTCCAGCCGTTTTTTTATCATACCGGCTTAACCATTTTAATGCCCGCCTGAGATCTTTTGAATCTTGTTCGATGGCGGTAACCTTCTTTCCGGAGTCCCAAATTTTCTTCACCCACAGTTGAGGATCAATATTCTTAATATCAAAAAGTATATCCCAACCATAGCGTCCCGTAGTTTTGATATCCGTGATATCCCAAAGCCTTACCTGGCCATCCGGTTGCTTTAAACAAATGGTTGCCCCCATGATCCCTTCAAGGTTCAGTCCGAACAATTCATGACGCAGGGTACGCACCACTTCATGAATATCATCCGACCGGTGCATGGCCAGGGCTTTAGTCCTCACCCTTTCCACCGCCACTTCCATCCGCGCTTCCCTTGCTTGCTTTTCCGCCTTTTCAATATCCAGATAACGCCGGTAAGCCAAATCAAATACCTTGAGGAAGCGGTGAAAAAGATCCAGTTCCTCCTTCGACAGCGGTGAATAGGTGGAGATGCCCAGGGCTACCGGGCCCAGGGAATGCCAGTAATAATTCAGGCTGGAAGCGGTTTTCAGATAGCGGTCAATAAAAACATTGGTGGATTTTTGGTATTCTATCCATTTTTTGACCTTATCCCCCCGGATATGGCTGACAAAAAATTCACCCTTGCCTCTGAGCATCTTCCTGGCGAAGGTGTGGTGTATTTTATTATTGCCATAGGTCGTTTCCGTGATAAAGGTTTTATCATGCTTCGCATAAAATTCATAGTTCATATAAGTGCCCCGGTTCACGTAGAAGATGGCGGTCTGCACATTCCGGATTTCCTTTACGCCCAGTCTTTGCAGTTGTTTTGAGATGGTTTTGCAGATTTTAAGCATGTCCGACGGCTCGTGCATGTTCAGGGACACGGCACGGACTTTTTCCAGGGCCGCTTCAATCTTCAATTCCATGGTTTTTTCGGCCAGTCGGATTTTAAGATCCTCGGTATTATCTTGATCTTTGCTGCGCTTCATACTTTAATATGGGGTAATGGAATAATGATTTCAGTTTCCTGATTTTGTCATCTTTTAATCGGGGTAATCCCTGCCTCGCCGTCAGGCTGGTGTGATTCAGACAAATGGATTTGAATATTGATTTCAGTTCCTTATTCTTGGACTGTTCCAAAGGCATCCTTCCAAGAGAAAATATTATTCCTTTTGCCCTCATGATGCAGGTAATAATATTTGAAAATCTGATCCTTCCGGAGTACTGATTAAATGAATACTTCCTCCGTGCGCTTTCACGATATCGTAAGCTAAACTCAATCCCAATCCGGTTCCTTGCCCTGTAGGTTTGGTAGTAAAAAACGGTTGAAAGATTTTACCCACCACTTCCTGGGGTATGCCCGGACCGTTGTCCTTCACCCTGATTTCTATGGCCTTTTCCACCGATTTTGTAGTCACCGCAACGGTAGGTGAATAGAGCTCTCCCTTTGTTTTTTTTGACTTATTCAATTCCTGCACGGCGTAAAAGGCATTGTTGATCAGATTGAGCAATACCCGCCCGATATCCTGGGGAAGTACATTCACATGGGGCAGATCCGGGTCCAGGTTCAGCTCCAGGTGAGCATTGAAGTCCCTGTCCTTAGCCCGGTAACCATGAAAAGCAAGCCGGAGGTACTCTTCACAAAGGGCATTCAGGTCCGTAGGTTCTTTTTTTCTACTATGGACCCTCGAATGCTCCAGCATGGACTTGACAATCGCATCCGCCCTTTTTCCATGCTGCAGGATTTTATCCTGATTTTCCTTCATCGTTTCCAATATCAGGTCCTCTGTGGTTTTGCCCCCTTCAGCCTTAAGCATTAACCTTTCTTCCCTGATTTCTTCGATCAGTTCCCTGTTAATTTCAGCGAAATTATTGACGAAATTCAACGGATTCTGAATTTCATGGGCGATGCCGGCGGTCAGCTCACCGAGAGAGGCCATCTTTTCAGATTGGATCAATTGGGCTTGTGCCGCTTTTAGTTCAACTAAAGTGGTTTCAATTTTGGTTTTGGCCTCTTCCAGTTTTTTGAAATCTTCATATCGGGCAAAAGCTACTGAAAAAGCGTTGGACAGTTCTTTGACCAATTGAAGTTGGTCCTCATTCAATGGTTCGGTACTGCCGATATACAACATGCCCTGGGCGAAAGGAACAAATTGTAAAGTCATTGTCTCCGGGGGCTCCTGTCCAGCCTGATAGGTCTGTTCAGATTCCACCTGGCCTTGTACTTTTAGCGACTGTACCCAGGCCATGAATTGTTCCCTTTTCCAGTGTTCAATATAAACCTTTTGCTGAAGCCAATGATTCACCGAATTGATGGTGATCTCGGCTCCATCAAAACCCAGGTGAAGCACCGCCAGGGATTTCCCTTCCGGTGTGGAAAGGTAAACATGGACCAGTCGCTCCTCCACATTGATGATAAAGACGCCGCAACGGAAAAAAGGTACGCCAAGGATATTTAGTTCGCGCCAAACTATGGGAGTGATGGAATTGAGGTCCTCGACCGTTCGCATCGAAGCAATCTCAGCGCGAACCCGGTCCAGGGAAGATTGTTTTACAGCTTCCCGGGCGCCCGCCTCAGATTGTTGAAGTTCGAGGTACCGCCTGAAGGTAAGCTCAATGATGGATGCAAATCGCTTCAGCACCTTTATTTCAGCTTCTTTAAACGCATTTTCTGACCAGGCGTATAAACAACTGACAGGATGGGGGGAAAAAAGTCCATACTTTTTTTCTCCTGTCTGACCCATTGGAAGTGAGGGGACTGAAAGACCTTTGGTGAGCAAGTCATAATATGAGGTTAATGGTTCCCCTTCCAATACCGGAAAATAGTCCTCCAGTTTAATCCAGGAATCATACATGGCTTCAAACACCGGGTGTCCTTCAAATAGAATCCCACTGGTCATGGCCAAATCATCCCCACTTTGGATTGGATTAACTGAATACCACTGGGCTTTGCGGGTCTCCTTATTGATCAATCCTACCCCGAAGTGCAGAAAGGTAAAACCCAGTTTTTTTAGTTCAGAATAGGCTAATAGTATGGTGGAAGACAGGTCACTGCTGTTGTGCATAGCCATGGCTTCCCCGCGGACCTTTTCCAGGGAGGCTTCGATGGTCGCCTCCCTCGCCTGCATCTCTGCCTGGGCTACATCCATATATCTCCGGTAGGCAAAGTCAAATACATTTCTGAATCGTTTCAGCACTTCACGTTTCTCTTCAGAAATCGGGCTAAAAGTGGAAATTCCCACATCTCCAACTCCGATGGAATAATTATAATAATACAGGGCCGAAGCATGATCTAATCGCAAATCCTCCAACTGGCCGGTGGTTTTTCTGAATTCCTTAAAAACTTCCAACTCTTCACCGGTGACCACCATTTCCGTGAACGCTTCTTTACTTTTGCGTATCTCAAAAATATAGTTTTCAATAAATGGCACCCCCTTATAGGGAATGTGGCTAATGCCCCCACCGGTATAATCGGAGTAATCGTAATCGATAAAATAACTTTCCTCATCGACATAGGTATGAATCAACGTATTCCTGAGTTCGGTAAAACCCAGCGACTTAAGTTCTTTGAACAAAACATCACAGATAAACAACAAGTCATCGGGTTTTTTCATGCTCATGGCCGCGGTTCTTACCCTTTCGAGGGACGATTCAATTTCCAGTTCCCTGTTTTGCGCTTCTACTGCTTTTCTTTTTTGTTCCAGTTCCTGGATCGTTTCCTCAAGAAGGATGGCCGTCGTCCTTTTTACTTTTTCAGTCCGGTCCAGTTTAAATTCCACAATGGAGAGGTATTTATCCACTTCCTTAATCCAATCCAGGATGGATTTTTTTTGTTCAGCGGATAAGGTTTCACTTCCTTCGACAGCGGCTGAGATATGGGATAAACTTTGGTTCATTTATTTTTCCTTTAAAGCCACAACGCAGGTCGTGAGGTTATGCATTTCCAGGTTGCCGCCCGTCGCCCTGGCCAACTCCGCATTGGAAAACATGCCCACCATGGGTACATTCCATACTTTTTTCACTCCTTCAATTTCCTGGTTCATCAGGGGCCCCAGGGAAAGAATGCGGCCGGCGCAACTGAAGACCACCACAGCATCTGCTTCCGGCATTTGGGTCTGTTTTAATTCCTGCACACCCCGGATTACCTTTTCCATGACATCGAAATCCGGCGGTACGGAAAACCGTACTTTGGAGCCCTGAGGGACCGAACCGCTGCAATAAAATGACCGGTCTTTCCAGTCCACGACCAGGCCGGGCCGCATCACCGGATCGCCTACCGGTCTTTGCAACTGCAGGGGGAGATTGGCCGCAATTTCCAAAAGAAGGTCCTTATTCTCCGGAGTCACATTTTCCAGGCCGCCGTATTTGGAGGTGAGATCCAATACCGGGACATCATCCACGGTAAATACATGATTGCCTTCACTCCGGGTGACGGTTTTTTCCGTGCCTACGGCCTTCCAACCGCACGTGGCCCTGCCTCTGATCTTGATTTTATCTTCGTCCAGAGCCAGCACAACCATGCCCTTCCCGGTTTCCCGGTCACTGGTAAAAACAAATTGGTCGCTGAAGGTATAATCGTCGCCCGCCATGCCGCCAAAAACATTGACTTCTTTCCCAACTTCATCCTCAAATCCCAATAACAATTGTTCCGCATCCGTTTCCAAATGGGTGCCCGAGATCAGGAAGGCCGGCTTATGAAAAAACCGTTTTGTTTCAGCAGCCAGGGCCCTGGCCACCTCCCTGTAATTTTTTTCCCGGTATTCAGAAAACAGGATCCTGAAATGGCCGGGATCCATATCCAATAACAGGATCGCCGTAGAAAATTTATCCGGGTTTTCATCAATAAACTCCCCATTGGTGGTGGCGCCGAAAATCCGTATGCCTGCCTTATCCAGGATATCCCTCACGGCCTTCCTGTCCTGGCTTACGGACAGGAACACGATCGCCAGGGTAGGTTTAAAACCATCCGCCATACTTTGCAACAGCGCATTTTGAATGTCCTCCGCCGACCTTCCTTTAATTGATTTCGATTGCATAATTTATTGAAATAAATAATCCGGTTTTGTTGAATAGATTTTTTTTAAGTTCACCCGATTCAGGTTTCTTTTTCCCTTATTGCTACCAGGCAACAGCAATTGTTATGGTACTGATTTTTACCGGCTTCCCCGGCCTGCAATGCAGACAGGGATTTTCCATATTCACCGTAGGTAAAAAAGCCGGCCATGGGCGCATCCCAAATTTTTTGTACCTGTTCCAACTCTTCTTTCATCACCATCCCAAAAGATAAATACCTGCTTACACATGAAAACATGATCAGGGCGTCCGCTTGCTGTTGTGCATCATCCTTTATGGCCTTACATTCCGCCACGACCTTTTCAATGGAATCAAAATCCGGCGGCAGCGAAAACTTTATTTTAGACCCCAGGGGCACATTGCCGGAACAAATCAAAGAACGGTCTTCCCGGTTGGCGAACATGGCTGTTCGAATGACGGGTTCCACATTTTCCTGCTCCACTTGCAATGGATAATACCAGGAACTCAGGAAGGTCACCAGGGCCTTATCGCCTTCCTGCTTGATCTCCACTCCCAGGTAATTCAATAAGGTGTCCAGTGCCGGTTTATCGTCAATGGTATATACAATATTGGCTTGGCTTTTAGTAACCGTTTTGGTGGTCCCAATAGCCTTCCAGCCACAGGTGGTGATGCCTCTGACATCCATCTTATCTTCATCCAGAATCAAGGCCACCAGGGCATGGTCGCTGCTCTTTCCGTTGGTAAAAACAAAGGTGGCCTCCAGTCCCAAATCATCTCCCGCCTTACCTCCGAACAGGGTGACTTCCTTATCCAATCGGGAACCGGCATTTCTATAGCCTTCAACGATACCTTCAACAATTTCTTCCCCACCCAGGTCCACTCCGCCTGTCGCAATGATAAACGCTGAATTTTTAAAGGCCTCTTTTCCGGCTTCCCCTAATTTTTTTGCGTCTTCCAGGGCCGTCTGTTTGCTTGTTTTAATAAATTCCAGTTTGAAATACGCCGGATTGAGGTCAAGCAGCATCGCGACCATGCTGCCTTCTTCAATTTCTCCATCCATAAATTCACCTGCCGTGGTGGCTCCAAAGATCTGAATGCCCTTTTCGTCAAATAATCTGGAAAGGGCTTCCCGGTCCTGTTTAACAGACATGAATACAATGGCTAAAGTCGGTTTGAACCTCCCGGTCATGCATTGGTCCAAAGCCGGTTGAATTTCATTTATTGATTTCCCCTTTATCGTTTTGGCTTTCATATATCCATTTTATCTTAACTGGCCATGTTCAGATGAACTGACCCGGGATTATTTTTCTCTCAGGGCCACCCAACTCACCGTGGTTCCATGAAATTCGGGGCGGGTGTCATCCAGTTTACCATATTCACCGAGAGAAAAAAAGCCCGCCATCGGACCACCCCAGGCTGCCGCCAATCCTTCAATTTCTGAAGCAACCAAAGGACCCAAATTGGAAAGCCTACCTATGCAGGAAAACACAATCATGGCATCTGCCTGCGGAAGATCATTCTCTCTGATTGTTTTAGTGCTGTCAATGACCTCGTCTATCACTTCAAGGTCGGGTGGAAGGGAAAAGCGGAACAGGGCACCCTCCTTTACGGGTCCTCCAAGCATAACTGAATGGTCCTCCTGCTTCCAAAGGACAACAGGCCTCATTACCGGTTTTCCCGACTCCCGCCTGAGCTGCAACGGATAACTGTCAATCTCTGATGACTTATCCACGGCCAGCATCTCTTTTCCAAGGAACTTCATGATCACATCCAAAGCCGGCTCATCGTCGATGGTATATATCCAGTTTCCATTGGATTTAGTGATCCTTTTTTCCGTCCCGACAGGTTTCCAACCTGATACAGCGACTCCTTTAACATCCACTTTGTCTTCGTTCAGAATCAGTGTTATTATCCCTGAACTTGATTTTGCATCCTTGGTGAAAACGATACCTGTAAAGTTTATAGGTTCTCCGGCTCCACCCCCAATCACCGGAACGTCTATTCCCCCTTTGTCTAAAATACCTTTGATCACTTCTTCGCCCGGAGTGCTTATATCCGTAGTCGAGATAATAAAGGCCGGGTGATCAAAACTATTTTTGCCCGCATCCCCTACTTCGCAGGCCGCTTGATAGACAGAGCCAGAAGTTTTAAAATCTTTTAAAACAATGCTGAAATAAGCCGGATTCATATCCAGCAATAATATAACGATGCCATCCGGTTCAATACCCTCTTCCGTAAATTTTGAAGAGGTACTGGCGCCGAATACGGCAATGCCTGCTGCATCCATCAGGGCCGTAACGGCATCGGCATCTCTCACCTCGGTTAAGAATACAAACGCCAAGTTTGGTTTGAACCCATCCGACATAGCGTTTCCCAGCGTTTTCCTGATTTCTTCCGGTGATTTTCCTTTTATTGATTTTGCTTTCATCTATATTTTTTTGTCCCTTTGAGCCGTGATTTTGCCGGACCGCGAAGGATTATTTTTCTTTCAACGCCACCCAGCAACAGGTGCTGGTATGAAATTCATTGTTCCCGTTCCGGGTCCTTCCAAATTCTCCATAAGTGAAAAAACCCGCAAGGGGGACCCCAATGGCCTTTCTGATTCCTTCTATCTCATCTCCTATCAATGGCCCGAATTGCCCCAGCCGGCCCACACAGGAAAACATCAGCAAGGCTTCGGTTCCCGGTAGTTCTTGCCGGCTTATTATTTCAGCATTCCTGCTCAATTCTTCCACCAATTCAAAATCAGGAGGAAGCGTCAGCCGAATCCGGTCTCCTTCCCGGATACTGCCAAGCGTGGAGAACGATTTGTCTTTCCAGTTGAACACCCCCACAGCCCTGATCACCGGATCCCCCTTATCGCGGGAAACACTGAACATGATGCCTTCCTTGGGGAAAAAGGTTTCTGCTTCTTCCTGGCTTAATTTAAGACCCAGGTACTTTAACACCATTTCCGCTGCGGGTTGGTGGTCAATCTCGTATACCCAGTTGCCGCTGGCTTTGGTAATGATTTTTTCAGTTCCCACCGCCTTTAATCCCGAAGCCGCTTCGCCTCTTGCGATCATTTTATCCCCATCCAATACCAGCATGAGGATTCCTCTTTCCGTTGACAGATTATTATTGAATACCACCGTATCATTAAAAACAAAATCATCCCCTGCACGGCCTCCCCAGATATTTGTTTCCTTTCCGGTCACCGATTCCATGGCTTTGATCAGCGGTTCTCCCAGGGCCTCCGAGTTTTCCCGGGCATTGATACTGGCTGAGATGATAAAAGACGGGTTTTTAAAGGTTTCTTTTGCTTTGGCAGACATTTGTCTTGCCACCGCTTCGGGATCTCTATCCCGGTAATCCTCAAGCAGAAGGGCGAAGTATTCCGGCTTCATATCCAATAGGAGAATAGCGACCGACCCGCTCTCAATATTCCCATCAATAAATTCTCCGCCGGTCGTTGCGCCAAATATTTGAATGCCCTCTTTATCGAGCAACTCCGACACGGCTTTCAGGTCGTTTTGGATGGAAATAAATACAAAAGCCAGGGTGGGTTTGAACCCATCCGACCTAGCGTTTCCCAGCGTAGTCCTGATTTCTTGCGGTGACTTTCCTTTTATTGATTTTGCTTTCATTATCGTATTTCTTTTAGCGTCACCACACAACAGGTATTGTTGTGAAACTCATGTTTGCCTCTTCGGGATTTCCCATATTCACCATAACTGAAAAAGCCGATAAAAGGAGCATTCCAGACACCCATCACTCTTTCAATTTCTTCACTTGTCATTACACCAAAAGAAAGATAACGGCTGATGCAGGAAAACATAATGACCGCATCAACACCGTTCCTGTTGCCTGTTTTCAAATCCGAACATTCGTTGACAACCGTATCTATAACATCAAAATCGGGCGGCAGGGAGAAGCGGACTTTGGAACCTTGCGGTACATTCCCTGCACAGATCAAAGACCTGTCTTCCTTATTCCCCAACATGGCTGTTCGCATCACCGGCGGTGCATCTTCTCTTTCCAGTTGTAACGGGTAATAGGCGCCAAGATTAAAAACGGTATTGGTAATGGCATTCATATCATCCATATTCAACCCGAGGTATTTGATCACAAGATCCAGGGCCGGCTGATCATCCATGGTGTACACCACATTTCCCTCACTTTTCGTCACCGTTTTAGTAATGCCGATTGGTTTCCATCCGCAGGTGGCTATTCCCGATACCTCTACCCTGTCCGTATCTATAATAATGGCCACAAGGCCGGTGATACTGCTTTTTCCCTGTGTAAATACGATTGGTCCGCTCAATGCAAGGTCATCGCCGGCCATGCCGCCATAAATGGCTGGTTCTCCCTGGTAACCTTCTTCAATTCCTTTGATGATCCGTTCGCCATCGGTATGCAACCAGCCGGAAGCAACCAAAAATGCGGCTTGGGCAAAACTGTTTTTACCCAATACACCCAATTGTTTTGAAACTTCATAAGCTGAACTGCCGCCCGTTTCCAAAAACACTAATTGGAAAAGAGCAGGATCGGGATCAAGCAGCATAATGGCTATTCCGCCTTCACTGATCTCGCTGCTGATGAATTCGCCGGATGTAGTGGAACCGAAGATCTGTATCCCCTGTTCATTCAGTAAGGAACATACGGCTTCCCGGTCCTGTTTCACCGACATGAATACAATGGCCAATGTTGGTTTGAAATCGTTTGTTATGCATTGTTGTAACGCCGATTGAATTTCCCCGGTTGAATTTCCCTTGATTGATTTGGCTTGCATGTTTAATTATTCAACTGCTCCGAAAACGATGGTAAGCCCACCCGTTGCGAAATTGGCCAGATCGGCAGCCATGGCTTGCCCCTCCGGGGAACCCAATGCCTGCTGCATTTCTGCCGCATTGTCAAAATAAAGTTCTGCCATGCGGTAATAAGCCGGAGCCGACCCATCAGGATTGGGCAAAAATTTCGTCAGTTCCAATTTAAGCACACCCTGGGTTTTTGCTACAAGCGGCAAGTGCTTTTCTACATAATACTTCTCAAATGCTGCAGCGTCCTTGGGATGGCCATACAGTACTGTTCCTTTTATCATATCGATTGATTTTATTTTTCTTTTAAAACCACCCAGCTGTTGGTGGTGGAATGAAATTCGTGTTTGCCATTGGGCCCCTTCCCAAATTCGCCATAGGTGTAAAACCCCGCCATCGGAACATTCCAGACCCCGGCCAGCTTTTCATTTTCATCCCTTGCCAGGGGTCCCAGAGCGCTCAACCTTCCCGCGCAGGAAAAGATAAGCAGGGCATCGGCCTTCGCATGGGTTTGCATTTTTAATTCATTGGCTTTCCCCACTACGGTTTCGAGGATGTCAAAATCAGGCGGCGTTGAAAACCGGAACCTGGACCCTTCCCGGATATCGGACTCGCAGATCAGGGCCCCTTCTTCCTTATTATAGCCGATGGGATTGCACATCATGGGCTCGCGACCCTCCCTTTCGATCTGGAAAGGGTAATGCACCCCGATGGTATCAAAAAACCGGACCTGGTCTTCTGCCGAAGACCTTTCCATACCCAAGAAGCGGAGGTACATGTCGAGGGCGGGCTGGCCATCAATGGTATAAAGCAGGTTGCCCCTGCTTTTGGTGATGGTCCTTGCAACCCCCACGGGCTTCCATCCGGAAATAGCCATTCCGCTCAGGCTTACTTTCTCCTCGTTCAGGATGAGGGCGACCAGTCCATAATCGGTGGACTGATCATGGGTAAACACATAGGTGCCCGTAAAACTGATGTCATCCCCGGCCATGCCTCCGAATAGGGTGACCTGGGGGCCGGTCACTTTTTCTATACTCCGGATGAGGGTCTCCCCCTCCAACATTTTGCCATCCGCCGACAGCAGGGTGCTGAGCAGGATAAAAGCCGGACAGTCAAAGGTTTGCAAGGCTCTCCGTGCCAGGTTCATGGCGGCATCCTCCATGGTCCGCTCCCCGATCGGCTCATAAAATATGGCATAATCTGCTTTGGGCAATTCCAGCAACAATACGGAAATCCCCCCTTCGCTTTGTCCCGCCTCGGTAAATTCGCCGGAAGAGGTGGCCCCCAGGACCTCAAGGCCTTTCCGGTGCAGTAAATCCCGCAAAGTAACCCAGTCCTGTTTGATGGAGACGAAAACAAAGGCAAGTTCTGGCCTGAACTCCTGATCCCCAGACCTGGCTGTAAGATCCAATATGTCTTCCAGCGCGTACCGGACCTCTTCCAATGAATTTCCCTGGATCGATTTCGCCTTCATTCCCCCTGTATAATAATTCCCGGCATCTCTACAGTCTGTTCTCAAAGCTACCTAAATTAATCCGGCGGAGAGGCAAAAGACAGGAGGTGTTTTGATAAGCCCTTCGGTCTTTAATTTCATCCGACCGGTAACCGGATAATAAACTCACTCCCTGATCCATCCTCTTTCTCCATCCCCAACTCCCCCGAAGGCGGGAAATAATTACTGATTACTTTAATATCCCCACCGTGCGCTTTGACGATATCATAAGCCAGGGACAGGCCCAGCCCAGTGGCTTGCCCGGTCGTCCCGATGACTATTGGGAGGGTGGTAAAAAAAGGTTGCGCCAAAGGCATCCCTTCGGGAAAATATTTTCTCCCGGATCTGTTCCGGAATACCGCTTCCATTTTTTTTCACTTTAATTTCAACCCCCTTTTTAGTTCAGATATAGTCTCGAAAATCTCGCAAAGTAACGTTCAAATCAGGCGAACAGCTAAAACCAGAGGCGTTTTGAAAACATCCCTGGTCTTTGCCCATCCGACTTCATCAGACGGGCAAGTGAATAATAAACTCAGTGTAGGATCCGGGATCCGTCTCCACCCCCAACTCCTCCGAAGGTGGGAAATAATTGCTGATTACTTTAATATCTCCACCATGCGCTTTGACGATATCATAAGGCAGGGAAAGGCCCAGCCCCGTGCCTTGCCCGGTCGGTTTGGTAGTGAAAAACGGCTGGAAAATTTTCTCCCGGACCTGTTCCGGAATTCCTGGTCCATTGTCTTTAACCCTGATTTCAACTCCTTTTTCATTTCGTCTTGTACTGATGCGCACCAAAGGTTCATAACCGGATATGTTTTGTTTTGCCCTTTCGTTTACTGCAGCCGTACCTAATCTTTTTCTTTTCTCATTTACGGCGTAGAAGGCATTGTTGATCAGATTGAGTAAAACCCGGCTCATATCCTGTGGCACCAGGTCTATCCGGGGCAGTTCCGGATCCGGATCCAATTCATATTTTGCCTTGAAATCCGGGTCTTTTGCCCTTAAACCATGATAAGAAAGACGGAGGTATTCATCGCATAAGGTGTTCAGATCGGTGGGTTCTTTTTTGCTGCTGCTGGTCCGTGAATGTTGGAGCATGGATTTCACTATGGCGTCGGCTCGTTGTCCGTGTTGATGTATTTTTTGTTCGTTTTCTTTAAGGGTCTGAAGGAGTTGCGTTTCCAGTTGCTCATTCCTGTCTTCTTTCTGCTTTGTCCTTTCTCCTTCAATTTCGCCGATCAACTCCTGATTGACCTCGGCAAAATTATTGACGAAATTGAGCGGGTTCTGGATTTCATGGGCAATGCCGGCGGTAAGTTCACCCAGCGAGGCCATTTTCTCGGATTGAATGAGTTTAGACTGGGTGGCCTTGAGGGCCTGATGGGAAGATTCCAGTTCTCTGTAAGCTTTTTCTATGAGCCTGGCTTGTTCGAGTTCCTTGAGTTGAGTCCTGTCCCT
>JAKQHS010000142.1 GCA_029557915.1 Bacteroidota bacterium | reverse complement strand
TTGAGCCGGAGGACGTCCTTTTCCCTGATTTCCACCAGGGCCCCGTTGTCGAGGACGACCACATAGGGGCCGTCTGCTTTTTTTTCCATGATCTGCCCGACCAGGGACGATCCGTTTCGCTGGACGACTTTATAGCGGATGTATTTGACGCTGTCCTGGGCCTGCGCCGAGGCGATGATAAAAATCAATAATACCAGCCCGATTCCCTTTTTCATATCCTTCAGTCTTTAACCACCGGGATCAATGACCGGGTCTTGATATTTTTCAAATCGGAGGCATCCAATTGGATCAGGCCCTGCTCGCCGACCACGATGAGGTGGGACCTGGACAGGGCAATCACATCGTAAGCATGGAAGGCGGTCAGGTGCGCTTTCAGGTTTTTATCAATGGTTTGAATATTCCCGGCATCAAAGGCTTTTAAACCGTACTGACCTTCGCAGAGAAAAAGGATTTGGTCAATCACGGAAAGGCCGTGAGGGTGCTGCATCTGGTATTTTTTAACCAACCGGGGTGAGGTAATATTTGAAATATCCACGATATCCAGTTCGTTGGTATAATTCGTGCATTCGTTGCCGTCCCGCAGGGTGACAAAAGCGGTTTCGCCGTCCACATAGACCGGGTCGCAGGCACGTGCGTGGGAAAAACTGCTGAGGAGATAGGGGGCTTCCGGATTTTTATTTTCCAGGATAAACATGCCGTTTTGGGCGCCGATGAAAAGTTTGTCCTTATAAGGGAAAAGGGTTTCTATGTTCCAGCTGATGGAGACCGATTTGCCTTCTTTGGGATCCGCAGGCTGATCGATATAGACCACATGGAGTTCGGACTGGTCAATGGCGTACAGGTACCGGTCCACAATCCCGAAACGGGCCATGGACCCTCCTACCCCATTCGTTTTGGCGGCGGAATTGCCGCCGGAGGATTGCAGGACGTCGGCCCTGACCCAAAATCCGGAATTATCCAAAAAGGTCTCCCTCTGAAAACGAGGCTGGGCGCAATCGATCACCTGCGTCTCATTGCTTTTGGTATAACCCACCAGCAAGGGCTGACTGGCTGCAGCTCCTCCCCATCCGTAAGATTTCTGAAAAACGTTTTCGAGCCGTTTCCGGAGGACCGGAGCAAGGGGGTCCGTAATATCAATGGCCAGCAGGTCCACCACGTTGTCGGCATAAAGGATATTTTCTTTGACGGCCATATCCCGGTTGCCGGTGATCTGGATGAAGGACAGGTTGGCCGGATGAGCCGGATCCGAATTGTCGATAATATGGATCCCCTCGTCAATCTCGTTGATCAGCAGATAGTGGCCGTAGGAGTATATTTTTCCCGGATGGCGGAGCGGCCTGGCCTGGGCAATGCTAAAACCCCCGTCCCGGAGGGCCTGTACGGTGGAATAGACCGGGTCCATGCGGACAAAAACCCGGTGACTCACACATTCATCCCTCAGGCAGGAAGGAAGGGCGAGCGCCAGGCCGAGGGTCCAAAAAAGGAATATTTTTTTCATATGCATCGGATTAGATAATCAGGTAGACGTCCGGAAAAGGTCCGGGGTTGGGGATTTGGATACGAGGGGTGAGATTTAAATGGAAAATCTGGAGGCAGGGAGGACGCCGTATCTACAGTTTGCCTTATTATTGCTGCACGACTCACCATTTATTATCAAATTCGTAAAGCGTATGGAAAGGACAAGCGGTTGGTTCAAGGATGCCATCATTTATCAGGTCCACGTCAAAACTTACCGGGATACCAACGGGGACGGCATTGGGGATTTCTCAGGACTTATCAGCAAACTGGATTATATCCGGGACCTTGGGGTGAACACCATCTGGGTGATGCCCTTTTATCCAAGCCCCCTGCGCGACGACGGATATGATATCGCGGACTATATGCGCATCAATCCCACCTTCGGCAAGGTGGAAGACCTTCAAACCTTAATCCGTGAAGCCCATGCGCGGGACCTGCGGGTCATCACCGAACTGGTGATCAACCATACTTCGGACCAGCATCCCTGGTTTGCCAGGGCCAAGAAAGCGCCGGCGGGCTCCTCCCACCGCGACTTCTACGTGTGGACCGACAATCCGGAACAGTACCAGGGAGTGCGGATCATATTCAGGGACTTTGAGCCTTCCAACTGGTCTTTTGATGAAGAAACCGGATTGTATTACTGGCACCGTTTTTTTAATCATCAGCCCGACCTGAATTTTGACAACCCGGAGGTCCAGGCGGAAATCTTCGCCATCATGGATTACTGGGCCTCGATGGGGGTGGACGGCTTCCGTCTGGATGCCATCCCCTACCTGTACGAAAGGGAAGGAACCTCCTGTGAGAACCTGCCCGAAACCCATGCTTTTCTGAAAAAACTCAGGTCCTACCTGGATGAAAAACATCCGGGATTGTTATTCCTGGCCGAAGCCAATATGTGGCCCGAAGACTCCGCGGCCTATTTCGGCGAAGGCGATGAATGCCATATGAACTATCATTTTCCGCTCATGCCAAGACTTTACCTGGCTTTGAAAAAAGCGGACCGGGGCCCTATCGAATACATACTCAACCGGACGCCGCAGATTCCCGCCACCTGCCAGTGGGCCATTTTCCTCCGTTGCCACGACGAACTCACCCTGGAAATGGTCACCGACGAGGACCGTCAGTTTATGTGGGAAAATTATTCTCCTGAACCCCGGGCCAGGATCAACCTGGGCATCCGGAAACGGCTGTCCACCCTTATGGACAACGATCTGCGAAGGATCAAATTGATGAATGCCCTCCTGTTCTCCATGCCGGGTACACCCCTGGTCTATTATGGGGATGAAATCGGTATGGGTGACAATATCTGGCTGAACGACCGCGATGGGGTTCGCACGCCGATGCAATGGAATGCCGGACTCAATGCCGGTTTCTCAGAGGCGGATCCGTCCGCCCTTTATCTTCCCGTGATCGCAGACGAGGAATTCCATTTCACCAAAATCAACGTGGAAGCTGCCGAAGAAGACCCCTATTCCCTCCTGCACTGGATGCGAAGGATTATTTCCATCCGGAAACAGTATGCAGCCTTCGGGCGGGGGGATTTTAATTTCGCGGAAGCCGACCACCCTTCGGTCCTGTCCTATTGGAGAAGCTATGGCGTTGAAAACATCCTGGTGGTGGTCAATCTGAGCCAGGTGCTCCAATCCACGGCCATTGACCTGAATAAACCCGGCTTCCAGGCAGTCCTGGAAGACCTCTTCAGCGGACGCCGGATCCATGCCGAAAACGGGCAAATCAAAACGGAACTGCATCCCTTCGAATTTTTGTGGCTGACCGAGCCAAGGCCTGAACTGGCTGTGCTCGTGGAGGACAAACTGGTATTGGGGCTGGATTGATCCTTTAGTTTTCCTCCACCAACCGATCGATGCGGATCTGGAAGCGGCCGCTGGCCAGGAAGGTCACCGTCGCCTGATCGCCCTGGATGACCGGATGAAGGGCCCAGACGTCGTTGATCACCGGTTCCATTCTGAATCCAAAAGAGCTGACCTGGCCAAGGGCTTCCGCCAGGTTTATTTTCCCGCTATCCATATATCCTCCCACTTCATAGGTCAGTAATTCGGCCAGTTTTTTCTGGAAATTTTTTTTCAGGAACCAGGATGCGGCCTTCACCAACAGGTTTCTTGAATTAATGGAATAGTCCAGGCCGGCCAGTTCAAACCTTCTTTTTTCAGCGTTATAAACCGGTACGCCTTCCAGTTCAAGTTTTGCAGGATAGGTGCCGCTCACATAAGTTTCCACCTGGAGTTTATTGCCCTGGCCCGACAAGTGGATGGAATCGATCATCATCACCCGGTTGCCATCCCTGAATTCCTGCCCACGGAAATAATCCGTCAGCAGGATTTCCGCCCGCTTAAGGGGGAAATTGAGGGACAATTCGATCAGGGAATCCTTGGGGCCCTGTCCGATCTGTTCAAAGGTGGGCAGGATCCCGGCATAGGGCAAGACCGGTTTGGTCCCAAACACCAAATCGGTTTTGGAGCGAAAAACCAGCAGCGTCTGGATCTGGCTGTCGTGGGTGTTCAGGGGCACCATTAGAATTTTTTCCGGCCGCAGCAGGAGCCAGGAAAGATGTGGTTTCTCCGTAATGAGGATGGGCGCCTGGATTTTCCTCCAGGCCTGGTCAATGTAATCCCGCAATTTAAATCCTTCCTGGAGCTGGGCATCGATTTGTTTGCAGATCAGGTCGCTGCTCCTGCGGACAATACGGCTGGCAATGTTTTCGATGGGGATCTGGAGCACCCCAAGCCTGACCCGGGGTTTTTCAATCCATTCATGGTTCAGGATGGTAGTCAGGGCCTGGATGGACCAGTCCGGTTGGATGTGGTAATCCGTGCTGAAAAAAAGCTTAAGCGCTCCGTCGGCCTTGACCTTGGTGATCCCAACATCCCTCACAATATTGAGTTTGAGGGGAACATCGTAAACCAGCCTGTTTGGGAAGATCCGGATGTCCACACTGTCCATTTTTTCAGCCCGGATGGTCATATTGTCTTCAACCAAAGAACTGTCTTCATAGATGACCTGGGGGATCAGCGCATTGATCTGACGGATCAGTGCCGGGGAATCCACGGTGACCGGGATATATACTTCTGAAATCGTCTCGATGGAATTCATGTCAGGCAAATTTGAAGGAACCGGGGAGATGGCTGCAGGGGCAGGCAGGGTCACCACCGGAATGGATTTCCTGGCACAGCCCAAAATTCCTCCTGTCAAAATGAAAATTACGATAATCCTCCTGCAATTCGGAGGCAATCGAAAAAGCTTTGTAATTTTCATTCTTAATCAGGTGAAATATGAAAAAGACGTTGCTGCAATTTTACGTATTAATATATTTATTTTCAGTCCCTTTTAACCTCTCCGCCCAAAAGAAAAAAACCACCTTACCGGCCAAACCGGCCGCCGCAGCGCCCGCTCCTCAATCCCCGCCCATGATCTACGATACCTCCCTATACGCGGGCATGCGGTGGAGAAGCATTGGCCCATACCGGGGCGGGAGATCCTGCACGGTCACCGGGGTACCGGGCAAACCCAACCTCTATTATTTCGGCAGCACCGGCGGCGGTGTCTGGAAGACCGAAAACGGAGGCAATACCTGGAAGAACGTCAGCGATGGTTATTTCGGTGGAAGCATCGGGGCGGTCGCCGTCTCGGCTTCAGATCCGAATGTAGTGTATGCCGGTGGAGGGGAAAAAACCGTAAGGGGAAATACCTCCTTCGGATATGGAGTTTGGAAATCCGAGGATGCCGGGAACACCTGGAAATCCTTAGGACTGGATAAAACCCGTTTTATTGGGCGGATACGCATCCATCCCACCAATCCGGACATCGTCTTTGTAGCCGCCATCGGCAATATTTTCGCGCCGCATCTGGACCGCGGCATATTTAAAAGCACCGATGGGGGTAAAAACTGGAAAAAAGTACTCTTTGTAAACGATACCGCAGGAGCCGTGGACCTTTGTTTTGACCCAAACAATCCCAGGATCCTCTTTGCAACCACATGGAAAATAAGGCGTACTCCATACAGCCTGGAATCCGGGGGTGCCGGGTCAGCCCTTTGGAAATCCACAGACAGCGGAGAAACCTGGACCAATATTTCGGCCAATAAAGGACTTCCGTCCGGAGTCTGGGGAATAGCCGGGGTCAGCGTCTCACCGGTAAATTCTGACCGGGTCTATGCCCTGATCGAAAATGAAAACGGCGGGGTCTTCCGTTCGGATGACGGCGGAAAGACCTGGACCACACAAAGCCAGGACCGCAATCTGCGGCAAAGAGCCTGGTATTATACAAGGATCTATGCGGACACCAAAGATCTGGATGTGGTTTACGTGCTGAACGTGTCATATCACAAATCCAAAGACGGCGGCAAGACTTTCTCTTCCTTTAATGCCAACCATGGAGACCACCACGACCTGTGGATCGCCCCCGAAGACCCGGCCCGGATGGCCATAGCCGACGACGGCGGAGCCCAGGTGACGGTAGATGGCGGAGCCAGCTGGTCCACCTATCACAACCAGCCGACGGCCCAATTTTACCGGGTGACCACCGACAACCATTTTCCATATCGCATCTATATAGCCCAGCAGGACAATACCACCCTTCGGATCTATCACCGGACCGAAGGATTTGCCATCACGGAAAACGACTGGGAACCATCCGCCGGAGGAGAAAGCGGTCACCTCGCCGTCGATCCCCTCAACAACGATATTGTTTACGGAGGCAGTTATGATGGGCTCCTGGAAAGAACCGACCATTCCAAAAAAATAGAACGATCGGTGGATGTCCACCCGGACAACCCAATGGGGCACGGAGCGGAAGGTTTCAAATACCGGTTTCAGTGGAATTTTCCCATTTTCTTTTCCCCCCACGATCCCAAAAAACTCTACGCCGCTTCCAATCACCTGCATGTAACGAGGGACGAAGGCCAGACCTGGCAACTGATCAGCCCGGACCTCACCCGTAACGACCCTTCCAAAATGGGGCCTTCAGGAGGTCCGATCACCAAGGATAATACCAGTGTGGAATATTATTGCACCATCTTCGCCGCTGCGGAATCCCGGAGGGTCAGGGACCTGATCTGGACCGGTTCGGACGACGGACTCGTCCATGTGAGCCGGGACGGAGGCAATAACTGGACAAAAGTGACCCCACCGGATATGCCGGAATGGACCATGATCAATTGCATCGAGCCGGATCCTTTCCTGGACGGAGGTTGTTATTTCGCCGCCACCGGATACAAACAGGGTGATTTTGCACCCTATATCTATAAGACCGAAGATTTTGGCAAGACGTGGAAAAAAATAGTAAGCGGCATCCCCGGTGAACATTTTACAAGGGTTGTCCGCGCAGACCCCGGCCGCAAAGGTTTGTTGTATGCCGGTACCGAAACCGGCATGTATATTTCCTTTAATGATGGTGAAAGCTGGCAGCCTTTCCAAATGAACCTTCCCATTGTACCGATCACCGACCTGGCCATTAAAAACAATAACCTGATTGCCGCTACCCAGGGCCGGGCTCTATGGATCATCGATGATCTCAGCCCCTTGCATCAACTCAGTGACCAGGCGGCCAAATCGGCCATCCACCTGTACAAGCCGATGGATGCATACCGGATGGGTGGTTATGGAGGTTTCCGCATGCCGGATCTCAGCCTCAACGGCCAAAACCATCCCGGCGGCGTCCTGGTCAATTATTATTTAAGCGAAGCCCCCGGGAAAAAAGATACCATAACGCTCGCGTTTCATGAAGAAAACGGCAGATTGATCAAAACCTTTTCCAATTTTCCAAAAGAAAACGAAGAGAAATTTGAACCGGCCAAAGGGTACAATACCTTTTCCTGGAACCTCCGTTATCCCAATGCAAAAAGGTTTGACGGCCTCGTACTCTGGGCAGGCAGCCTTAACGGTCCGATGGCGGCGCCCGGGAAATACAAGGTGGAAATCAAGCGAAAGGGAGCCGCGCAAAGTCATGATTTTAATATTTTGAAAAATCCGGTCAGTTCGGTTACGGAAGACGATATCCGCAGGCAGGTCCAGTTTGTCAATGAAAATATTCAGAAGCTCACGGAAACCCACCAGACCATCATCGACATCCGGGAAACCCGCGCACAGATCAAAGCCTATACGGAAAAAATAAAGGACAATCCGGATATGAAAGACGTGATAGAAAAAAGCAAATCCATTGATTCGGTCATGACCCGGGTGGAAGAAGCCCTCTACCAGACTAAAAACCGGAGCGGCCAGGATCCTCTGAATTTCCCCATCCGGCTAAACAATAAGCTGGCCTATCTGAATACCATTACCAACCGGGGCGACTTCCCCCCTACCCAGTCCTCATTGCAGGTACGAGGGGAGCTGGTGGAAAAAATAAATGCGGAAATCGTAAGGTGGCAAGAGGTGCAGAACAAGGATATTCCCGCGCTAAATGCCCTGATTAAATCCAAGGCCATCGACCCGATTTCCATTAAGAAACAGGCGAAACCTTGATTTTTCCGTCCCTCATTTCTAAACCGGATTTGATGATATGGGATTAAGTCCGGATTTTAGTTCCATGGTTACCCTATGCAGGGCTGCAATGCTTGTATGCCTTTTTTTGGGAAGCAGCCTGTTCCTGCCGGGCCAGGACAGCCTGCGCATCAGTCTTTTGTCCTGCAGCCCCGGCGCCGAATTGTACAGCATATTCGGCCACAGCGCCATCCGGGTCACGGACGAGGCCTCCGGCACCGACCGGGTTTACAATTACGGGACGTTTAATTTCAGGGAGAAAAATTTTTATCTGAAATTCCTGAGCGGCAAGCTGAATTATTATTTGTCGGTGCAATCCTTTCCATCGTTCATGTCGGATTACCTGGAAGAAAACCGCACCGTTTACGAACAGGTATTGAATATTTCCCATTTTTACAAACTGCAGCTTCATACCGCCTTGCGGCTCAACGCACTCCCGGAAAACAGGGCCTATAAATATGATTTTTTCTGGGACAATTGTTCGACCCGGATCCGGGACAAGATTGAAAGTTCTTATGCGGACAGCCTGATTTACCTCCCTACTCCGGGGGTCACCTTCCGCGACTACCTCCACCAATACCTGGTCCACAATCCCTGGAGCGCCTTCGGCATCGACCTCATCCTCGGATTGCCTGCGGACAAAGGGACCGGGCCCAGGGAAGCCATGTTTCTTCCGCTTGAAATGATGAAGGTATTTGAAACCGCCCGGGTGGACGGGCAGGCCGTTTGTTCCCCTGCGGAAATCATCCTTCCGGCTCAGCCCTTGTCAGAATCCAAAAGCTGGTTCCAGCCTACCTGGACTTTCCTTTTATTGCTGGCAGTCACAGCCATGGCCTTCCTTTGGTTCCCCTCAACCGGAGCCTCGAAGTTTATAGCCAACCTGTTATTTATATCAGCAGGCCTGGCGGGGCTGCTCATCGGTTTTCTTTGGTTTATCGCCGACCACACCACCACCGATTATAATTATCATTTCCTTTGGGCCAATCCCTTATGCCTCTTGTATCCCTGGAGGCGCCGCCTGTTTTCAGAAAAAACAAACTTTATCATAAGCTTTCTGTACGTCCTGATCCTTCTTCTTCTCATACCGGGAACCCTCTTCCTACCCCAATCCCTGCCCGTTCCCTGTATTTTTATCTGGCTCGCCTTGCTGCTGGTCCTGCTTCCTGAATTAAAAGGAAGGGGCCGGCTGCGTCCAGATTTGATATCTCATCAATAATCTTTTAATTTTAGCGAAAATCCTTGCATGTTTTTCCGGTCGATTGTGTTTGTTGTGGTCCTGGTTGTGATATATTCCTGCCGGGACGAGGGAACCAGCCGTAAAGCGGGACAAGTGGATTATGCCTTTGATGTAAAACCCATTTTGTCCGACCGTTGTTACAAGTGCCATGGACCGGATGAAGCCAAACGGGAGGCTAATCTCCGGCTGGATACGGAAGAAGGGGCTATGGCCCTGGTCGGGGAGAAACTCGATCATGTGGTCATCATACGGGGAAAAGCTGATTCCAGCGAACTGATCAGTCGGATTTACAGCAATGACCCCGACTTCCAAATGCCTCCTCCGGATTCGAAACTGACCCTTACGGACCAGGAAAAAGAAACATTGAAAAAATGGATTGACCAGGGTGCCCAATGGAAACCTCACTGGGCTTTCCAGAAACCGGTCAAATCCAAACTGCCTGAAGTGGGCCGCAAAAAATGGCCGCGAAACGAAATCGATTATTTTACCCTGGCCAAAATGGAGGAGATGGGCCTCCATCCTTCCAGGCAGGCGGAAGACCATATTCTTGCACGTCGCATGGCTTTTGATATCACCGGTTTACCGCCCTTGCCGCACCTGTTGGATCAATTGATGGCTTCGGATGCGGAGGACCGCTTTGAAGTTTATATAGACTCGCTTTTCAGGCAGCCTTCCTATGGAGAAAACCAGGCCAGCGCCTGGCTTGACCTTGCCCGGTACGGGGATACCCATGGTTACCAGGACGACCTGCCGCGCGTCATGTGGCCCTGGAGGGACTGGGTGATCCATGCCTTCAACCGGAATATGCCTTACGATCAGTTTGTGACCTGGCAACTGGCCGGGGACTTGCTGCCGGAAGCCAACAAAGAACATTTGCTCGCCTCCGCATTCAACCGGAACCATAAGATCACCCAGGAAGGAGGGGTGATCGATGAAGAATACCGCGTGGAATATGTCGCCGACCGTACCAACACCTTCGGAAAAGCCTTCCTTGGACTCACCATGGAATGCGCCCGCTGCCATGATCACAAATACGATCCCATTTCCACAGAAGCCTACTATCAGACATTTGCTTTTTTCAACCAGGTGCCGGAAACCGGCTTTGTGCAGAATCAAACGACCCCTAAACCCTGGATGCCCATCAGCAAAAAGGATGTGGAAGGAATCCTCCACTTTGTAAACACCAGCAAGGTGATCCGGAATGAAAGCGACACCATTGAACAGATGGTCATGAAGGACGATCTTCAGAAACCCCGCAAAACATATATCCTGAAAAGGGGTAGTTATGAGGAGCATGGCCAGGAAGTGCATGCCTCCGCTTTGGCGGTGGTCCTGCCCTACGATACCGCCGCCTTCGGCTCCGATCGCACCGGGCTTGCCAAATGGCTGTTCTCCAAAGATCATACCCTGACTTCCAGGGTCCTGGTCAACCGGATCTGGCAACACTTGTTTGGCCGGGGAATCGTGGCCACCTCAGATGACTTCGGCAGCCAGGGATCCCTTCCCACCCACCCTCAATTGCTTGACTGGCTGGCCGTTGACATGATTGAACAGGGCTGGGATATCCAATACCTGATGAAAAAGATCATGTCCTCCGCCACCTACCGGCAGCAAAGCAATGCCGATGGCCGGTCCGCGGCCCAGGATCCTGAAAACAAATACCTGTCGCGGGGCCCCCGATACCGGATGAACTATGAGATGATCCGCGATAATGTACTGGCGGCTTCAGGCTTGCTCAACCGGGAGATTGGCGGGCCTTCGGTGAAACCATACCAGCCCCCGGGCCTCTGGGAAGAGCTGACCGTGGGCGGAGATGCCTTCCGGGGGGAAGCCACCTATAAGATGGACAAAGGGGACGATCAATACCGCAGGAGCCTGTACACCTATTGGCGCAGGACCATTCCACCGCCAACCATGATGACCTTTGACAACCCGCAGCGCGAATTCTGCGAAGTGAAAAGGGTGAGGACCAGCACCCCGCTCCAGGCATTGGTCATGCTCAACGACCCGCAGGTATTGGAAGCCAGCCGGGTCCTGGCCTACCGGATCATGGAGACCTATGAGGACGAGGACGACCGGCTCAAACAAATGTTCAAAAGGGTGATGTCCAGATTGCCTGCAAGTTCGGAAACCAGGGAGATCCTGGAATATTATAAATCTCAAAAAGCCCTTTATGAAAAGGACCGGGCTTCCGCCGTCAAATTATTGTCCACCGGGCAATCTCCCCACCCCGTCAATGTGGATCCGGCGGAATCAGCAGCCTGGATGATGACCTGTTCATTATTATTTAACCTTGATGAATCTTTAACCAAATACTGATATCCATGATGCATGGCCCCGATGATGAAGTAATCCAGTTTCTGATGCAGCAAAACCGAAGGACCTTCCTTTCGAAACTCAGTGTCGGGATCGGGAGCCTGGCTCTCGGATCCCTGATGTGCCGCTCCAGGGCGGGCCTTGAAGAACTTGCAGGGGGGGCCTCGGTGAGCAGTTTCCAATCCATTGCCCCTAAAGCCAAGCGGGTGATTTACCTGTTTCAGAGCGGCGCGCCGTCCCAACTCGAGCTGTTCGATTACAAACCCTTATTGAATAAAATGAGGGGACAGGATCTTCCGGAATCGATCCGGCAGGGGCAACGCCTCACCACCATGACTTCAGGGCAAAAACGATTTCCATTGGTCGGTTCTTCGTTTGCATTCGGTCAGCATGGAGAAAGTGGCGCCCATTTCAGTGAATTGCTGCCGCACATGTCCGGCATAGCCGATGAAATCACCCTGATCAAGTCCATGTACACCGAGGCGATCAACCATGACCCGGCGGTGACTTTTTTACAATGCGGACATCAACAACCCGGCAGGCCTGCCATGGGCTCCTGGTTGAGTTATGGCCTGGGCAGCGAAAACGAGAACCTGCCGGCCTTCTGTGTCTTCCTTTCCAGGGGAAAAGGAAATATTCAACCCCTGGCCTCCCGCATGTGGGGCAGTGCTTTTCTCCCCTCCATCCACCAGGGGGTGCAGCTTCGTTCGGGCAAGGACCCGGTGCTGTATCTGGATAACCCGGATGGATTCGATTCCGGGAGCCGCCGCGAAATGCTGGATAAACTGGCCGCTTTAAATCAAAAACAAATGGAGGAAATGGGGGATCCCGAAATTTCGACCCGGATTGCCCAATATGAAATGGCCTACCGCATGCAAACCTCCGTCCCGGAAGTGCTTAACCTCGCTGATGAGCCAACCCATATTCTCAATCTTTACGGTCCCGATGTGCTGAGGCCGGGAAGTTATGCCGCCAATTGCCTGATGGCCCGAAGACTTTCCGAAAGCGGGGTCCGCTTCGTCCAGCTTTATCACATGGGTTGGGATGCCCATTCCGATCTCCCGGAAACCGAAAGAAACCTCACCCGGGATGTGGACCAGCCTTCCGCCGCCCTGATCAAAGATCTCAAACAAAGGGGCTTGCTCGATGAAACCCTGGTCATCTGGGGAGGAGAATTTGGCAGAACCAATTATTGCCAGGGCGACCTGACCAGGGAAAATTACGGGAGGGATCACCACCCCCGGTGTTTCACCATCTGGATGGCGGGCGGAGGCATTAAAAAGGGATATACCCACGGGGAAACCGATGAATTCGGCTACAACATCATCCGGGACCCGGTCCATGTCCACGATTTCCAGGCCACCTTGCTGCACCTGCTTGGTATCGATCATGAAAAAATGACCTTTAAATACCAGGGCCGGAGGTTCAGGCTTACGGATGTAGCCGGTAAAGTCGTGGACCAGGTGCTGGCCTGAAAACATATTGATAAAAATTGCGGAGGTCGCTTTTTTTTAATTCCGCGATTTCTTAGCTTTGTGTATCCAAAAGACAGCTATTGAACTAGCTACCAATTATTTAGGCATCATACAATTTGTAATCCCATGTATTTTAAACCCTTCCGGTTCCTGATCGTATTGATTGTACTCACCATTTCGGTATCTTCCTGCAGGAATGATCAGTTGGACGATATCACCAATTCAGGGAAAATTGCGGAAGTCCGGGAATTCGATTCCGAAGTGCCCCTCGCCTGGTACAATATTTTCCTGGAAGTGGACCGCTTTTCACAGGGATACGCCGCTCCTGCCGCGGCCCGGCTGCTCGCTTATGTCGGACTTGCCGCCTATGAAGCCGCCGTACCAGGCATGCCGGAATACCAATCCCTGGGCGTTAAATTCCCCGGGCTGACCCTGCCCAAAACAGAAGCCGAAAGCGAATACCACTGGCCTGCCGTACTCAACAGCACCTATCATCAGACCTTTAAAAAGTTTTACCCGCATATTTCCCAGGCCTATATCGATAAAATGGAGGCCCTGGATAAAAGGATCGTGTCTGGGTTTAGTCTCAAAATCCCGGGGGACGTCCTTTTCCGGTCCGCCCAGCGCGGAAGGGATATTGCCGACGCGATCTACGCTTGGTCACTCACCGATGAAACCGGTCACTGGGGTTTTAAAAATCCCCAACCCGCGGATTACAATCCGCCCAAGGGTCCGGGCAAGTGGAAACCTACCCCTCCTGAATTCAATAGGGCGCTTTTCCCCTTCTGGAGCGCCGTCAGGCCCTTTACCCTGGGAAACGAGGAAATCATTGGAAGGCCCGTGCAGTATTGGGTAGGTGAATTCAGTGAAGACCCCAATTCCGATTTTTACAAACAGGCGGAAGAAGTGTACCGGATGAATTTTCCGGTAAAAGACAGTTTGCAATGGATCGGGGAATACTGGAGCGATGACATTTTTGAACTGACCTTTGAAACGGCCGCCCGGTGGATTTCCATAAGCAACCAGTGCGTAAAAGCCCAGGAATGCAACCTGGAGACCAGCGTACTTCTTTACGCTAAAATGGGCATGGCCCTTTGCGATGCCGCCATCGTGGTATGGAAAACCAAATATGCCTACAACGTGGAAAGCCCGGTCAGTTATATCAACCGCATCATCGACCCCTCCTGGAAACCCAGCCTGGATAATGCCATCACCGGCATGTCAGGCATTACCCCCGCTCTGCCGGCCTACCCTTCCGAACACGCGGGATTTGCCGGTGCGGCCACGTCCATCCTTTCCGGCACCTTTGGTTCGGAATTTGCCATGTCCGATAAAAGCCACGAATTGAGAACCGAATTCAACGGGAAGCCCAGGACCTATAAATCCTTTGAAGAAATGGCGCAGGAAAACGCCTTGTCCAGATTGTACCTTGGGGTCAATTACCGAATGGATACCGAGGAAGGTCTGGACCTGGGAAACCGTGTTGCTGCGCGGGTTGAAACTCTGCCCTGGAAAAAATGATAGTTGGCATTTGAGTCCACAAGCGGACCGGATCCCCCATACTAACTTTCTAACTTTCTAACTAGCTAACTTTCTAACTAGCTAACTTGCAAACTAAGTTCACGCATCCCCCGTTTCCTTCCTCAATCTTTCCACCTGGGTCCTCCACAGCTGTTTTTGTTCTTCGACTTCATCCGCCCAGGCAAAATCCACGATTTCAAGGATGGTTTCATCCGTGATGTCGGCGGTGGTGATGCGAAATTCAAAATATTCGTCTTCATCTTCGCTGTCCAGCCAATGGAACCGGAGTCTTTCATCCTCGATGTCGTCGATCAGTTCGGCGACTTCCGTATTGCCTTTCCAGGAGAAGGTGTAATATTCCCCGGTGATGTCCACGGCGTCACAAAACCACCGGACCAGGGCTGATGGAGTGGTGATGAAATGGTAGACAATGGTGGGTGATGCCTTGAGCAGGAAATCCACGGTAAAGAGTACCCGTTTCGTGGGCTTTCCAAACCGCATGAGCATTTTTTCTTTCTTGACGGGAGCGGTCGAAAGCATGCTGGGTTTATGAGTGGGGATCACCTGGACCAGTTTGTTAGGTGTGGCTGTTTTCCCTGCCTTCGGGCTTTTCGTCTTGGCTGCTTTTCCCGGGGCTCCGGCTGTGGCGGCCTGCGCAGGTTTGGAGGATTTGTCTTTTACCGCGGGGCTTGCTGCCTTCGCCGAGGGTCCGGTGGTTAGGCTTTTTTTGGCGGGTTTGAGAGCCGCGGGGGCCGGCTTTGTTTTGGCCGCTTTCGCGGATGCACTTTCGGTTTTCACAGGTTTTACAGCGGGCTTTGGCGGTTCGGGTTTAAGAGATTTATTGGCTTTGGGAGCAGTGGCGGGCTTTTTGTTGATGGCTGGGGCTGTTGTTGCCTTTCCTTTGGCTGGTTTGCCTTTCGTGCCCGGTTTTTTCATACTTTATTCTGACTGTCTATACCCTGCAAAGAAAAACAAATTTTTGAATTGTCCATTTAAAAAGGAAAATTTTCATTTTGAACTTCTTATGCATGATATTAAACAATATTTTAGGAGAATGCCATAATTACTTTATCTTTGTGCTCCTGAATGACTTATATATATTCAGAATATAATTTTGATTATATTAAATTATTAAACTTTTAATACTGTAATGAGGCAGCTTAAGATTACAAAATCTATCACCAACAGGGAAAGTCAATCACTGGAAAAATATCTGCAGGAGATAGGGAAAGTGGACCTGCTGACGCCGGAAGACGAGGTGACGCTTGCCAAACTTATCAAACAGGGAGATCAGGCCGCTCTCGAGAGGCTCACCAAAGCCAATCTCCGGTTTGTAGTCTCCGTTGCAAAACAATATCAAAACCAGGGACTTTCCCTCAGTGACCTCATAAATGAAGGAAACCTGGGGCTGATCAAAGCAGCCCAACGCTTCGACGAGACCCGCGGATTCAAATTCATTTCTTACGCGGTGTGGTGGATCCGTCAATCCATCCTCCAGGCTCTGGCTGAACAATCCCGCATCGTCCGCCTTCCCCTCAACAAAGTCGGGTCGCTCAACAAAATAAACCGCGCTTTTTCCGAACTGGAACAACAATTTGAAAGAGAACCTTCCCCTGAAGAACTCGCTTCCATCCTGGAAATTCCCAGTGAAGAGGTGGAAACCACCCTGGGCGTTGCGGCACGCCATGTGTCCATGGACGCCCCCTTCATTGACGGCGAAGACAATACCCTATTGGATGTACTGGAAAACAACGGCACGCCATCCACCGACAGCGCCCTGGAATATCGCGAATCCCTCAGGAACGAGATAGAAAGATCCCTGGGTACGCTCACGGACCGCCAGGCCGACGTCATCAAACTCTATTTCGGCATCGGGGTCGAACATCCCATGTCCCTGGAAGATATCGGTGAAAAATTCGGCCTTACCCGCGAACGGGTGCGCCAGATCAAGGACAAGGCCATCAATAAACTGAGGACGGCTTCCAGGAGCAAATTGCTGAAGCACTACCTGGGCAGCTGATCCCTTCGATCATTAGGCCCCTATTACTCGCGTGAATCCGGTATCCTGTGGATACTGTGACTCCTATAAATCCTACCAATCCTATTAATCCTACCAATCCCACCAATCCTTCCAATCCTATTAATCCTACAAATCCTACAAATCCTACCAATCCTATTAATCCTATTAATCCTACCAATCCTACCAATCCTACCAATCCTACCAATCCTACCAATCCTATTAATCCTATTCTTTGTCCGGGATCTGCAGCGGCCGGTTGATGCTTTCCTGCAGGCTGATGAAGGTTTCGGTACGCTGAACTCCCTGAATAGGCTGAATGCGGTCTGAAAGGATCTCCTTGAGGTGTTTGGTATCCCTGCAGATGATTTTCGCAAAAATGGAATAATTGCCCGTGGTGTAATGAGCGTCCACGATCTCCGGTATGGTACGCAGGATGGAGGCCACGGTTTCGTATTGGGAACTTTTTTCCAGGTAGACTCCGAGAAAGGCGGTCACGTCATATCCCAGTTTGTGGTAATCAATATCCAGCAGGGCCCGCTTGATGATGCCCAGCTTTTTAAGTTTTTTTATCCGCACATGGATGGTCCCGCCCGAAACATACAATTCCTTGGCGATATCCGTGTAAGGCCGGTCGGCATTCACCACCAGTTTGGACAGAATCTTAAAATCAAGGTCGTCTATGACCTCATTCTTATCCGGCATCGACCAATAACTTTTTAAATAATAGCTTTGCAGAAATATGCCTGATAAAGGTAATCCAAAAAAATATGAAATTGCCCAGCCCCTCCTGCTGGCCTGCACGGTGGTCCTGGGTATGTTGCTCGGGCGGAAAATGGAACAAAGCAATCAGCCCGAACAAAAGAATATTCCAAGACCCAATACGGCTACCCGGGTACACTCCGGCCTGATCGATGAGGCCGTCCGGTATATCGATGCCCGGTATATTGATTCCGTGGGCACGGGCCACCTGACCGACCTGGCCATTGAATCCATGCTGGAAAACCTGGATCCTTTTTCGGTCTACCTGCCGGCAGGCACGGTCCCGAAAGATTCCATCGAATCCTTTGAAGAAGCTTATGGCTTCAGCCCCGAATACGTCAGAAACCAATGGGTCATCGGCAGTCCCGACCGAAAGTTCGGATCCCTGCAAAACGGGCTGGCCGCCGGCGACCAGATCGTGTCCGTCAGCAACAAACCCCCGGACCGGGATATATGGTTAAATTGGAAAGCGGACTCCCTCCACCTCCGGGTACGTAAACCGGAGACCCGGGAAATAAAAGAGGTCCTGGTCCGTCGCGCATCCGGAGTGCCTATAATCCCGCGATCGATGGCCCTGGCTTTGAATGCCCGGCTGGCCTATATCCGTATTCCGCATTTTGGCGACCAGGCCTATGATGAATTCATCACGGCGGTGGACAGTTTTTACAATAAGCACAAGATCCGGCATTATGTGATCGACCTCAGGGGAAATTCGGGAGGATATTTGGAAGAATGTTCCAGGATCCTCAACCAGCTTTTTAAGGAGAATAATCTCTTGCTGGTGAGCACCAAGGGCAGGACCGTACGACAAACGGAATATAAAACGGACGGGAGACAATTGTTTGACCTCGGGCAGGTCGTAGTCCTTATTGACGGCGGTTCGGCTTCGGCCAGCGAGGCCTTTGCCGGAGCTGTCCAGGACCTGAAACGGGGCCGGGTGGTCGGCCAGGCCTCTTATGGAAAAGGACTGGTCCAGGAACAATACATGTTGTCCAATGGCTCGGCCCTTCGGCTTTCCGTCGCCCGCTTTTATCTGCCTTCCGGCCGCACCCTGGACCATGAAGGAAAATATGAACCCAGTTTTGAAGAATTAAAAGCAGTCCAGGGGAAAAAACAATTGGTCCACCGCTCGATCATCCCCGACGTACGCGTTGCCAGGGATACTACGATGGAATTACCGGCCTGGCTTAACCTGAAAAAACTGGTTCGGGTGCTGGCCCTGGAGAGCCTCCTTGACCTCCGGGAAGGCAGGAAGGCGAGCGAACCGGAGGCCAGGATTTTTCGTACCCTGAACACCAATTCCGCACCCCTTGTCCGCAACCTGGTCAGGTCAAATCCCAGCCTGGTCAAAACGATGATCCGCCAGGAGTGGTTGGCGGCCAATATGCAGTTTACCCAGGCGGAAAAAGAAGACCTCCTGGCTCAGAAAGAAATCCAGACGGCGGTGCAGCTGATCAGAAATTAAGGGCACCTCTAAATACCCTGAATGAGTTTGAAAATTAGCTATTTTGAATTTATACTAGGCGAATCGAAGGAGCATAGCGAGCTCTCTGTGACTGAGATTCAACGCAGTATAAATTCAAAAGAGCAATTTAGGTTTTTGATATAATAAACCGATCAAACCATGAAGGGTGTTTAGAAGTGCCCTTAAGGATCATTCCCGTAAAAATTCAAACTCTCCATTGGGGAGACACCGGATGATGACGGACGGCTCCCGGGCGGTTTTATCTTCCCTGCGGTAATTCGATATAAAATCAACTTGTTGCATGATATCGGACTGGATTTCTCCGAAATGTTTTGGGAAGGGTTGACCGGTCTGGTTTGCAGAGGTAGAGGTTAGGGGATTACCCAGCCGGTCAATGACCTGCTGGCAGTATTCATCCCTCACCACCCGAATGGCCACTTCTCCCTTCTCCGAGCGGAGCCAGGAGGGAATCCCCGCTACCTTGGGGTAAACTACAGTAAGCGGTTTGTCAAAATGACTCAGCAGGGTTTCCAGCCTGGGATGGATGGAAGGAACATAATTTTTTAACATTTCCAGTCCGGATACCAACAGGATCAGGGGTTTGTCTTTGGACCGTTTTTTTATAGCATAAATTCGGTCCACCGCGGCCTTGGAATTCATATCAGAACCCAGTCCCCAGATGGTATCGGTAGGATACAGGGCTACCCCCCCGCTTTTCAGACAATCCACCAGATTTTCAATTTCCTGAGATAGTTTCATTCGGGCTGCAAACCAAACAAAAAATAATAAATTAAACTAATTTGCAGTTGTTATTATTGTTTAAAGAACCAGCAAGCCATTTGATCCGGTTTTTAAAGTATTTGTTGCCCCCCCTGGCCTTTTTAACCGCCAGCAATAAACTGCTTGCGGAGCATTTGGTAGGCGGTACGATGACCTACCGGTGTATAGGCGACGGTTCAATACCTAATACCAAAAACTACCGCGTTCGGCTGACCCTGACCAGGGACTGCAGCCAGTTTTCCAATTTCAGTTCCACTATTGAAATCGGCTTGTATCGTTTTAATGGTTCACAATATGTTTTCTCGCGGAAACTCTCCGGGGCGATCCAACCCGAACGCATGATTCCCCAGGACCAGAAATCCTGCAGTTTTTTGCAGTATACCGTCTGCGTGAAAGAAGCTTATTACGAAATAGACTTTCAGGATGTGCCCGTCATCGATCAAACCTACCTCTTTGCCTTCCAGGAATGTTGCCGCAATATGACGATCAGCAACATCACGGAACCGGGAAGGACCGGCTATACCATCATGGTCCAGGTGACCGCGGAAGCGCAGCGGATCTGCAACCAGAGCCCTTCCTCTGACCTGATCCCTCCTCTTGTGCTCTGTGCCAACCAGGAAATGAACCTGGACCTCGCCTCCACGGACGCAGAAGGGGACCAACTGACTTATGAACTTTGCGCGCCCCTCGCCGGAGGCGGACCCGCGGGGCTGAACAGCGTCGGCGATCCTGTCAGTTGCAACGGCATACGCCCGAATCCGGCCCTCTGCCCTCCCCCGCTGACCGCCGTCAATTACAGCAGTGCCGGGACCACTGCCCAGAACCCTTTTCCTTCTGCGATCCCGATCACTTTAATCAACGGAATACTTCGTGCCTTGCCCAATATGGTCGGCCAGTATGTTTTCGGCATCTGCATCAAGGAATACCGAAACGGGATCCTCCTGAGCGTACAACAAAGGGAAATGCAGATCAATATCGATGTATGCAGTTCTCCGACCGCCTCCATTCAGGCCGACCGGACTTCCAACGACACGGCTTATATCAGAATATGCGACCCGGATGAGGAATTCCGGATCATCAATACGACGGCGGATACCCAATTGGTCAAATCCATCTCCTGGGAATTCACTCCCCCTTCCGGTGCAAACTGGTCGGACAGCACTTTTGATTTTACCCGAACGCTCGCCGATACCGGGCTCTATACCGGTCTTATGATCCTGAACAAGGGCAACCAATGTTCGGATTCCATCCATATCCGATTGAAGGTGAATCCGAAATTGGAGGTAAGGCCGGATGCAGTGTATGATTCATGCAGGTTTGACCCGATTCAATTCGGCGTTCAGGTGATCAGCGGGCAACCGGTATCCTTCGAATGGGAGTTCGGAGACTCTACGCGGTCAGACCTCCGGGACCCGGTGCACGCCTACGCCTCTCCGGGAGAGTATATGGCCCGGTTAACTACTCAAGACGCCCAGGGATGTTCAGACGTCCAATTTATACACCTCGTCTTGTTCCCAGCACCTCCTGATTTTGACTTATCCATACCGGATTCCATCATATGTTATCCCGACAGCATTCTCCTTGGCATAGCAGGCATTTCTGACCCTTCCTATCAATATCGCTGGGAAGTAAGTAACGGGATCATTCTTACGGGACCATCTCCAAAACTTGGCCTGAATGTGGGCGGCCGCTTCAGCATAAAGGCCACGCTTATTTCAAAAACAGGGTGCCGCAGTGAAAAAACCTTTTCAATCCTCAGTCTTGAAAGCCCGGTCGCGGAATTTGACCTGGTTTCCGACCAACTGAACCTGCGCCAGCCGGACCTGATGGTCATCAATCGTTCCAGGAATGCTTCTTCCTATCGATGGGACTTTGGCGACGGGCAGTTTTCTACCCAGGTAAACCCTTCCTATGCATACCAGGGAGCGGGCAGTTATACGGTTCAACTGGTCGCCTACCATGTAAATGGATGCAGCGATACAGTGCAAAGACCGCTTAGCGTTTCGGCCGCTTCGGATTTTTACCTGCCCAATATTTTTACACCGAACGGGGACGGCCAAAACGACATCTTCAAGCCGGAAGGCATCGAAGGTTTTTTCTCCGGTTATGATTTGTCCATTTTCGATCGCTGGGGCTCCCTCCTGTTCTTCTCGGAGGACCAGTCTCAAGGCTGGGACGGCACCCGGGGAGCCACAAACAAAATGGCCCTCGACGGCGTTTATATTTACGTGGTCCGGTTTGCGACCGAAGACGGTGAAAAGAAAATTGTAAAAGGCTCTGTAACTTTAATTCGATGAGGAAATTTGCCCCGGTATTTGCGCTCGCAGCCCTGCTTATGCTTTTGGGCGGCAGGGTACAGGCCCGGCACATCATCGGAAGCGATTTTTATTACGTATGCCTGGGTGAGGGCCGGAGTTCCGGGACCAAGAGATATGGATTTCACCTGGACGTGTACCGGGATTGCAGCACCAATATCCTGTTCAATCCAAACGCGGCTTTCGGCATCTATAAATTCAGCGAAAGCAGGGGGTACACCTTTGTCAATCAATTCAATGTACCCCACGGCACGATTTCAAACGTAAAACCGGACCAGAACCCCTGCATCATCATCCCGCCCAATGTCTGTGTGGAAACCACCGATTACGAATTTTCAATTGATCTCCCGACCATTGACGAAACTTATGTCATTTTTTATATCCAGTGCTGCAGAAACCGGACCATCCTGAATATTCCCGATCCGGGATCCACCGGGGCCACTTTTTTCATCGAAATCAGCCCGACCGCTCAGCGGACCTGCAACAACAGTCCGCGGTTTAATACCTTCCCGCCCATCGTCGTCTGTGCCGACTTTCCGCTCGATTTTGATCACAGCGCCAGGGATGACGAAGGGGATTCCCTGGTTTATGAATTTTGCCCCCTGCTGGCCGGTGGAGGCGCGGGCGGCGGAGGTCCTTTCGGAGGCGGAGGTTTTCCGGGTGGCGGTCTGGGCGGCTGCACCACTCCCACCCCGGATCCCCGGATCTGCCCCCCTCCCTTCAATACCCTCCGGTCCGTATCCGGATATTCCTATGAGGCTCCCATGGGTCCGGGGGTGCTCAATCTGAATGCGGAAACAGGCAGGTTGACCGGAAGGCCCGTCAATCTCGGACAATATGTGGTGGGGGTCTGTGTGAAAGAATACCGGAACGGGGTCCTGATTGGCTCCATACACCGGGATTTCCAGTTTAATGTCGCCATCTGCGAACAAAGCGTTTATGCCAAAATCAAGGCCGATTCGACCAGCCTCATTGATAAAAAATTCAAAATCACCTATTGCGGTGACAACCTGATTAAGTTTAAAAATGAAAGTTATACGGAAGAATTTATCAAGGACTATTATTGGGAATTCCGGCCAAAAAACAATCCCACTTCCTCTGAACGGCTGACCAGCCTGGACAAGGATGCTTCCATTGCATTCACCCGGCCGGGGCAGTATACCGGAGTAATGATCGTAAACCGCAACGCACTGATTTGCAACGATACCGCTTTCATCGAACTCAATATCATTCCGTCCGATATTAAAGCCGATTTTGAATTTGAATACGATAAGTGTTCCACCCTGCCCATAAAGTTCACCGACCGATCCGGCGGAGTCATCACCCCGGTCAAAACATATGAATGGAACTTTGACGATGGGGTCCGCTCTGCTGCCCGCAGCCCAAGCCATCTGTTCCAGAAACCGGGAAATTATGCGATCAAACTTCAGGTCACGGACGGCAAACTCTGCCGGTCCGAAATGGTCAAAACACTCAATTATTTCCCCGCGCCCCAGTTATTGGATATCCTTCCGGATAAATTCAGGGCATGCGTTCCGGCTACGATCAACTTCAGGAACCTTTCCATCCCGGTCGATGAAACCTACCAGGTGGAATGGGATTTCGGGGACGGCAACAAGTTTACCGGCATCCATGCCAGCCATACCTATACCCGCCCGGGAACCTATACGATCGGCCTTTCCCTGAAAGCCCCGAGTGGCTGCGTTACGAAGGAAACCTTCCCAGGCTTTGTCCGGGTCCAGGAAGGGCCGGAAGCCGATTTCAGGTTTTCCCCTGACGATCCCAACCTGCTCAACCCAACGGTGCAGTTTAACAACCTCAGCCGTGACGCGGTGGAATATGCCTGGGATTTTGGCGACGAATCCGGAGGTACTGAAAAAAATCCCATTCATTCCTATTCCGATACCGGAAATTACCTGGTGAACCTTTCCGTCAGGCATGAAAACGGGTGCAGGGATTCCGCGGTCCGTTTGGTCCGGGTCGGTCTCTACATCACCTATTTTCTCCCCAATGCGTTTACCCCAAACAACGATGGGGTCAACGACCTCTATTTCGGGACCGGCAGTTTACCGGGCATGCAGGATTTCAATCTGAGCATTTTCAACCGCTGGGGAGAACTCATATTTACTACGGAAGACCCCACCGAAGGCTGGAACGGAAGAAAACAAAATAAAGGCCCCATGGAGCCCAACGGCGTATACATTTGTATCGTCAAATATAAGAACGACCGGGGCGACCCCAGGGAAGTCTCCGGATTTGCTACCTTGATTCGATAAAGGAACCTGTTTATTTGAACATTTGGGCTCTGACATGACTGGCTTGAAGGATTTTAGAAACCTATTTAAAAAACTGATTTTTTTCACCTTGGTCGCCTCTAGCGGGATCACGGCCTATGCCCGGCATATTATCGGCAGTGACTTTTATTACGATTGCAATGGGCCTGGCAGGGGGGGCAACACCAAAAATTTCAGTTTTAACCTGACCATTTACCGGGACTGCAGCAATCCTGCCGGTTCCCCTTACGATCCCGATGCCAGCTTCGGGGTTTACCGTTTCAACGGCAGCCGTTACACCTATATCACCCAATTTACCGTAAACCATGGGCAGATCAGCCGCGTATTGCCTGAGAACAACCCCTGCCTGATCATTCCTCCCAATGTCTGCGTGGAGGAAGCCTCCTACCGTTTTACAGTGGATTTACCGGTGACCAGCGACACCTATGTGATCTATTATATGAGATGTTGCCGCAACAATACCATCCTCAACATCAATGCGCCCAACAATACCGGAGCCACTTTTTACACGGAGATCAGCCCCCAGGCCCAGCTGGCCTGCAACAGCAGTCCCAGGTTTAAAGCCTTTCCCCCCATCGTGATCTGTGCCGATTTTCCCCTTGATTTTGACCACAGCGCTACCGATAAGGATGGCGATTCGCTGGTCTACGAATTCTGCACGCCCCTCGCCGGAGGGGGATCTGGAGACGGGGACCCGTTTGGCGGGGGCCAGGGTTGCGGCGCGGTACGTCCCAATCCCGCCATTTGTGCTCCTCCATTTACCTACGTCCGGTTTGTCTCGCCCCTCTTCACCACCAAGGATCCCATGGGTCCCGGAGTATTACAACTGGACCCGATGACCGGCAAACTGGAAGGCAAGCCGGTCAACCTCGGTCAGTATGTAGTGGGCATCTGTGTCAACGAATACCGGGCGGGTGTCCTGATCGGCTCGATCCACCGCGATTTCCAGTTCAATGTAGGCACCTGTGAGCAGGCAGTGCATGCCAAGATTCAGTCCGACACCAGTGTTGGAAAAAACTTTTCAATCAACTATTGCGGCGACAATACCGTCAAATTGACCAACCAGAGTTTCCGAGAGGAATACATTAAAAATTATTATTGGGAATTCCGTTCGACGGGAGGAGGCCAGGCTCACACCAGCAACGAAAAAAACGCCACGATCACCTTCCCTGCCCCGGGCAAATACAAAGGGCTGATGATCGTCAACCGGAACGCCCTGATCTGCAGCGATACGGCCTTTGTGGATTTGAACATCATCCCTTCAGATATCAAGGCGGAATTCGAATTTGATTATGACAAATGTTCCAGCCTGCCCATTAAATTCATGGACCAGTCCACCGGCCGGATCACCCCTCCCCGGACCTGGCATTGGGACTTTGATGACGGCTCCTCCAGCCGCAACAAAAACAGTTCGCATCTTTTCCAGGTCCCCGGGAAATACCAGGTCACCCTTACGGTCACTGATGGAAGCATATGCAAGTCCACGGCAAGCCGGGAGATCGCTTATTTCCCGGCGCCCCAATTGCTCGATGTGCTTCCGGATAAATTCAGGGGCTGCGCACCGGCCACGATCCGGTTTCAAAACCTGTCCATCCCGCTGGATTCTACCTACCAGGTGGAATGGGACTTCGGCGATGGCAGCCGGTCAAACGGGATACACGCCACCCATACCTACGAATCCCCCGGGGTATATTCGATATCCATGTCTATCCGCGCTCCCAGCGGTTGTGTGACCCGGGAATCGTTCAACTCCTTTGTCCGGGTGCAGGAAGGGCCAGTGAGTGACTTCGATTTTTCGCCCAAGAGCCTCACGACCCTCAATCCCAGCGTTCAGTTTACCAACCATTCCAGGGATGCGGTGGCCTATTCCTGGAATTTCGGGGACGAAAACGGTTCCGAACTGGAAAATCCAAGCCATCTCTACCAGGACACCGGGTCCTATGTCGTGAACCTTATCGCCAAACACCAGAATGGCTGCATCGATACTTCCCAAAAACAGCTTGATGTCCTTCTGAACATCAGTTATTTCCTGCCCAATGCCTTTACGCCCAATAACGATGGAGTGAATGACTTCTTCCTGGGGACGGGCTCCATGACCGGCATGCAGGATTTCAGCATGTCCATTTTCAACCGCTGGGGTGAAATGGTCTTTTATACCGAAGATCCTTTGCTGGGATGGAACGGGAGAAAAAACAACCAGGGCATGGTGGAACCCGGCGGGGTATACGTATGTCTGGTCCGGTACAAAACCGACCGGGGGGAAGCCAGGGAACTCAAGGGTTTTGCCACCCTGATCCGGTGATTTCCGGTTTGGATTAAAATTTGATAATCTCGCCGGATTACCTTATTTTTGCGCTTCCAAAAAAAGAAAATAAAAGATATGTACGCAATTGTAACTATTGCCGGTCAGCAAATGAAAGTGAAGGAAGGCCAGAAGCTTTTCGTCCACCGGCTGGATGCAAAACAGGGCGATACGGTCTCTTTTGATCGGATCCTGCTCATTGACCGCGACGGCGCTGTAGAAATTGGCACCCCCACCCTTCCCGGCACCGTCGGGGCCACGGTATTGGCCGATGATGTCCAGGGAGACAAGGTGGTCATCTTCAAAAAGAAAAGAAGAAAAGGCTACAAGGTCAAACGGGGCCACCGCCAGCAATTCACCCAGATTAAAATTGATTCAATCACCGCTTAAAACCAGGAATCATGGCACATAAGAAAGGCGAAGGCAAAGTATTAAACGGCAGGGACAGCAATCCTAAATATTTAGGGGTAAAACGGTTCGGCGGACAGGTGGTGAAGGCGGGCAACATCATTGTTCGTCAAAGGGGCACCCGTTTCCACCCGGGCAACAAGGTCGGCGTTGGCAAGGACTTCACCCTCTTTGCTTTGGCGGACGGGGCCGTCCAGTTTAAAAAAGGCAGAAACGACCGCACCTTCGTGCATATCGTAGAAACCGCCCAGGCTTAAACAAACGGGGCCTTTAAAAAGCCGGCCCGTATGGGCGAATGAACGGTTCAAGGATCTTACTTCCCTGAATTATTCCACTTTCGTTAAGGAGGATTTTTCAATCCAACCCTGGTCGTTATTTTCCAGGATGACTTTATACCAGCCTCCCAGGCTGTCCACGATTTCGGTTTTGCTCCCTGCCCCAAGCGGTAGCAATACCTGGCTGTTGGCTTCGGGGGCGATCCTCAGGGGCTTTCCTTCCAGAAGAATACCATAATGACGGTGCTCGGCATGATTCCTTGAAAAATAAAGGATGGAGCTAAAGGCCGCAAGGCCGATGAGACCGTACTTCAGGGCCGCAGGGGCAGTCCAAATCCCTGCCCGGCGCAGGAAAATAAGGAGGGAGAAAAGCCAGATCAGGACCAGCATCAGGTAACCCCAATGAGAGGACGGCCATCGGTCCCGCAATCCGGCAAACCAATGCAAAAGCAGAAAGGAAGGCAAGGCTTCGATTTGCGGGTCTATCCTGCTTTTCACCAGGTCCAGCTGGTGCAATAATTTTTTATGTCCCGGGGCCAGGCGCAATCCTTTCTCCATGGCCAGCCGGGCCTCCCCGATGCGGCCATCCTGCAGGTAACAGGTGCCCAGGTTGAAATATAAATCCGGTGATGCCTTTTCTTCCCGGAGCATTTTCTCAAAAATGGTCGCAGCCCGGTCGTATCGCCCGTCCTGAAATTGTTGCAGGGCTTCCTGGATCCCTTCCTGTGCAAACCCTTGAGTGGCCCATAAGGAACCCAATAAAAGCAGCATACAGACATTCCGGAAAGAGACCATGTTCAATTACGATCCTGCAAATTTACTTCTCCCGGATTAACCAGTTGCGTGTACGTGGGCCTTTCCGAATCCAGCCATTTAAAACCTTTTAGTTTGAGGGCTTCGTGATCCGCTTTCCGCATGGGATACATGGTCCCGTTCGGTTCGGTGAAAAAATAGATGCGGTCCACCTGGTTATTGCCAAATTTCACCAGGATATTGCTGCAGATGATCTTGTTGACCCCGATATAGGCCCGGTCATCATCCAGGATATAATATACCGCTTCCGCATTGCCCAATACATCCACCGTGGCCAATTCGCTGGAATCAAAATCCGCCCGGACGCGGCGTCCCTTGATCTGATTGAAATAACGGAGATCGGGTGAATTGATGATCATGGCATTCTGCAGCAGGTATATGGATTTGATCTCGTTGCCCGATTGCAGCAGGCGGATGGTATCCGCAAAAAACTGGGAAGTGTCAGACCAGATTACCGGATCATGGTAAAGCGTAAAAACGGAGTCCTTCTGGTGATAACTCAGGGAATCGCACCGGGCCTGGAGATCTGACCGGAATACGGTCACCCGGTGGTAAGCCTTTATGGATTTGTCCGGACGGAGGGTATCCGCCTGATAAGCCACCAGGGTGTCCGCCCGGAGGAAGAGGGTGTCGGCTGGATTGTCAAAGGATTTGAACAGGGGTTGTCGGCCTTTGCCCGTGGCCACCACCCGGTTTTCCCTTTTGTTGAAATGAAGGGAATCACAATGGATGTCCACCCGGTTCAGGGTATCTGTCCAGTACACCGCACCTCTTGCCTTCAGATCTTCCGAACCGGCTTCCCTTTCAATAAGATCGGCTTCCAGATAATTGCTGCTGTCCTGTAAAACCGACCGCCCTTCGGTGATGAATACGCCGGTGCTGTCATGATAAACCAGTTTTTTAGAAGAGCGGACCGTACCGCCCTCCGTCCTGATCATTCCTTCGCCCAAAAGGGTCATGATCCGTGTATTTTCATTGTAATAAAGGCTGTCCCCTTCCAGGGTTTCCTTTTCGCTCAGGTATTTCACCTGGTTGAAAAGGGTGATTTGCCCGTTTAACCCATCATAAAGCATCACTTCCGAGCTCGCTTTTTTATCCTTTTCCTGAAACTGGGGATTTCCGGTGAACCGGGCCTGTTTGTCATCCACATCATAAAAGCCGCCTTCACAATAGATGGTCCGGTCCTGCCTTTCCATCAGGGTAGGCCCGGTAAAATAAGCGGTCTGCGTTTTGGTATTGAATTGCAGGGAATCGCTGCGCAACTGTATTTCCGGATCGACAAGCTGCACCTGTCCCGCAAAATGGGCCAGGTCTTCCTGAACAAAATAATAACCTCGCTGACTTTTGAGTACAGTCTCCTTGGATTTCAGGGTAGCAGGCGTATGGTAGGAAGCCACCGAAGCATTGAGGTCATAATGCAATTTGCGCGTAAACAGGGATTGGCTGCCGCTCACCAGAATGACTTCCCCGTAAAGATCCGCGGCCTTGTCCAGGCCATTGTAGCGAATGGAATCCGCGAAGATCTGTACCGTATCGTTATGCCGGATGACTACATTGCCGTAGGCATAAACCAGGAGGTCCACGATGCGTGCGGAATCACAATACAAAAAACTGCTGTCGTGATACAACTGGACGTCGCCTTTCAGGATTTTAGTCTCGAGCCCCGGTTCGATATCCAGAAAAGTATAATCGGAATGCAGGATCTTGATCTGCTGCTCCCCGGCGGCGCCCGCCTGGGCCAAGGCATCGGAAGGAATACCGGACAACAGGAGGATATTCAAAACAAATAAGAAAGGTACCCGGTACATGCAGTCAATAAACGAAGCCCAAAGATAAAAAGTTGCGGATTGCTACCGGCGCCGGGCCAAACCCTCTATCTTCGCAGGCGATTAATCCATCACCGATGATTCAACGGATTCAGACCGTATTTCTCCTTTTGGCAGTCCTGTTTTTGACTTTGCAGACCTTCACGCCTATGGTTCTATCCAAGTCACCGGAACCGGAAGGGGTCTTTCAGGACGGCCGGCTCCTGGTGAGCGAATACCAGGTCTCCCTGGCACTCCTGGCCGCCGCCATTCTGACCTCCCTCATCACGATATTCTTGTTCAAGAACAGGAAGCTGCAGAAAAACCTGGTGATCCTTTCCATAGTACTGATCATAGCTTGTCATATCGCCGGTTACTTTTACTTTTTCCCCTCCGGGTCGCAGTCAACCTCTACCCTGCAGGCAGGCTTGAAACCTGCTGTTGGCGCTGCGCTCCCCTTATTTGGATTGATCTTGCTGGCACTCGCCTACCGTTTCATCGATAAAGATGAAAAGATCGTAAAATCGATGGACCGGCTTCGTTAAACCCAAATGATGCAATGGGGTTTTGATATGAAAGCCTGAGATATTTCGCACGGAGTTCGCGGGGTACACGGAGGGTTAATAAGTGTGTTTCTATGGTGCCCTGCAGAGTAATTATAATCCTCAGAGCTTGCACTTCTCCCTGATTTTAGCATTGATAGCATCCGCGATTCCGGGATGGCCGGCCATCAGTGGTTCGGTCGCTTCTCAGTTCTGACCCAGAAGATTTGTCTTCAATGAGCAGAAGACCTATCTGAGTATTTCCAGTTTCTTGGAGAACACCCCGGCGGAAGTATGGGCCTGAAGAATGTACAGGCCGGGTTCCAGGTGATAGAGGGATTGGTTGATCTGATTTACCGGATCCAGTTTTCTGTTAAGTATGGTTTTCCCGTCTATCCCGATCAGCATTATTTTTTCAAGTCTTTCATCCGGGTCCAGGGTTTTTATTCCGACCCAATTCGTTGCCGGATTGGGATACAAGGCAAACTCCGCCTTATCCTGGGGTTTACGGTCAAAATCAACGGTGACCGTGGACCGGGAACCGGGAAGACTGATGACGGTGCCATTGCCCTGGGTCAACTGGATATTGGTAACCTTAAATTCGACCGGTAATTTTTTGGGGATCTTGAAGCCTTCCACGTGCGAAACGATCGGGCCCCCTTTCGCCCTTACTTTTATGGTCTTGCCGGCGCCGTGCTTCAATTTACCACGGGTGCTGGCAAAATTCACACTGATCTTGCCCTTCGTGAATACTTTGGCATCGAGCAGGGAATTGTCATAACCGAACCAGGAATTGCCAAGCACTTCAATGAGGATATCCTCTTCCCCAAGCAATTCATCGTTGTATTCCAGGTCGAAGCTGATGGCTTCCACGTCATAGAGCAGGTTGTCCTGGTTGCCAAAGGCCAGTTGAATCACCGCGTCATCTCCCGGTGCGATGACCTCGGCAACCGGTGAGGAGGTGGACAGTGCGGGATCCAGGAAATATACGCCCTGCGGGATTATTTTATTGGACTGGTTGTAGTTTTGGATGATCACCTTTGCATCTTCAGCATCCACCAGGCCATCACCGTCGGCATCGGCGTGTTTGGCATTGATGGAGCCTGTGGTGGTCGCCCTGTTCCAGTCGGGAGCATACTGATTGGTCCATGTGGTATTGCCCTGTTCCCTGGCCTGTCCTTCCGTACCGATCAGAGCGCTGATCGTGTTGAGATCTTTCAAATCCACAAGGCCATCGGTATTCGCATCGCCGGGCCATACAAAGTCGGTGGCCGGACGGCAGGTCTGCTCTTTATACGTTTCCACTTTGATCAATACCGGCGCGCATTGTTTGGTGCCGGTTTTCAGACAAAAATTCACCACAAAACGGTCGTTCCCGATAAAACCGGGGAAAGGCGTATAGATCAGGGGGTGCATGACCTCCATTTGTTCGCATTCCAGGTTGATGCTTACCGGCCCGGAATAAAAATCAAGGGTCCCAAACTGGGGAGGGGTGATGATCCTGAATTCGTAATCCTCGATCGGAACCTGGTAAGGAATGACCAGGGAGCGGCCCTCAGCGGTCCGGAAAGCAGGGCTTAAGTCTTCCCTGGGAAGAAAATCGCTTACGTAGAGATAGACCGAAGCGGTTTCACAACCGGAACTGTTGCAGGCCGTGTATTCAAAACGGCTGATCCCTTCAAAATCAAAATCGGAAGTAAACGTGAAGGTTTGGTCAGGGTTGAGATCCACCTGGCCGTGGTCGGGCTGGGTAAACTGGGTGATGACCGGGTTGGCGAGATCATTCTTAAGGGCTGCAAACCACCGGGAAGTGTTTTTATTCAAGTAAACAATATCGTCCTGGATGAACTGATTTTTCACCGGCCGGTCAACCTGGGTAAGGTCGAATACCTTGCGTTTTTTACCCGATTCGAAAACCAGCAGGTCACGGTTCCCATGACTGCCCAGGGGATGGTATTCGTATTGGTAATCATCGATTTTGGCCAGCAGGCCATGAGCCGGTTTTACTTTGAGCTGAAAGCCCTTTTCCGGAAGATATAAACGAAAGGAACTGCTTTTGGCCACCGCATGGTAGACCGTGTCGGAATAGGCGACCCGGCTGGGATCCACGACCAGGACGGACACTTCACCGACCCCGCAATGGCCCTGCGCGTCGCAGGCGGTATATATCAAATGGCCGATCCCATCGGCATTCGAAACGGAAGTGAACCGGATATTGCCTCCTTCAATGGAAGCGGAAACCTGATCGCTGTAGGATATGGATTTCAGATAAACCGGTGAACCCGACATCGAGACATCATTGGCCAATACGTTCAGGGAGGCTCCGCTGCCCGCGGGCACTACGATAAAATCGGGCGAACAAATCGTTTTATTATTCCAGGATTGCGCCGCCACGTTTGTCACAGCCAGGACAACGAATAAGCAAATAGCAAGAAACGGAAAGGTTCGGTTCATTCTATTATATTAGCGACGATATAATTGAGTGGGCAAGATAGGCATAAATTGTAAATCAAAAAAATAAACATATATTTTTTCTATATATAAAATTAACACATTCAAAAATAGTGTAATATATAAATAATTAAAAATAAAAATTTTTTATATAAACTTCGTTTCAATTTGTTAACATATGAAGGAGCTAAAGTTTGTCCGGGTTTTGTCCCAGCTCTCGAAAAACGAGCTCAACAAACTTCAGCGTTTTTTGGAATCCCCTTATTTTAATGTTAACCCCAAAGTGCTCGGGCTTTTTAAAGCTGTAGTGCACGAGGGCAACCTCGACGACCCGGACCAGGTAAATAAAAACAGGATCTGGAAAAAGCTGATGCCGGACCAGGCTTTTCACGATCCCCGGTGGCGGAAATGGTGCAACGAGCTCATGGGTCTGATCGAAAAATACCTGGTCTGCGAGCAATTGGATAAAAAACCCTTGATGGCCAACAACCTCCTGCTCGAATCCGTATATGAAAACAAACTGACCCTCCTCTATAAATCCATCCTGAACAAGGCAGAAAATGATTTGAAAAAAAATAAAAATCCCTCTTCGGAATTTCATCTTCAGCATTTTCTTTTCCAGCGGAACCTCTATGACCTGAAGGAATACGAGATTAACATGGAATCGCAGTCCAACCTGGAGACCATTCATGAAGTCCTTGATCTTTTTTACCTCGCCGAAAAAACCAAACAGCTCGTAAATGCCGTCACCCGAAGGATTGACTTTAACCTGCCCATCCGGATTGACCTGGAAGACCAATTGATTCAAATTGTGAGGCAGGGAGCCTATCTCGAACATCCTGAAATCGGGCTCTATTATAAAATTTACCAGATCAAAAACCAGAAGGACCCGGGTCCCCTCTATCCCGGCCTCAAACAATCCGTTTTGAGCCATCTGGATAAATTTCCCCAGCAGGAAGCCGTGGACATCTTCAAGGAAATGATCAATTTCACCACCCTGCAGCGCAACCAGGGCCGCACCGAATTTGAACACGAATCCCTGGAATGGTATAAATACGGGCTTAAATACGACCTGGTCTTCCCCAACGGCGCATTCCATCCGGGACACTTCCTCAACATCGTGATCACGGGCATCCGCACCAAGGAATTTGCCTGGACGGAAAAGTTTATCGAGGAATACCAAAACATCATTCCGAAAGATCAGAAAAACACCCTGGTCACCTTCTCCCTGGCGCGGCTGTATTTCAACCAAAACCAGTTTGGGCTCGTCATCCAAAAACTGCAGGATGTCGAATTTGACGAACTGACCTATAACCTGGACTCAAAAGTGTTGCTCCTGGCCACCTATTATGAAGTCGAGGAATGGCCGGCGATGAGCTCGCTGGCGGAAAGCTTCAGAACTTTTCTCAACAGGCATCAGAAAGACATGACCCCGGCCAAAAAGCTGCGGTATTCCAATTTTATAAAATACATTAAACGATTAAGCCGGGTAAAATACCAGGACCGGGCGGCCAGACTCAGGGCCCTTGAAGAAATCAAATCCACCACCGCGGTGGTCAACCAGGGCTGGTTGCTGGAAAAAGCCAAAGCCATTAGCCGCTAATCCCGGAATTATTTCATTCCCCTCCGGGCCACCTCTTCGCGGATAAGCGCCAGTTCGCGGCCTACCTCCCCGGTAATGGACGTATTCTCTTCCGCCCTGCGTATCAGGAAAGGCACGACTTCCACGATCGGGCCGTAGGGCACATATTTGGCCACATTAAATCCATGGTAAGCCAGGTTGAAAGTAATGTTGTCGCTCATGCCCAGCAACTGGCAAAAATTCAGGTGGCTGTGGTTGCGCGGGATCAGTTTATCGGTGATCAGTTTGGCCATGAGCTGGCAGCTATCCATATTGTGTGAAGCATTGCAGGACGATATCCGGTTGTAATGTTCGATGCAGAACCGGATCGCCTGGTTAAAGGCTTCATCGGTTTCCTCCTTGGTGGCATGGATGGGCGAGGGATAAGCCCGGTCAGCCGCCCGTTTTCTTTCCTTTTCCATATACGCTCCGCGCACCAGTTTGGCGCCGAGGTAATAATTGCGGTTCTGCGCTTTTTCGAAGGCTTTCTTCAACACTTCCAGACGATCGGTGCGGTACATCTGGTAGGTATTGTAGGCCACGACCTTTTTCTTATTGTAGGCTTCCATCAATTCTTCCACCAGGGTGTCCATGGCATCCTGGACCCAGGACTCTTCGGCATCAATAAAAACCCCGACACCCATATCCGAAGCCAGGTGGAGGATGCGGTTGAGCCGCTTCCTGATTTTAGCCAGCTCGGCTTCTTCAGAAGCGTCCAGGGGGTTTTTACCCTGCCATTTTTCAAGGAAAGCATTCCTTGCCAGGGAGGATATTTTAAGGCTCACCACCGGCACCGAGGCATTAGCTGCAGCAAACTGAACGGTTTTGAGAATTTCGTTCAGGGTATGGTCGAAATCCTTTTCCGAATCCTTGGCTTCGGCTCCGTAATCCAACACACTGAAGGTTTTGTTTTTGTATAACCGGTCGATGGTGGTCTGGCAGTCCAGCAGATTGGTCCCCCCGCAAAACTGCCTGAACACCGTGGCTTTGATCAACGGGTCCATCAGGGGCAATTTCAACCGGACCATGAGCATGGCCAGGCCCGATCCCAACTTAACAAGGTTGGGGTTTTTCATCAGTTTAAACAATCTCAGGGTTTCTTTCAACTCCTGATCGGTCTTGCCGGCGAAGGCAATTTCCGTATTTGAAAAATCCAGTGCGTTTGCCATATTTTTTAACTGTTCCAGATGTGCCAGGCTGCTTCTGCCTGGCGGTGAAGCATATCCAATCCATTCATAGTCCTGCACCCCCTGGCTTCCCCTTTGGCCAGGAAGGCGGTTTTCTCCGGATTGTAGACCAGGTCATAGAGGAAATGTCCCTTGCCCAGGGCAGAATAGTCGATGGGCGGACAGGATTTCACATCCGGATACATGCCCAAAGGGGTGGTGTTTACAATAAGGGTGCAATTTCCTACCCGCGTATGGTCCAATTCCTCATAGCTGAGGGTCCCCTCCTTTTTCTGCCTCGAAACGGTATGGAAAGGGATACCCAGCTTTTGCAATACGTATTTTACGGCCTGGGCTGAGCCCCCGTCTCCCAGAACCAGCGCCCGGCCCGTTCCGGCATCGTACCAGGACCGGAGGCTTTCTTCAAAGCCTGTCGCGTCGGTGTTATGCCCCGTGGTTAAACCATTGACGAAATGGATCGTATTGACCGCCCCGATCGCCCGGGCGGCAGGGGAAAGGGCATCTAGGAAAGGGATGACCGACCTTTTATATGGAATGGTGACATTCAGCCCCATTAGTCCGGGGCCGATCCCTGCCACCAGGGCAGGAAATTCTTCTATCTGGGGTATGGGATAGAGTTCGTAAACCGCGTCTTCAATCTTTTCACGGATAAACTTATCGGCGAAATATTTTTTGGAAAAAGAATGGGTCAGGGGATAACCTATCAGGCCGAACTTCCGCATACAGGGACACAAAATTAATCAATTATAAAAGAAGGCTGGTGCTGCCATTTTGGCATAAAAATCCTAACTTTGCGGCTCTGAAAATATAGCATGGCCGAAACGGGAAACACACAAGAACTGATGGACGAGCTGAGGCAGGGGGAAGTCTACGCCGGCCAAAGCGAGATCCCATCCGGGCTTAAATATTATATCGAAAGTTACGGCTGCCAGATGAATTTTTCCGATAGCGAGATCGTGGCCTCCATCCTGGAAAGCGAAGGGTATGGAGCCACCCGGGAAGTGGAACAGGCAGACCTCGTATTGCTCAATACCTGCAGCATCCGTGAAAAAGCTGAAGAAACGATCCGCAAAAGGCTGCGGACTTTTGACCAGCTCAAACCCGCCCGTCCGGGCATGTTGATCGGCATCCTGGGCTGCATGGCCGAAAGGCTTAAAAGCCAACTGCTCGAGGAGGAAAAACTGGTTGACCTGGTGGTGGGGCCCGATGCCTATCGTTCCATTCCGGGGCTTATTGCCGGGGCTCACGACGGCCGGAAAGGACTCAATGTCTTTCTGTCCAGGGAAGAGACTTATGCGGACATTAACCCGGTCCGGCTTGATTCCAATGGGGTCACGGCCTTTATCAGCATCATGCGGGGATGTGACAACATGTGTTCTTTTTGTGTCGTTCCATATACCCGGGGACGGGAGCGAAGCCGGGACGCCTACAGCATTGTCGCCGAAGCAAGCACCCTGTTTGAAAAGGGTTTCCGGGAAGTGACCCTCCTGGGCCAGAACGTCGATTCCTATAAATGGAAAAATCCGGAAAACGGCCAGGTCGTTTCTTTTGCAAACCTACTCCGCAGCGTGGCTCAAATCCACCCCGATCTGCGCGTGCGATTCTCCACCTCCCACCCCAAAGACATCACCGATGAAGTATTGCATACCATGGCCGCCCATGAAAACATCTGCAAATACATTCACCTGCCGGTGCAATCCGGAAACAACCGGATCCTGGACCTGATGAACAGGACCTATGACCGGGGCTGGTACATCGAACGTCTCGAAGCCATACGCACCATCCTGCCCGAATGTGCGGTTTCCTCCGATGTGATCGCCGGTTTTTGTTCGGAAACCCAGGAGGAGCACCAGGATACCTTGTCCATGATGGAATATGCCCGCTACAGCATGTCTTACATGTTTTCATATTCTGAAAGGCCGGGCACCCCGGCTGCCCGGAAACTGGCGGATGACGTCCCCCTGGAAACGAAAAAGTCAAGACTGGCTGAAATCGTCGCGCTGCAAAACCGGCTGTCCCTTGAACACAACCGGAAAGATATCGGCCGCATATTTAAAGTATTGATCGAAGGCGATTCCAAAAAATCGAAAGAAGAATTCAAAGGCAGGAATACCCAGAATAAAATGGTGGTATTCCCGAAGGTTTCGGCTTATCGGCCCGGGGACTACGTGCTCGTGGAAATTATGGATGCAAACAGCGCTACGCTTTTCGGTAAGATCATAAACACCCCTCCCCAGTGACCCAGTTTTCGGTACAAACCATAAAACAACGTTTCGGGATCATCGGCAATTCCAAAGACCTGGAAAGGGCCCTGGAAATCGCCGTACGGGTTGCCGACACCGACCTGACGGTCCTCATCACCGGAGAAAGCGGGACCGGTAAGGAAATTTTTTCACAGATCATTCATTCCCTCAGCAAACGGAAACACAATAAATTCATAGCCGTCAACTGCGGAGCCATCCCGCCGGGCACGATCAATTCGGAATTGTTCGGGCATGAAAAAGGCTCCTTCACCGGGGCTACCGGAGAACGGAAGGGGTATTTTGAAACTGCCGACGGGGGCACCATCTTCCTGGATGAAATTGCAGAAATGCCTTTGGACACCCAGGCCTACCTGCTGCGCATCCTGGAAAGCGGCGAATTTTTCAGGGTGGGATCTTCCAAAGTGTTGCGCACCAATGTGCGCGTGCTGGCCGCGACCAATGTGGACCTCATCGAAAGGATCCACCGGGACCGCTTCAGGGAAGATTTGTATTACCGTCTCAATATCGTTCCCATTCACGTGCCTTCGCTCAAGGAAAGAAGGGAAGACATCTATCTTCTGTTCAGGAAATTTTCCGTGGACTTTGCGGAAAAGTATGGAACCACCCCGGTGGAATTGGACGAGGAGGCCCGGGACATCCTGACCCAATACTCCTGGCCTGGCAATGTGCGGGAACTCAAAAATTTTGCAGAACAGGTATCCGTACTCTCCGAAAGCCGGCTGATCACCAGGGACATTTTAATGCAGCATATGCCGGGCAGCCAGTCGGGGCAATTGTCTCTGGTCACCGGCAGGGCGGGCGACGGCCGTATTGACGAGAGGGAAATCCTTTATAAAATCCTTTTTGACATGAAAAAGGATATGAACGAACTGAAGACCCTTTTCTTTGAACTCATCCGGAGAAACAATCTTGAAATGCCGGAGCTGATCGCCCCTGTTCAGGAAAAGGCCTGGGTCCCCGATTCAGGCACCTGGAGGGAAAAAGCCTATGCCATCCCGGCAGGGTCCGCTGCGGACGCTTCGGCCGCCGTGGAAGGAATTGCAAGGCCTGTGATCCTTGAAAAAATAGAACCCAAGGTGACCCTGAGCCCCAAATCCATCGTAGTGGAAGAGCCTCTTTCCCTGGAACAGATGGAAAAAGACCTCATCGGCAAGGCCCTGAACAAACACAAGGGCCGGAGAAAGGAAGCCGCCCGGGAACTGGGCATCAGTGAGCGCACCCTTTACCGAAAAATAAAACAATACAACCTGGACGATTAAAATGCTTAGGATATCCGTATCACCCCGGAAGCATCCGCTTGTTTCATCCCTTTTGGTGATGGGATTCTTTTGCGCGCAGGTTTCCTGTTATTCATTCAAAAGCACCTCCATCGATCCCTCCATCACCTCATTTACCGTATTGCCTTTTGAAAACAGGGCCGACAACGGGCCGGTCACCCTTGCCATCTCGTTTTCAGAAAAATTAAAAGACAAGGTACGCAGGGAGTCCCGGTTAAAATTTGTGGAAACCGATCCGGACATCACCTTTTCAGGAAATATCCGTGATTTCAGCGTGGTTTCGCAGGCTCCCACCGCCGACAATACTTCTGCCTTAAGCCGCCTGACGATCAGTGTGCAGGTTTCCTTTGAAAACCGCAGGGATGAAACGAAAAACTGGAACCAGTCCTTCAGCTATTTTCAGGAGTTTGACGGCAGGACCAACTTGCTCGACATTCAGGAAAGCCTGGTGGAAAGGATCAACAATCAACTGGTGGAGGATATTTTCAATAAAGCGTTTGGGGATTGGTAGCCCTTAACTACATTTGTAATAAGAGATGAAGATGGAGGATTTGATATATTATTTGCAACATCCTGAATCTCTGGATCAGTTGACCCTGGAGGAAATCAACCGGCTGATCACTGCCTATCCTTACCTGGAGTCCCTGAAGCGGATCTATGACAAAAAACAAGGGAACGGGACCACCTGGTCTGCGGATATGGACCTCCATTCCAGGTTGGATCTCGCTGCCGTGCGGGCTTACCGGCAAGGGCAGGACGGTACCGCCCTGGAGCCTCCGGTATTTGATCTTCCGGCGGTCCACGAGGTTACTTTAAATGGGCTCAACGGTCATGAAATGCAGCCGGATTCGGTGACCGTAGAAGTCCCGGTCCAGCCGGCGTTCCAACTGTACCCTTATGAAGCTTCGGGTTTTATCCGGTTTTTGGAAACCCTGCCCCCCTGCACCCCGGAACCTCCGGTCACCTCTTCAACTCCTTCGGGCCCCCTGGTCGAGGTTGATCGGCTGATTGAAGACAGCCTGGAGCTCAAAGCCACGACCGGAAGCGAAAGCCTTGCCGACCTTTGGGCAACGCAAGGCCAGTACCGGGAGGCGATTTCGCTTTACGAAAGACTGTCTTTTGAATATCCTGAGAAAAGCGCTACTTTTGCAGCCAAAATTGAAAAATTAAAGGCTGAAAATTCATTATGATTACCTTTCTGATTATTCTCATTGGGATTGTTTCCGCGCTGCTCATCCTGGCAGTATTAATTCAAAATCCCAAAGGAGGGGGCATTGATTCCACTTTCGGGGGCCAGGGCGCCAACCAGCTCTTCGGGGTTGCCCGTTCCACCGACTTCATTGAAAAGCTCACCTGGGGGCTGATCGGGGCGCTTTTTGTCTTGTGCATCATCACCGCGATGTTCGTGGCCACCCCGGAAGCCACCAACATTACCCAATAAGGTTCTGCCAATTCTTCAGTCGGTTTGGCCTGCCCTGTCAGCCCAAACAAAAAAACACTATGTTTCAGTCCTTCAATACAGTTTCCCGGAAAAAATGTCAGTTGGTTGTCCAATGGCACAATAAATGCTAAGACAGTTAAAAATAAATTGTTAAATACTTAATAAAATTTCAAAAATATGAAGCCTATCAATGACAGAGTGATTGTAAAACCGGCACCGGCCGAGGAAAAAACCAAAGGTGGTATCATCATCCCGGACACTGCGAAGGAGAAACCCCAGCGTGGCGAAGTGATCGCCGTGGGCCCGGGCAAGGATGGCAATCTGATGACGGTTGCCGTAGGGGACATTGTTTTGTACGGAAAATATTCCGGCCAGGAATTGCACCACGACGGGCAGGACTACCTGATCATGCGCGAAGATGACATCCTGGTCATTCTTTAAGTATCTGGAAATAAGTATTCATCATTTTTCAAAGAATAAAATTTATATAAAATGGCTAAACAAATAAGCTTTAATGCGGATGCCCGGGAGAGACTGAAAGCGGGTATCGATGCTATGGCAAATGCCGTCAAAGTCACCCTCGGTCCTAAAGGCCGCAATGTCGTTATCCAGAAGAGTTTCGGAGCCCCCCTGATTACCAAGGACGGGGTCACGGTCGCCAAAGAAGTGGAACTGGAAGACGCCGTGCAGAACATGGGAGCCCAAATGCTCAAGGAAGTTGCCTCCAAAACCGCTGACCTGGCCGGCGACGGGACCACCACCGCCACGGTACTGGCCCAGGCCATGGTGACTGCCGGGATGAAATACGTAGCTGCCGGCGCCAATCCCATGGACCTGAAAAGAGGCATTGAAAAAGGAGTGCGGCATATCGTGAATGAATTAAAAAATCAGACCGAAGTGATCGGGGATGATTTTAATAAAATCCAGCAGGTGGCCTCCATTTCCTCCAACAACGATGAAGAAATCGGTAAGCTCATTGCCGATGCCATGAAGCGGGTTTCCAAAGACGGGGTGATCACGGTGGAAGAAGCCAAAGGCACGGATACCTATGTGGAAGAAGTGCTGGGTATGCAATTTGACCGCGGTTACCTGTCTCCCTATTTCGTGACCAACGCCGAAGACATGACCGCCGAATACGAAAATCCCTATATCCTGATCCACGATAAAAAGATTTCCAACATGCAGGAGATCGTTCCCCTGCTGGAGAAAGTGATCAGCACAGGCAGGCCCATCCTCCTCATCGCGGAAGATATGGAAAGCCAGGCCCTGGGGGTACTCGTGGTCAACCGCCTGCGTGCCAACCTCAAAGTGGTAGCCGTCAAAGCTCCCGGCTTCGGCGACCGCCGCAAAGCCATGCTGGAAGATATCGCCATCCTCACCGGAGGAACGGTGATCTCCGAAGAAAAAGGCTATAAAATCGAAAATGTGGAACTGGACCTGCTTGGCCAGGCTGAAAAAATCACCGTGGACAAAGACAATACCACTATTGTCAACGGCCGGGGCGACACCAAGATGATCCAGGCCCGGATCGGCCAGATCAAACAGCAAATTGAAACCACCACCTCCGATTACGACAAGGAAAAATTGCAGGAAAGGCTGGCTAAATTGTCCGGTGGTGTTGCCGTTCTGTACGTAGGCGCCGCCACGGAAGTGGAAATGAAGGAGAAAAAAGACCGCGTGGACGATGCTTTACATGCCACCCGTGCCGCTATTGAAGAAGGTATTGTACCCGGGGGAGGCGTTGCGTTGGTGAGAGGCATACCCGCTATGGATAAAATGAAAGGAGCCAATGAAGATGAAACCATCGGAATCCAGATCGTAAAAAAATCCCTCGAAGCCCCCTTGCGCATCATCGCCGAAAACGCCGGGGTAGAAGGCAGCGTGGTGTTCCAAAAGGTACTCAGCAGCAAAGGCGCCCTGGGTTACAATGCCCGGACGGACGTCTATGAAGACCTGAAAAAAGCCGGGGTCATTGATCCTACTAAAGTAACCCGCATCGCTCTGGAAAATGCGGCTTCCATCGCAGGGATGATCCTGACCACCGAGTGCGTAGTCAACGAAAAACCGAAAGACAAGGAACCGGGCCATGCCCATCCTCCCGGCGGAGGCATGGATGGCATGATGTAATCGGCACCTCTTTTCCGTTTAAAAATAAAAGGCAGTCGTTCCGGCTGCCTTTTTTATTTGCCTTCGTGGATTACCGGGAATCCCGTAAGCCCCATTCACCGGTTTCCAGTCCGGATTTCAAGATTAGTTTGGTGGCGGGGCCTGAAAGCAAATAAATTTGGGATTTCATGCTGAAAGGCCTTCGGATAAAAAGAACCTTAGTCATCGGCCTGGTGATCCTGGTCGCCGGTCTTGCCCTGGGCCTGTGGACCATCCCCTTCCCTTCCCAGGGGTTTAGCCTGGCCCTGTTTTCCGCCGATGGGCGCCTTCTGGGAGCCCGGCTTTCCGATGATCAGCAATGGAGGTTCAATCCCGGCAATGCGCTTCCGGAAAAATATATCCAATGCCTGCTTACTTATGAAGACCGGTATTTTTACAGGCATCCGGGCATCAACCCGGTCAGTTTAATCAAAGCCCTGGAGCGAAACCTCCGGGCCGGGAAGGTCGTCAGCGGCGGGAGTACCCTCACCATGCAGGATATCCGGATGCGGCGGGGTCCCAGGAGCAGGAATCTTTGGAACAAGAGCCTGGAAATGTTCTGGGCGATCTCCCTCGAATTAAAATGGTCCAAAAAAAAGATACTGGAAGATTATGCCTCCAGGGCCCCTTTCGGTTCCAATGTAGTTGGGCTGGAAGCCGCTTGCTGGAGATATTTTGACAAATCACCGAACCAGCTTTCCTGGGCGGAAGCAGCCTGCCTGGCCGTCCTGCCCAACAACCCTTCCATGATCCATCCGGGCAGAAATCGGTCCTCGCTCCAGTCAAAGCGGGATCGGCTCCTGGAAAGCCTCCTCAGGATCCGTATACTGGATTCCCTGACTTACCGGCTGGCCTTGATGGAACCGGTGCCCATGGCCCCCCGCCCGCTGCCGGACCTGGCTCCCCACGCCCTGGATTATCTCGCCAAACGGGGACCTTCCAACCCACGGTTGACAACGACCCTGGACTATTCCATTCAACAGATGGCCAGGGAAATTGCCAAGTGGGGACACGACCGGCTGTCCGCCCAATACATTCAAAATATTGCCTTGCTGATAGCGGAAACCCGAACCGGAAAAGTGCTGGCCTATTGTGGAAATGCCCCGAATACCGCCCTCAGCCCTTTTGTGGACCATATCCAGGCTCCCCGGAGTACGGGAAGCATCTTAAAACCATTCTTGTTCGCCTCGGCCCTCTACCAGGGTACCCTCCTGCCCGGAACCCTGATGGATGACATCCCCGTGGTCATCGATGGATTTCAGCCCCAGAATTTTTCTGGTCATTACACCGGCATGATCCCCATGGACCAGGCGCTGATCCGGTCCCTGAACATCCCTTTTGTCCATTTGCTTAAAGCCTACGGCCTGGAGTCCTTTCATACCAAATTGAGGCAGCTTGGACAAAGGCATATCCTCCGGCCGCCTTCGCATTACGGGCTCAGCCTGATCCTGGGAGGGGCCGAATCCTCCCTCTGGGACCTTTCAGGAGCTTATGCATCCATGGCCCGTGTCCTTCAGCATTACCACGAAGCGGATCGCAGGTATTTTTCCGAAGATATCCATCCATTGCGCCTGCTGGAGGTGGAAAATGAGGAACCCCGTTCAACAGGAGTGAAGGATCCGGTCCTTTTGAGTGCAGCCAGTATTTACCAGACCCTGGAGGTCCTTAAGACCCTGAACCGCCCCGATGAATCCGGGCAATGGGCTTCCTTTAAACAATCCCGCGACATTGCCTGGAAGACCGGTACCAGCTATGGTTTTCGTGACGCCTGGGCTATAGGGCTCGACCCGGACTATACCGTGGGAGTCTGGGTGGGCAATGCGGACGGGGAAGGCCGGCCGGGCCTGCTGGGCATCAAGGCAGCAGCACCGCTTTTATTCGATCTTTTTTCGAGATTGCCACGAAGCGGGCAGTCCTGGTTTGAACCGCCGCTGGATGAACTGACTCCGGTGACGGTTTGCCGGTCCAGCGGTATGAAAGCTACCGGTATTTGCCCGGCCACCGATACCCTGCTGATGGACCGGCATCATGACCTCACTCCTTTATGTAATTTGCATACCTCCATCTGGATCAACCCCGTCACCCGTTTGCGTGTAAATCAGCAATGCAGCCAGGCCGGGGCCATGGTTTCCCGGGTGATATTCAGCATGCCTCCCGTGCAGTCGTTTTATTTCAGCCGTAATCATCCGGATTACGAATCCGCTCCCGCCTGGGATCCGGTCTGTATGGGAAACCAGGGTAAAAAAATGAAGATGATCTTTCCCCAGGATCAGACTTCCATTTTTATCCCCATTGACCGGGACGGGAAGCCGGGGGAGGTTATTTTCAAACTGGCCCACCTCCAGAAGGATGCCACGGTTTACTGGCACCTGGATGACCGGTATCTTGGATATACCAGGGATTTCCATGAATATGCATTACACGCCCTGCCCGGACCTCACCGGCTCACCCTCATCGACGACACCGGCTTTGAATTGTTGCATGAATTTGAAGTATTGGCAAAGGAACAACGCTAGGCTCCCCGCTTTATGACCTTATTCACCCCGCGTGATTACCTGGTACGCAAAGCTTTCCATTCCAGTATACTGGAGGGAACTGAACCGGCCCGTCACCATTTGGCTTTCGGGGGCCGGCTGGCCGCGATCAACCGTTTGATGCTGAATCTGCCCGCCCCGTTGACCAGGATGATCATGAGTCCGCCAATAATGGCAATGTTTTTCATAAACTGGATGGACTGCATCCGGCGCTCGGGGACGGGATCGTTCCAGAAAGAATGAACGATAAAAGTGACCGGTACCCAATAAATCAATATCATCAGGGCCCCCAGGGATGCCCGGTAACCGATCAGGATAAATAAACCTCCTATGATCAGCAGAATTATGGCCAGGGTTAGCAAGAGGTCGGGATTCCAGTTAAGCCCATAGGTTTTCATGGTCCGCTTCACCGATTCAAAATAAGCGATGGAATCGTATGCCTCCCAGAAAAAGATGAGGGAGATGAATATGCGTCCCATTAAATCAATCCAGTCTTTCACACGCGTCGGGTTTTATTTGAGTACGTATTGAAGGGCAGCTTGAGCACAGTGTTGTCCATCCATTGCCGCCGAGACGATACCGCCGGCATAACCCGCTCCTTCCCCGCATGGGAAAAGCGCTTCACAATCGGGATGCATAGATAGTGAATTTCTGGGAATACGAACAGGACTGCTGGTTCTGCTTTCCGTGGCCACGACCACCGCTTCATCGGTGATATAGCCTTTCATTTGTTTTCCAAACTGCCTGAGGCCGGTGACCAGGGATTTAACAATAAAGGCCGGCAGCACCTGGTGCACCGGCGCCGACCAGATTCCCGGGATATAGGATACCTCCGGGAGGCTGGAGGACAACTTATGATTTAAAAAATCGGTTAACCTTTGTGCGGGCGCCCGCTGGGACCCGTCCCCCGCCCTGAATACGGCTTGCTCCACTTCCTGCTGAAACGTCAGGCAGCAAAACGGATCGGCAGGATTTTTAAAATCAGAAGGGAATACCGCGGCCACCATCCCGGAATTGGCGAAACGGCTGTCTCTTCTGGAAAGGGACATTCCATTGATCACGATCTCCCCGGGCGCGGTGGCCGACGGGACCATCAGGCCCCCGGGGCACATGCAAAATGAAAAGACCCCTCTCTCATTGAAGGTGCAGGACAGGGAATAACTGGCCGCCGGAAGATAAGGTTCCCGCCCGGCCCTCCGGTATTGTATTTGATCGATCAGTTGCTGCGGATGCTCCACCCTCACCCCAAGCGCAAAGGCTTTGGCATCCAGTCTGAGATTTTTCCGGGCAAGCAAATGATAAATGTCCCGGGAAGAATGCCCCGTGGCCAGGATGAATGCCTCACCGGCAAATTCATCGCCGGAGGCGGTAATCACTGATCTCATGCGCCTTTCCCGGATGACAAAATCCACCACCCTCTGATTAAAATGAACTTCACCCCCGGAGGCTAGGATGCTGTTCCTGATTTGTTCCACGATGCCGGGCAGTTTGTTGGATCCGATGTGTGGATGCGCATCGATGAGGATATCGGGATCTGCACCATGTTCTACAAAAAGGCGTAAAATCTTTCCTATATCCCCCCTTTTCCCGGATCGGGTATAAAGTTTACCGTCAGAATAGGTCCCGGCTCCGCCCTCTCCAAAACAATAATTGGAATCCGGGTTGACGATATGGTCCTGCTGGATGGCTTTTAAGTCCCTGCGCCTGGATTTCACATCTTTCCCCCGGTCGAGTACTATGGGTTTCAGCCCGAGAATCAGGCATTCCAGGGCGGCAAAATATCCTGCGGGGCCGGCACCCATGATCACCACCGAAGGCGCGGACCGAACATCCCGGAAACGGCTTTTGATCGTCGGTTCTGTGGGTAATCCTTTAGCCTCTTCGAGTTCTACCTGGTACCGGTACACCGGATTTCTTCTGGCGTCGAGGGACCGCTTGAGCACCCGAAAAAGCGGCAATTCATGTACTTCTAAACCCAGGTGCCGGGCCAGGTTTGTCCGAAGGGCTTTATCCTGGTCCGGATCAGCAGGATCGGTTACGATTTCGAGCCTTGATTCCATATCAGGAAACTTCCGGGAGAATGGCCCTGCGGATGCGGACGAGGTGCTTCAGCAGGCTTTCCATCCTGTCCAGGGCAAGCATATTCGCGCCATCGGATTTGGCTATGGAAGGATTGGGATGGGTTTCTATAAACAAACCGTCCGCTCCGGCTGCAATGCCTGCCGAAGCCATGGTTTTTATAAGTGCGGGACGTCCCCCGGTAACCCCGGAAGCCTGGTTGGGTTGCTGCAATGAATGGGTCACATCCAGGATGACCGGTACGCCGAGCCCCTGCATGACCGGGATGGAACGCATATCGACGACCAGGTCCTGGTAACCAAAGGTCGTGCCCCTTTCAGTGAGCCAGACATTTGGATTGTTCCGGGCCTGGACCTTATCCACCGCGAATTTCATGGCCTCCGGACCCATGAACTGTCCTTTTTTAATATTGATGGTTTTCCCTGTATCCGCAGCGGCTTCCAGCAAACTGGTCTGGCGGCATAAAAAAGCGGGAATCTGCAAGACGTCCACAAAGGGTGCGGCCAGGATGGCTTCAGGTTCGGTATGAATATCCGTAAGCACCGGAATGCCAAAATGGTCCCGGACCTCTTGCAAATATTGCAAGGCGACGACATCGCCCAGCCCGGTGAAGGAGTCCTTGCTGGACCGGTTGGCTTTACGATAAGAAGATTTGAAAATAAAAGGGATTCCCAGTTCACGGGTGATCCGGGTCAGATGATCCGCCGTCTCAAAGATCAGGTCCCGGCTTTCTATGACACAGGGTCCCGCGATCAGAAAAAACAGGGGGCTTTCCGGGTTGTTAACAAGGGGCAGGTTCTGAAAATTCATCGGAAATGTTTGCTCTTACATCAGTTTAATACCCAGGCGGTAGGTTCAATATACATGCGGATGTCCTTCAGGGTCAATTCCAGGTCCTCTTCCTCATAGACATAGATCCCCAGGCGAACACAATCTTCGCTCACTTTTTCTTCATACAACCGGTACTGCATGTATTGTATTTTTTCCTTCATCTGCCGGATGTTGCCTTCCCGGCAAAAAGTGCCGGTGATGATGATCCGTTCCTGGATAAGCGGTGAAGCTTCGGCCACTTCCTCCTCAGGGGGCACCGTATCCGCTTGATGAGGGGCGATATTGACCTCTTTTAAAGGGCCGGTGGATCGGGAAGTCGCCTGGGTTGCGCTGATCTCCGGGGAAGGGATGCTCAGAAAATAAAAGAACAAACCGGCCAGGGTGAGGGTAATCAGCGCGATGGCCAGCCAAATCCAGATCCTCGGGTTTTTTTCAGGTACCTGGACGGTCAGGGGAGGCAGTTGCAAAGGAGCAAATTCGAATAAAGCATCCAGATGCGGTCCCTTGAGAAATTCCAGGCTGTCCGATCCCTGAGCCGGTTTGAGTTGCCCCAGGACACCCAGTTCCAGGGGCAGTTGCCGGGCAAGGGTTGTTTGAAATTTCAGGAACACCGATTCGAGGAAACGGGAGGCCTCCTGCAAATCCACCTCATGCAACTTTGAAACCAGGGAGGCCATGGTATGGAAGTTGCCCGGGTTCCCGGGCACCCATTGAAGGCTGGCCCTGGGAGGTTCAAAGGATTGCCTGGATACGCTCCAGGAGGCTGGCGAATAATCAAGAATAAAACTTCCCCAGGTACCGATTTCAGCTTTTCCATAGCGTTTCAAACACTCCAATATATAAGCTGAAAAACCCATGTTGAATCAGGAAGCAAGGTACAAAAAAATAAGCCGGTGCGAATCAGGCGATGGATGGCCGGTAAATCCGCGGCACGGCTTTAAGCGTGGCGGCCGCCGTGCCCAGGGTGGGCGCAAAAAACAGGCCGACCCCCGGAATCATGATGATCAGGAAAAAGGCAATGCCGTTGCCCAGGCTGAAGCCAAAGTTTTTACGGATAAAATCGATGCTCCCATTGATGCTGAAATAACGGCCGAGGGTAAAATCGAGGTTGACATAGCCGGAATACATGGCCTGGATGAGGAAAATGGCCGGAGTGGCGACGTAACCCATAAAGGGGATCAGCCCCACGATCAGGAGCCCGATGGTAAAGATCATTTCCTTTAAAAAATTGCGCAGGCAGAATTGCAGACTGCGGCCGTATTCTTTGAGGACCGTTTCATCCGATTCTTTACGGTAGGAAATGGAATAACCGATGACCGCCTCCTCCACCCTCCTGGACAAGCCGTTGAGAATAGGAGAAAGCAGGACCATGATCACGTATTTATAAATCACGACCCCGGTGGTCGCTATGCCCACGCCCACGATGGCCGAAGAAATTTTGGACAGAATCCGGCTGTCCGAATCGGTGGGCAATATGGTATAAATAAGGTCCTTCAGGTTATCGGACCAATACCAGGCCGTGAATCCCACCGTCAGGCCGTAAAACAAACTGATCAGCCCCGGGATAATGAGGTACATCCATAGTTTTTTATCGACTATGATGGTCCAGGCTTCCCAATACGCCTTAAAAGATGTTACCAGATCGCGAAGCATAAAAATAGAACGGGCAATTTACCAAATTCGTTAGCAGGAATTTCCAAACGAAATGTAAATGTCCGAATGATCCGGTCCTAAACTATGTTAAAATAAAATTTAATATGTCACGCCGGCATCCGGGCCAGGGCTTGACGGTCATCCGGTAAAGCCTGTGATCAGGTCGTGGCCTTTTTTCTGCGGGTCTTGAACAATTCGGTGATGTCCTTTTCCTTCATGTACTCCAGTTCGGCGAAATGGGCCGTCACAAATTTTTTGATCTCCTGGTAGTCCTTGCCCCTTTTATCGTTGTATTTCAAAAGCAGTTTGTGGATGAACTGCTGATTGAGGCCTTGCACTTCCTGGTTGAATTTTTCATTGGAGAAAATCTTCATATAGGTATTAAAGATCCTCGACATCGAAAAATAGTCATGGTATTCGCTTTCTCCCAGGTTTTCAAGAAGTCCTTTAAAATAACCGAGGATGGTATCGCGAACGGTCGTATTGATCACCGAGAGGCCTTCGTTGGTTTCATAGAAGGAACGGACGGCCTCAATGGTATCCTCGTGCATATAGCCCTTGGTATGAATGAGATCCGCCAGTTGGTAATACCTGCTGACATCGTCCTGGATGTCCTGGTCCAGCAAGCCGGCCGCGTTCCGGTCGACATTGGCATCAAACTTGATCCCTGCCAGGTGCATGCTGTGCAGGAAATTAAAATATTGCTCGCTGAAATCCGGGGAATTGCGCCGGTTTTCATTCAGCAGCCTGCGCAGCAATTCCCTGTCGTTTCCTTCCAGGTGGAAAAAGTTGGTGACGATAAAGACGATTGACCAAAATTCAGAGAGGTGGTATAATTTTTCATTTTTAAGCAGGTCGGCGAGGTAAGGGATCAGGCTTTCATTGTTCCTGAAACGGCTGACCCGGTGCAGGAGAAATTCCTGGAGCGGGATATAAAGGCTTTTAAGGTCCTCCGGGGTCTCGGGAAACTCGGCCGAATGATAAGGAGCCCCTTCAAATTGCCTGCTGTATTTCTTTAAAGCGACGGCTCTTTCCTGCTCGTCCGCGATCTTATTGGTGCGGATATTCTCAAAATATTGCCTGCTCCTTTTGTTTTCAATGTGTTCGATCAGGTTGGATACCCAGATATCGCTGGAAAGGGAAAAGCCGATTTGAAGGGTCTGTCCCGTTTTATTCTTCAGCACCTCAAAATTGTTATGGGTGGCCAGGGCATGCACGGCCAGACCAAACTGGTCCTGGGGCCTCCTGTACTTTACCTGTTCGTTGACATCGCCCCGCAATACCGTATAGCCCAGTATCTTCGGAAGGTAAAGGCCTTCAAATTTCTCATCCAGCAGGTGCTGTTCCAGGTCTATCAACTGCAGGGGCTTTTCTTCGCCCACTTCGGTATAAAGGGCGTGTATTTCTGGCTCAAATTCATCACGCAGGGCCTGAAAGGCCTGTTCGGTCTCTTCTTCGAGATAGGATTGCAGGTGGTCGGAAGATTGGATCTGTTCACGGATGGCGTCTACCCGGTCTGCATATTTGGAATCCAGTTTTTCCATGGATCGATTTTTTTTTAAAAATAAAATCTGGTAAAACGAAAAAGCGCTTTACCAGATTGAAAAATAATATTCTGTCGGTTTAAGGCAGGATTATTCCTGGGGAGCCGATTCTTCGGCAGGGGCTTCTGGCTGGGCTTTTTTCCTGGATGGTTTGGCTTTGCCGAAAACCATTTCATGGAAAGCCTTGACCTCAGCGGCGCTTTTGATCACCTCCTGGGCATTGGCCCGGTCTTTGTCCTGGATGAATGCCTGGTATTTCTGTTCGGCTTCTTCGATGGTCATGGCTCCTTTTTTGACCCCGCGCATCAGGTGCTTTTTATAAAGGACCCCTTTGAATTTCAGGATATTCCTGACCGTGTCGGTAGGCTGCGCGCCCTTGCCCAGCCAATCCAGGGCTTTATCCCGGTTGATGTCAATGGTTGCCGGTTTGGTGATCGGGTTGTAGGTACCGATCAACTCGATGAATTTTCCGTCCCGGGGCGCCCGGGCATCCGCTACCACAATGTGGTAATACGGCCTCTTTTTCCGGCCGTGACGTTGAAGTCTGATTTTTACTGCCATAAAATGATAAACATTTAGTAGTACTTGTTAAAAAATGGATGCAAAAGTAAGGATATTATCTGTAATTCAGGAAGCCCACCATTAATTCCGGCATATTTTAATGGAAGCCGATGCGGCATTTTATATTTATCCTCCTGGATGTCAGATAATTGGGTATGGCGTATTGTACATTATAAATGGACTTGAACCAGGTGTTGGACGCCACGTTCTGCACCTTGAGCAGGTTAAAAATCTCGGCGCTGATCCAGGCATTTTCCGTAAAACGGAAAAGATGTTTAGACCTCCTCGCCCGCCAGCTTTTATCCCAGATGAGGTAGGAAAAGCCCAGATCGACCCGGTGATAAGCGGGATAGCGGTAAGTATTCCGGAATATCCGGTTGTTCCCGGGAATTCCAAAAGGCTGTCCCGTTCCGACCGTCAGGTTCAGGTTAACTTTTAAATTCTCATTGCCGGGCAAATAGTCCTGGAAAAGGGCGCTGAAGGTCAGAAACTGGTTGGTGGGCCTTGGCACATCCTTTACGTTTTTCCCCTCGGCTTCGCCTTTCTCCCTTCTTTGGTGCTGCAAACCGTCTATGGATTCCCTGGCCCGCAGGAAAGAAAGGTTAAACCAGGATTCGGCTCCCCGCACGAATTCCCCGTTGAGCCTCAGGTCCAGGCCGGTGATATAACCGGAGGCATCGTTCATGCCGGAATACCGGATCTTGACATTATCAATATCGTAGATGACCTGGTCCCACAATTTTTTGTAATAGACTTCCCCAACCAGGCGGTAAGGAACCGGTTGTTTGATTCCCCGGGTAAAATCCCAGGTAAAACCGGCCAGCAGGTGGGCGGACTTCTGGGACTGCAGGTCCCGGTTGACCAATCCCTCCGGGGTCCTCAGTTCCCGGTAAAAGGGAGGTTGATAATACAAGCCGCCCGCAAAACGAAGGGTGATGTCTTTCTTCCATTGGCCGGGCTTGTATAATACCTGGGCCCTCGGATTGATATAATATTCCTTATTGAGGGTCCAGTAGGCCATGCGGAACCCGCCGGAAATCCGCAGTTCGCCCAGCCCATCCCGCTGCATGGTGTATTCATCCTGGAAATAGGCGGAAAAACGGGTGGATTCCAATTCATTCCGGGTTTTGAGCACATTTTTGATGACCACGTCCTGCTCCGTATGGGGAAGGGTGTACAGGGCGGAATCCAGCCGCTCCCAGTCGTTGAGGCGGTCCAGAATTTCCTCCCGCTGGGCCCTCAGGCCCCATTGGAAAAAATGGGTTTTTTCACGGCTGGCCCCGGGACTGTACTCATAGCCCCCTTTTAACTCAAGATTGCGAACCTGGAGATAAAGCAGGTTGCGCGCGTATAAATGCTGGACCCCGTTGCCGATAAGGGCCAGCTCCTTGCCCTGGTTTTCAGATCCAAGGCCGGTCTCAATAAGGGAAAGCCGGTAATCGCTGATGATGTCGAAGGATTCTTTTTCGAGGCTTTGGTATGCGCTTCCCAAAAACTTGATGAAGAGCGGGTTTTTTTTCCTTTCGGGGATAAAAGTCAATGAAAGGCCTCCCATGCCCGTTCTGAAATGGTCAATCTCCTGGCCTTCGAAATCAGCGCTTAATTTTAATGAAAAATCAATCAAACCCGTTGCCGTACTCCTGGACAAGGGCACAAAACGGAAGATGGAAGAATTGTAATTTCCCAGCGCGCCCAGTTGCCAGTTTTTATTGATATCGTAAGTCAGGTAAGCCTGGACATCGGCAAAATCGGGCACGTATTCCCCTTTTAATTGAAGGGAATTGAGCAGGTACCGGTTTGTTTTGTAGCGGGCGCCAACCAGGTAGGTGAATTTCCGGTAGCTGCTCCTGCCGGCCTGATGGCTTCCCTCCAGGTGGCCCGTGGCGCCCAGGAGGGACATGGACACGGAACCCTTCACCGAATCCGGCCTCCGGTAATGAATGTCCAGTACCGATGAAAGTTTGTCCCCATAACGGGCTTCAAAGCCCCCGGAGGAAAAAGACATGTCCCGGATCAGGTCGGCATTGGGAAAGGTCAATCCTTCCTGCTGCCCGCTCCGGACCAGCTGGGGGCGGTAAACTTCAAAGTCGTTGACGAAAACCAGGTTTTCATCATAATTCCCACCCCGCACATTATACTGACTGCTGAGTTCACCGCCTGTGCCGCTGGAGGTACCCAGGGCAATATGAGGCAGGATGCTCTCGAAATTGCCCGTGACCGAAGGGATCAGTTTGAGGTTTTCCAGGTTTTCCCGGATCATGCCCCGGTTCCGGACATTGCTTTCCCGGATGATTACCTCAAGGCTGGAAGATTCCAGGACCAGGTCGATATCGATGCCCAGGACTGTTCCGGCTGCAATGGCACTGACCGGATAGGATGCGTTTTTATAACCTATCCGGCTGACTTCGAGAAGCAAGGGAATATTGGCGGGTACCTGGAGCGAATACCGGCCGTTTTCATCGGTTTCGGTGCTGAGATTTTGGGCACGGACGAAAACCGTCGCCAGGTCCACCGCCTGGTTATTTTCAACATCCCTGACCTGGCCGGTGATCGTCGCGACAGGCTGTGCGTGGACCATGCTGAGGCAGAGCAGGGTCAGCATGCAGGTATAAAGGATTTTACCCATGCCTGACTAAACGAAAAAAGTGGATTTGGAAAATTGCCTGAGGCGATGAATGACGGAAGCGGGGTCCGGATCCGAAAATACCGAACTGCCTGCCACCAACACATCCACCCCCGCCTTGACCACGGGTTCCGCATTTTGAAGGCCGATGCCCCCGTCGATTTCCACCAGGGGATTCAGGTTTTCTTCCGCCATCATTTGTTTGAGGCGCCTGAGTTTCGGGATGGACTGGTAGATAAATTTCTGACCGCCATACCCGGGATTGACCGACATGATCAGGACCAGGTCCAGGATTTCGAGGACATCGCGCAGTGACTCCACCGGGGTGTGGGGGTTGACCGCCACCCCGGCTTTGGCTCCCAGGGTGCGAATATATTCCAGGGTCCGGTGTAGGTTGGGGCAGGTTTCGTAATGCACCGTAATCAAGTCGGCTCCGGCGTCACGAAATGCCTCGAGATGCCGGTCCGGTTCCACGATCATGAGGTGCACATCCAAGGGTTTGGCCGTTCTTTTCCGGATGCTTTGGATGACCGGGATCCCAAAAGAAATATTGGGTACAAAAACGCCGTCCATGATGTCCAGGTGGATCCAGTCCGCCTCGCTTTGATCAAGCAGGTCGACGGTCTTGCCCAACTCAGTGAAATCGGTATTCAGGATGGAAGGCGCTACGAGGACTTGGTCTTTCATTGAAATATTTCTATCTGTTCCCGGCTGAGCAGCGTTTTATGATTAAAATAAAGATAAAGTTGTGCCACGGTGATGGCATCCTTTTGGCAATAGTCCACGATCCGGGCCAGGTTATTTTCCCGCCAGTACACCGGGCCCACCTGGCTGCCGTCGATATCGTCCTTGGGGCTTTCGATGCCCAGCACATTGGCGAGCAGGTTGAGGGAAGTATAGTGTTTGACGTCTCCGAATTTCCAGTATTGCATGGTATCGATATGGGTGGATTCCCAGGGCTTTTTACCGCTGAGGTTGAGGATCCTGGGGAAGGGGATCTGATGGACCATCATCCTCCGGCAAAGGTAAGGGACATCAAATTCACGGATATTATGACCGCAGATCCGGTGTTCATCCCGGTAGAACCGTTTTCGGAGCATTTCGGCAAATTCCAGGAGCACCTCTTTTTCATCATGGCCAAAAAAGGACTTCACCTTCAGTTTCAGGTCCTGGCCTTCCTTAAGATCAAAGCGGGCCACCGAAATGCAGATGATTTTCCCGAATTCCGCGAAGATGGCTGCCTTCTGGGTGTAAAATTCACTGACTTCTGCATCAGTCATGGGCTGATCGTAGGACCGGGTGAAGGCATTGGCCTTGAGTTTCCACAACATCTTCATAGTTTCCGGCAGTTCACTGAACTCCGCTTTTCCGGACACCGTCTCGATATCAAAGAATAAAATATCCTGGGCTTTGGTATTTTCCATTCACATAAAATATAAGCAAAAATGCTCAAAATTCATCAATTGTCCGCCGGAGGCGGTCCACCGGACAGGTCCGGAATACAAGGCAAAAATTATTTCCCGCCGGCTGGAACACCTTATGTATACATACCGCCGGATTCCACTGATTTGGTCAAAAAGCCTGCAAAACCCTCACGGTCATGGAAATAGGGGCCATGGATTGTTAACAAGCCATTATGTAAATTTTACAGTTCAAAATACTAAGCGGGGGGCAGGGCTGCGTTAATACCTCATAACTTTGTAATACTAAAAATCTAAAAACATGTCAGACTACAATTCCAACAACACCGCTAAAAAAAGCAATTACTTGCCGATCCTTATTGGTTTGTTGATTGCTTCTGTAGCAGGAAACGCTTATTTGTTTTTCAATAAGCAGAAACAACAGGAGATTATTGTAAACACCACCACCAAACTTACCGAATCCGAAAGGCTTAAAGCCGAGCTGGAAAAACAATACTATGAAGCCCTACAGGACCTGGAGAAACAACGCACCGACAACAAGGCCCTTAACGAACTGATAGAAAGCCAGAAGGTTGAACTGAAAACCCAAAAGGACCGGATCGCCCGCATGCTGGGTGATTCCAAAAATCTCGCCTCCGCCAAAAAAGAAATGGCCAATCTCCGCACCCAGGTCGATGGATACCTCGCAGAGATCAACAAGCTGAAAGAAGAGAATGCCACCCTCGCGACCAGCAACAATATGCTGACCGAGGAAAAGAAATCCCTCACCACCAACCTGGAGGAGACCAAAAAAGTAAACGATGAATTGACCACGGCCAAAGCCGTCCTGATCAGCGAAAAGGAAAAACTCGCTTCCGAAAACACCACCCTTGTTAAAAAAGTGAATATCGCCTCCGTGGTTAAAGTCAACAACATCGACATCAGCGGTTACCGCATCAAAAGCAGCGGCAAGGAAGTGGACCGCAATAAAGCCAAAGCAATCGACGGACTCCGCATCTGTTTTGATGTGACTGAAAATACCATTACCGAATCCGGTGTTGAACAATTCTATGTACGGGTGATCAACCCGAACGGCGAAACCCAGGCCCTGGAAAACCTTGGCTCCGGCGTACTGGTGAATCAGGCCAACAACGAAGAGATCAAGTACACCTCTCTTAAAGGCGTGAAGTATGAAAACAAACCGCAGAATACCTGCATGAACTGGCAGCCAAACATTCCTTTCCAGGAAGGAACCTATACCGTGGAAGTGTACAATAAAGGCTATTTGTCCGGTACGACCACCTTCCAACTGAAGTAGAGTAAACGTAACTTTTTCATAGCATTTTTTAATGGTTAAGCCTGCCGTAACCCCTGCGGCGGGCTTTTTTTTTGCTGCCCCCGGGGTAGCACCCTGGCCTTTTTCGTATCTATCGGCATGAAAAACCGATTCCTGATCCCTTTCTTCCTCCTCCCCTTTGTTTCACCCGTACTTGCCCAGTCCGGTAGCCGGCAAGTCAAAAACCCGTTTATGCCCCCACCCGGCACCTCGGCCTCGATCTTCGCACCGGGAATGGTATCGGACGAATTCGGCAATCGCGATTTTGCCCTGGCTCCGGATGGCCTTTCCTTTTATTACACCCTTCAGTATAAAAACGGCTTGTTCAGCACCATTCTTTATTCAAGGAAAAAGAAAGGAAAATGGACCCGGCCTGAAGTAGCCGGATTCAGCGGCCGGTATTCCGACCTCGAACCCGCCTTTTCACCCGATGGCCGAAGACTCTATTTTGTCTCAAACCGGCCACTGGATCCTACCGGCAATAAAAAGGATTATAATATCTGGTTTGTATCGCTGGAGGAAGGCCGCTGGAGCCAACCGGAAGCCCTCCCCTTTCCCGTAAATACCGATGCCAATGAATTTTACCCCTCCGTTTCCAAAAATGGCAATATCTATTTTACAAGGGTCATGGAAGGCCAGGATGAAGACATCGTACTCTGCCGCCGGCAAGACAACCAATATCTTCCCGCAGTCAGCCTGCCCGGGACCATCAACAGCACGGGAGCTGAATTTAATGCCTTCGTGGACCCCGAGGAGGCCTATGTCCTTTTTACCGCTTACCGTCGCGAAGGCAACCTTGGTCAGGGTGACCTTTATATTTCGTACAGGGATGCAGGCGGTAACTGGAGCGAGGCCATGAATTTGGGCAACAAGGTCAATGGCCCCGGTCTGACCTATTGCCCCTATGTGACGGCGGATAAAAAATACCTGTTTTTCAGCACGGCCCGCGGTGCTTTCGCTCCCCCTTTCCCCACTGCCCAATCTCTGGATAAGCTGAGAACTTTATTTCACAGCACTCAAAATGGATGGGACAATATTTATTGGATCGGTACGGAAGGGATAGTTAAGGATTAGTTTGCTAGTTTGCTAGTTTGCTAGTTTGTTAGTTTGCTAGTTTGCTAGTTTGCTAGTTTGCTAGTTAGTAAGTTGGAGACCTCAAACCTCAAACCTCAAACCTCTAACCTCTGACCTCTGACCTCTGACCTCTAACCTCTAACCTCTGACCTCTGACCTCTAACCTCTAACCTCCAACCTCCACTTCTCACCAATCATACCCCTTTCTGTATTTCCGTTTTAACAGCCGGTTGGCTTCAGGGTCATTCTTGAATTTTTCCTTCAGGGGATTCCATTCCAGGCGGCGTCCGAGCCTCCAGGAGATCAGGCCCAGGTGCATGGGCAGGGTCATTTCCCGCACGTAGGCCAGGTTGGATTCCGGTTGCTGTCTTGATTTTACGGAATCGATAAAGTTTTGCTGATGCCCCGGGGACCTTTTAATGCTTTGTCCGACGGAAGCCAGGTCATTCATGTATTCCCCTCCGATTTGAATCTCCCGGGTATTGTAATCGCAAATCAAATTGCCTTTTTCCCCTTCGAAATAAGCTCCGATATGTCGGTTTTCGGCGCCCTTGACCGGCGGCGGGGTCGAGGTCCAGTAAAGGTTCAAGCCTTCGAAGGCATAGTCCACTTCAATCCACCTGGGGGTATCCCCCGCCCCGGCTGATTTTTCACCGCGGGAGCTTATGGATTTCAGGCCTTTGGGCTGGATGGACCACCAGACGATATCGGCGATATGACACCAGAAGTCCTGGTATATGCCCCCTGAATAATCCAGAAAATAACGGTAACGGAGATGGCATCTCTCCGGAGCATAAGGCCTCAGAGGGCCCGGGCCTGACCAGAAATCCCAATTCAGGGTGGAAGGGACCGGTCCGGGAGTCAATTCAAGCACGGGGGGCTCCCCGGTCTTCCATAAGCGTACCGTATGAATCCTGCCCAGGACCCCGGATTGCAGGATTTCGGCAACCCGGTGGTAATTGTCCCCGGCATGGATCTGGGTGCCCAGCTGGAATACCCGGCGGTGCTTATTCAGGGCTTTGAGCATTTGTTGCCCTTCCCGCACATTGAAGGACAAGGGTTTTTCTCCGTAAACGTCTTTCCCGGCTTCGAAAGCCATGATCGCGATCTGGGCATGCCAATGATCGGGCGTGGCGCAGGTGATGGCGTCGATGTCTTTTCGTTCAAGGATGGACCGGAAATCGGAATAGGTATCCGGTTTTGCGTCCGGCTGGAGTGAAAGCAGGGTGCTTTTTGCCTTGGCCAGGTGCAATTCATCCACATCGCAAAGGGCGGCTATCTCCACTTCAGGCAAGGCCTGAAACCAGTTCAGGTGGTTGGTCCCCATGCCGTTGAGGCCGATATGCGCAATTCTCACTTTGTCACTGGGTGGGACACCCCTTCTTAAATGGGGAAGGATCATCATCCCCATGGAGGCATAGCCGGCCTGTTTTAAAAATGCCCGGCGCTCCTCTGTCCGCTTGTTTTTCATGGATCAATCATTTAACGATCCCAAGATAATCAAATCGAACTTGCTGACTAACCAACTTACCAACTTACCAACTTACCAACTAGCCAACTAGCCAACTAGCCAACTAGCCAACTAGCCAACTAGATAACTAGATAACTAGATAACTAGATAACTAGATAACTAGATAACTAGATAACTAGATAACTAGATAACTAGATAACTAGATAACTAGATAACTAGATAACTTTCAAACTTTCTAACTGCTATTGCTCCTTCATCTTAAACCGGATGGCAGCCTGTATGAACGACACAAACAGGGGGTGCGGATTTTCCACCGTGCTTTGCAGTTCCGGGTGAAATTGCACGCCGACAAACCAGGGATGGGACTTCAATTCCATGATTTCCACCAGCTTGGTGGAGGGGTTGACGCCTACGGACTTGAACCCGTGGGATTCGAATTCCTCCAGGTATTTGTTGTTGAATTCCCAGCGGTGGCGGTGCCTTTCATGAATGAGGTCGTTGCCGTAAATTTTAAAAACCTTTGAATCCTTTTTGATCTTGCAGGCAAAGGAGCCCAGCCTCATGGTTCCGCCCTTGGCGGTAATGCCTTTTTGCTCGGGCATCATGTCGACCACGGGGTTTTTGGTTTTGGGATTGACTTCGGTGGAAGCCGCATCGCGGATATGCAAGACATGCCTGGCGAATTCCACGATGGCGGACTGCAGTCCCAGGCAGATGCCGAAGAACGGAACGCCCTGGGTCCGGGCATATTCGATGGCCTTGTACTTGCCCTCGATCCCCCGCTCGCCAAAACCGGGAGCGATCAGGATTCCGTGCAGGTGCTGCAGCCGTTCCGGGATGGCGTCCAGGTTTTCAAGGGATTCGGAGTGGATGGCTTCTATGTTAATATGGCATTCATTGACCGCGCCGGCATGCACAAAGGCTTCATAAATGGATTTATAGGCGTCGCGCAGTTCGTGGTATTTGCCGATCAGACCGATATTGACTTCGTGCAGGGGGTGTTTGAGTTTCGCAAGAAAATTTCTCCACAATTCCAGCTCAGGCTCGTGTTTTGATTTGAGGTGGAGTTTGGCCAGGACGATTTTGTCGAGTCCTTCTTTCAACATCAGAAGCGGGACGTCGTAAATGGATTCGGCGTCAATGGCTTCGATTACGGAGTTTCTTTCCACGTTACAAAACAGGGCCAGTTTCTGACGGATCTCCTTGTTGATGGGATGTTCGGTGCGGCAGACCAGGACATCGGGTTGAATCCCCGTAGTCAGCAATTCCTTGACGCTGTGCTGGGTGGGTTTGGTTTTGAGTTCTTTGGCCGCGGAAAGATATGGGATGAGGGTAAGGTGGAGGAAAACCGTATCGTGATCCGACAGTTCCTGCCTCAACTGGCGAATGGATTCGAGATAAGGCAGGGACTCGATGTCGCCCACGGTGCCGCCGATTTCCGTGATGATGATGTCGTATCCCTTGTCTCCCTGCAGGCGCATGCGGCGTTTGATCTCGTCAGTGATATGGGGGATCACCTGCACGGTTTTCCCGAGGTAATCACCCGCCCTTTCCTTGTTGATCACCGTCTGGTATATCCGGCCCGTGGTCACGTTGTTGGCCTGGCTCATCGGCGTATTCAGGAATCGTTCATAATGCCCGAGGTCCAGGTCGGTTTCGGCGCCGTCGTTGGTGACATAACATTCGCCGTGCTCGTAAGGATTGAGGGTCCCGGGGTCCACGTTGATATAAGGGTCAAACTTCTGGATGGTTACCCTGAAGCCCCTGGATTGCAATAATTTCGCAAGGGAAGCGGCTATGATCCCTTTCCCCAAAGAAGAGGTCACCCCACCCGTAATAAAAACATATTTGCTCATAGCCCCGGTTTGAATCTTTTACTACGGGTCGTAAAGGTAAAAAATAATCCCGGCCAATCCCTATGCTGCCCCTTCCCTTCTTTTGATTTTGGCCATATAAAAACTGTCGTAGCCGCATTCGGAGGGCCAGAGATGCCTGTCCTCGATTAATTCAAAGCCCTCATGCTCCGTCAGAAAGTTATGGACCTGGATTTCATTTTCTTCCGGGAAAAGGCTGCAGGTGACGTAAAACAAAAGGCCGCCGGGCATTACCATCTTGCAATAGGAGGCAAGGATATCCTTTTGTTTGGCTACCAGTTGGGCGATATAATCCGGAGTGATTCGGTATTTGGCATCAGGGTTGCGGCGCAGGACCCCCGAACCGGAACAAGGCACATCGAGCAGCACCGCATCCGCACTGGACTCCAGTCTTTTGATGATTTTATTGTTCTCGATCAGGCGGCTCTCAATGATCCCTGCTCCCGCCCTTTTTGCCCGGGCTTTCAGGTTTTTTAATTTGTATTCCTCGATGTCCAGGCTGATGATCCGGCCTTTGTTGGCCATCCGGGCCGCCAGGTGGAGGGACTTGCCTCCCCCGCCCGCACAGGCATCGATCAGCCTCATGCCGGGATCAGGTCTGATAAAATGGGCGACCTGCTGGGAGGAATAATCCTGAATTTCGATCCAGCCTTCCCGGAAAGCCCGGGTGGCGAAGAGGTTGATCCGTTGATCGATTTGAAGGGCTTCGGGCAGGGAAGGATCGATCAGGTGAAGGGGGACCTGTTGTTCCCTGAAAAAATCCATGACCTGCATAGGATTGCTTTTCAGGGTATTCACTCTTATGACCAGGGGTGCGGCCTGGTGCATGGCGGCCATTTCGGCATACCAGCGGTCCCCGAGGGCCCGGTGGCCGTAGGCATCCAGTTCCGGTGGGATGGAATATTTCAGGGCGGGGTTTTTGACCAATCCGGGGATCCGGGAACCGATCCTGGTCTGATGGAGTCGATCGAATTCCCTCCAGTCCGGCAAATCCCGTCCCTGGATGACGAGCCAGGCTCCAAAGATCTCCCAGAAATCAACATATTGCGGAAATGCGGAAGCGATCAGCAGATAATTCCTGGTGATGTCGTAAACATGTTCCGCGATAAAACTCCGGTCCCTCTTACCAAATCCGGGATGATCCTTAAAACACTTTTCCAGGACCCTGTCCGCCGGTTTGTGGTTCCGGAATACGGCATCCAGGCAGGAAACCACAGCCAGGACCAGCGGACGATGCAGCCGGGCGATTTTGGCACGGACCGTTTCATCGTTTTTTCCTGAAGGAAGCCTGGACATCAGGCCGCAAGGTACACCTGTCCATTTAAACTCAGAAGAAAGGCCCCTCCCGGACTGCATAAAATAAAAAAGGATTGCCCGACGAATCGGCCAATCCGGTATGAAAAAGAAAAATCAAGACGGAATTTTTATCCTCCCCAATCCAAGTTAAAGACCAGTCCCTTTGGCCGGTCCATGCTTCAATTACCCTTTACACTAAATTAATTGACCGGTGGAGGATAAAAATTCCGTCTTTCAATGATACAAAGATGAAGCCTTGCCAGGGACCATTGAATGATCCGGGTCAAAGATGAAAATGAATACGGTCAGGAAAGGATTAATATAATATACTGCATTATATGGATATAAAAAATTTATATTCTATTTTTAATAGATATCAATATAATATCTTGATATCTCCTGACCGCGGTCAGGTTTCAGGCCTTGCCCAAGGACGCCGGGGAATTCCGGCGAGCTGTTTAAAGTCGATCAAGGGAGGAAATTTTACCTACCTGAGCAGTTGCCATTAGCTATGAGCAGGTTGAGGAAATGGTGCACTTCTTAGATGTTGCATAGAAGCGACCTGTTTTCTGAGACTGAATAAGCTCCATGTCTCCCTGGAGGATGAGGACCACAAAGGGTTCTCTCTCCTGATTCGTAAATATAACACATACTTTCTATGATCCTGCTCATTCGTCACATCGAATGCTTTCCCATTTAATTTTCTCTAAGCAAATATTTTATTAAAGTCTGTACTTCAAAGGGAGTTTCATATTTCCCATAAGATGTTATTCGAAATGACTTACCATTTCTGAGTTGTAAAATTATTTTATACTCATTTGTATCTGAAACACCTTCATCGAAGACCTTATCAAGATTTTCAATTTCAATACTTGCAGCTAACCTGAAAATATGGGCATTGGATGTTGTCCTTTGCAAATTGAGAGAGTCAACTAAAGATCCATCATTATCCTTTACATAAAATGTAATGTTTGCCAAACTGTATTCAGATAATGTTTCTACATCCGCTTTTTTAATAAATGAGAGTTTACATCCTTCCTTTTCTAGTACTAATATCGAGTCTTCTCTTGTAAACAGTATTTGACCAATACCATTTAAAAATATTTGTTTGTCTTTAACCTTATATCTTCTTTCAAAAGGCAACCCTTCTTCTCTCATCCATGGATTGTAGAACAATGAATCGGATACGTATATTTTATGCCCATACTTCGCATAAGGGTCTATAAAAGGAGATAACTCTAAAAAGTTCCTATTACAATCCCCGCTGTTTATTAACTGCCAAACCCCGGTTATATCGTTTTGCACTACACTACATTTCAAACTTAAAAAGCTCAAAGAGAATAAACCTAAGATTACTATTAATTTAATACAAAAATTCATTCTGAATAGCTTAATAGTCAATTGCCTTTACGCCATTTTTAAGCCAAAAATTTAATTCAATTAATCAAAAAGTTCATTAAAAGTTATATTGCTGAAAATTAATAATAACCCTAAAATAAAAGCCATTAATGCTGCAAAATAATCTTTGAACTGATAAACATAATATGTTTCTTTATTGAAAGGATAATGATATTTGGAGGTTTCATAAGCAATATAAATTCCATATATAATGAAAAGAATACCTGCAATTTTTTCGATATTCATAACACTAAGCATCAAATTTAATTTCCTGAAGGATCTGTCCAGGAGCAGCTATAACCCCATTTCCATTGAAATCACAAAAGGCAATAAGGGTGTTACCCAGTTGGCCTCCAAGGATATATTCTCGCTTACTGGTCCCTCCCCTATTATGCATCCTACCTTCTGATAAATAGACCGCTTCAAGGATAGTTGCCGGGATTGCTGTTCCCGGGTATTCCACTCCATTCACATACTTCCCAATGCTCAATATGTTCGATGCGGGGTCTTTGACTATTACCAAGTTGATAGCTCCTCCTGTTTTTACCCTCTTACTCAATTTGGTCCCATCAGCACCATAGTTGAAATTGCACGACGCCGCCCCAAGAACCAGCGTAAAGGGTTTGTTTTCCGCAACTTTTTCAGTCATTTCGCCACCAGCCATAAGGTTCTGATCAAATTGGTTTACCGACTATCGAAGATTCAGGTGTCCCTTCAGGATGTTCCTGTCCAAGATAGTTAAAATTCTAACTTGATGCCAAGGGAACACGAGGTAAGAATCAGGTTTGGGATCAAACTCCAACTAAGGAAAAAATAAAGCCTGGCAATCTTTCTTTATCTGGAATAAACCCGACTTATGGTTCAATTTTGAGCTTTAAACTTGTTTCAAACGATGGCCTTAAATAGTCAAAAATGTTTGACAGGTAAAATAAAAAACCCTCTAAATCAATGACTTAGAGGGTAATTCAGTAGCCCCGACAGGAATCGAACCTGTATCAAAAGTTTAGGAAACTTCTATTCTATCCATTGAACTACAGGGCCTTTTTGCATTTCGGAGTGCAAATATCCTTTTCCTTTTGCAGTTTTCCAATATTTTGATCGGTAATACTGCACCCTGGAATGGTTACCCTTTACCCATTCCACCATATTCCAATCATCCAAACTTGCTAACTAGCTAACTAGCTAACTTGCCAACTTGCCAACTTGCTAACTTGCTAACTTGCTAACTTGCCAACTAGCTAACTAGCTAACTTGCTAACTAGCTAACTAACTATTCCACATGCATTACGATGTCATCGTCGCCGGACTGGGCACCATGGGGGCCGCCACGTGCAGTTATCTGGCAGGCCGGGGACTTAAAGTCCTTGGGATAGAGCAATTTGACATTCCCCACGACCTGGGTTCGCACAGCGGTTTCACCCGGATCATTCGCAAGGCCTATTATGAACACCCCGACTATGTGCCCCTCCTGCAAAGAAGTTATGATCTCTGGAGGCAACAGGAACAAAAGACTGGTCAAACCCTTTATCATGAAACCGGCATCCTCTACCTGGGTGAACCATCAAGCAGCGTGCTCCGGGGAAGCCTGGAATCATCCCGTTTGTATGATATCCCTGTTGAAAAATGGGAAGGCGGAAAAGTCCGCGCCCGGTATCCGCAATTCCATTTCCCGGCTCACTGGGACGTCCTTTGGGAACCCGGGGCGGGATACCTCGATGTGAATAAAAGCATTACCGGATTTTGTAATACGGCTACAGAAGCCGGGGCAGAGATCCATACCAGGGAAAAGATTGAAGCCTGGAAGGACCAGGGAGATCATATCTTGCTGAAGACCAGCCGCAGCCACTATACGGCCTCCAGACTGATCCTCACTGCTGGGCCCTGGACCCGGGACCTGACCGCCGGCTTGCCTCTTCGGGTCACCCGGCAAGTACTTGCCTGGCTTCAACTGCCTGATCTTGAGAGATATGACTACCCGGCCTTCCCCTGTTGGTTTCTGCACGATCCGGACCAGGGCATGTATTACGGCTTTCCCGTTTCCCGTACCGGTGATCCTTCTGAACCGCGGGGCATCAAAATGGCCCTGCATATGCCCGGAGATACCGGCGATCCTGACCGGCTGGACCGTGAAATCAGAAAGGAAGACAAGGCCATATTCCGGTATTTCCTGGACCGTTATATGCCCCGGGCCAATCCGGTTTCGATCCACTATAAAACCTGCATGTACACCTACTGCCCTGATGAACATTTTTTAGTCGATTACCTTCCGGGAACAGACCGGAAAGTGGTCGTGGCCTGTGGTTTCAGCGGCCATGGTTTTAAATTTGCCCCGGTGATCGCGGAAATTTTGACCGGCCTCGTACTCGGCGAAACCCCGAATCCTTCCGCGGCCTTCCTGAGCCTAAAACGATTGGACCTTTGAAAAGAACGATACCCGATCTGGAACACAAATCCCAACCCCTGGCCCATCGCCGGGTATTTTTAAGGAGGATTTTTTCTGCCCTTGGCCTGGCGCTGGGTATCCTGGCTTTATTGCTGTTTATCGGAACGGCGGGTTACCATTACCTGGGCGATCTCGGATGGATCGACGCCGTTTACAACGCATCCATGATCCTGGGAGGGATGGGACCGGTGGACCGGCTGACCAGTCCGGCAGCTAAACTGTTTGCCTCTGGTTATGCCCTACTTTCAGGTATTGTATTTATTGGCCTGATTGGTTTGTTGCTGGGTCCGCTGTTTCACCGTATCATGCACCGCTTACATATTGAAAAATAATGAATCTTCCTTCAGTCCAACTTCATCCCGGAAGGGAAGCCTCTGTGCTCCGGAACCACCACTGGATCTTTTCCGGGGCGATCCGAAAACTTGATGGGGAGGTCAAAGACGGGGACCTGGTCATGGTGCTAGGATCTTCCGGAGTGATCCTGGGCTATGGGCATTACAGCCCTTCCAATATCACGGTCCGTATGCTGCAATTTGGCCCGGAACCCCTTGCGGACACCTTCTGGAAAGACAAGATTGCCTCGGCCCTCGAGCTGAGAAGGAATCTGGACCTGGCCGGTCATCCGGATACCAATGCTTACCGCCTGGTCCATGGGGAGGGGGACGGCCTGCCCGGCCTGGTGATCGATTGGTATGACGGACATGCCGTAATCCAATGCCATAGCCTGGGCATGTACAGGGCGGCAGGGGAAATCGCAAACGCCTTGCGTGAACTGTATGGTAGTGAATTAAAAACCATATATAATAAAAGCAGGGAATCGCTGGGTGATGCCATCGGGGAAGGCAATGCCTTTTTATATGGGGATACGGAAGGCGCCCTGGTCCGTGAAAACGGGCATGAATTCATGGTCAACTGGGTCACTGGCCAAAAGACCGGCTTTTTCCTTGATCAGAGGGAAAACAGGAAATTATGCGGGGCGCTCAGCCGTGGCCGGACCGTGCTCAACCTCTTTGCCTATACCGGGGGTTTTTCCGTTTACGCTTTGTCCGGTGGAGCCGCTCAGGTGGATTCTGTGGATGTTTCCCAGACCGCCATCGGCTTGCTCCAACAGAATGCGGACCGGCTGCCTGAAAGTTCAGCAATACACCGGTCGTTTTCAGTGCCTGTAAATGAATTTCTCAAAGACTACGGCCTTTACGACCTGATCGTCTGTGATCCACCGGCTTTTGCCAAAAGCCTGGGTAAAAGGCACCAGGCGCTGATCGGGTATAAAAACCTCAATGCAAAAGTCCTGCGGAAGGTTAAACCCGGCGGCTTCTTACTGACCTTCTCCTGCTCCCAGGTCATGGACCGCGAATTGTTTCAACAAACCATTATGGCCGCCGCGCTGGAATCGGGGCGCAAAGTCAGGATTCTCCAACACCTGGGACAAGGCCCGGATCATCCGGTCAATATTTTTCACCCGGAAGGGGCTTATTTGAAAGGTTTATTGCTGTATGTGAATGAGTAAAGGGACGACTGGAAGTCATCCCTTCACTATTCCTTCTTAACTTCGAGACCATGACTGAAGAGAAAATACATTTGGAACAGGATGGCCCCAAGGGCCGTTTTTTCCTCCTCGTTGGCCCGGATACCGCTGCGGAAATGTTCATTTCTTTCCCGGGCTCCAACCGGCTCGTCATCGAACATACGGAAGTGCTCCCGGGACACGAAGGAAAGGGTTATGGTAAAAGAATGATCGAGCATGCGGTAAACTATGCCCGTGAAAATAAATTGAGGGTCATCCCGTTTTGCCTTTATGCGCGCGAGGTTTTAAGGAAAACGAAGGAATACCAGGATGTCCTGTAATCAATACTGCACGCAACGACACAAAGTCCGACAGACCGCCTCTTTGTGTCCTTATGTCCTTGTGGAAAAAGATTGACGTTTTTTTAACCGCGAAGAGCGCAAAGTTCGCAGAGGATGCGCAGAGGGATGCTGAAGGTGGCATATTATATTAATACTTCATCTTAGTGTCCTTAGTGTCTTTGCGGGAAAAATTGACTAATTCATAACCGCGAAGGACGCGATGTTCGCAGAGGATGCGCAGAGGGATGCGAATGACACACACCTCATGTGTAATAGCCACTATTTGATCTGACAGTCGTCAGAAAATTAATAATCAGTCATTGTCTTAGACCATTTTCCTGATTTTGTCTGCCCACGTGAAACATCTTCTCTTGCCAACCCCTCCGACTGGTTGCTTAGGAGGGGATTGTCAATAGAAGATGCTTCAGCTGCCCGCCACGGAAGGGA
>JAKQHS010000135.1 GCA_029557915.1 Bacteroidota bacterium | reverse complement strand
CAGCGTATAACTTTCCGCTTTTCTCCAGGTCGATTCCAGGAGATACTCCCGGTAGAGCTTGTTTCCATCCAGGTCATTGATATTGCTGTGATGCAGGATGATCGTCCAATCCCCGGCGGGGGAAAAATGACCTTCCAGTTGAAAAGCTCTTTCGCCCAGGTCCTGGGTGGCCGGCTGGTAAAAGGAGGTCAGGCGGTAGGAGTTCTGCCTGGACATGGCGGGCACAAAGTGGATCAGACCGTTATTGGCTTCTTCCTGGGGTCGGGTCCTGATCCCGAAATACCGGGTTATTTTTCCTTCCGCCGACAGACCCCAACCGCGTTTACTGTAGTTGATGGAACCATAAATGACCTGTCCGTTTTTATGGATGAATTTGGGACCGGTAATGATCTCCCCGGCCGCGTTTTTCCTCATGCCGTTCGGATCATTCAGGATATCCCTGCTTTTGAGTGCGGTCTCCAGGTAAAGGCCCAGCCCGCCCCATTGTACCTGGTTGAAAAAAGTAAATGCATAATTGTTGTACTTTGGAAGAAACTGATCTTCGGTTTGATAGGTAGCCAGAGTGGACAGCAGGTTGGTCATGCTGCCGTCATCCAGGGTCCGGTTGGTAAACCCCATGCCCGGGGCCCAGGACCAGCTTGATGAATCTTTCCCCTGGACAAAACCGTCGATTGCAAACCCTTTGATCAGGGATTCGTAAGCATCAAATTGTTTTTTCTGTTTGCCCGAAAAGGCCCTCAATTGCCAGTAATCGTTAAACCGGTATTGGAGTTTCAGTCCATGGAGGGCGTTGTCCAGGCCCAGATTCCTTTGTTCATAGGCCCGGTAAATGATGCCTGAACCGATCTGATCGTAGATGTACCCGGCTTCAAAGCCGAATTTGGAAATATCCCTTTTTATAAACCATCGGCCAAGTCCCTGTTGATTGAAGGAGGCCTGGGGATTGATGAGATTGCTGTTGTGATACAAGTCAAACCGGAGCCCCAGGTCAAAACCCCAGTTGCTGTATCGCGCGTCCAGCCAGGTTTCCGACCCGAAAAGCTGGTGGTCGTATTGCGGAGTACCGCTGGCCCCGATATTGCTGTCCCGCATAAATACGCTGGCCTGGGTAGTCAGGTAAGCGTTGAATACCCCGCTTCCGGATGAGGTTTCTTCCTGTGCAACTGATTGTAATGCAATCAATAATACAGTTAAAAGGACGTTAATCCGGATGCTCACGGGAAGGTTTTGCACAAAATTAAGCTTAGTTTTGTATCCTCATTTTATCAAGGATCGTACCATGAATCGACTGCTCCTCTTCCTCCTGATCATTTCAGCGGCCAGCACTTCTTTTTCACAGAAAAATGCAGGGCCCAAACCGCTGCCCAACGGCAAGGTCAAAGATCAAAACGGAAAGGTGGTTGATTTGAACACCTATACCAAAGCGGGTAAAATCACCATCGTCAGCTTCTGGGCAACCTGGTGCGGTCCCTGCAAAAAAGAGCTGGATGCTTACAACGCGCATTACGCCGAATGGATAAAAAAATACGGCACCCAATTGCTGGCCATCAGCATCGACGACATCCGCGGCCAGGCCAAGATCAAACCTATGGTCAGCGAAAGGAAATGGCCCTATACCATCCTCGTCGATGCCAATAATGACCTGCAGCGGCAGCTGGGATTCAACAGCATACCCCAACTTTACCTGCTTGATAAAAAAGGAAACATCGTGCACCAGGCCACCGGTTATTTCCCCGGCAGCGAAAAAGAACTGGAAGATAAAATGGCGGCTTTAGCTAAGAGCCTGTAGGTACCCGGAAAGATTTAATCGTTGTTTATCCGCGGAAACCTTCAGGATTTTATTTCCCCAGGAAACCATCCAATTCCTGCCGGTCAAACCATTGCCCCTCCTTCATAACCCCTTGAATGGCCCGGGTATTGCGGATATCCTCCAATGGATTCCGGTCCAGGATGATCAGGTCGGCATCGTAATCTTTTTCAATCATTCCTTTCGAATTCATCGTGCCGAGATAACTTGAAGTATTGACGGTTGCGGTCTTTAGGGCTGCAAAAGGGCTCAGGCCTGATTTTACAAAACTCTCTAATTCATCGTGCAGGGAAAAACCCGTGACCAAAAACCATTCCGGGGAATCCGAACCGGCCATCAGGGGCACGCCCGCCTTCCAGAGTTCATGGACCATTTTATGCCTGATCCTCCGGTATTTTTCCAGGCTGCTTTCCGGAATCTTCATATCCAGCCTGCGTTGGCGGATCTGCCAGCGCTCGGCAAGAAGTTCCTCAGGGATAAAGGGGTAATCAGGCTTGCTTTTGATGAATTCTTCGGTTTGTTCGCTCCCAAAACAGGAAAGAAAAAAATAATTCGTCGGAGTCACGTAGATCCCGGCGTCCTTCACCTGCCGAACCAGGGACGGAATCTTATCTTCCATTAAATGAGGAACGGTCGCCCAGGCGTTTTGCCTCCAGAGGTTCATGTCCGATACGCTCTCGCCATGGTTGTAACTGCTGTCCGGCAGGAGCATATCGATAAACTCATCCATATGTTCGATCTGTCCTTTTTGTTTTAAAGCCGAAGGCAATTTGACCATGGGGCCTACATGACCCGTTACCTTGATTCCCGCCTCCCTGGCCGCTTCAAATATGGCGTCATAGACTTCCTTTTTAACCATGAAGGTGATCTTGATCTCATCGTATCCTTCCTTCTTAAACTTAAATACTTTTTCCCGGGCTTCCTCCGGCGTAGTGACGAGGCCAAAGTTTTCAAACTTGGGCGACCAGGGCCAGCGGCCCACCATTTGCGGGCTGGCGATGAAAAGTTTTGGGCCAATCCACTCGCCCCTGGAGACCTTCTCCCTTGCTTCGAGATAAGCGGGGTGGCCGGCCATAATGCGGACCGTGGTCAGGCCGTTCGCAAGCATGGTTTTTAATTCCTTTTCATTGGTGTTCCGGTGGTCGCCCTGCTCATAGAAAAAATGGGCATGCATGTCCATCAGGCCCGGTATGAGGTATTTGCCCTTGCCGTCGATGACCCGGCAAACCCGGTTGTTTCCCGGCACCCGGTTGTTGATCCCCGTGATCTTGCCCTTTTCGATCCAGACCGACTTGTTCTGCAATACCCCTGAGTCTTTCATGTTGATGACATTGACCTGGGTAATGACGGTCAGGTCCTGAGCGCCGGCGATTAAACCTGCAAGCAAGTAAAAAACAACAATCCCGATTCTTTTCATAAAATGAAGATCTTTTCAGGGACTAAATTAGCTGTTGCCTCTGGCCCGGTTTTCACCCGGATTGGGTGATTTAATCCGGAACGTCCTTCTCACCTCCTCCTTCTCCCTACGCCTCGGGACCTCTTCCCTCTTCCCTCTTCCCTCTGACCTCTGACCTCTGACCTCTGACCTCAAATAAAAAAGCCCATCAGCATTCAATAACCATTCACTGACCGGGCCAATAAAAAACCCCTGTGGGGCAAATTAAAAATACTTACTCTGTTCTTTTAATGAAACAAAGATGCCGGGCATATGTAAACTATATATTAAGGCTGCATTATGCCTGTATTAAATGACCCGTTCCCCAGAACCCGGGAACAAACCAATATCCTAAAAGGTTAAACTTTACTTGCTGGAAAGAAAGGGCCAGCCCCCAAGAACTCCATTACCCTTGTGCGCCAAAAACTCAATCTCCATAAACTCCGTTACTCCGTGCGCTAATACTCATTCTCCCAAGAACCCCACCACCTCCGACCTCAGGATCTCCGGTTGATCCGCATGGATCCAATGCCCCGCCCCGGGTATGGTTTTAAAAGAAGCCCGTGGAAACAAGGCCCGCATCGGTTCTTTGTCTTCAGGCTGGATATAGGACGAATGTTCACCGGCAAGGACGAGTAC
>JAKQHS010000097.1 GCA_029557915.1 Bacteroidota bacterium | reverse complement strand
ATTTTCATTTTTTGGATTGTTGAAGATCAGGTCCTGCATCCGGCTGTCTCCGCCTCCGTGGCCGCCTCGGTATTTTGGCACATAGAGGGTCTCCCCGGCTTTTGAAAAATTGTCCATGACAAATATTTCATCAAAGGATTCTGGCTTTTCATTGCGGGTCTGGGTCATTTCCGCGGCATGGCGGTTGGCTTGGTCCACATCGGCTTTCTGGAAAGGAATATCCTCCCAGCTGTCGATCCTGCCATTAAATCCGTTGAAAGCGATTTTCCAACCTTCGTAAGGGGAATAGGTGGTGAGGGAATAATTGACCGTGACGCCGTTGGCATAAATGATCTGGGCCGACATCTTATCCCAGATGTCAATTTCATTTCTGAACACGCAGCTGTCGCGGTAATAACCGTCGTGGTGTTCGTTTTTTACATACAGATTGACGTATTCTTTGTTTTTATTGATGTCGTAATAAAATTTGCAAGTGGTCTTGTGGTCACATTCCCGGCAGGTTTTTCCGCGGACTGCGCCGTTTTTACCGTAATGGTCCAATTGGCCGAAAGCCATGACTTCCACCGGATCGGAATCCAGCCACCAATTAAGGAGGTCGAAGTGGTGGGTGGCCTTATGCACCCACAGGGAACCGCCCTTGCTGATGAACCCATGCCATCGCCGGAAATAATCCGCCCCGTGATACACATTGAGGTACCAGTGGAAATCCACGGAGCTCAGTTTTCCCACCCTTTGGTTGGTCAGGAGCTCTTTGATCTTCGTGACATGGGGATTGTGCCGGTAATTGAATCCAACGGTCACTTTTTTGCCGGATCTTTTTTCCGCGTCCAGGATTTGCTGACATTTGACCTCGTCGGTGGTCATCGGTTTTTCGGTGATCACCTCAGCGCCATACTGCAGGGCTTTGACAATAAATTCATGGTGGGTGGCATCCACCGTAGTGACGATGACCATATCCGGTTTGCTTTCCTTCATCATCAGGTCAAAATCGGAATAGGTCCTGCAATCCGCCCCGATATAGGATTTGGCATACTCCAGGCGGCCGGGGTTGATATCGCACAAACCCACAAATTCGACCAGGTCTTTATAATTATCGAGGATCGTTTTACCCCAGAAGCCCGCGCCCCGGCTCCCGGTACCTACCAACGCGAGCCTTTTTTTTGCCATGGTCCTGGCCGCAGGACTTGGGATAGGGTTGATCATCAGGCTGCCGGCAGCGATCGCCGATTGTTGGATAAAATCCCTTCTGTTGATATCCATGGTTGAATTTTTTGTGAATCGTCCAAAGATAATAAAAGGCCGGCTTCATTTGGCTGCCTCGATATATATCAAATAATCCGGAAAATCCTGATTCTGATGGCATGCCAACCTGAATGTATTTCCATCACTAAATCATACAGATCATTCCGCTCCGAACATTAACATTCGGAACTCCAAACCATGCAACGCATTGTTGAAATCGTAAAAGGAATTTGCCATAGTCCCAGAATACTGAAATATGGGTGAACGGTAAAGGGTTAAGGGTTAAGGGTTAAGGGTTAAAGGACCAAAATTACAAATGATAAACTGGCTAACTGTCCAACTCGCTAACTTGCAAACTTGCTAACTTGCTAACTGATAAACTGGTTAACGTCACATCAATCCTTCAATAATCTTATCCTCTGAAATCCCCTCTGCCTCTGCCTTGTAATTTCTCACGATCCGGTGACGGAGGACCAACTTGGCGATCGCCTGCACATCCTCAATATCCGGGGAATACTTGCCATTGATCGCTCCGTGGACTTTAGCACCCAGGGCCAAAAACTGGGAGGCTCGGGGGCCTGCACCCCAGGAGATGTACTGGTTGACTTTTTCAGTGGCGCGGGAAGTGCCCGGACGGGTTTTGCTGGCCAGGTTGACGGCGTATTGCAGCACATTGTCCGCAATCGGGATCTTCCGGATCAGTTCCTGATAAAAACTGATATCCTCCGAATTCATCACCAGCCGGAGTTCGGGACGGTGCATGGAGGTGGTGTTTTTTACGACCACGACTTCCTCTTCAAAAGAAGGATAATCTAGCAGGATATTGAACATAAAACGGTCGAGCTGGGCCTCGGGCAGGGGGTAGGTCCCTTCCTGCTCAATGGGGTTTTGGGTGGCCAGGACAAAAAAGGGTTTGGGAAGCAGGTGTTTCTGGCCGCTCACCGTGACTGACCGTTCCTGCATGGCTTCCAAAAGGGCCGCCTGGGTCTTGGGGGGAGTCCGGTTGATCTCATCGGCCAGCACGATATTGGCAAAGACAGGCCCCCGGTTGAACCGGAACCTTCTCTCCTCATCCAGGATTTCGGACCCCGTAATGTCGCTGGGCATCAGGTCGGGAGTAAACTGGATCCGGTTGAATTCCAGGTCCAGGACCTGGGCAATGGTGGATACCAGGAGGGTTTTGGCCAGGCCGGGAACACCGACCAGCAGGCTGTGGCCGTTGGAAAATAAAGATATGATCACCGCTTTCACCACTTCGTCCTGACCGATGATCACTTTGCCCACTTCCGATTTGAGTGTTTTATATGCCTGGCCCAGGGTGTCTACCGCCTGAACATCATTCAACGATTCTTTCTGCATAACTAATGATTGCGCACAAAAATAGCATAATTAGAGCAGGGTGTAAGATTTGGGAGGAGGGGGCAGCATTAAGGAAATGTTATCGGTCGGGCCACCCGGTGACCGGTATCTGTTTTGCCAAGAATAAAATCTGCTGGATTATCGCTTCTGGAGGACCTGGCTCAGTCCACAATCGCTAAGCCGCACAAAAACCCTTAATTCCCTTAATTCCTTTAATTCTCTTAATTACAATTTAATCCATCTCCGGCTCAGGTTGTAATACCGGAATTGAATGACCAGATAATAAGCACCCGCCCCCAGGTGATGAATGCCAATCCGGTTTTCCCCCTTTTGAAGCACCCCCTGCATCCAGGATTGACCATAAACGTCCACAATTCCGTAAATCGCCGTCTCAGGCGCCTCCACCCTCAGGTGACTTACCGCGGGGTTGGGAGATAATTTGACCCGGGCAGCCTGGCCTTGCTTTTTATCCTTGGACTGCGCCGGCCTAAGGGCCAGGGTGCCTTCAAATTCAACCGCACCGATGGACGGCGGCGATTTATAATTTTTGCCGTAATAATCGGTCACCGGCGGACTCACAGCCTTTCCTTTCTGGTATGCCGGACTGGTCGAACCGATCATATAATTGGTGGCATTCACCTGCGGATTGGCCACCAGTTGGGCCGGATCCGCCACCGGAAGCACCGGACCTGACCATCCGGACTGCCCTTCCTTAAACCATAGATTATTGGAATAGATAAAAGTATTGGGTGCGGTATCCGGGCCGATATTGACCTCGGTGGTCACCACGGTGGTGATCACGAAAATATTATTTTGGACCGTATTGCGCCCACAGGCTTCGAAACGACCGGGATCTACGGTTTCCTGCAGGATGCGCATGGCCCAGCGGGTCGGCCTGAAAATGGTATTGTTATACACTTTGCAATCCACCGCGCCGACAAATGCAAAAGGCGTCTGGGCTCCTTCGAATACATTGGCATAAACTTCGACGCTGGCCGCTTCAAAGGTCGCATTCTGGGGACGGAAAAACTCCAGGTCGGTGCTGCCCCCGATATTGAGGGCACGGGCGCCCCCGTTGACAAAGCGGTTTCTCCGGATGGTGATATCGCTGCTCCCCCCTTTGATCTGTATACAATTGCTGCCCATCTGGTCAAACTGAAGTCCCTGGAAAAGACCCCGGTGGCATCCGACCATATCGATGCCGCTGCCTCCGGCCGACCCATTCAAAAACTCGCAGTCTCTCACCTCAAAATCATCCACCCCGGACAATTTAAGGAGGTCGTTATTGCCTGAGGCGCTGATATTCCGGAAAATACAATTACGGATGAGGATATGATGGGAAGGAGTCCCAAAACTTCCGGCATCGTCGATATTCATGCCGTTGCCGGTCTGCCCCTGGATGATCAGGTCTTCCAGGATCACATAAGAGATGTCGGAAAAATGAAAGGATTCACTCCCTCCCGATAGCGTTACGGTTTCACCCGGTGCCGCTTTGATCAGGATGGGTGAGGCCGCATTGCCGTTGAGGTTGGAAATAAAATACGTACCGGTATAACTGCCTGCATGAATGAGCACGGTATCCCCTGCGACCACATTTCCCTGGATTGAAGATGGGGAGGTCCAGGCATGTCCACTCCCGATATGGAGGATACGGGCTTGCGTGGGGGAGGCTGCAAAACCAAGCAAGGACAGGAAAGCCAGGGGTTTGATCATCATATCCATTTTGATTAATTCTTATCTAAACCGGAATCTGCCTCCGGAAATTGTGAAAAATACTGTTAAAGAAACTTCCTAACTTGCCAACTTACTAACTTGCTAACTTGCCATCGATATGGATAAACGAACCTTTCTGAAGACCGGGCTCCTTGGAAGCCTGGCTGCACCCCTGGCCTCCTGGGACTTTCCTTTAGCTGCAGGCAGGACTACCATCTTGTTCCAGGGAGACAGCATCACCGATGCCGGCCGGGACAAAGCCCAATATTATGCCAACAGCGCTTCGGGCATGGGCACCGGATATGTACATATGGCTGCCTCCACCCTGCTCGAAAAATATCCGGACCAGGGGCTCCGCATTTACAACCGTGGGATCTCGGGACATAAGGTATTCCAACTGGCCGCCCGGTGGGAAGACGATGCCCTCAACCTAAAACCCGATGTGCTCAGCATACTCATCGGGGTCAATGATTTCTGGCATATGCTCAATGGCCAGTATGATGGTACAGCTGCGGTTTATGAAAACGATCTGAGGGCCCTCCTGGCAAGGACCAGGGAAGCCCTGCCCCAGGTGAAACTGATTCTCGGCGAGCCTTTTGTGGTCCGGGGCGGAACCGCTGTCGGAAGCCCAAGGTGGAATACCGAGTTTCCTGCCTACCAGGCGGCCTGTAAAAAAGTGGCCGGTGAATTCAAAGCGGCCTTTATCCCCTATCAAAGTTTGTTTGATGGGGTCCTGAATAAAGGAGGTGCGGCTTATTGGTGCCCCGATGGGGTGCATCCTTCCCTGGCAGGTGCCAGACTGATGGCGAATGCCTGGGTGACTGCTTATGCTGAAGTGAAAGGGTAACCTCGAGTCACCCCCTCTCTTCAAGTAAAAGAAATGCAATCCTTTCCTCTGCGGATTCTTCGCGCCCTCAGCGGCCTTCGCGGTTTTTGATCTTTTTCTCAACCGCAAAGCTTACAATGAATCGTGAAGAGGGGCCGCAATGAAAATGCAATCATTCATTTCCTCTGCGGAATCTTCGCGCTCTCGGCGGCCTCCTCGGTTTATGATCACTTCCTTAACCGCAATGCGTGCCATGAATCGCGAAGGGAGCCGCTAAGAAAATGCAATCATAAATCTCCTCTGCGGATTCTTCGCGATCTCGGCGACCTCTGCGGTTAATAATCACTTTCTTAACCGCAAAGCGCGCAATGAATCGCAAAGAAATGCATGCACACGAATCCTCTGCGAATTCTTCGCGCTCTCCGACCTCTGAGGTTTATGATCACTTCCTTAACCGCAAAGCGCGCAATGAATCGCGAAGAGGAGCCGCAATGAAAATGCAATCATTCATTTCCTCTGTGGATTCTTCGCGCGCTCAGCGCCCTCCGCGGTTTATGATCACTTTCTTAACCGCAAATCGCGCAATGAATCGCAAAGAGGATCCGCAAAGAAATGCATGCACACGAATCCTCTGCGGAATCTTCGCGCTCTCAGCGCCCTCTGCGGTTATTAATCACTTTCTCAACCGCAAAGCGCACAATGAATCGCGAAGAGGGCCGCAGAGAAAATGCAATCATAAATCTCCTCTGCGTATTCTTTGCGCCCTCAGCGTCCTTTGCGGTTAATAATGACTTTCTCACTGCGAATCAAATCTAAAATCATGTTATTTCTATCCATAAAAGGCAATACATGCTCACCCCAATATATGTAACTTGCCACCATCATGCCTGCACTTATCGAACAGTACTTCCCCAATCTTTCGGAGATCCAGAAATCCCGGTTTGACTCCCTGGAACCCTTTTACAGGGAATGGAATGAAAAAATAAACCTGATCTCCCGAAAAGATATGGAGCAGTTCATGCTGCACCATGTCCTCCATAGCCTCACGTTAGGCCGTTTTATGAATTTTGCGCCGGGCACAGAAATCCTCGACCTGGGCACCGGGGGTGGTTTTCCAGGCATTCCGCTGGCCATCCTCTGGCCCGAGGTCCGCTTCCACCTGATAGACGGTACCGGGAAAAAAATAAAAGTGGTGGAGGCTGCGGTACAACATCTGAGATTGGAAAACGTGACGGCCAGTCATATCCGGGTCGAAGACCTGAGCAGCCAATACGATTATGTGGTGGCCCGGGCGGTCACCAGCCTGGCCGACCTGCTCCGGCTCTCCCGAAAAACCATCCGGACCCGCCATATTAATGCCCGACCCAATGGCCTCATCGCCTACAAAGGTTACCCGCTGAAAGAGGAACACAAGACCATAAAAAGTGTACCCCATGAACTGTTCATGATTCATGAGTTTTTCAACGAGGAGTATTTCAGGGGGAAGTGTATTGTGTATATACCGGTGTACTAGCAGGGAGCTGGAAGCTGGAAGCTAGGGCGCCCGCCAAAACCGCATCACAGCTACGCCAATTGAACACAGGGACCGACTATTAATTTGCAGGAATCCCCAGGCGCAAGGCCTCGCTAGCTTCTAACTCCTGGCTGCTGGAAGCTGGAAGCAGGAAGCTGGGAGCTGGAAGCTGGAAGCTAGGGCGCTCGCCCAAACCGCTTCCCAGCCAGGCCATTTGAATACAGGGATCGACTTTAAATTTGGAGGAATCCCCAGGCACAAGGCCTCCCTGACTTCTAACTCCTAGCTTCTAACT
>JAKQHS010000081.1 GCA_029557915.1 Bacteroidota bacterium | reverse complement strand
CAGGCGCTCTCGCAACCTGAAATGACCACCCAGTCTTTACCCGAAATGCCCGGGCCCGCGGTCCTGCTCTGGATCGCCATGGCCGTATTGTCCTGCTGGCCTCCGTACACCCAATAAGGAAAGCGGTGGTCTGCATTTACCCGGTAAAACTGGGCGGTCGGCTGATTGGATTGTTCACTCCAGTTGAGCCCGCCGTTGTATGAAATATTGGCGCCTCCGTCGTTGGCGTTTGCAATGAACTGGTTGTTGTGGGGATTGATCCAGAGATCATGATTGTCCCCGTGTGGCACCTGGACGTTTTTGAAGGTCTTCCCGCCGTCGGTGGATTCAAGGTAAGGGGCATTGAGCACGATCACCCGGTCCGGATTTTGAGGATCTGCATAGACATGGGTGTAGTACCAGGCGCGGGCGCGAAGGATCCGGTCCGCATTGATCAGGGCCCAGGTATTTCCTCCGTCTTCAGAACGGTAGAGGCCGCCTTCATCGGATTCGATCATGGCGTAGACGCGCTGGGGATTGGCCATGGAAACAGAAACCCCGATCTTGCCCATGATGGATTTTGGCAGTCCTGTGGTGAGTTTCTTCCAGGTGTCTCCCCCATCCGTGGATTTCCAGATTCCGCTGCCGGGCCCGCCGCTGCGAATATACCAGGGCTGTCTTTGCATATCCCAGAAGGCGGCATAGAGAACCCTGGGATTCTTCAGGTCCATGCTCAGGTCACTGACCCCGGAGTTTTTATTCACAAAGAGGATCTTCTGCCAGGTCTTGCCTCCATCCCTGCTCCGGTAGACTCCACGGTCCTCCGTAGGCTCATAAGGACTTCCCTGGGCTCCCACATAGATCAGGTCCGGGTCATTGGGATGGATCCTGATCTGCGAGATCTGCCTCACTTTCTGCAGCCCGAGATGCGTCCAGGTACGGCCTGCATCCGTGGATTTGTAAACGCCGTCCCCGTGTGAGGTCATCACTCCCCGTATCGGGGATTCGCCCATGCCGGCTACGACGACGTTGGGATCGGATGCGGCCACCTGGATGGAACCAACGGAACCGGTTTTGACGAATCCGTCCGATACATTCGTCCACCGGTTGCCCCCATCCGTTGTTTTCCAGATCCCCCCTCCGGTCGAGCCCATATAAAAGGTGTAGATCTGATCCGGAATGCCGCAAATCGCGGTTACCCGGCCTCCCCGAAAGGGGCCTATATTCCGCCATTTCAAGGCTTTAAAATGGGATTCGTCAAAGGGATAAACTGGCTCCTCAGGGACGGGTGTGGTAGGTTTCACAGCCATCCGGGTGGTTTTTCCCTTTTGGCAAAATAAAAACGGACTCCATCCAAACACCAGGACGACTGCCAGGAGGTATTTTTTCATTTGGTATTATTTACGGTAAAATAAGAAATCGGCCGGATATATTTTGGGTCCATACCGGCTACCCCGGGACGTTAAAGTCATTTATTCTGACTTAAGGTCAATAATTTAATTATTGGAAATCCTTAATTTTCACTACAAATGTTAACAAGTCGCAAAAGGCATTGATTGATATAAAAATATTTTTTAACTTTGAGTCAAATTCAATTAAACCCTAATATCATGGTTACAGAAGTAAAATCCACCCTGCTCAAAGGAGGGGAATTCCTCGTCCGTGATGCTTCTCCGGACCAGACTTTTATTCCTGAACAATTTGGTGAAGAGGCCCTGATGGTTGCGCGAAGCGCCCAGGATTTCCTGGACCAGGACATCCGGCCCAATCAGGAACGCATCGAAAAGCAGGAGGAGGGTTTGTCTGAATCCCTGATGCGAAAAATGGGCGAACTGGGATTTCTGGGCATTCACATGCCTGAAGCCTATGGTGGGACCGACCTGGATACCAATACCAATACCCTGGTGACCGATATCCTCGGGCCCATGGGTTCCTTTTCGACCACTTTCGCGGCCCATACCGGGATCGGGATGTTGCCGATCCTTTATTTTGGTACGGAAACTCAAAAACAGGCCTATCTGCCGGGGCTGATCACCGGGGAGACGATAGCCAGTTATTGCCTCACCGAGCCTGGTTCGGGATCCGATGCCCTGTCTGCAAAAACCAGGGCGGACCTCACCGAAGACGGAAAAAGTTTTATCCTGAACGGGCAGAAAATGTGGATTTCCAATGCGGGCTGGGCCGATTTGTTTATTGTCTTTGCCCAGGTGTACGGTAATAAATGGAAGGATGGCAAAGGAGGTTTTTCCTGTTTCCTGGTTGAGGCCGGCAAGCCGGGTCTTACCCTGGGAGAAGAAGAGCGAAAAATGGGAATTAAAGGTTCCTCCACCCGCCAGGTCTATTTCGAAAATGTAAAAATAGATACCGATGCCCTACTTGGCGAAGTCGGTAAAGGGCATAAAATCGCTTTCAATGCCCTCAATATCGGCCGCTTCAAACTGGGCGCCTTCTGCATCGGCGGCTGCAAAGCCCTCATTACGCGGAGCGCCCAATATGCCAATGAGCGCGTCCAGTTTGGCAAAACCATAGGGAGTTTTGGGGCGATCCAATACAAACTGGCCGAGCAGTTGATACGCACTTATGTCAGCGAGAGCACGCTGTACCGGACCTCCAACCTTCTCCAGGAAAAAACGACGCAACTCATGGCCGAAGGGCTCTCTCCGGAAGCGGCCAAATTAAAAGCTGCGGAAGAATACGCCATCGAATGTTCGGTGCTCAAAGTGAATGCATCGGAAGCCCTCGATTATACCGTGGACGAAGCGGTCCAGGTCCATGGCGGAATTGGTTTTTCCGAAGAAAACCCGGTTGCCCGCGCCTACCGGGACAGCAGGATCAACCGGATCTACGAGGGCACCAATGAAATCAATCGCCTGCTGATCGTGGAAATGTTACTGAAACGGGCCCTCAAAGGGGAAATCAACCTCACAGACGCGGCCTGGTCCGTACAGAAAGAACTGGCATCCATGCCATCCATGGATAAGGCCACCGGGGCCTATGCCGATGAAACCTCGGCCCTCCGGGATTTCAAGAAACTGGTATTGATGGTGGCGGGAGCGGCGGTAAAAATGCAGATGGACGGCAAACTGATGCTGCAGGACGAGCAGGAGATCATCACCAATTGCGCGGACATGCTCATCGACGTACTCAATGCCGAATCCCTGTTGTTGCGAATCCAACGGCAGGAGTCCTTGGACATCCGGCCAGACCAGAAACCCCTGCAGGAAGCAATACTCAAAGTCCACTTTCACGATGTCAACGGCCGGCTGGCTAAAAACGCGCTGGATGCGCTGGCCAGTTTTTGCGAAGGCGACCTGCTGAAGACCCTGGCCATGGGAGTCAAAAGATTCACCAAATATCCCCTGGTCAATGTCAAAGAAAAAAGAAGAGCGATTGCCCAGGCCGTCCTCAAATCAAACAAATATCCCTTATCCCTTTTTGAATAATAATAACCCCATTTAACTCATTTCCCATGAATACAAACAAAATAGAAAAATCAAGCGTACCTGAAATCGCCGGTGATAAATGGCTGGAGCACTGGGTGGAAATATGTGAGGAGGATTTTGCCTCCATTGAAGTCGATGATTTTATCCTGATCGACTGAGTCTCGTGGTCAGGGATGCTCCAATTGGTCTTTCATCAGTTGAAGCACATACTTTTTCCACTCCGTCCGGCCGATCTTATGCAGGGTGGAACGGTGCTTTCCGGATGCGGTGGTCAGTTTGAGATAACCCACAATGGTGGCCCAGGCCGTGATGAACAGGAGTTCCGGTTTGTTTTTGTTTTTGACGCTCCCGTCCAGCCATCCCCTTTCGATCTCCCCGACGGCCAGGGATATCGGTATGTTTTGAATATCCTGGATCTTTTGATAATAAATGCTTTCGCGCATGGCTTCCGTAAGTTTCGCGCCGTCCGGGCCTGAAGCCGCGGATCGGTTTACGGCCATATAATCCAGCAGGGCTTCAATATACAAGGGGAAATCTTCGGCGAAGTCGATATAGGTCTCCAGCAGGCCGATTACGCCCGCTGCGCCGGTGTTTTCTTTATGCCCTGCCAGGCACCGGTACATAAGGTCATTCAGCTTTTGCATGCCCCGGTAGGTAATGGCCATGTACAGGTTTTCCTTGCTCTGAAAATAAAAATACACACTGCCTTTACTCATGCCGGCTTCCCCGGCCACCGTTTCCATTTTAGCATTGGCAAAGCCGACGGCTTCAAAGACTTTCTCCGCCGCATCCAGGATCATGACCTGCCTGATTTCCCTTTTTCCCATTGATGACACAAAAATGATAAATCCAATCGATTTGAAGCCAATATTTTGACCCGGAGTTTAAAACCGGGTCAAACCGGGTTTCCGGCCTGAAAAACATATTTTAAATGATGCACAGGAGGCGGAGTCCAAGGTTCCCAAGACGGCCCTATCCATTGAATGACATACCTGTAAGAAAGACGATCTTACAACGACCTCTTCCGCCCCCCGGCAGCCTCATGTTTTACCTATCTTTGCCGAACCAAAACCCCGGACGGGGTGTTAAGAGTGAGAATTTATCATGGCAATAATTATAACTAATGAATGCATCAATTGCGGCGCCTGTGAACCGGAGTGTCCCAATAATGCGATCTATGAAGGAGGGGTCGAATGGGCCATCGGCGACGGCAACACGGTCAACGGGCCTTATACCCTGGAAGACGGGACGATAGTGGACGCCCAACAACGCAATAAACCGGTGGAGGCCGATTATTATTTCATCGTGCCGGACAAATGCACCGAATGCGTTGGTTTTCACGAAGAGCCTCAATGTGCGGCGGTTTGTCCTGTGGATTGTTGTATCCCAGATACCGACCGCGTGGAGAGCAGGGAAGCCCTGCTTGCCAAGAAGGAAAGATTGCATTTGTAAACCGGGATCCTTTAAACGAAAAAGCAACCCCCGGGAAGGGAGTTGCTCTCGTGTTATGATAGCATGGGATTGTCCCTTTAATTACAAGGATCCAAAATTATACTGACCCGCTTGCCGCCATTTACAATATTGTGGTCTCCGCAATCTTTTACAGTCAGCCAGCGGTAGGCCACCACCCGATTATTATGTGAAGCTGGTGCAAGAAAACCGAATCGCTCGGTGTCGGAGGTAAGTTCAATGTCATAAGTTCCATTGCCGAACCCATTGTTGAATATCAGAAAATTATTATGTGAACCATCCACGACGAGGTAACCGGCAGCCAGGTTGTTATGTGCTTCATTGTACTTTACAGACCAGTTGACGGTGGGGCCCTGGGTATCCAAAGAAGTGCCGTCAATGATAATCTGGCCCGGAGGCACTTTGCAAAGAACCTGCCCATAGAGGTTATTATTCGTGGTGTTGCTGAATGAAATTCCATTGGTACCACCGGCAAAGATTCCAAACATACCATTGGATATTTCATTCAAAACTGCAATATTCTGATCTCCATCCGACAACATGATCCCGTGCGCACCTCCTGTTCCCACCGTGATCTTGTTTTGGCTGATAATGAACCTCTGAGCCTGGTAGCCCACAATGGTAAAAACAAAGTTTTCAAAAATGTTCCGCAGGATTTTCACCTGGCTTAATGCATCCGCGAAAATGCATACTCCCGATATGGGATCGGTGGATGTGAAATGGATATTTCTGATCACCGTTTGTTCAGCGCCGGCCACTACTTGGATGGCTGAGGTAAATGTCGCACCCGGCAGCAGATTGCTGAAAATCAGTTTGGTGCCGGTTTCGCCCATCAGCGTGACCGGTTTATTGATCTTGATGGAACCGGACTCGCTATGGTCGCCGGCATCCAGGACGATGACATCCCCCGGATTGGCAGCATCAATGGCCGCCTGAAGTGCATTCACCGAGCCGGCTGGTATATGGACTTCAGCTCCCCGGGATCTCAGCATATCCTCACTGGGATTCTTCAGAATGCGGTCCACAAATTCAAGATCTTCAGCAGGCATTTGGGCCCGGGTTTCCGCAGACAAAAAGGGGCTCATGCCTTCTGAAGGCGTCCAGGCCTGTGCTGCCTGTGAAGGATCGTCAGGGACCAGTGTCAGATCCTGATCCCGGTTGCAATTGGTAAAGACCAGAACAAGGCTGATCAAAGCAAAAAGAGAAAGGGCTTTCATTTTCATATGAACTAAATTTTATTGGTTTTTTCTCGGGACATCCTTTGGATCAGTTCATCCTTAGGAATATTTAAAAATGGTGAGAAAAACCTGGCCCTTTATGAAAATTTGATAACCGGTGCAATAGCTGGATAACCGGCACTTGGCATGTATAACTGCCGGAAAGGCCGGGCTCCCTTAGCCCGGTTTCAGAAAGACAGGGTCAAACCCAGACGGTAATAGGCCGAATTTTGTTTGACAGGCAATACGAGGGCCGTCTTTTGATTTGAAGCGGAAGTATTTAAACCCGCTGATTCGACCCGGCTCACTGAGGAACTGAGGCTGAATGGCTTGCCGGCCACCTGCATGACCAAACCGAGGTGGTTGGTCAACCGGAGGCCCGTATTCAAATAGAGGGAAAACTGCTGCCTGGATACGGCCGGATTAAGTTTAAAGGTAGCCGAGGATGAAGTATTGAATCCATTGCCAAACGGGTTGGTCGATTTGATGCTTACAAAATCGCGGAACGACCCGGTGTAATAACGGTAATGAAGACCGGATTCAATGGAAAGTCCGGGCAGAATCCGGTATCCCAGTCCCAACTGAGCCAGGGCCATCCACTGATTGGAAGAATAATAGGTGACCTGGTCCCCCGCGGTGAGCAATAATGAATCCCCGCTGAAGGAAGTAAGAGACCTGTTTTTATCAATAAAAAGGTCATCGGCGTCCAGGGTATTGCTTCCGGAAGAGGCATTGCCCGCATCCAGGAAATGTTTTCCATAAGACTGGCTGGAAAGAGTCACCGTGGAATTGGAGGACCCCGATGGACCCTTTTTGATCTGGTAACTCAGGCCGGCCTGCCCTGCAATAAAGAATCTTCCGGACACCGGCAGCCTGAGACCTCCGGTGAGGTAAGGGCTTGTAAAATGATCGCCCGCATAGTCCGCTCCCATCGACAGATAACCATGGCGTTTGCGGGGATTTTCCGTTTTGATCTCGACCGGGTTTTCCATCTCAGCCTCTGCAGAGGCGATGAGGTTGACATTGCCGGAATTCGAAATGCCGGAAGCCTGTATGCCGGGATTCGCTGCGACGGCAGGCAGTTCATCCTTTGGCTGCTCATCTTTAGGACTTGCGGTTTCCGCCGCTTCTTCCTTTGGTTCGGATTCTGTTGGGACTTCGGGCAAAGGATTTGTTTTCTTTTGATTCAAGGCCAGGTTTTCTTCCGGAACTGCGGCAGGCAAGTCTGTAGATTTTTGAGGTACTGAGCTTTTGATCGTTTCCGCACCAGTCGCTGTACTCCCTTTTTCCCGGTGAATGGCGGTTGAGGAAGGCGAAGGAGACTTGCGGGCTTTCAATAAAGTTTTTGCGTCTTGTCCGGTTCGGGAAGAATGGTTAGCGACGGCCTGGTTGACCGGTTCAATATCGTTTGAAAGAATAGTCGCATCGGTTTCCGGTTTTTCTGAATTTACCCCCCCGGTGTCCGCGGCGGCTTGGGATTCATCCAGGGAGAGGTCCCGGGATGGATTCTCCGCGGGATTGGACACTTTTGCAGTTTCTTCCAGCGGCCGGCTTTGAGGCAAAACCGGGGCTTCCGGTGAATTAAAAACCCGGTTGGCAAAGAAGATCAGCCCGGTCAGTCCCAGGCCTGCAAATAAGAACAACCAAATGATTTTTCTATCCTTTTTATGCACAGGCATATCGAGATCCAGCTGGCGCCTCATTTGTGCCCAACCGGCATCTTCTCGCTGCCTTATTGATTTATTTTGCATAGGTTTCATTCATTTTTTTTTGAACAATTTTTCCTTTCAGGATGGTCCTGGCCTGGTTGAGATACCATTTGCTCGTGCCTTCACTGATCCCCATTTTTTCCGCTATTTCCTGGTGGGAGTAGCCTTCGATGGCAAAAAGGTTAAACACCGTCTTGTGATTATCCGGCAAGGCGTTGATATAACCGATCAGTTCTTCGGTTTCCCAGGGCAGTGGGGCCGATTCATCAAAAAGCTGGCGGATGTCGTCCAGTTCAATGAACCGGGGTGATTTTTTAGCCCGGAAATGGTCCACCACGCAATGGAACATGATCTTCCGGAGCCAACCTTCAAAGGAGCCGGCAAACTGGTACTTCTCCAGGTTTTTAAAGGCTTTCAAGAAAGCGTCGTGGGTAATTTCCTGGACCAGGTCCTCGTCCGAAGTATATCGCAAACCCATATTGAACAGACGGTTAAAATATTTCCGATACAACTTCTCCTGGCTTTTCCGGTCATTGGCTATAGACCCTGAGATCAGGCTGGCGTCGTCGGGTATGGCTTGTTTGAATAACTTCATCGGCGGTTTCTCAGTGAATGGCTATTCCCAGTTTAAATTCCGTTCGCCGGAAGCGGATGGCTTCATCGTAAAAGTCCTGGCCATCGATATAGCTGTAATAGGCTCGCTGAAACAACAATCCGATTCCGATCGTCCAGGACACCTTTCGGCCCGTGCCGAATTCGTAACCCAGGAACGGATTGACAAAGATACCACCTTCGTGTTTTCTGAGTCCGTTGATATCGTTTTTAGCGGCGAATCCGTACCCTCCCTTGATCACCAGCAGCGGACTGACCGTGTGCCGGATCAGCCGGTAGCGGGCTTCCCCGAAAAGTGGAACAAACATCCTCCTGGCTCCAAGGTCGTAATTGTAAAGGCCAAGACCCAGGCCGGTACTGAGTTGCGGAATAAGATACCGTTGGGCAGAGATGCTGGCCCCGGTGGCCAATCCGGGCTCCCCGATATGCTGTATGCCGTTGTTCACGACCATGATTTCAGTGCTGAGGCCCCATTTATACGATGGTTCGACATAAGGCCTCCTTACCCTGTCCTTTGGCAAAACAGGTTTGAGCCGGAGGACGTCCTTTTCCCTGATTTCCACCAGGGCCCCGTTGTCGAGGACGACCACATAGGGGCCGTCTGCTTTTTTTTCCATGATCTGCCCGACCAGGGACGATCCGTTTCGCTGGACGACTTTATAGCGGATG
>JAKQHS010000074.1 GCA_029557915.1 Bacteroidota bacterium | reverse complement strand
GATTGGTTGAAATCTACACTTCTGGCATTACCCTCTCATCCGATAAACCGGGTGGATGAATTGCTGCCCTTAGCCAAATAACTAACCCTTCTTTATTCATACCGCTAATCCGAGTATATGTACTTGGCCGGGTGGATACGGCGGTACCGAAGAAGGTGGGAAATTATCCAATTCTATGTGGTATTATGAAAATGGGAAATGGAAACATGTGAAATATTGAATTGAACTTAGGGTTTTTGTCATAACTCTTTACGTTTCCCGGTGTTTATTACCACAAGTTCTTTCTGACTAAATGGCTGCACACAACATTCAGTTTTACATCAGCAGGCGGCGGCGGACATATCCTCGTCTGAGTGCCGCAATCAAGCTACTTATCCGGCTGATCGAACACAGATGAGCTATAGAATATGCGCTAAACTTTTATAACTTCGGTCGGCTGCAGTTCCGGGCTGGAAGTTTTTCAAATGCCCTGCCGAACGCAAAGCTGTGGATGTTGTATGCCATTTTAAGACACAACCATTATGCAGACAAATCCAAAAGTTTTTATTTCCTATGCATGGGAAAGTGACGAATTGAAAGATTGGGTCAAGAATCTAGCAATTGAATTAAGAAATAATGGTATAGACGCCAAACTTGATAAGTGGGAAGTCGTGCCCGGTGACCAAATGCCGCATTTCATGGAAAAGTCAGTTAGAGAAAATGACTATGTCCTTCTAATTTGCACACCCAAATACAAGATAAAATCTGAAAATAGAATTGGTGGCGTGGGTTACGAAGGAGACATTATGACTGCTGAAGTGTTACAGAATTCAAACCATCGGAAGTTTATTCCGATTTTGCAGTCGGGAGACAAAAACAATTCAATTCCATCATGGCTTAAAGGTAAATACTTTATTGACCTATCAAATGAAACACATTTTGAAAAAAATTTTGAGGATTTACTAACTACAGTTTTGAACGCTAGAGAAGTCGCACCGAAAATCGGTCTAATTCCAAGTAAGTTTCAAAAACAAGTTGCAACTATCGTGGAAAAACAACAACTAGAACAGGAAGACCAAATTAGAATTAAAGGAATTGTTGTTGATGAAGTCACTCAACCGCTAAATGATGGTTCAATAGGAAGTGCTTTATATAAAATACCTTTCGAACTTAGTAAGCGCCCCAGTCATGAATGGATAGATTTATTCATCCAATCTTTTAATAGACCACCTGAATTCACGTTAATGCGCAGACCGGGAATTGCTTCGGTATATGGGAATAAGATTTATTTAGATGGAACAACAATAGAGGAAGTTGAGCGATACCATAAGAAAACATTGAAGTTGGCAGTTGATTTCGCAAATAAAACATATGCTGATATTCAAGCCAGAAGAAAACAGCAAGAGGAACAAGAAAGATTACGAAAAGAGCAGCATCGGAAGAATATCGATGACATAAGCAAACGAATCAGTTTTGACGACTAAACGGCATACAACATTACATTGGCAATATGTCGGGGCGACGAATATAATTACAACTGCTTGTGCGCTAATCGGCTACAGTGCCAGCCGAAGAACAACGCCTAGCAGTAGAATAAACAATTAACTTTTATTTATAAATTTATCATCGGCTAAGGACTGATGATTTTCAAATACCGCCACATCGCCAAGCCGTACCGTTATAGGCCACTTTATGACGACAGAACAATACGACATAAAAACTAATATCAAAATCGGACAAGAGATTATTGAGAACTTAACCAATGATATTAGACCAGGTTGGGCAGGACTTGTTTTGTCACGTTTTGACCATTACATAAAAAACATTCCGACTTCAATTAGTGAACTTTATCCAATCATAGACGACAAAGATCGTTGGAAAGAAGCACACGACCAATTTACCAAAATCAGAGTGTTCGGACTTGAAAACAAAAATTACGAACCTGAAAATTATTTAAGACTTGCGGAACTTGTTGCAAAAGTAACTTACAATGCTTCGGGACAATCAGCACCGTTTGACAGCGACAGCGAACACTACATAGCAAGTTTGGCTCTTAAAGCGACAGAATATTTTGAAGACAATAGACTTGAAGAAGAAGTAAAATCTGCAATTCTGTTATTCAATTGTAACAAGAAGTTCAAGGACAATTTAACAGCAGCCAAAGACTTTTTACTTTACAAAAAAATTGACGACATACTTTGGTTTGATTGGGACCCAATTGGAATTAACGACCTTGCACCAAGAGACGAATATCAAGGTTATGTTCCTGAAATTTACGGACTTGTAAAAGCAAATGTGGACAGGCAAGAAATTGCAAACAGACTTTATAAACTTGAAACAGAGAATATGGGTATGAGCGGGACAATTGAAAACTGTTTGACCATAGCCGACAAAATATTAAAAGCACAATGACAGAAAGCAAAACGGCAGATAACACGGGTTTTGCGTCAGGCGAGCTGCCCCCGTTTCGTGCCTCAAGGGGCAGGCAGTGTAAACTTGGAGCTTTCCCGCAAAAACAGGACAAGTTGTGCTTCTATTTAAGTTCAGTGCTGGTTGACAGTTTTCCCGATGAATTGGGACAGGTCGTGCTCCTCTGCCTGAGTGACGCAGTCAGGAATGGAAACCCGCCCGAACGCAAAGCCCGAAATCGTTAGCTACAATTTTGAATGAAATAAAATGAGATGGAGTCTATTAATAATACTTACTATTTTATTTGCAATAATAAGTATTGCAAGTCCACAAGTATCAGACTATCTAATTTATAAAAACGATACAATTCCGACCTACAATTTGCTTGTTGAACAATTTTTACAACAAAGGGAAAAAGATAATGGTCAATTATTTGGTTTAAGTTTTAGAAATTCGATTGATGGAGAATTAAGTGGCTCATTTAATTGTTGGCGAGGCTACCAAGCTATCTACATAATTGAAAATGATAGCCTATTTGTAAGTGATATTATTGATTGCCATACAATAAAAATATTTGACAATCAGAATTCAAAAAAATACTTAGAAGAGATATTTAAAGACAAAGTCAAAAACAATAGGGTGTTTATTGATTGGTTTAGTGGGATGATTAGTTTTCCAATAAGATCGAAGGATAACAAAATTATAAGATGGGACGGAGTTTTTGAGAACATTTACCTGATTGAAACTGTCCTAGAAATCAACAAAGGGATAATAAATAAAATAAGTGATGTTGAAAATTATACAGACCTTAAAAACGGAATTGACCGATTAACCAGAGATTCGATTAGTAGTATTTTGTTTCAAGAAGTTCAACGCTACAAGTGGAAAAACACGGATAAAAGCGACTGTTCAGAAAAATACATAATTACTATTGGAGGAAATGGTAAGGTTGCAAATGTGATAATGCCTGACTACCAAAAGAAAGAAGAGATAGAAGAGAATTGGGACACAAAGAAAGAGTATAATTATTGCATAAAATCAATGAAAAAAGCTTTGTCAAATTTGCAGTTTGACATTATCAAACGAAAGGGTAAACCAATGGAAGAAAATGTTCTACTAGAAATTTGGTTTGAAGTTAATGGAGATATAGAAAATTGGACTAATTAAAAAACTGCTGCTAATCGAGTAGCTTGCCCCGTCGGCTTTCGCTACCGGGGAGAGGCTCTCACACCACCACATACTTTCATTTTTCTTTAGATTCGATTACCGATTACCGGATCACCGCGATCTTCACCACCCGCGTATCCGGCTTTTCAAAACCATCCCCGCCGCTGATCAATACCGTATACACACCGCTGGTGATCCTGCGGTCCTGCAGGTCCCGGCCATCCCAGACATAACTGCCCCCGTTGGAGCGGCCCTGGTGCACTACCTGCCCGTTGAAATCGGTGATCTTGACGTTGGAATTGCGCCTCATGCCCTGGATGGTGACGGGCCCGGTATAATCCGGGCGCACCGGATTGGGAAAGGCATAGATATCGCTGAATTCGTTGGTCCGGGCTCCCCCCGTCGCGTCCGTACGGATCGATTGAATGCCGCTTCCGGTCCCGATAAACATTTCACCGGTCACCGGCTCATAACTCAGCACCGTGATCAGGTTGTCGAACAAGGGGCTGTTGTCCACGGTGTACCTGGCGATTTCCTGGTCACCCGGGGCGGATTGAAGGAAGATCCCGTTGCGGGTGCCGAACCATTTCCGGTTTGCGCCGTCGATGGTAATGGCCTGGACATCTTCGCCGTTGAGCAGGTTGGCACCCAGGCCCTGCTGGACGACAATTCGCTTGGAACCTTTACAGGCGGGGTCGAATACGCCTTCGCCGCATTCAAAGACATAGACGCCATTGTTGGTGCCCACCCATACGCTGCCGTCCAGATCCGTAGCCAGGGCATTGATGATATTGCTTTCCATCACGCTGTTGCTGTTGTTAAAGACCCTGACCCGGTCATCCGAAACGTTATCGAGATTTTCTCCCGGATGATAGGCAATAAGCCCCTGGCCGATCACGGAAAACCAGAGGTTGCCGGAAGAGTCCGCGGTACAGGCAAGCAGGTTTGAGGTCGTCGGCATGGAAAAGTTTTTCCAGGTCCCGTCGGCTTTCAGTACGGAAACCGGGCGCTCGGCCAGGTAATTCGTCATCCAAAGATTGCCCTCCCGGTCCCAGGTCAGACCACCGACCCGGGTGCGGGCCGGATCACCCTGGGTGCCCTGGAGGCTGCTGTTGTTTTTATCGAAAATGCGGATCACCGGCTTTGAAGCATCCTTCATATCGCATTCCATCAGGCCGCCCCAGTAGGTGGCCACATAGAGGATATCGGAAGCCGGTTTCACGGCTAGTTTATACATGTCCACCAGGTCGGCTGCGCGGATCACCTCGTTGTTTCCCCGGTGATAAGACCGCCAGATCCCGTCGGCCAGGGAAAAAAAGCCATCCCCCCGGAAGAGGTAACTGTAAGAGGCATCGATGCCTCCGGCTGCCACGTACACCCTGCCGGCAGACAGGGCGATATCGGTGGAATGTTGAGACAGCGGGGTATTAAAATACTTGAAAGTACAGGCTGCGGTGAGGCTCGTATTGGACCGGAAGGCCTGGAAGCGGTCGGCAAACCAGCCTCTGCCCTTTTCATCCACGATGCCGTACAGGGGCCGGGGCACACAGGATGCATCCAGGCGACTGGCCTGTCCCTGTTTATCTATCGAATACAGGCTGCCATCGCAATTATTACAACTGTAGCCGGCGAGCGCCTGCCCTTCCCCAGCGCTGAGATATTGTATTTTCATGCCCGGCTGGTCAATGACAGCCACAGGTTCTCCCTGGCCCGGCCAGGCCAGGACCCGGGTCCCGGTGCCCGCATAGATCTGGCTGTTAAAGACCGACAGGGCGGTGTAAGCACCGGTTCCAAAAGCGGCAACCAGGCTCCACTGGCCAAAATCCCCGGGGTTGAACCTGGTCTTATCGTTTTCGATCCGATACAGCCCGCCCTCCGTGGCTGCATAGATATGGTTTTGAAACAAAGAGACTTCATAGACGGGAATGCCGGTAAAAGCCGTGAATCCAAATTCTTTTTTGGTAAGATTCAGTTCCACGACCCCAAAACCGCATGCGAGGTAGGCAAAATCGGACTGTGGCTCCATGTGGATGCGGTAAATAAACCGGTCCCCGATAATCCGGGTATTGCGCATGATGTCCGGGAAATTGACGACTTCACCGCTTTCCGGATCGTACAAATCCAGGTTGCTGTTGGTATAGGCGATCAGCAAACGGTGGTTGCGGCTGTCCCAGGCCATGGACTGCACGGCCAGGCCGGACAGGCCCTCCACCTTGGTGATCAGGCGGACCTCTTCCGTGTTTTTATCAATGACCAACAGGCCTCCATTGGTCCCAAAATAAACATGTCCCGGGCTTTGCACCACAAAATTGCCTGTGGAATGGGACATATAACTTTTCCATTCACCGAGGCGCTGATTGATTTGGCCTTTTAACAAGCCGGGAAGGGTCAGGAAAATAAAAAAGAAGACTCTCAACAAGAGTAATAACGTATTTGGCACGAAGTTAAGGATATGCCAAATCTCCATGCGCCTCCTTTATGGATTGGGCACCTCCTCCCTAAAATCCGGGAAGGATCAAATGCAAATTTAAAATCCCGCCTTGATATAAGCCCATCCCTTCCCCTGCTTGTCCGCAATCTCAATGATTCCGGCGGGTACAAAGACGGCCTGAGGGACGATGTCCGTCTTGTCGATCTTGCGTTCGCGAAGGGTGTTTTCGCAGGCGGCGAAGACCACGCCTTTGTTCCTGAGCTCCAGGATCTGTCCCATATATTGGGTTTTGGAAACCTGGAGGAAACTGATCCCGTTGTTGTGGCAGACCAGTTCTATTTTGCTTTTAGGCGCTGCGGCCAGGGCATTAAAGATCTGTTTGACCGTGGCCTTGTGAACCACCGTATCTCCGTTGGTGAGCTGGAATACGAGCTTGTATTCATTCATGTTCACCACCGGTTCCTGGGCCGCGAGGGGTAGAATCCAGCCCAAAAAAAAGAGGGCCGGTAATAAGAATTTTCTATTCATGAGTCTTTTGGATAAAGCTAAACAAATTTATAATCCACCCCGAAAACCTGGGACAATAAAGTCTGGGGAGCATCGAGGACCTTGACGTTGTGATGGGGGGTCGGATCGACCGGGGAAAAGGTTTTTACATAATCGCGGATCACCTGGTGCATGGTAAAATCCAGGCTCCTCGGATTCCTGACCTTGGGTATGCGGCAAAGCATATCCATAGGATCCCCATCCCGCTCACAGGCGGTGACGCTGTATTCCTTGTCCGGGTCCACAGGCTCGCTGCCAATGGTGATTTTCTGCACCCTTTTGCCAAATTCTTCAAAAGCTTTGAATTCAATATCCATGCCTTTCATCTTGACCACCCAGCCCCCAAAGCGTTTGGAAGCCTCGCTGGCAAATACATTTTGCAATTCCCTCTCAAGCCATTCTTTGAGTTGCCTTCCCGTGACCCAGGCGGTCCTGGCCACCGCGTCAACCGGAAGCATGTCATAAACAAATCCCTCCGTGATGGGCACCATGCCGGTATGGTCCGCCGCACGCGGCGGGCAAAAGCGGAACCCGTTGGAAAGGACGATATCGGTATTGGCTTTCCACATCAGGGCATCCACGATCAGGGTGTCGATCGTATTCTCCACCACGAAATACCGGTACATGGGCACTTTGGAATATCCGTGCACCTGTTTGATCGAATCCTCATAGGGATCTTCTAGTTTATCGATGAGGCGGTCCATGGCGGGATCGGCTTTGTATTTTTTGGGATTGACTTCGACCAGTTCATAATGGTCGCCGACAATTTTACCGTTGGACACCGTCAGTTCCAGTTTACCTACAAAAGAACCGAAAGCCCCCGGCTCCACGACCTTGGCATAGCGGCATTGAATGGGTTTGCGCACCCGTTCATGGGTGTCCCCGCCGAAAATATAATCCACTCCCTCGCATTCCGGCAGGTTGGCGATGTGGATCTGCTGCGACAGGCCCAGGTGGGCCAGGATAATGACGTAATCGCATTGTTCCTGGTTTTTGAGCACGTCCACATAATACTTCAGGTTTTCTTCGGGTTTGGTATAGATGATCCCCTTGCTGTAGATGGGCGATTGACGGATGGGCACCAAATGATCGGTATAACCCAAAAAGCCGATTTTGACCCCGGCAGCGGTCCAGGTGTGATAGGCCGGAAAAATCAATTCGCCTTTAGCGCCATCGCCGGCATCGTGGTACATATTGGCGCATACCTTGGGGGCATTGAGCCCTCCGAGAAGGGTTTGCATTCGCTTCTTGAGGTAAATGACTTCCCAGTTGCCGGGAAGGTAAAGATCATAAGCCAACTGATCGAGTATTTCCGTATAAGCGCCCCCCTCCGTTTTCACGGACAGCATGCTGCCCTGGAACATATCGCCGGTATCCACGATAAAGGTATTGGGGTTCGATTTGCGGTATTGTTTAAAGAGGCTTGAAATATGGGAATACCCCGCCGTTTTCCGGAAGACCATTTTTTCATTTTCCCAAAACAATTCATCGTGGGGATGGATCTGGCAATGCACATCGGTCGTTTGTAGCAGGGTTATTTTTTGGGTACCCCCTGCTTCACCGGGGTTTGCGCCCTGTGACCCTGAAGCGGACAGCGCCGGTTTGAGGGGTTCGATCATGGTCAGGCCAAGGCCCCCCATGGACAGGGATTGTAAAAATTTTCTCCGGTTTTTCATTTGGTCTTTGATTTTTGAAAGGCAATGATGGGTTGATAAGGGCCGTATTTATGCTGGTCCGCCGGAAAGGTATCGGCAAAGGGACCAAATGGATGGTCGTAAGGTTTTTGGGAAATCACCGGCCAGTCCCTGGCCAGGAAGGGGTGTGGGGGCCTGGGCTGGGAATTCACAAAGGCGGCCAGGTCCCAGGCTTCTTCATCGCTGAGCTGGGGATTGTCCTTGGTGGCGCCAAAAGGCATGTTTGCCTTGACATAGCCCGCAAAGGTGGACAGTCGATACAGGCCGGCTCCTTCGTTGTAACTTCCTTTTCCCCATAGCGGGGGATAATTGGACAAGGGGTCTTCCGGCTTTGGCAATCCCTGGCCTTCCGCGCCATGACAGGATTGACACTTGGCCATGTAGACCGTCTTCCCCTTTTCAGGATCCGCGGGGCGCTGGAGGAGGTCCACCTTCACAAGGCCCGAGCCCAGGGGAATGTGATTTTTCGGGACCGCCTGGCCCAGCCAATGGATGTAAGCGGTGATGGCCTTCATCTCCCGGCTGCCGGCTTCCAGGGAATCGCCGTTGAGGCTGCGCAGGAAACAATCGTTGATCCTTTTGGTAATGTCTTCTTCGGACGCGGACCGGGCCCTGAATTTGGGATAGGTGGCCAATACTGCCGAATAATTATTGCCAAAAGGCCGGGTCCCCGCATCCAGGTGGCAATTCTGACAGTTCATTCCATTGGACATGCGGCGCACCGTGCCCCGGGGTCCCAGAAAATCGGAAGTATTGCTGATCAATTGCCTGCCATACAAAATGAGGTCTTTATGGTCTTCCTTCAGGATCAGGTAGGGATCCGGGGCCTGCCATACCTTCGAAGAATCATAGGCGGCGAGGATCTGCGAACGGGCCTGGAGCAATTGTTTTTGATGGGCTTGCCTCCCCTGCATCCAGCAGAGGCCAAGGAAAAAGGCCAGGCCCAGGGAAAGGAAGGCAAGTCCAAACCTGAATTTGTTGAGGGGCGCAAACAAAAAGGCGGCCTGGTGTTCCGGTTGACGGTGGAGGTTCTTTAAAACAAAGCTGACCTGGGAAATAGCATACAACACGCCGGCCAGGGCGATGAAGGTTATCGTGATCAGGGGGATATCCACTCTCCTTGTTTAACGAGGTTTGAGAATTATTTTACCAGGGGTAATTTGTTGGCGGCCCAGGCCTGGGTACCTCCTGCCAGATCGTATATTTTCGAAAAACCGAGTTCCTTTAATTTAACGGCTGCGTTACCGCTGCGCCCACCAACCGCACAATACAAAGCCACCGGCTTGTTTTTGTCGAGTTTCCGCATCCGGTCCAGGAAATCCGGGGCGTTGTAATCGATGTTCGTACTGCCTGCGATATGCCCGCCGGCATATTCTCCCGGAGTGCGGACATCGATCAGTTGGACGGTTTTGTCTTTAGCCAACAGGGAATTGAACTGGTCCGGATTCAATTTTCCCTGTGCGATTCCGCTGCATGCTGCTGCCAGAATGCCCAGCAAGAGGAGCAGGATGGTTGGTTTTTTCATTTTTTATATTTTTTTTATAAAAGGGATAGAGAAATTGATTTAAAAAAGTTTTGGGAAAGGCATCGAGTTGGTTGAAGCCCAGTTTTTCATCACGGCCCGACCTGGGGACATAGTTCGTTTTAAAAATATAATCCCAGATCGAAAGGGTAAGGCCAAAGTTTACGCCATACCGGTTGGGAATATGTTCGGCATGGTGCCAGATGTGCATCTGGGGATTGTTGAATATGTATTTCAACGGACCCAGCGGCACCCGGATATTGCTGTGGTTAAAATGACCGACGGCCAGGGTAAAGATATGGACGACCAGGAAGTCCTGCACGCCGAAGCCGATCATGGCCAGGGGGATGTATTCCAGGGTACGGTAAACGATCGTCTCCATCCAGTGGTAACGGAGGTGGGCGGCGAAGCCCATTTCCTCGACGCTGTGATGCACCTTGTGAAACTGCCAGAGCCATTCCGACCGGTGCAGCAGCCGGTGCACATTCCATTGAATAAAATCGCGGACGATAAACAAAATGCCCAACTGAACCAGCCAGGGCAACTGATGGACCCGGATGGCCACCAGGTTTTCCCAACCGAAAGCCCAGCGGATGAAATCGTTGAAGGCCTGGCTGAAGACATTGGAAACCGCGTTGTACCCGATTAGGGAAAAAAGGAAAAAATTAAAGAACATGTAAAAGCCGTCCAGCCAGAAATCCTTTCGGATGGCCGATTGGTTTTTCCTCCAGGGGAAGGCGATTTCGAGCAACCAGAAAAACAGGGAAATCCCGATCAGCCAATAAAAATAATTGTGCCAGGAAGGATTCAGGATTTCATTCCAGAGGTAATTCGCATATCCCGTATAACCGTTGACGAAGGTTTCCCAATATTTCATTCGGTTGGTTTGGTTTGAATCTTAATGCGGGAGCTTATCCTGGATTTTACCGTAAACCCAGGTTCCGGCCACGGCGCTCAAAAGGGTGACGATGCCGACGGTACCCACGCTGCCCAGTTGCGCATAAAGGGGGCCCGGACAGGCGCCGGTCAAGGCCCAGCCCAGGCCAAAAATCAGCCCCCCGAAAATCGTGCCTTTGGTGAAGGGCCTTTTGTGGAATTCAATTTCCTGCTTGTACACGGTTTTGATCCTGAACTTTTTGATCAGGAAAACCGACAAGGCGCCTACGGCCACGGCGCTCCCGATCACACCGTACATATGAAAGGATTGAAGGCGGAACATTTCCTGGATACGGTACCAACTGATCACTTCGGTCTTAACGAGCACAATTCCAAAAACGATACCGGCCAGGACATATTTCAGTTCATGCCACCAGGGTTGCTGATAATCTTTTTCATTGACATAAGCCGTGTCGAGGGACCATACTTCAAAGTCCGTGTTTTTTTCTATCTGTTCAGCCTCGGGCTTGGTCTTGATGGTTTCCATTTTAAGCCATTTTTAAAAGGTGAGGTAAAATCAGGTTGGCCATGATGAAGCCTCCCAGCATAAAACAACAGGTTGCAACCAGGGAGGGCCATTGCAGAGTGGACAATCCCATGATGGAATGACCGCTGGTGCAGCCTCCGGCGTATCTCGTACCAAAGCCTACAAAAAATCCACCCACGATCATCATTATAAACCCTTTGAGGCTCAGCAGGGAATTCCAGTTGAAAATGGATTCAGGCAACAAGGAATTCGACTGGCTGATTCCGTAACCGCCCAATTCCGCGACCAGGTCCGGGTGAATTTCAACCGGTGCAGGGTTGGGAAGCCAGAAAGCGGCAATCAGACCTCCCAGGATGATGCCTCCCGCATAGAACAAGTTCCACATTTCCTTTTTCCAGTCGTACTTGAAAAAAGGGATTTTAGCCGGGATGCAGGCGGCGCAGATATGCCGAAGAGACGAACTGATCCCAAAGGCTTTGTTGCCGGCAATCAACAGTACCGGAACAATCAATCCAATCAACGGACCGCCGATATACCATGGCCACGGCTGACTAAGAGTTTCAACTAGATTCATGATCATTTATGGTTTAGTATGAGTGAACGTTTATCATCCCTGGGCCCTGCCCCGCAGGATCAGGTTCCAGTACATCCTGGGCAGTACTTGTTTTTTGAGTTGGTACATGCTCCATCTCTCCTTACTTTGATCAAAAGGAAAAGTCTCCATCGGCTGGTTATTGTAATCAAATTCAGCCAGAACCAGTTTTCCGTATCCGGTGATGATGGGGCACGAACTGTAGCCACTATACTTGGCCTGCAGGGTTTGACCCCCGATCAGGGACAGCAGGTTATTGGCTACCACCGGGGTCTGCTTCCGCACCGCCGCCCCGGTCCGCGAGGTAGGCAGTGAAGAGGAATCTCCGAGGGAAAATACATTTGGGTAACGGACGTGCTGCAGGCTGTATTTATCCACATCCACCCAGCCGGCGGCATTGGCCAGGGGGCTTTGTTTGATAAAATCCGGGGCGGACTGTGGAGGGGTCACGTGAAAGATTTCATAATCCACCCAGGTTTCAACCCCCTTGTTATGTTCCCCAAAGCCCACGAAACGTGCCCTTTTGTTGGGACCGTCGACCTCTTCCAGTTTTTCAAAAAAGTGGGTATGCACATGGTATCGTTCGGCCACTTTTTTAAGCGTCTTTTCATATTTCTCAACCCCAAAGAGCCGGGTGCCTCCGCTGTAATAGTGGATCTCCGCCTTGTCCAGCAAGCCGTGGATCCTGAAATAATCGCCGGCCAGCCACATTATTTTGTGGGGCGCCCCGCCGCATTTGATGGCCGTATGAGGGTTGTTGAACAATACCTTTCCCCCTTTGAAGTTTTTAAGGCATTCAAAAGTATAAGGCGCCACCTTAAAGGAGTAATTGGTGGTGACCCCATTTTGGCCCAGGGCTTCCTTCAGGCCTTTTACCGATCCCCAGTCCAGCTGGATGCCGGGGCAGACCACCAGGTAATCATAGGTGAGTACGGCGCCGGAGGCAAGGGTCACCCGATTGGCTTCGGGCTGGAAAGAAACACAGGAGTCTTTGATCCAGGCCGCCTGTTTGGGGATAAAATCCGCCTCGTTGCGTACCGTATCGTTGATGTCGAAAACCCCACCTCCTACAAGGGTCCAGGCAGGCTGATAATAATGCTTATCAGAAGGTTCCACAATGCCGATGTCCAGCTTTTTGTTTTTGAGCAAAAGATGGGCGCTGAGGGAAAGACCGGCGTTGCCGCCCCCGATGACCAGGATTTGATAATGGGTTTTCATGACCGGAATATTTAATTGTTTGATACCAGTTTATTCACGGAAGACCAGCTTCCGCCATTGATCACATGCTGAAATCCGCTTTGGTTCAACAAGACCTTGGCCTGGGCGCTTCTTGCCCCGCTTCTGCAAAAAACGACGATCGGCTCCCTGTTTTTAAATTTACTCAGGTTTTTAGGGATGCTCTCCAGGGGGATATTCATCGAGCCTTTGACATGGCCCGATGCGTATTCTGAAGGCGTGCGCACATCCACCAGGAGGGCGCCGGCTTCAATGGCTGATTTTACCTGGCCGCGGTCGGCACCGAAAAGCAGTCTTTCGAGAAATTTCAACATATTATTATAAGGTTATTGTTTAATGATTTTGGATTGGCATACATAATCGGTGCAGGTCACTTCCGTTTTTTTGATAGCGGTAAATCCTCCTTCGATTTCAGAGAAATTATGGTATCCGCGCGCTTTCAAAATGGAAGCGGCAATCATACTGCGGTATCCGCTGGCGCAATGCATATAAAAATGCCGGGCAGGGTTGATGTCCTTGATCCAGTCGTTGATATAAGCCAGCGGCCGGCTGTAGGCATCCTCCACATGTTCCGCCTCATATTCTCCTTCCCTGCGGATGTCGAGGACCAGGGATTCCTCTTTTTTAAAAGCTGAGGCAAATTCCTCGGCGGTGATCCGGTTTACGGTGTCGGTTTCCTTGCCGGAGGCTTCCCAGGCGGCATATCCTCCGGCCAGGTGCCCGAGCACATGATCAAATCCAACCCGGCTCAACCGGGTAACGGCTTCTTCTTCCTGGCCGACTTCCGTGATCAGCAGGATGGGCTGGTTGACATCGGCCAGCAGGGCTCCGACCCAGGGTGCAAAATCCCCTTTCAACCCGATGTTGACGGACTGGGGCACAAAACCTTTGGCGAAATCGCCGGGCAGGCGGGTATCCAGGACCACGGCGCCCGTCTCTTCGGCCACGACTTCAAATTCGGCAGGGCTCAGGGCGCGCATGCCGTGGTTCATCACCTCTTCAAAAGCCTGGTACCCTTTTTTATTCATGGCCACATTGGAAGGGAAATAGGCCGGCGGAGGCTGAAGTCCCTCAGTAACTGCTTTTATAAAAGCCTCCCGGTTGGGTTGATTCAGGGCATAATTCACTTTTTTCTGATTGCCTAGGGTATCCACGGTCTCTTTCATCATGTTTTTTCCGCAGGCGCTGCCGGCACCGTGGGCGGGATAAACGATGACGTCGTCCGCAAGGGGCATGATTTTGCTGGTCAGGCTATCGTAAAGCAAGCCGGCCAGTTGCTCCTGGGTCATATGGGCAGCTTTTTGAGCAAGGTCGGGACGGCCCACGTCTCCCAGAAAGAGGGTATCTCCCGAGAAAATGCAATGATCCTTCCCGGTTTCGTCTTTCAGGAGGTAGGTGGTGCTTTCCAGGGTATGGCCCGGGGTGTGCAGCACCTTGATGGTCACCTTTCCTATTTTAAATTCCTGTCCGTCCCGGGCTGAAATGCAATCGAATTCGCAGGCGGCATCGGGTCCGTAAACGATCGGGGCTCCCGTATGCCGGCTGAGGTCTATATGCCCGGAAACAAAATCGGCATGGAAATGGGTCTCGAAAATATACTTCAGTTTGACCTTGTCCGTTTCCAGGCGCTCCAGATAGGGTTTGACTTCCCTCAGGGGATCGATGATCGCGGCTTCCCCTTCACTGGTAATGTAATAAGCACCTTGTGCAAGGCATCCCGTATAAATTTGTTCGATTTTCATTACAACGTGTTTATTTGGTTAGATCTATTTATTAATGTTTTAAATACAATTCGTTGACGACGATGAATACCCCCATGACCAGAACAAACCAACCGAAAGCCGGTTTAAGTTTTTCCCCGCCAATCCGCTTGGACAAGGCAGTCCCGAGAAACATGCCCGCTATGGCAAACAGCGTAAACAGGACGAGCAGGTTCCAGTCCAAAACCTGGTGGCCCAGGTCGCCCGTAAACCCAATCAGGGATTTGAGCGCGATGATCAGCAGGGAGGTTCCGATCGCCTTTTTCATAGGCATCCGGGTGAGTAATACGAGGGCGGGAATGATTAAAAACCCGCCCCCGGCACCTACTAAACCTGTGAGTACACCGACGCCGGCACCCTCCAACAATACCGTGAGGAGGGTAAGCCAGGCCGGCAGAATCTTTTCATATTGTTTTTCACGCACCGGCAATATCATGGATACGGAAGCCAGGATCATCAGCACCGCAAAGAGCAACATGATCAGCAATTCCTTGGAAATGACCAGTTGACCCAGGGTGAATACCGGATCAGGGATAAATGGGATCAGGAATTTCCGGGTGAGGTATACGGCCGCAATGCTGGGAATGCAAAACAGGATCCCCGTCTTGAAATCAACCAGTTTCTGCTGAGCATATTGAATGGCCCCGATGATCGAGGTGGCTCCGACGATAAACAAGGAATATGCGGTGGACAAAACGGGGGAAATACCCATCACATAGACCAGGACCGGAACGGTCAGGATGGAACCGCCTCCTCCGATCAGCCCAAGGGAAAGCCCGATCAGGGTAGCCAGCAGATAAGCTTCAGGATGCATAGGCAGTTCTTGATTGATGAGCGCTAACACGGACTTAAGCGTTGCAGCATTCTTCCAGACAATGGATGATGTTTTTCATATTGGGATACAGGAGAGAAAAATAATGACACCTCCCCTCCTTCACCGAAGACAACACCCCTTTGTCTTTCATTAAGATAAGGTGTTGGGAGGCAATCGCCTGCTCCAAGCCGAGTTTTTCCTGGATTTCCTGGACCGAAAGGGGCCCGTTGGTAAAAAGCAGGTCGACGATGGCCAAACGGACCGGGTGCGACAGGACCCGGAGCATGCTGGCCGCATGTTCGAGTTTTTCCGGGTTGATGCGCTGGGTTAAAGTCATGGTCTTTATTTTAGATGCAAATATAGACATATTTCTATGTATTTATGTATTATCTTAACAAGATTTAACTTTTGAGACCAGGCACCCTCGCTGAAGGCAGTTCTCCGGGAGCGGGACTCTCCATACAAAGCTTCATTTGTTTTCAGTTGGCCGGTCTTAAATTGGATTTCTCTGAAAAGCCGCAATAAACTAAATTTATACCGCAATACGGCCATGTCCAAACCAGATATCAACCCAGAAGATACCAATATCCTTACTGCGTATGATGAATCGTTTGTACCCTGGGCGATTTATGGCAATCTGCAGTCTTCCATCCAATTTGCCGACAATAAAATCAACCTGCTCTTTGTCATAGCCGGTATTATTTTGTCCATCGTCCTGGAAAGCATCGGGGATTTCAGCGAGGAAAGTTTAGTATTTAAAATTGTATTTGTCCTCCTGCTGCTGATCATGATCCCGTTCTTGTATTACAGCATCCGCACGGTGGCTGCGCATACCATACACCGGCCGGATGTCCAGACCCGGAAACTGTATTTTTTCGGCGATATCCTGCGGATGCCTGCCAGTCAGTTTATTGAACACTTCAAATCCAATACGCGAACGGAGCATTATGACGAATTGTTGCTCCAGGTCCACAATCTCAGCCATATCGCAAAAAAAAAATTTGAAAACTACAGCAAGGCCCTTTACCTGCTTTCGATCATGATGGGCTTGCTCATCGTCCTTCTTGTTTCAAAAGCATTTTTATAGCCCCTATCATGCAGGAAACCCAGGATATCAAGACCGAGAATAAACCCAATGCCTATTATCCCTTGTCCCAGGGAGAAAGCATCATGGGATCCGCCGATGAATCCTTTGTGCCCTGGAACGTTTACATGACCCTGCAGTCCTCCATTCAGTTTGCGGACTATAAAATAAACCTCCTCTTTGTGATCGCGGGTATCATCCTGACCATCGTGATAGACGATTCTTCCCAGCTTTCGGAAGAACCGCTCTCCTATAAGATCACTTTTATGCTGTTTATGCTGGTGATGATCCCCTTTATTTATTATTCCGTGCGCACGGTGGCGGCCCATGTGACCAGCAAGCCGGATGTACCTACCAAAAAATTGTACTTTTTCGGGGATATCGCCTCCATGCCCACTTCGGAATACATCCGCCGGTTCAGGGCTTATAACCGGGCCGAACACTACGACGAACTATTACTCCAGATCCACAACCTCAGCCATATCGCCAAACTGAAATTCTACAATTACGGCAAGGCCCTCTACCTGCTTTGCGTCCTGATGATCCTCCTGGTCGTCATGCTGGTGATTCAAACCATGCAACCGGCCACGGCTGCTTCCAACGCCTTAGACACGGTCCAATAAGGAGCCGATGCCATGGTATTCCTTTTAAAACCATTTCATGTTTGAACATATTTTCAAAAACAATGAAGCCTGGGTCGCCCGTAAACTGGCCCTGGATCCCGCTTATTTCGAAAAAATGGCCCACGGCCAGTCCCCCGAATACCTTTATATCGGCTGTTCCGACAGCCGGGTCACCGCCGAAGAACTGATGGGAGTGCAACCCGGCGATGTATTTATTCACCGGAACATTGCCAACATGGTGATCAGCATCGATCTCAATGTCATGTCCGTAATTAATTACGCCGTAGACCATCTCAAGGTCCGGCACATCATCGTTTGCGGCCATTATGGCTGCGGAGGAGTGAAGGCATCATTGCAATCCAAAGATCTGGGGATCCTCAATCCCTGGCTGCGCAATATCCGGGACGTGTATCGCCTGCATAAGGATGAACTCAATGCCATCACGGACCCGGAAGAAAAATATGACCGCCTGGCCGAGCTCAATGTACAGGAACAATGCATCAACGTGATCAAAACCGCCGCGGTTCAAAAAGCATACCAGGAGAGAGGGTTGCTGGTCCATGGCTGGATTTTCGATGTGCATACCGGCAGACTCAAAGACCTGCACATCGATTTCCCCAGGATCCTCCGTTCCATCATGGAGATATACCGCCTGATCTGAAGGGAGTCCGGCGCTGCCCTTTATTCTAAGGGAACCAGTGTGGTCACGGATTCGGTCACCCCCTTTATCCTGGCCTCGCTGAAATAAAGAGGAAAATACTGGTCCCTGGCCCAGGTCTCAAACAAATCCTTGTAATGCGGCTGGCCTGGATGGCCCTGCTGCCCTGCGGTATTGATGGCCAAAGCCTGATCCCAGTCCGCACAGTCTGCGATGATGCGGAAAGAAGCCCCGCTGGCTTGCATATCGGCGTCCCCGGTGCTGTTCACGGTGTTGCCATATCCTCCCCGTGGATGGGAATGGGTGTTGAATTGAGTTCCCAGGCTATCGTTCACCACCGCGCTGAGTGCGTGTTGAAGGCGGGCGTGCTTAAACTTATCATGGCCATACTTCCATTGCGCGAAATCCGGCCCGAAAAGGGATATCATTTTTTCGGCGGCTTCAAGGAAGGAGGAGCGGATGATCTGGTTTCTTTTTTCCAGTGGGTCTGCACCGAACCGCCCGTCCGGAGACCATAGCCATCGGACCATGGCCTGGCTGGAAAGATTGTTGAGGGAGACATCGTTGGATCGGAGGCCGTCTCCGTTTTCCGGTAAAAACAAGGCCAATAATTTTTCTTCGATCCCGCGTTCCGTCAGGACATATAAACCCGCTGCACCGGACCCGGGGTCAAGTTTATAATCCCAGGAGGCCAGGTATTGCCCATACTTCTCCAGCTGGGGGTCCGTCATTACCGTCGAGGTTATGAGGGGCACCAACAGCCTGGCCGGCAGGGATAAATAATCGGTTTGCAAGGCGGCCATATCCGGGATAGAAAATCGCCAGCTCCTTGTAATACTTCCCGGATACGCATCCCCCGGTAGGGATCAGCCCAATTATAGCCAATGCTCTGCATATAGGGATAAGCCGGCGGGGTGAGGTTTTCGTTGGCCGTGGCAATAAAACCTTCCCGAGGATTGAAGGCACCGGGCCTTTCCAGCACAGGCTGGTAACCGCTCCATTCGTGCGTCACATGGTCGATAACCGGGACCATGCCGGAATGATTTTTCCTCACCGGCGCCAGGCCCACGGCCTGCCAGCCAATATTCCCTTTGCGGTCCGCCCATACCATGTTTTCGGCAGGCACAAAGGAATAGGCACAGGCTTGCCTGAACTCGGCCCAGGACCGGGCCTGGTTCATACGTAGGCTGGCCAGGTAGGGGGCGGCGCCGGTTTCCAACCATGCGCAACGCACGGCATAGGCCAGGTTCCGCAGGGTATCCACAAAAACAACCGGGCCGTGTACGGAATACCGGTGTTCGATCTTTACCGGGGAATGGCCTTTTACGCGGACGGTATCCGCAATGGTCTTAAACATCAACCATTGCCCATGGTGCTTATACCGGTTCCTGTTCTGAGGATCGATCCGGTACACATACAGATCTTCCATATCCGTCTGAAAAATGGTCAGGCCCCAGGCTCCATGTTCATTGTGGCCGATGCTCACCCCGGGCAGGATGGGTTCCCCGCCCCCGATCACGTTCCATCCGGGCGCTTTCAGATGCACGATATACCGGAGCGAAGGAATGGTGATGGCGCGATGGGGATCATTGGCCATGATAGGGTACCCGCTCTGTGTTTTATTCCCACTGATCACCCAGTTGTTGCTTCCTTCCGAATTATAGTTCATGATTTCCCCGTCAGGGCCCGGCATGGGAGACAGGATGTCGGGACGGACCATACCCAGGAGATCCTCTTTCTGGAAACGGACCGGGCGGCGAAAAGCATTGTACCATTTGAGGATGTCTTCGGCTAGGGCTTCCCGGGTAAGCAAGGAGTCCAGGGAAAGGTCCGGGCTGTGGGGATGGTAATTCATCAGTTCAATCAAGCGTTCTTCCCCGATCTGCCTGAGCCATCTCGCGGTCTGGAGTTCGGTCTGCACATTGCCCAGGAGGCCCTGGTGTCTCGATACGACGTCTTCGGGAGTCCAGAAGCCCGGCTTGATATTGAGCAGTCGAAACTCCAGGGGGAGATCATCCTCCCGGCTCAGCGCGTCCCGGACGCAGTTATTGATCCCTTTTACAAATGCTTTGATGATGCGTTCACCCCTGGGATGATAATGATTCAGTTCCCTGGTTATATCGCCCCTGAACCGGAACAGGCGCGCACCGATATCCCGGTCCAGTTCCCGGGGGCCGAGCATTTCGGAAACTGTCCCGGTAGCCTGCCTGCGAAACAATTCAAACTGGAACAAGCGGTCCCGGGCCGCCTGGTATCCCTGGGCAAAAAACAGGTCTTCCTCCGTTTGTGCTTCGATATGGGAAACACCCCATCGGTCGGTATGGATGATGACCGGTTTGATCAAGCCGGCAAGCCGGAAAAGGGAGCTGTCCTGGGCGCCGGATTCCTCACTGATCAGGATGAAAAAAACAAAAAAGACAAAAGCTGGAGGAATATTACCACGAATGGTCTCTATGTTAAAGGCCGGGAGGAGGCTCACCCTGTTATTCATGTACGCTTTCACTTGCCAACTTGCTAACTAATCTACTTTTAACCCATCAAACCTTCTCGGCAACCATACCCGCATTTCATTTTGCCCCCGGTTGGCCCAATTGAAATAAGGAATGGCAGTCATCCTGACCCATTGTTGTTTCACGGAAATGGAATCCGGTTCGACCTGCAGGGCGGGCACGCTGGCTTCCAGGGTGAGTGTTCCGCCCAGAATATTGGGTTGCCAAACGGGTTTTACCGCCGTCCTGTCGGGCAGGATGCTGTTGAAGACCTTGCCTTCATGATCAGCCCCTTCCACACAATACACCAGGGGGCCGCGCTGAAGGGCCACCTTGCCTTCGTTATACCTGATGCTGTCCGAGACTACCCGTTGGACAGGCATGGGAATGTCCAGCATGATCCGGTCACCTCCTTTCCACTGGCGGTGCAATACGGCGTAGCCTTTGTCCAGGGTATAATTCGTTTTTACGCCGTTGACGGTGATGGAAGGCCATTGGAAAGCTGGGTCGAGGAAACGATATAAGCCTCCGGGCACTGCCTCTCCCCTGGCCCAGCCGGGAATTCTCAGGTAAAGATTCGTTTCAATGGGGATTTCATTGTTCAGAATGATGCTCACCTTGCCCTCATAAGGATATTTGGTGTCGACCTGGACCGGAACTTTTACTTCTTTCAAAGGAATGACCGTATTGCTGCTAATATATTGTTGAATCCAGATCCCCCGGTCTGAAGAGGAGTAGATATAGTTTCCGAGGGAAGCAAGCAGCCGGGCGATATTGGCCGGGCAACAGGCCGTGCCAAACCAGTCCCTGCGCTTATGCTGGCCCGATGAGGCCAGGACATTGCCGTAAAAAAACTGGTCCCCGGCATAAGAGATCCCGTCCAGGGCGCCGTTGAATAAGCTCCTTTCCAGAACATCGGCATAAAAGGCCTCGCCGGTGAGGGCATTCATTCTTTGGTTCCAAAAGACCATGCCCACACTGGCACAGGTTTCGCAGTAGGCATGGTCATTGGGGAGGTCATAATCTTTGGTAAATCCTTCATTGCTCCCCGAGGCGCCGATGCCCCCCGTGATATACATGTTGCGGAAAACTACGTCTTCCCAGACTCTTTTCATGGCTTCCAGGTATTCCTGATCGCCAGTGATTGCGGCGACATCGGCCGCTCCGGTATAATAGTACATGGCCCTGACGGCATGCCCCTTGATGTCTTTCACCTTCCTCAAAGGCACATCATCCTGGGCATAGGCCGTATCCTTCCATTCGGTCCAGGTATAACCAGAGGCATGTCCGTGACCCCTCTCTTCGAGCAGCCAGTTGGCCAGGTCCAGGTATTTCCGGTCACTGGTCGTATGGTATAGTTTTACCAGGGCCAGTTCGAGTTCCTGGTGGCCGGTGACCCAATGTCTTTTCCCGGGACCAAAGAGGGAGGCAAAATGGTCAACCATCCGGATGCATACATCCAGCAGTTTTCTTTTTCCCGTGGCATCAAAATAGGCGACCCCCGCCTCAATCATATGTCCCAGATTATAATCCTCATGCATGGACATGTCGGTCCACCTCTTGTCCAGGCCGTTGAGGGTATAATACGTATTGAGGTATCCATCCGGCAACTGGGCCGCAGCGATTTTTTCTATCCACTCGTCCGCCTTGCTTTCCAGGCCTGGATTTTTATCCATTTTAATGGCATAAGCGATGGCCTCCAGCGCCTTGAACACATCCGAATCGTCGTAAAAAATACCCTGGTGACGGCGCCCGTCTTTTGCCGCTACGGCTTCAAAATTCCTGATCCTGGGGGTTTTTACTTCCGTCTGATCAATACAGACCGGGAGGGTGACCGTGGCTACCTTGTCCATGCGGGAGGTCCAAAAGGGATCGTGTATCTCGACCCTGGAGAAATTGACATATTGAAATCCAACCGGGGACTGGGCCAGGGCGTGGAAGCCAGACATCAGCCAGAGAAAACCAGGCAGGATAAAAGATTTTCTTTTCATTCATTTAAAAATATAAGGAAGAAAAATACAAAATAAACACGTTTGACCGGTCAGGCCGTGGACGGTTCACTGCCGGTCCATTCCACCTTCTTCCGGTTCAAGCCATCCGGATCTATTTCAAGGCTTTCACAGAATTTTTTCAGCGCTTCTTTGTTTTCGGACAGTACAAACAAGCGGTCGTTTTTTTCCAATACCGTGGCCCCGTTGGGAGTCAGGTATTTTTTATTTCTTTCAATAAACGAGATGTGGGAGGTATTGGGCAATTTCAACTGGACCAGTTGCTTGCCAATGACCGGGTTGTCCCCGGGGAGGGTGATTTCTGTCAAAACCGATTTGATGCTGTCGGCAAGCTGGATGTCCACCTGGGTCCGGGCTTTCAGATTTTCAGGCAGGGTCAGCCCCAGCCACCTGGCCACCAAAGAGAGGGTGGTGCCCTGGATCAGGACAGAGGTGACCGAAATGAAGAAGACGATGTTGAAGATCATGGGCGCTTTATCAATTCCTGCGATGAGGGGATAGGTGGCGAAGACTATCGGTACCGCTCCCCGGAGGCCAACCCAGGAAATAAAGATCTTGCTCCTGGTCTGGATCCTGAAAAAATAAAGGCTGAGAAATACACTGAGGGGCCTGGCCACCAGGATCAGAAAAACGGAAATGATCAATCCAATGCCGATCACCGGCACAATCTGCCTGGGAAAAACCAGCAGTCCAAGGGTCAGGAAAAGCACGATCTGCATGAGCCAGGCAAAGCTGTCGAAGGACTTCAGGAATTTTTTTTTGTGGATCAATTCCTGGTTTCCAAGATATATTGCGCACAGGTAAACCGCCAGGAATCCGTTGCCTCCGACAAAATCCGTCGCGGCGAAACTGAAAAACATGATGGCGATCATCAGCACGATGTAAAGACCCTCATAGTCCAGCCTGATCCGGTTGATCATGAGCTTGCCTGCCCTGCCGAGGGCGAAGCCCATCAGGGTGCCCAGGAGGAGTTGTTTAAAAAAAACCGGGATCGTTCCGAGCAGGCTGCTTTCCGGATGGATCACCAGCCCCAGAAAACTAAGTGTCAGCACATAGGCCATCGGATCGTTGCTGCCGCTTTCGAGCTCCAGGGTAGGCCTCAGGTTGCCTTTGAGGGCCAGCATTTTGGAACGCAGGACTGAAAACACCGCCGCCGAGTCCGTGGAAGACACGATCGATCCCAGCAGCAATCCTTCAAAAAGGGTAAAATCACTGATCCAATGAACAAACAAACCCACCGACAAGGCGGTGACCAGCACGCCCAAAGTGGACAGGGTGACCCCCTGCCAGAGTACCGGTTTAATGGAATTCCAGTCGGTATCCAGGCCCCCGGAAAAAAGGATAAAATTAAGGGCCACGATGCCGATGAACTGGGCCGTTTTGGGGTTGTCGTAATAGATGCCCCCAATGCCTTCCGATCCGGCCAACATGCCAATCCCGAGGAAGAAAATAAGTAATGGGACCCCAAATTTATAGGAAGTCTTTCCTGCAAAAAGCGACAGAAAAAGCAGGATGGATCCTACCAGCAATATATTCTCGGTCGTTAAAGTCATTTCCTCCAGGTGGCTTCACTCCAAAGATAACTTAAATGAAGGATGGATTAAGGGCTTAGGGGCCTGCATTCCCATTTTGTATGCCAGCCGGTGAAATTTGTATAATTTCGGGGGAAGCATGAACAGGAGAAATTTTATTTGTCAGGGGGGCCTATTGCCCTTGATTATTGGCCCGGGGCAAATGCCCTCCGGACCAGACCATCCGGTAAAACATAATACCGGATCCAGAATCAAACTTTCAGTGTCGAGTTATTCCTATTGGCATTTTAAGGGTGATAAATACCCTATTGAAAAAGTCATAGAGCAGGCAGCTGCGCTCGGCCTGGATGGCATCGATGTCCTTCACCGGCAGATGGAAAGCGAGGAACCTGCGTATTTGCAGAAATTAAAACGTCAAGCTTTCTCCAGCGGCATCGCCCTGACCTGCCTTTCCATTCACCAGGGATTTGTCCATCCGGATAAGGAGGAACTCAAAAAACACATCCAACACACTATTCACTGCATGCAACTGGCTGCCGATATGGGCATACCCTGCATGCGTCTCAATACCGGGAGGTGGGGCACGATTAAATCCTTCGATGAGTTTATGAAAAACCGGGGCCAGGAGCCTGCCCTTGCCGGCTATACCGAAGAAGACGCTTTTAAATGGTGTATCGACAGCATTGCCGAATGCATGCCCGTGGCTGAAAAATTGGGTGTCTTGCTGGCCCTTGAAAACCATTGGGGTCTGGGTTCCAGACCGGAAGGCATGATCCGGATCATGAAGGCCATCAACAGCCCCTGGCTGCAATTGCTGATGGATACGGGCAATTTCCTGGAAGATCCCTACGATAAACTCGAAATGATCGCTCCTTATACCTGTTTTGTGCAGGCTAAAACTTATTATGGCGGGGGAGAATGGTATAGCCTCGATCTGGACTATCCCCGGATCATCGGGATCCTGAGGAAAGTCCATTACAAAGGATACCTATCCATTGAATTTGAAGGCAAAGAAGCCGCAGATTCGGGTGTGGACAAAAGCGTTCGGCTTTTGAGGGAAATCCTCGGTTAAATCGAATGGCGGTATAAGCCTCAGGTACGAGTACGCACAGGCCAGTTAAAACTGGCTGCAACGGGCGGCCTGCGTTGCGACGTCTACCTAGGCCGTCGTTATGAAGGACTATTCTTGTACGAAGCGGCCAGTTAAAACTGGCCGCTACGAACGATTATTCTACGATCACCATCTTCTTGCTGTCCGTGAAGAATCCCGATTCAAACCGGTAGTACAAGACTCCAGTCGCCCCGATCTCCCTCCGGTCAAGCCAGACCTCGTGGTAGCCCCTGGTCCAGTCTCTTTCTATGGAGCGGATGGTCCTTCCGGTCACATCGTGTATGCTCAGTGTTCCCCTGCCCTCTTTCGCCAGCCGCAGGCCGATCACCGTACGCTGGTCAAAAGGATTGGGATAATTCTGGTATAACTCGCTTCTTGTGCTGACCTCATTGCCTTCAGGACTTACAAACCGGATGCCGAGGCTGCCGGGCTCACCCTTTCCTTCATAAGACTCTGCAACTGTGAGCTGAGAACCTATACGTAATGCTTCGCTTATTCTGCCATCCTGTTTTGCCTTAAAGGTCATGGTGAACAAAACTTCCTTATCCGTGACATCGATCCCGGTATTGGCATTCCAGCTCATGGTGATGAATCCTTCCTCAATCCTGCGGGTTCCAAAGTTCTGATCGCTCAAGGACAATGCACCGCTGCCCGGGGTATGGCTGCCATCCACCACCCACCATCCACCATCCACCTCCACCGTCCCCTGGAAGCCACTGATCCCCCTGAAATTCGGGGACCGGAATTCTACGGTGACGAGTTCACCGGCATTAAAATGCCGGTCTACGGCTTCAAAAATCAATCCGGTATTATTATCCCTCACTTCCGTCCCCATCAGGCTGTGCGCCGCTGCGCTGGCGTTCACATCCCCCGTCTTGATCCCGATCCAGTCTTCCTGCATATAATCTTTCTCCACGCCCTTCATTTCCATTTGGGTCTTGAAGCTCCATGGGTTCTGCGGATCACTGAACTCCTGGGCTTTGGGGATGATCTTCCAGCTTTCGGTATTTGGTAATTGTTCGTATGAAGCCAGGATCAGTTTCCTTAACTCTACCAGGTCGATCGCCGTCACCTGTTTATCGTTGTCCACATCCGCCGCAATGATTTTGTATGGTGAATCCAGCGGCTGGCTACCCAGGATATGTTTCTGAATTAGAATCAGGTCCAGGGTGCTGATCCCGTTCATCGGCTGATCGTTCCGATTCGCCTTCAGGGTATAATCCGTTTTTGAGGGCAAAGCCTCAAAATGGAAGCTGCCTTTGGATCCTGTTTCATAACTCATATCCAGGCTTGTCCCATTGATGTCAACCCGTACATGTTCCACCGGTTCCTTGCCTTCAGTCTGCACGGTACCCGCAATCGTTACATTCAGGCCAGCGGTATCCGGACATATATTTCCGGTATTGTCCTGCAATAGCAGGAAGGTGCTGCAATGGTCCTGGTTGCCGGCCTCGTCCGTCACCCAGATCTCTACCGGGATCGTCTGTGATCTGCCGTTCGGGATATCGGCACAACCGAACTCCCTGCTCGTCTCGGTTTGATCCGCGGAAAAACTGAAGATCAAACCTCCCTTGTCCGTGCAATTGTCGTAACTGCCCGCATCCAGGTCTTTCGCCCATACCGTCACTCTTCCCGTACTCGGCATTACCACCGTGGCTATGCCCGAAAAACAATAAGGCGTCGGTTTTTTGCAATCCTTCAGCTCCAGGCGGTAACTGGCCGTGTCTTTGTTGCCGCAGTTGTCCGTGGCTATGACATGCACCACGTGCCTGCCTTCTCCCGATGGAGCAAATACCAGTTCCCTGGGATTGCCCAGCACGATCTGTTCAATGCTGCTTCGGTCATAAGTCAGATCGGCATAGGCCGCATCGCTTGCATTCAGGTCTATTTCGATCTGGAAATGGATCTGCTCCGGCTCCGCGCAATTGTCCGTGGCGCTCAGTGGGATCCGTACGGTTTCAGATACGCAGTTTTCAGAAGTGATGCAAACCGTGGTATCCTCAACACTCACGATCGGAGCCTCGTGGTCCACCACCTTGATCACCTGGATATACTGCATATACCCGTCGTTATTGTCCTTCAGGTTGCGGTACACACATTCCCGGTTGCCTGTGTCTGCCCTTAAGCGGTCATCTACGATCACTTCCGGATATCTTTCGGTCTGGTTAGGTTCATAAATGCACCAGTCAAATAAAGTCCAGGTACGCACTATTTTGTAACACGCCCCATCATCCACCGAGAAGACCTGGTCTTCAAATTTCACCGCGATCTGTTCACATTCGTCATCCGTGACGTCCGGCCTGCCCGTCACCTCCGGGCCCGTGCCCTGGGTATAATCGCAGACCATCACCGTATCCGCCGGGAAGACCACCTCAAAATCGCTCCGGTGTTTCACCAATACCTTTTGTCTGGCGGTCACTTCGTTGCCGCAGGCGTCGCGCATCGTCCAGGTCCGCTGGATCCAGCCTTCCCCGCAGGAATTGATGTCCCCCTCGTCCGTCCAACTCAGGCTCGCATCGTCCAGCCGGCAATTGTCCGTGATCGAAAATTCATGCTTCGCCAGCGCCCGTTTCGGCCTTGTTTTGTCAAAGAATACCGGCACCTCAAAATATGTTTCCGGAACGATGATGCCTCCCGTATCAAAACTATCCAGGTAGAGCCATTCCCGGCAATATACCGGGGCCCAGTTTTTCTTGTGGTCATAGTGACCACAATCCGGGGCATGTTCGTCCTCAGCGCCATAGCCGCTATAATAGCCGTGAATCGTGCCGTCGCTGTCTTTGAGATAACCCGGCCAGATACCGTTTTTCTTACCTGTAGAACATTCCCTGGGGTGGCTTGCGTAATGGGGCGAGGCATCACAGTAAACCGTGACGTCTTCCAGTTCGTGCACCACCGGGGCCTCTTTGTCGTCCACCAGCACCACCACCATGCAGTCGTTGTACAACCGGTCTGAACAATAGCTGCCCGGGGGATTGCCTCCTCCGGCCGTGCTCTTCGCTTGCAGCATCAACTGCAGGCTGGGGAAATAGAAGGGTACCTGACAATATTCATATTGGGCCGCTCCTTCGTATTTCGGTTCCAGGTAGCCTTTGGTTTCGTATCCCTCGTATTTTTTATCCAGTTTCTTCAGGCTGGTCAAGGCCGGGCGGTAAGAGCATGACTTCGGCCCATCCTTGTCAAACCAGTTCCAGTTGAAATCCCCGATATACTGGTAGGTATTATAGCAGAACCAGGCATGCGGCCCGCAGGGGAAGACATGCGGATCGTATCTCGGTACGCCACAGGCTTCGTACACCCTCAGCACGATGGAATCACTGCCGCAGTCCGTAAAATTCACCGTATCGCTGAATACATAACAATTGATCCAGTCTTCGATCAGGGCTTCATATTCCAGCCGCTCTTTGGCAAAGGACTTCTCTCCGACTTCCGTGGTGAGTTTTTCCTTCCAGTAATTCCTCCAGTATGTAATGCTGTCCATGTGCGCCGCCGCGTAATGCAGCACCTCGCAGCAATTGTCCCGGCTACCGTTGTCCAGCTCTTTGGCCGCGATCTTAGCCCAGCAGGTCGCCGGGTCGATCGTCACCTGGGTGATTTCGTTGCAGACCGGGATCGGCGGGGTGATGTCCGTGATGACTAATCCCCGGCTCGTATCCGTCCGGTTGAAACAGGCATCTGCCAGGTTAATCTCTACCGTGAATACACCCATGGGCAGAAAGAGTGTCTTTGAAGGCAATTCTCCGCTGAGCACTACTGTCTTACCCGGATGTGAGGGATCATCATAGCTGATAGTATAGGTTTGTTTGACCGTTCCGCAATCTTTAAAGTCTGTACCTGGTACTAGGGCAGGCAATACCACGCCGGCCACACAATCGTGCGGGCTTACATTAGCAAAAATCGTATCTAAAGGTTTCAGGATCCTGGGCGCCGAAGTATCCACCACCTTGATGTATTGTTCGCATACTTCCTCTTCCAGGGTGCACCAGTCCGTCACAATCCATTTGTGGAATATCTTAAAGCCGGCTCCGCAGACATCCAGATAAGTATCGGTATAGATCGCCGTAATCTTGCAGGAACCTCCCGCCGCGGGGTAGATGTTTTTCCCTTCGATCTGCGGTACAACCACCATGGATGGATTCAGCACGGCATCGGTGCTGCCATCGGTGAAGGCCCAG
>JAKQHS010000046.1 GCA_029557915.1 Bacteroidota bacterium | reverse complement strand
GTGGAACGGTGAGAACTCAGCTCATCCGACACCACGTAGGTCATTCCTTTTGCCAGGATAAATTGCTGACCATTGCTAAGTTCACTCACAAAATCACCTTCCAGACAATGTACAATATGTCCTTTTGTACACCAGTGGTCTGCAACATAACCTTTTGAATATTCAACCATTCTTATCCTCAGCCCTTCAAATTGTAAGGTCTGCCAATAAGCCATGCCGGTTTCTCCTTTATGTTCTGTCTTTGGAATGATTGACCAATCAATGGTCTGAAATGGGATGTTCATATTCATTATCATTTTTGTATTTTTTTTTCAAGGTTTTATATTGTATAAAAGTAAACGTTTTCTGATAATAATACTTGTCAATTCCTTAATTCGGTGCCAGGGGAGGGTCTTTATGTGGTTGATCAGGGTGACGAAGCAGGGGCGCGAAGCGCTGTCCTTGACGGTAACCTCTCCGGAAACCCAATAAATTCATGAGGACCAAATCAAGGGTTAAATTCTTTCTCTGCGCAATGCATTCATTTTCTACGCATTAACATTTCGCCGCGTTTGACCCTTGACAGCAACTCCTAAACCGTGGCGATTTGCAAATGGAATTCTGCCGGCATGAACCCACAAAACCTCCCATAATTTATTTAGAAAAAGGGAAACCTCGCGCCCGCGGAGGGAAGGACCCGGTTGCGTCAGCAAACAGAGGCGTTCCTCGTACTAAATATCTTAATAACAGGTTTTTAGCTACATGCATCGGGCTCGGTCGGCATCTTCCCCTTCATCTCCCCCTTCATCTCCCCCTTCATCTCCTCCGGCCACTCTCCCTTCAACTTACTATAAACCGCCAGATCGGTAAAAACCCCTCCGGTGAGTAGTTCCCCGGCGCGTTCTATGCCTTCCAGGTGGAAGCCCAGGCGGAGGGGAATGTTGCGGCTGCGGGTGTTGGCGACGGCGCATTTTATCTGGATGCGGTTGATGTCCAGTTCCCCATAGGCGAAGTCGCAGAGGGTGCTCACGGAGCGGGTCATGATGCCCCGGCGCAAAAATTCGCGGGAGAGCCAGTAGCCGATCTCGGTTTTTTTGTTGGCCCGGTCGATGTCTTTCAGGCCTATAAGGCCGGCCATCCGGCCGTTCACACGTATGGTAAAGGTGTATTCCAGCCGCTCTTTGGGTGAGTTGACTACCGATTCCACAAAAGCCTGTGTGTCCGAGAGTTGTTTGGTGGTTTCCACAAAGGGCAAAAAGGGGCCCAGGTGCTCGCGCTGGGTGTCGATGGCGGTAAAAATGTCCGGAGCATCGATCAGCTCCAGCTGCTTTAATACTATATTATCGTCTACTTGCAGGTTCATATTTAACTGTTTACCAATCCTATAAATTCTCCTACGACCGTGAAATTGTCGTCGTCTTCAATCACAATAGGGTTGTGTTGGGGGTTAAGTGGCTTCAGAACAATGCGTTCGTGCTGCCATTGCCCGGTGTCCCTGTCGTATGCTTTTTCACTGGTATAGGTCTTGATGGTGTAGCTCCCGTTGTGATCGGGGTCGTAGAGTCCGCGGTGCTGGACCAGGACGATCTTGTTTTGGCGCGATCCCACCACGTTGGCACGGAAAACGCACAGACTTCCGTCCGGAATCCTGGGCTCCATGGATTTGCCTTTTGCCTGCACCACAAACATATTCCGGTTCAGGCGGCCCAGGCCTTCCACCTTCACCCAGCCCGTTTCCTCGGCATATTGTCCTTCACCAAAAGCGCCGCAGGCGGCCTTCAGCGAGTAAAGCGGGAGAAATTCCACGAACTTTGCCCCTTCGTTTACCTCGGCTTCTATCCTCGGCCCGGGGATTACGTTCTTCA
>JAKQHS010000032.1 GCA_029557915.1 Bacteroidota bacterium | reverse complement strand
TCAGAACGCGGTATTCTGGGGCCTGGGAGCGGGTTTGACCTTCAATACCTCACTGGGTAATTTATCGGTATCGGCTGCGGCGGGCCGGCGGTTTCCGGCTTCCTTTGACCTCCGGGGAATTAAATTGCATATTGGTTACCTCACGGTTTTTTGATAAGCTTGCGGCGAGGCCTACATTCTGGATCATCGTAATTCCGTCTCTCAGGGGCAGGATCATCGCCTTTACCCGCGGATCGGATTTTATTTTTTCATTAAAAGCCTGGATGGACCTGGTTTCCCGGTCGGGCCGGCTATCCAGGACATTTCCATACCAGAGTACGTTGTCCACCAAAATGGTGCCGGCCCGGCTGAGTACCGGCAGCACGCTCTCGTAAAGTTCTTCGTTAAATTGTTTGTTGGCGTCAATCCATACGAGGTCGAAGGGCCCACCCAAATCTTTGAGGTGGGAACGGGCATCCTTGATGACCAGGTCCAGCTGCCGGCTTTTGCCCGCGAGATGAAAATATTTCCGGATGACCTCCTCGTATTCTTCGTTTACTTCGATGCAGGTGATCCGGCCGTCTTCGTCAAGCCCCTGGGCCAGACAGAGTGCCGAATAACCCGTAAAGCTGCCTATTTCCAGTATGCTTTTGGGTTTCAACCAGGTGCTGAGCTGGATCAAAAACCGGCCCATGACGGGACCGCAGGACATAAAGGGGTTGACCGTGGAAAGTCCGGTTTCCCGCTCGAGTTGGTTGAGATAGCCCGGCAGTTCAAAACTGTGGCGGTCGCAATAATCCAGGATGCGTTCATCGGGCCACATGGGACAATCTTTTTTGCAGATAGGGGTAACTCAGTACGGCAATCAGGATCACCGCCGCACCGGTATAAAAACCGGCGTTCAGCGATTTATTTTCTTTCAACAGGACCATCGCAAGCAAGATGCCGTACACCGGTTCGAGATTGATGACCAGGTTGAGGGCAAAGGCCGAAACATGATGCAGGGCAAAAAGGGACATGGCATGGGCAACGGTGGTGCACAGCACACCCAGGATCAGGAGATAGGCCCAATCCGCTTTGGCGGGCCACCAGGGAAGGGGCCCGGCCATGGCCTGGTAAATCCAAAGGAGGATGCTCAGGGTGAGCAAGGCGCTGGTCATTTCAATCCAGGAAATATTCCAAACGCTGGCCCGCGTGATGTATTTTTTATTCAGGCTCGAAAAAACAGCTGCCAGGAACGCGGAGAACAAACCCGCAAGCACCCCGCTGTACCTTTCGGCATCGATGTTTTGAACGACGAGGACCATTCCGGGGACAATCAAAAAGGCGATAAAAAAATCAAAACGGTTGAATGGTTTTCTGATCAGGAGGGGCTCGATCAAACTCAAAAAAAAACAGGTGGTCGCCATACAGACGAGGCAAACCGAGGCTCCCGCCAATTTTACGGAAGCAAAAAAACTTACCCAGTGCACAGCGATGATCGCCCCTATCCCTGAAAATCGCAGTATCTGTTTACTCGGAAGGGTAGTGAGGAATTTGAATCCCCGGGTAAAAAAAAGAAGGCTGATGCTGGCAATCCCCACACGCCACCAGACCAGGCTGAGCGCCGGCAGGCTGATCAGGGCCCCGAGTATGGCCGTGAAACCAAACAACATAACGGCCAGGTGAAGAAGGATATAGGCGCGGACCAATGGTGACATGTATTAAGCAAGATGAGGCGACTAAATATATGCTTTTGTGCAAGATGTTAATTAAAGGCGTTTGAATTATATTTTCCTAATTTTGTGCCTTACTTGCAGAACATATGCAAATCGGTTCGATCGCACCCCATATCGCCTTATACAATACCGAACGGAAAAAGATAGATTTAAACGATTACCAGGGTAAAAAAATCGTCCTGTTTTTTTTTCCTGCAGCCTGGACCGGAACCTGTACGGCTGAAATGTGTTCCATCAGGGATGATTATTCTTATTATGAAGGCCTCCGGGCGGAAGTGTTTGGGATTTCGGTGGATTCCCCACTTGCTTTGAAAAAGTTTAAGGAAGAACAGCAAATCGGTTTCCAGCTTTTAAGCGATTTTAACAAAGAGGTCATCCGGGCTTATGGGGTATATCGCCAGGATTTCGTTTGTGAGATGCATGGGGTCGCGGAAAGGTCCGTGTTTATCATTGGTTCGGATGGAACCATTCAATACCGTGAGGTGTTAGAGAATCCGGGTAACCTGCCTGATTTTCCGGCGCTGAAACGGGCTTTGGAAACTATTAATTAAATTACTCAACTAAGGTCAAATGGATAATTTCTCAAAAACAAAATGGGACGAGGACATCCTGCTGGACGAAGGACAGGTGGATCTCGATGACCCCGCCCTCCTGGTGGTTTACAACGATGAAGTCAACACCTTTGATTGGGTGATCCAATGCCTCATGGAGGTATGCAACCATACTTTCGAACAATCGGAACAATTGTCCCTGCTCATCCATTTTAAGGGCAAAGCCACGGTTAAAACCGCGCCCTTCGACGATCTGCGGCCCATGAAGGACGCCCTGGTGGAAAGGGGCCTGTCGGCAGTGATCGAAGGGGTAAAACAAACCCATTGAAGGGCCTGAATGCAGCAAGGCACTGCACCGCTGTTTATTCCGGATTCCGGCAAGGTCATTGATTTTTGTTCATACCCGGTAGAGTCGATTTCCGGGCTGGATGGCTTGGTGGCTATTGGGGCCAATTTTTTACCGGGTACTCTGCTCACGGCCTATCGTTGTGGTCTTTTCCCCTGGTTCAGATACAAAGGGTTCGCTTACTGGTACTGCCCAGATCCCAGAATGGTGCTGATGCCTTCAGATCTCCATATTTCAGGGACGATGCAGCAGGTCCTCAGGCGTGAGCTTTTTAAGGTCACCTGTGACCAGGCCTTTGTGGAAGTCATGAAAGCCTGCGCCTCCATGCGGCGAAAGCATGAGGATTCGACCTGGATCGACCAGGAATATATTGAAGCCTACGGCCGGATGCATCGCCAGGGATTTGCCCATTCTTTTGAATGCTGGCAGGAGGGAAAACTGGTTGGCGGATTATACGGCCTGGGTATGGGCAGGATATTTTTTGGGGAATCAATGTTCAGCCTGGAAAAGAATGCTTCCAAAACGGCTTTTATTCAGGCCGTAAAATTCCTTGAAAAATCAGGTTTTCTGTTGATCGACTGTCAGGTGCCCTCTGCTCATCTTCAAAGCCTGGGCGCCGTCCCAATCAGTAAAAAAGATTACCTGTCCAAACTGAAATCGCTGGTTGCGTCCGGTCCCCTGGACAGGCAATTGTGGGCAGGGTTATTCAAACCTTTGAAGCAGGATGAGATGGTCTGAAAAATATGGGTTGATGAGGTCCTGGCTCATGTACTATGCCAAACCTTTTAACCGCCGGAGGCTGACCCGCTTTTACAGGCAGTTCCTGCAAGCCGGTGACCTGGCATTTGATATAGGGGCCCACCTGGGCAACCGCAGCCGGGCTTTTTTGGACCTGGGTGCCTGGGTAGTGGCTGTTGAGCCACAACCACTCTGTGTGCAAAATCTGGTTGAACGATTTGGACATCAGGACCGGTTTGAATTGCTTCCTTATGCCATCGGAAGGGAAGAGGGGACCATCGATTTCCGGATCAGCCGCAGGAGCCCGACCCTTTCCACCGCCCGCAGCACGGACTGGCAAAACCAAATCAACCACTACAGCCGGATCAAGGCGACCTGGGACGAGACCATCCAGGTCAGACAACATACCCTGGACCAATTGATCGAGTGGCATGGCCTGCCCCGGTTTTGCAAGATCGATGCCGAAGGATTTGAATGGGAGATCATCCAGGGCTTGAATTATAGCTTACCCGCCTTGTCCATCGAATTTCTCGATTTCGATACCTCCCGGATCCTTTGTTGTATTGATAGATTGAGTCGGCTCGCGCCCTACCGGATGAATTTTTCACCGGGCGAAAGCCAGCGCTGGTTGTGGAAAACCTGGCAAAGGCCCGAAACCGTGACGGATATCCTCTTACATGAAGGATTGCCGGTGAGGTTTGGGGATTTATATTTCAAGGCCGAGAATTGAAGAGGGTCCAGATTGCCGCAATGGGATCACGCGGGATTGGTCACTTTTGGCATCCGCCGGCACGCTGATCCACTTCAACGATCCGGTATTTCAACCTCAATGCGTACCGGCTGCCTCAATGGTGCATAATAAATCAACTGCCAGTCCTTTCCGGTGAAGGAATACCTCCTTTCCAGGCGGTATCCGCTCATCAGGTGCGCGATCACTTCGCGGATGAGGGTGGAGTCGATGATCTGGAACTGTCTCACAAAAGTGGTGTCCGCCGGATCAAAAGGACGGTGTAGACGCCAGGTTTCTTTGTCCCAGTAATAAACGGCGCCGTAGCGGGCTGTATCCATGGCTTCCGGCAGGCCTTCCAGGGGAAAGAGAATATGCCTCATTTGGTAAGCACTGTCGGAATGGAAAGAGGTATAAAAGGAATCAAAAGCATGTATGCGGGGTAAGGGAAAATTTTCTTGCTGGCGGGGGGAGCTTTTGCATGCAAACAGGAGAAAAATAAAACCCAAGGCCATCAGCCCGTCAAATTTCGGAGCCATATACCAGGATATAGTCCGGCAACAACTCCAGCCAGCGCATTTCGAAACGGATTTCCCTTTCATGATTCAGTAAACGGGATGAAAATACTTCATTATTGTTCAGGATCTCATCCAGATCGATCCACAGGTCTTTCTTAAAATCAATACCTCCCAGCCCATAGGCCTTAAACATGGCCTCCTTTGCTCCCCAAATGCGGTAGAGGTGGCGGCGGTACTGGCTGCCCTGGAGCCGGTCCATTTCCCCGGGGAATAAAAATTTGGCCGCTATACGTTCTATCCGGTCGAGGTTTTTTTCGATATCCACCCCGCAGAGCCGGCGGGCAACCAGTACGGTCGCCACTTCAAAGGAATGGCTAATCGAGATATACCGGTCATCATCCCTCAAAAAGGGTTTGTTGGATTCGTTTTTAAGGATCACCTGCGGGCTTTCCATCATCCGGTTGAGCAGCAACCGGGCTGCGAGGGACTGCAGGCGTCGCTGGTCCGGGAGGAAGGGCAATTGCCTTTGGTCTTCGTGGAGCCGGTCTATGAAAAAGGATTCCGGCTCTTCGATTTTCCAGACCCCGAGGTGGTACGTGGCATCGTCGTGATGGAGGATCTGGGGCATGGCGGCGTAAAATTAGGGCAATCTTGCAAACTGCTTCCTCTTTCGCTCCTGGCCGAGGCGGGGCCTTGAAGCTGCTTTTGGATCCGATGCCCAAAGATTCTTCTATTTTTGCAGCCTTTTAAAAGATGATCCTCTCTGACCTCAAAATTCTGGAAGCTATTGAAAAAGGATTGATCCGAATAGATCCCTTTCGCAGGGATTGCCTTGGGACCAATAGTTACGATGTCCACCTGGGACGCTATATTTCAGTATATGCCGATGAAGAGCTCGATGCACGGCGTCACCACAGGGTAAAAGAAATGGAAATCGGCCCCGAAGGATTCCTGATGCAGCCGGGCAGGCTTTATCTGGGAGTTACCGAAGAATATACCGAAACGCACCACACGGTTCCTTTCCTTGAAGGCAAATCCAGCATCGGCCGTCTTGGGATCGACATCCACGCGACGGCGGGCAAGGGGGATGTGGGCTTCTGCAATTATTGGACCTTGGAGTTATCGTGCGTGCAACCGGTTCGTATCTATGCCGGAATGCCGATCGGCCAGTTGATCTATTTTACCGTGGAAGGGGAAATAGACCGGCCCTATGATAAAAAAATCGATGCCAAGTACAATACGCGAAATCCGAGACCGGTGGAATCGATGATGTGGAAAAACAAATTTTAATTGAATAGCTAAGCCCGTTTCTGAAAGCGAAAACCCTCCCAAGGCAGGGCATCGGGAGCTTAAAGCCCCTCCTGCCAGGCCAGCATGCCGCCGAGCAGGTTCCTTACTTTTTTATACCCGGCCTGTTCCATCAGGTATTTTGCCATTCCGCTTCGGTTGCCCGACCGGCAATAAACCACGATTTCCATCTCCTGGTCCTCCGGGAGGCTTTCCATGACCAGGGGCAATTCC
>JAKQHS010000197.1 GCA_029557915.1 Bacteroidota bacterium | reverse complement strand
AAAAAATAAAATCCGATCCGCGGGTAAAGGCGATGATCCTGCCCCTGAGAGACGGAATTACGATTATCCAAAAGGTAGGCCTCGCCGCAAGCTGATCAAAAAACCGTGAGGTAACCAATATGCAATTTAATTCCCCGGAGGTCAAAGGAAGCCGGAAACCGCCGGCCCGCCGCAGCGGATACCGATAAATTACCCAGTGAGGTATTGAAGGTCAAACCCGCTCCCAGGCCCCAGAATACCGCGTTCTGATATTGTTCTCCGGTATATTGATTGACCAGGGCCAGGTCGGAAAATACCTGGATATATGACCATTCCCCGGTGAGGAGCCGCGCCTCATTGGTCCACATCGAATAAGCGCTGGCAAAAATGGATTCTTCATCGAAACCCCTGAGCAGTTTAAAACCACCCAATCTCCATCTTTCATTGAGTTGCAGTAAACCGGATGCCTGGCGGCTGGCCGCGCGCAGCCAGCTGTGCCAGGTGCCAAACCTGCCAAGGGCCGTGTATTTTTCCGCCTCCAACTGAATATCAAAGGAATACCCATTTTTTTTGACCTGGTCATACAAGCCGGCAAAAGAAAAACTGGAATCCGCCGGGTCCCTGAGGCTCGTAATGGACGAATTGGGGATGATTTTGCGGCTTGCGCCATGGGCATACAGCAAAAAGGAATATCCCCTTCTTGGATTCCTTTCAAAATCCAGCCGCCTGAATCGAAGAGCGGCACCGAGGTGATTCAAGCGCAGGTCCAGGGCATCCGGCAAACGATGGCTGATGAGGATTTGACGCAAATCGGGTGACAACAAAGAGGAGGATTTCTGCCCGATAAAAAACCGGATTTCTCCCCGTTCCCCGACCGGGAGTGTTGCGCCCAGTTCGGCGAAGACATCCAGGAACAGGGAATCGCGACGGTAGAGGTTAAATTGAAAAGAGGGATGGAACGGAAGTTGGAAGAGATAAGGTGCGCCTGCCCTGATCCTCAATTCCTGGCTGCTGGATTGCAGGCTCTGAAAGTCAAAGGTGAACCGCTCACCCCTTCCGAGTTGATTCAGCAGGTCCGCCCTGAAACTACCATTGAATTTTAATTTCCCTCCGCGTTCGCTGGACGGCAATATACCGATCAGGGCGTCCACCTGGTTGGTCCGGCGCGTCCGGAGGTAGAGCCTCACCCGGGCAAGACCCCTCGACAGGATTATATCCGGATCGGCGTAGGGCTCCACGAAAGAATAAGCCGCCAGGGCTTGCACCCCCTGGTCTATTTTTTTCTTGTTGAATGGGGAACCGCTCTGAACGCCAAGGATGCGAACCAGGAGGGAAGGGGATATTTTCAATCCATCGTCCCATTCCAGGGTATCCAGGGTCACCATAGGGCCGGTGACCAGGTTCATTCTGGCATTGATCTTCTGTTCCTCCAAACGGCTGCTGTCCAGAAAAACCACCGCGTAGGGATATCCCTCCTCTGCAAGGTGAGCCGCCAATTGTTGCATGACAGACCGGCATTGGTCCAGG
>JAKQHS010000186.1 GCA_029557915.1 Bacteroidota bacterium | reverse complement strand
AGTTCCGGGAGGTTTAGTAGACCCTCCCCTAGCTCCCAGCTCCCAGCTTCCAAGTAGAAGCTCGAAGTTAGAAGTTAGAAGCCAGGGCATTGTAGCTTGGCAGTTCCGTGAGGTTTAGTAGACCCTCCCCTAGCTTCCAGCTCCCAGCTCCCAGCTTCCAAGATAGAAGCTCGAAGCTAGAAGATAGGGCGTTTTGGCCTGGCAGTTCCGTGAGGTTTAGTAGACCCTCCCCTAGCTTCCAGTTTCCAAGCTCGAAGCTCGAAGCTCGAGACTAGAAGTTAGAAGTTAGAAGTTAGGGCGTTTTGGCCTGGCAGTTCCGGGGGTTTAGTAGACCCTCCCCAGCTTCCAGGTTCCAGCTTCCAGCTTCCAACTCCCGGCTCCCATCTTCTACTGAATCCCCAACTGCTTCATTAGCCGGAGATGGGAACGGAAGGCCGCCCACATGGTGGGATAGCCGTTGTACCGGATCCCGAAGTCGGCACAGGTTTCTTTGACCATCCTCTGGATCACGGGGTAGTGGATATGACTGATGCGGGGGAAGAGATGATGTTCGACCTGGAAGTTCAGGCCTCCCGTCAACCAGGAAATCACCGGGTTGCCTGTGGCAAAATCGGCGGTGGTCCTTACCTGGTGGACTGCCCATTCTTGTCCGATATGCAGGTCCTCCTTATGGGCGTCTTCAAAATGGGTGGCTTCGACCACATGGGCCAGTTGGAAAACGACCGCGAGGGTGATGCCCAGCACCAGATGCATCACTAAAAATCCGGCCAGAAAAGGCAGGAATCCCAGGAGATAGACCGGCAGCCCGATAAACAAGAAAGCATAAAGGATTTTGCTGGACCAGAAAATGATATGCTCCCCGTACGACATTTCCGACAATGCGGTAACCTGGATTTTACGGGTGAAGTACTTTTTAAAATCTGAAAAAAAAGTCCACATCAGGGAAGTCAGTCCGTAGACCGGGATACAATAAAAAGCCTGGTACCGGTGAACCTTGTATTTTTTCTGGTAAGGGCCCATGCGCAGCAGGCTCGTGGTGGCAAGGTCCTCATCCACCCCGTCCAGGTTGGTAAACGTATGGTGAATGAGGTTGTGTTTTTGTCTCCACAACCAGGCATTGACCCCCATCAGGTTTGCCGTCAGGGACAGCGCCTCGTTGATCCATCGTTTATCCGAAAAACTTCCGTGATTGGCATCGTGCATGACATTAAAGCCTATGGTCGCGAGCAGGAAACCCATCAACCCGCATAAAAGAAGCCCGGCCACGGGATGAAGCCGGACCGTCAATAACAAAACATAAACCAGTCCCGCTGAAAAAATCAGGAGGAAGGCCTTGAAGAAAAGGCGCTGGTCCCCGGTCTTTTTGATCCTCCTTTCCTTAAAGTAGGTTTCGACTTTTTTTTGAAGGCTGCTGTAGAATGATTTATGCTGGGTATTGAAGGTAACTTTTGGCATTATGGCTTGCTGGACTGATTGATTTAAGATGGAAGGCGCAAAAGTAGGCTTAATATATGAATGGAGTTATAATAATAGGATTGAGGGTTGAGGGTTGAGGAGTGAGGAGTGAGGGAGATCCATCCTGTCTCCTAATTTCCCTATCTTTCCTCAAAATTTTTAGAACATGGTCACCAAATCAATCCAGGACGCCCTGAACAAACAGGTCTGCATGGAAGCGGAATCGTCCCAGGCCTACCTGGCAATGGCCGCCTGGGCGGAGATCCAGCCCGGCCTCGAAGGCATCACCAATTTTTTCTACCAGCAGTCCGATGAAGAAAGGATGCATATGCTCAAGCTGATCCGCTACATCAATGAGCGGGGCGGCCAGGCCCTGGTGCCCGCGATCGAACAGCCCATGGTATCCTTTAAATCCATCAAACATGTGTTCGATGAATTCCTGCAACACGAACTCAAAGTGAGCAGCAGCATCAACGAACTGGTCCATCTGTCCCTGGCCGAAAAAGATTATGCCACCCATAATTTCCTCCAATGGTACGTCAATGAACAAATGGAGGAAGAACGGGTCGCCCGCAATCTGAATGACAAACTGACCCTGGTGGGCGATGATAAAGGCGGCCTGTATTTGTTTGACCGGGATATCCTGAACCTCCGGGCCAAACAGGCCGTTGCGCCAGCGGAATAGCAATGGTGAAAGGAATCTCCGGGTAACAGAAATTACCTGGGTGGCGGATAAGAGGAATATAGTTTTTATGAGATAAGGGTAAAGCCTGCCGGCAGGAGCCCCGTCTTTAATTTCTCTCTGCGCCCCCTCTGCGATCTTCGCGCCCTCTGCGGTTATAAATTAACTGAAGCAAAGGTCCCGCCACGACACGAAGTACACTAAAAACCAGACCGTCTTTATGCATCCCTCTGCACCCCCTCTGCGATCTTCGCGCACTCTGCGGTTATAAATTAAAAATGAAGTACAGGTCCCACAGCGAAAAGAAGTGGCATTACCTTCTTTTTAAGATTCTTTTCCCGTTGAGTGCATAGATCCTCTTCAGAGTTTTATCCGAAAGATCCAGTCCATGCAGCGGCCAGTGATAATTAAACCGGTCCTTTTCATAAAAATGTTCATCCGCGGTCTCCAGGATCCGGAAGGTCGTCCGGTACATGTTTTCAGAGGTTCCCATATCGGTGCCATAAAGGATCCGGCGGCTGTATTTTTCCATAAATGCCTTGGTCTGTCTGGGGATGGGCGCGATTTCCCCGAATCGGGCGGCCATCTCCGTGTAGAGGTTTGGGTACCGGTCAAGCATGCCGGCAATGCGGCCCAGGTCGGCGCAGGAGTTGGCCAGGTGGCAGGCGATAAAGAGGGTGCCCGGATGGTCCCGCACTGCATTTTCAAGAGTCTGGATCAGGGCATCGTGTCCCAGTTTGCCCGGGACATTCATATCCACATGCCATTTGGCCGCATTCATCAGGCCGTCGTTGGAGGCGTCCGCCGGCTCATACATCCAGGCATCTTCCGCAACGTGGATGCTCACCGGCATGTTCAGTTCCCCGCACCGTTTGAGTAGGGGCCGCAGCCGGGGATCGTCCACGTGCATGCCGATGCCCGGAGTGGGTTTGGAATAATATTCACCCAGGCCTTTGTCACCCAGTTCACCGACACCCCGGGCGCCAAGGGCATGGCATCGTTCGAGTTCCCTGATGGCCCGCTCCGACCATCCCGGTTCGTTCATTCCGGTATAGTCAAAGCCGCACCAGACTTCGAAGCGGTCCGGGTACCTGCTGTACTTTTTGATTACCGCATCAAAAGCGGGGCCGGTCGTATAGGACAATACGATGGACTTGACGATATTGCAGGCATCCATGGTTTTTACCCAGGCATCCACCTCCTGGTCCGACTTCGGATAATCGTGGGAATGAAAATCTATGGCTGGGTAACGGGCTTTCTCCACCCGGCTTACCGGGATCTTGTAAATGGATTTCGGATTAAATTCATTCAGCAGGATTTTCGTGTACTCCTGGCTTTGGAGAAAGGCCGGTGACGACAGCAGCAATAAGGGCAACCACATCATTGCCCCGGAGGCGGAATAGGTCTTTGGTCGAAAATTGCACATTTGCTAAATTAACCATTGGTTTCAAATCAGCCCTTTCTAAAGTTTCCGGATCAGAACCTCCGGGGCGTATTTCACGACCATTCCAATCAATCGCCAGAACAGGTTCGGATATACCTCAAAGGTTGTGGTGTTCTGCAGAATTGCCGAAGCAACTTCTTCCGGGGTGTTTGCCCTCTTGTGAACGGGCAGATGTGCAGTCATTTTTGTATTCACCCTGCCGGGGGTAATGGCTTGTACCACCACTCCCCTGTCTTTCAGGTCCTGACGCAAGCCGAAGAGATACTGATGAAATCCAGCCTTTGCACTTCCATATTGAAAATTTGACTTCCGCCCCCTCAGGCCGGCAATGGAACTCATTCCAATAATCCGTTGAAGTCCCGGGTTGTTATCATCCACTGCGATATTCAACAAATTTACCGGCGCGGAAAAATTCACACTCGTATTTCTCGCACTTTTTGGGGCATCGCCCATACACTCGTCGTTGGTATAGAGCACCCCTGCGGCATACATCACCCAATTGGGTTTGGCGCTCAGGGCCGAATAAAATAAAGCGTGGCCGGCAAAATTCTCGACGTCCAGCGGCACGGCTTCGCTGCAGCCCCCGATCCCGGATTCCTCAATAAATGCGCGAAGTCCTTGTACATCCCTCGAGGCTAAAATCAAATATCCCTCCGGATATTTTTTGAGATAGAGCAGCGCCGTTTGTTTTGCTATGTCGCTGTTGGCGCCAAGAATCAGGAAAACGTGTTTTTTCATTTGCTGAAATCGAACCTGCTGATGCGAGATAAAAACAGGATTCGGGGGTATCGAAGGCATCACCGGATATTGTTTTCTGAAATTTTTACCGCCCAATCTCGCGTCCTTTGCCAGATAAGTCTTACCGCCGAGCGAACTGACCACCTCGTCCAGTTGGTTCAGAACCGCCCAAAGCCTTTGGCTGATCTTCAGGTCCAGGGACATGGTGTATCCTTCCATCGGAAAATGTAAATATCGGCCTTCATGAGAGGTTCCGAATCGTTTCAGGACCGCCAAATAAGGCCAAAGTTGGTTAATGGACAAGACTTCCAAAACATGTTTTATTCCTTCATAAGCAACAGCCCCAGGCAATACAAACTGGTACTGGACAAATCCCTTTTTCCCATAGATCCGGTTCCAATGCCGAATCTTATCCAACGGATAAAAAAATGAATCGTAATGAATGATCCCATTACCGGAAGACCCCGGCCGGGTGAAATAAGCCCAGTTAAAAACCTTTAGGAATAAAGGGTTTAGTACCCAGGATGGGAAATAAAAGGGAAGGTTTAGTTTAGAATTAACGTGAAGCTCCCTTGTTTTAAGGTTTGCAACATCCGTCTGAGCGGCATGTTCCCCGAGCAACAAGATCGAACGGCCCAATTTATACCCCCGCGCCATACCATCGATCCACGCTACGGAATAGGTGGAACCGGAATTCTGTTCAAACAGATCAAACACTTCCGCCAGATTTTTCGCTTTTATAGAACGCTGGCTGATCATCTGAGATTCTATGCGCCTCAGGCGAAGCGCTACCTCCACAATGATGCCGGTCAGCCCCATGCCCCCGGCCGTCTGCCGGAACAAATCATCGGAAGGGGTAAGGTGAACCAATTCCCCGCCCGGCTCAACCAATTTAATATAGGATACATGGTCGCTGAATACTCCGTCCACCTGCTGATTCTTTCCATGGACATCGGACGCAAAAGCCCCACCGATGGATATGAACTTAGTTCCGGGAGATACCGGAAGAAAAAAACCTGCCGGCACGATCTTTTTCAAGACGGTATCGAGCAGCACCCCTGCTTCACAAACTATTAAACCGGAGATGGGGTCAAAATCAAGAATTCGATTTAAAGCAAGGGTTGAAATCACCCGGTTGGATAAGGCGGAGTCGCCGTAACAGCGCCCGTTACCCCGGGCGATGAAGCTGTGTTTGCTTCTGACGAGTTCCTGTATTTCCTCCACCGTTTCGGGGTGATAGATCCTGCAGTTGTGATGGGGATACCCGCCCCAGTTGAACAGGTTGATACGTTCTGTTTTCATCGCTGCTGCATCAATTCAAAAACATAGATCGACATCAACATCAGGGCCATGGCCAGTAAAAAAGGGTTGCTCAAAATGCGGGCCACCGGATCATCCGACTTGCTTTTGTTATTTCCGAAATAGGAAAACATCATCCCGGCGGCGAATAAATTGATCAGCGCTATCACGACGGGTTCGCGGATGCTTAAAACAAAAAAGGCGTGCAGGTTCAACAAGACCAGGGTGCCCAAAGCAAAAGCGACGGACAAGGTCTGAAGCATCGGAGCGTCATCCTTTGAATATCCCCTGCCCGCAAGGGTTCCGTGTTTGCTGATCGCACATTCGAGGTACCGCTTGTTTGCGGAAAGGGAGATGAACGAAAACAGGCTGGCCACCACAAACCATCCCGTCAGTTCCGCATCGCCGATGGCCGACCCGTAGAATAAACGGATCAGGTAAAAGGAACTTAAAATAACGATATCGAAAAAGCGGACCGGCTTTAAATACGCGGAGTAAAGCCAATTCAGTGTAAAATAAACCATCAACCACCCCACGGCCCGCATTCCAAGGGGCCAGGAAAGGGATACGGAAAGCAGGAGCAACAAAACGGCGACCCCCAGGGCCCTCCCGGTGGAAAGGGAGGCGGCGGCAAGCGGGCGATTGGACTTGTACGGGTGCCGGCGATCGCGATCCACATCGACTATGTCATTGAGAATATATCCGGCCGAAGCCATGAGGGAAAAAGAGAGAAAACCAATCACCGCATCCACCAAAACAGGAACCCGCGTAATCGATCCGGCTAAAAGCATAGGAAGAAAAATCAGGCCGTTTTTCACCCAGTGCAAGGGCCGCAGCAAGCGGAGTATCGAAAATCTAAGGGTACTCATGGATGCGGTTTTCCTTTACGATGAATCCTTTTTTTGCCGCCCGGAGTATTGGAATATCCACCCCGTGGTTCCCGATGTAATGAAAATCCTCCCCGAAACGATTTCTGATAAATTCCAGCTTTTTTTCCCCTTTTAAGTTTTCCTCCACACTCCCATGAACCGCATCGAAGATTTCATTTTCCGACAGCACTTGCTTTACAAAAAAATCAGGGCTTGCAGAAACGAGGACCACCCGTTCGTAATTCCTGCGATTGGCCAGAATGAACTTTTCCACTTCAGAATTAATCAAAGGATCCAATGGATACTCTGCCCTCCCCTTATCCAGCAATAGGTTCTTTAATTGAAGGATTCCCCCCGTGAACAAGTGATAGACCACGAAGAAAGGATTCTCGATCAGCCTCTTGTAAAACCGTTCTGCAAAAAAATCATTCTTCAAATAGGTACCGTCCAGATCGACTACGAGAACCACTTTGAAATTCAGGTTTAGGTAAACAGGCTGTAAAGTAAGCATTTCACCTCAGCGGGCCGTCCAAATTCTGTTTCTGAAAAAGTTTTCCATTTTATTCTAAATAAACGGCATGAATCCTGACCTGTTGTTCCGGCCGGGCCTTCCGGGCTTCTTTAAATTCTGCTTCTTGCTCTATCCTGATCGAAGCCCGCCCGTCCTTCGTCTAATGCCTTAGGCTACGCGGGACATAAGCCTTATATTTGCCCTCTCTTACAAAACAAGGTCCTTATGTTTTTATTCCTGCTTATAGGTTTTATCATATACAGTGTAGGCATGTACTTCGTATTCCCCAAGGCGGGAGTGGAAGCCTGGAAAGGCCTGGTCCCCGGGCTCAACCTGGCGGAAATGTCGGCCCTGGTGGGACGTAAAAAATCACATGCCTGGTGGATGCTTTTCCCCATCGTCAATATTTTCATTTTCGCCGCCCTGATCATCGACCTGGCAAGATCCTTCGGAAAACATTCCTTTTTCCAGAGCGTGCTGGCCGTAGTCTTCGCCCCGTTTTATTCCCTCTACCTGGGTTTGGCTAAAAATGAAAAATACCAGGGTCCCATCCTCATGAAGGAGCACGAATTTTATGCTAAACTCAAGGAAGCACAGGACAAAAAAGACCAAAAAACCGTAAACAAACTCCAGGCCTCCAATCCGTATAAAAAAGGCGCGCTCCGCGAATGGGCCGAATCCATCATCTTCGCCGTTTTTGCCGCCGCCTTCATCCGGATGTTCCTGATCGAAGCCTATATGATCCCCACCTCGTCCATGGAAGGCAGCCTTAAGGTGGGCGATTTCCTCTTCGTGAGCAAGGCGCATTACGGGATCCGCCTCCCCATGACCTTTGTTATGGTCCCCCTCCTGCACAACCGCATCCCTTTCCTGGACACCGAATCTTACCTGAAGCAACCGAGTTTTAAATACAAACGGCTGCCTAAATTGCAGGAAGTCAAAAGATATGAGCCCTTCGTGTTCAACTGGCCGGTTGGGGATAGCGTTTACCTGGCCCCGGACCGGGCTTTCACCGCCGACCAGTACCGCAGGGAACCTTATGTGCGCCAGGCGGTACGAAACGCAAAACTGGTCACCCGGCCCGTCGATAAAAAAGACCATTATATCAAGCGCTGTGTCGCCTTGCCCGGGGACAGCCTGAAAATTATAAACCGCCAACTGTATATCAACAACCAGCCGGCCTACAACCCGGAACATATGCAGTTTATGTACCGGGTCTTGTCGCCCGGCAACCAGCTCAACCAAAGAAAACTGGATGAACTGGGCATCAACCTTTCGGAAGCCATGCCTCAGATGGGCGTCTATTTCCTCGACAGCACCCAAAGGGCCAAAATCCAGGCCATGGATTCCTCGATCATCATCCAGCCGGTACCCCAGGAAGCCAGGCCGCTTTTCCCCTATGATACCCCTCTGTCCCTGGGCTGGACCATGGACGACTATGGGCCCATTTATATCCCCAAAGCCGGCACCACCACCTCTTTGACCCTGGAAAACCTTCCCCTGTACGACCGGGTCATCAGCGTTTATGAAAAAAACAAACTCGAAGTGAGGGACGGCAAGATCTACATCAACGGTGCGGAAGCGTCCAGCTATACCTTTGAGCAGGACTATTACTGGGCCATGGGCGATAACCGGCACAATTCCGAAGATTCCCGGGCCTGGGGTTATGTACCCGCCGATCATATCGTGGGCAAACCCCTGTTTATCTGGTTTTCGACAAAAAACGGTAAACTTGCCAATGGAATAAACTGGAACAGATTGTTCACTTCAGCCAATAAAAAATAATGTTTATCCGCCGGTGGCCGCTTTTATTTGCCTTCCTGCTCAGCCGGCTGGAAGCCCAGGTCCCCGCGACCCAATTGTATGAATTCCGGATTCAAAAGGGAGAAACGGGAAAATTTGTGGTGCATTCACCCCGGTACCTCAGCGCTTTTAATGAAGGAGGATACAACAATCAACCTTATTTTATCAACGATTACGAAATCCTGATCACCGTCCAGGAGAAAGGAGCCGGGCAAACCGATATCTTCAAACTGAACCTGGGCCTGAACACCCTCCAGCCCCTGACCCGGACGAGCCTCAGCGAATATTCCCCTACCCTCACCCCGGATGGAAAATACATCTCGTGTGTGCGGGTGGATGACCAGGCCACGGGTCTTCAAAGGCTTTACCGTTATGAACGGAAGCCAAAAGGCAAAGCCATCAGCCCCTTGCCGGACATTAAAAACGTCGGCTATCATGCCTGGCTCGATACCCAGAACGTGGCGCTCTTCCTGGTCGGTAAACCCCACCAAATGGCCCTGGTCAACCTGGAGTCGAAAGATCCCCTTCTGTTTACCTCCGACGTCGGCCGCTGCATGACCCGCAACGCCGCCGGCCATCTGGTTTATGTACATAAAATTTCGGAATCGTACTGGTACATCAAGGAATACGATCCATTGATGCAAAAATCGGTGATCCTCAGCGAGACCTTGCCGGGCTGTGAAGATTTTGCCCTCTCCGCCGAAGGTCATTTTTTCATGTGCAAGGGTTCCAAACTGTATTTCATGCACCCGGAAACGGAAAAAAACTGGGTTGAAATCGCCGATCTGAAATACTTCGGCCTGGAATCCGTGAGCCGGATGGCCCTGCGTGGGGACCGCCTGATTTTGGTAAATCAGCCAGCCCAATGAGAGGGATTTTTGCGGTCCTCCTAATCCTGCTTTTTTTGCCGATGTACGGCCAAATCCTTTCCTACAAGGAAGAAATCAGACTATACCGATCCAAGAACTGGGCCGGCCTTTTTTCCGATCCGAGGACGACGGTAAAACCCGGCGACAGCGTTTACCTCGGCTATTACCCGGTGAGAGAATCCAACAAGGTATTTTGCGAAGTGGAACTGCTGCAGGACCAGCCCTCTTTTCAAATGCCCACGTACAGCGGGCAGGAAAAAACATTCAGGCGTCATGCCGTCCTGCATTTTCAGTGGAAAGGTAAAAAGCTCAGGCTCACTGCATATAAAAACCTGCATTTGGTATCTCCCCTCTACCAGAACCATTTATTTATCCCGCTCAAAGATCTCACGACGGGCAAAAAAACCTATGCGGGAGGCCGCTACCTGGACCTCCAGGCCACCGCCATCCAAGACGGACGGCTTATCCTGGACCTCAACCGGGTCTACAATCCCTGGTGCGCTTACAGCGATGGATACAATTGCCCGATCCCGCCTGTCGAAAATCACCTGAAGGTCGCGCTTAAAGTTGGGGAAAAAGATTTTAAGAAACCCAAATCCTGACAAAGATCGGGTGATTTGCCTATTGCAGGAAAAAGCAAAATTTTAACCGCAAAGGCCGCTATGGCCGCTAAGAAAATCCGCAAAGAAAGAACTCCCAACTCTGCGAAATCTTCGCGCTCTTAGCGCCCTTCGCGGTTAAATAACAGTTACTATTAACCGCAGAGCCGATGTGAACGCAGAGGATCCGCAGAGGATACAGGTGAATGATTGCCTTTGCGCCTCCCCTGCGAACACCGCGCCCCCTGCGGTTTACATCATGGAATCGTACGGCCTCCAAAATTCATCCTATCTTTGTATCCTTGAAAAGCGGATTTTCGTTATTCTAAAAATCGCCCATGAATAAATACCGCAGTACCCTCCTTCTATTCCTTGGGTTGGCCTGCTTCCAGGTCCGTGCACAGCAGGATTGGATCATCCAGTTATGGGATGGAAAATCCGATTCCGACCTTCATTC
>JAKQHS010000160.1 GCA_029557915.1 Bacteroidota bacterium | reverse complement strand
CTTACGTTTCAATTCCTCGCTAAAAGTGCGACGCTGCCGTTCTGTTGTGCTCATTTTAAAATTGACTTTGTAATTCATATGTTAACGTTTTTAAGTGTTTTTCAACCTTAAAAACGGTCAACCTCTGTCAGGCATTGACAGCCAGATCACCCAATTTAGCATGCACAGCCATAGTAAATCAACAAATCGTCCTAATTTTATTCTATGATGATGTTAATCTCGCCGGCCAAAAAATTGGATTTTAAGCCGGTGGAGCTCAGGGAGGCGACCAGGCCGCGTTTTGACAAAGAAACCGGGGAACTGGTCAAATGCATGAAAAAGAAAGGAAGCAGGGACCTGATGGCCCTCATGGACATCAGCAAAGCCCTGGCCGAGTTGAATGTCAAACGGTTTGACCAGTTTGAAGCCGAACCCCATGAAAAGGATACCAAACAAGCCCTGTTGGCCTTCAACGGCGACGTTTACCTGGGATTGCACGCTTCCGATTTTGACAAAAAAGACCTGGCCTTTGCACAGAAACACCTCAGGATCCTTTCCGGCCTCTATGGCTTGTTGCGCCCCCTGGACCGCATCCAGGCCTATCGCCTGGAAATGGGTTCGATGTTGCAGGTCGGAAAACATAAAAGCCTGTACTCTTTCTGGGGGGACAAAATCTCGACCCTGCTGAATGAGGACATGAAAGAGGTGAAAGACCGGGTGCTGATCAACCTCGCATCCGAGGAATATTTTCACGTGGTCCATCCGGGGAAAATAGAAGCGAAGATCATCCAAGTTCGTTTTGAAGAAAAACGGGGAGGGGCGTTCCGGGTGATTTCATTCAGCGCTAAAAAAGCCAGGGGCCTGATGGCCCGGTATATCGTAAAAAACAGGCTTAGCCTTCCCTCCGGCCTGAAAAACTTTGACCTGGAACGGTACGCATTTTCACCCGACCGGTCTTCCGATAACTTGTATACCTTTGTCCGATAAGTCATTACCGGATGAAACCCGTCAAAGCTGCCCTTGCCTTTATCCTGCTGATCCTTTGGATTTACCTGCTCGATCATCCCATTTCCTTTAAAAGCACCACCCTCCCGGCCATCGGGAATTTCCTGAGCCCGTTTACCGGATTCTGGCAAAATGCGGTGGCCCCGGATGTCCGTTCAGGAACCTTCCAGTCCGGAGCCCTGAAGGACAAAACCCAGGTGCTTTGGGACGACCGGTTGGTACCCCATGTTTTTGCCGAAGATGAGCGGGACGCCTTTTACGTTTCCGGATACCTCGTCGCTTCGCAGCGATTGTGGCAGATGGACATGCTGGCGAGATCCGCCATGGGAAGGCTGGCCGAAGTACTCGGTGGAGAACGCCTGATAGCCCGGGACAAGGAACAACGCCGGATGGGCATGCTCTTTGGCGCTGAAAATGCGGTGAGGGGGTGGAAGCAGGATAGTGTGCATTTTGGGTATATTGAAGCCTATTGCTCCGGGGTCAATGATTATATCCGTCAGTTGAAATCCAGGGACCTGCCCCTCGAGTATAAGCTGATGGGTTTTACACCCGAGCCCTGGACCCCGCTTAAAACAGCCGCCATAGTAAAATATATGGCCCAATCCCTGTGCAGCAGGGAATACGATCTGGAAGCCGCCAATACGAAGGCTTTCCTGGGGGATTCCCTTTATAATTTGTTGTACCCGGACTTTCCCGAAGGCCTTAGCCCGGTAATTCCTCCCGGTACCGAATGGGGTTTTTCTGCGGATACCTCCGGAAATGCCACTGAAAGCGTTTTGGACCAGTTGGAATCGCTTTATCTCCGCCCCAATACCCTGCCCCCTCCGGGCCAGGGCAGCAATAACTGGGCAGTCAGCGGAAGCCGAACCCAATCCGGCTACCCGATCCTCTGCAATGATCCGCATCTCCGGCTCACCCTACCCTCCATCTGGTTTGAAAATCAGATAAAATGCCCTGAATTCAATGCCTATGGAGTAAGCGTGCCCGGCATCCCGGGCATCCTCATTGGTTTTAACGAGAACATTGCCTGGGGAGAAACCAATGTGGGCCATGATGTAGCCGACTGGTACCGGATAAAATGGGCTGATGAAAACCGCGATGCCTATATCCTGGATGGTGAGCGGATACCGGTGACGGTCAAAATAGAAGAAATCCGGGTTAAGAATGCCAAAACGATCTATGATACGGTGAGATACACGGGATGGGGTCCCGTACCGGTGGAAGATGCGTCCAGCCCCCGGTATGGACTGGCCTATCACTGGATTGCCCACGAGATCCCGCAGAGCTTCGAGATGCTCGTCTTTCTCAACCTGATGAAAGCTAAAAATTACGAAGATTATTACCGCGCTTTGAACGGGTATAAAAGCCCGGCCCAAAACTTTGTGTTTGCCTCAAAGGATGGGGATATCGCGCTCACGGTTAACGGACAGCTGCCCATAAAAAAACCAGGGCAGGGCAAATATGTCCAGGACGGCTCCGTAAGCGCCAATGCCTGGCAGGGTTACATCCCCTATGAAAACAATCCCAGGACCAAAAATCCGGCCAGGGGCTTTGTAAGCAGCGCAAACCAGCACAGCACCGATCCTTCGTATCCCTATTATTACAATGGGGATTTTGAATACTTCCGGGGCAGAACCTTAAACCGCCTGCTTACTTCAAAAGACCGGTTCTCGGGAGAGGACATGGAAGCCATGCAAAACGACAACTACAGCCTCAAGGCGGCAGAAAATCTGCCCTTCATGTTATCCTTGCTGGACAGCACGGGCAATGCGGACCCTGAAAGGCAGATGACGATCCGTGCCCTGAGAAACTGGAATTTTCATTTTGGACCGGATGCTCCGGAAGCCACCTTTTTTAATACCTGGTACAGAAAGATGTACCGGCTGACTTTTGATGAATTATATGGCAGCAAAGACTCTTCCCAACTTCAGTATCCCAAGATGTATTTCACCAGTATGCTCCTGAAGGACGAGGACCACTCTATTTTTGATTTGAAGTCCACTGCAGACCTGTCCGAAACCGCCAGGGACATCGTAAACCTGGCTTTCAACCAAGCCTGGCAGGAGGTGGACCGGGATCCGGACGGAAAAATTCTGCCCTGGAGCCAGGCGTCCAAATCCAAAGTTCAGCACCTGGCCAACCTTCCCGGTTTTTCAAGGGAAAATATAAAGATCGGAGGGATTGGCGATGCCCTCAATGCGATGGCCAACGGTTCCGGCCCTTCCTGGAGAATGATTGTGGAGTTGGGGGAAAAACCCCGGGCCCGGGTGATCTTCCCCGGGGGCCAGAATGGGAACCCCGGCTCCCGGTATTATGATAATATGATCGATGACTGGGCCTCCGGAAAATACCAGGAAGCCCATTTTGTCAAACAAGCCGAAGAAGTCAAGGCATTATACACTCAACATTTTTCTGCCGGTCATGAATAATAAAATCCTTTACGGTCTGCTGGTTTTTTTGGTCCTCGGATATCTGATGCAGTTCTTCCTGCCCTGGTACAGCCTGGCCTTTGCGGGTATTGCTGCCGGATATATGTCCAAAGGAAAACCGGCCCAGAGCCTGGCGCTCTTTTTCCTTGCCGGGGTAATCTTTTGGGGCCTGGCCGCCTACCTAAAAGACAGCGCATCCTCTTCGATTTTGTCAGCCAGGATCGGCATCTTATTTGGGGACCAGCCTCCGGGAGCCTTGCTGGGCCTGACGGCCCTGATTGGAGGCATCACGGGTGGCTTGGGAGGCTGGTGCGGTGCATTATTCGGAAAATACATACGCCAGTAAGTCACTTTGGTCGATCATTTCGGGTTCCTTTTCAGGAAATCTTGCATGGAACCGGCATTTTCCTCAATTTTGATAAAACTCCGGACCAATGGATAAAGACACCGTCACCTATCTCAAGGCAGAAAAGAGGGTGAAAGAAATGAAATCTTTCTATCGGTTTCTTTTCACCTGGATTGTCTTATCCAGTTTTTTTATGGCGCTGAATTTTTTCAGCAGCCCGGGTGATTTCTGGGCGATTTATCCAACGCTGGCCATCGGCCTGGCGGTCGCGATCCGGTATATCCGCGTTTTCGGATGGCCCGGCTTCGGAAAAGAATGGGAGGAGCGTAAATTTTATGAGGAAGTGGAGCGCATTAAGGAAAGGGAAGAAAGAATAAAATACATGCTGGACCACGGCCGCAGCTCCCGTCCCCTCCCGAAAGCCAAAGACCCCAATCAAGCCGCCCCGGATATCGACAAACTGGAACTGAAAGAAATCAAAGAAATCCGGAAGCAGTGGCGGGACTCCGAGTTTGTCTGAGGGCGGAGAGCGTGGGATGAGGCCTGAAGTCCTGCCACCTCCTGCGTGCTACCTCTAACCTCTAACCTCTAACCTCTAACCTCTTACCCCTAACCTCCATTTCACAAATATTAAAAAACTCTATATTCCTTGTACAAATGTGAGTTTAATCTATATTTGCACAGGCCATACAAGGTTATTCTTTTTCAAGACGACAATTATAATTCCAATGACGTGTATGGCCTTTTTTTATTTCAGCAATCAGCAATCAGCATTCAGCATTCAGCAATCAGTAGGGAAGTTCACGAGTAGCCTAAGGAGTTGAGACTTAGGAACATATTAAAATTTTTTGCCATAAAAAAACCCCGAAAATGCTACTTTAAGCATAAATTCGGGGTAATAGATTTATTACAATATGGCAAAGGTAATCCAGT
>JAKQHS010000118.1 GCA_029557915.1 Bacteroidota bacterium | reverse complement strand
CTAAATCAAACGGAAAACAACATGTATACCACCAACGCCAAAGCACTTCCCTATTATGGATTTGAAAAACTTGGATTAGGATACCTTACTTTCAATGTAAAGAATATTGATCCATACATTAAGAGAATTACAGAAAATAATTTAAACTATAAATTAGTGACTCTACCCAATGGGCTTCGTGTCGTATTGCTACATGACCCTGATGGAACGATGTTGGAAATTTTAGGGAACTAAAAAAGTCAATAAACGTAACTGCACACACCATTGCATTGGAAATATGGCGGGGCGACGAATAAATTCTCATGTTTTGCTCACTATTCGGCTTAGGACTCGGCAGACCAATAACGCCGTGCAACAGAATAAACATTGAGCATTTGTATCTATAATCAGCATCGGTACTGTGCGGACGGAACACAGACTAACGTCACACCGCCAATGCTTCAACGGTAACTACAACCTTGCTGAGACAAAAGATCAAGACAAGGCAATAAAAAAATATCAAAGAAGCGCCAGGACACCCTGATCCCTGATCCCTGCTACCTGATCCCTGTTTAAAACTTCAGCGTCGCCGGCAAATACTTCGCCACCAAATCCTCATAATAAGGCCTCAGCTCCGTCCAGTTGGGCGGGCTGGGCGACTTGGAGTACAAATCGTAAGGATTAAAAAGTTTGACCCATTTGAGCATCTCGCGATCGTGGTCATCGAGGAGGTAACTGTATTCCCCCTCCCGGTGCCAGGCATAAAACGAATGATACCTCAGCATGTAAAGGCCGGATTCCGGCAGGTAATCCTTCATCATGTGATAAACGTATTCGTCATGACCCCAGGACATGTGTACATTGCGGAGCCCGCAGCCTTTTTCATAAACGCCGAGGGTGGAGTTGTAGTTGTTGTTGGTATAATCCGGGTTGAGAGAGAAATATTCGGGATAAACCACCTTGTTGGAATAAGCGCAGCCAACGGGGAAAGTATCCCCGACCACCGCCCACTGGGGCTCGCCAAAGAGGCAGAGGACCTTGCCCATATCGTGCATCAGACCGGTGAGCACCATCCAGTCCGGATGGCCGTCCCGGCGAATGGCTTCCGAGGTCTGAAGCAAATGCTGCAACTGGTCGAGGTCGGTATCCGGATCGGAATCGTCCACCAGTTGGTTGAGAAACTGGAAAGCATCCCATACCGGCATTTCCTTTTTGTCAAATTTCAGGAAATCATTTTTTTTGCCCACCACAAAATCATAAGTCTGATAAGTATGGTTCAAGCGGTAAAACTCCCGTACGGTATCGCGAACCGGGGTTTCATAATTACGGTAGGCTTCCGTCGCTTTTGAGGTAGCGATTTTTTCCGGGTCGGGATAACGCACCAGCACGTCTTCTTCCCATTCTTCAATGCTGTTCAGGGGATTGATTTCTTCGTAGCTGAATTTTTTTTCCATAACCTAAATGCTTGATTGCCAAAAATAAGGTTTCCCGGGGGAAATATTCAGTCCGGCTTCCCGGGCAACACAGGTTCACAGGTCAATCTGCGAAATCGTTTTCGATTAAACCGATTTTGGTTCGTAATCTTGCAATCTCCGAAGCCCCAAAATGGCCCTCCTCACGATAAAACAACTGGCTGAGCAGCTTGGTCTTGCTCCCTCGACCGTCTCCAAAGCGCTGAGAGACAGCTACGAGATCAGCGCCGAGACCAAACAAAGGGTTCTGGAAGCTGCCCGGCAGTACCATTTTACACCCAATCCCTATGCCAGCTCCCTTCGCCGGAAAAACAGCCGGACCATAGCCATCGTCGTTCCCGAAGTGGAAGACAGCTTTTTTTCAACGGCCATCAACGGCATCGAATTTGTCGCCCATTCGGCGGATTACCATGTGCTGATCTACCTTACCCATGAAGACCAGGCGCTGGAGGAATCCATTCTCCGGGAATTGTCCAACGGCAGGGTGGATGGCATCCTGATTTCCGTCGCCACGGGCAGTGCCTCCGCCCGGCATCTCCTGGACTACAACATGTCCGGGAAACCGCTGGTCTTTTTTGACCGCGTATTGGATGAGGTCCCGGTCCACAAGGTCATTACCGATGATTTTGAGGCGGGCTATCTGGCTTCGAAGCATCTGCTGGAGAATGGATGCACTCATATTTCTTTTCTTTCCATCGGGGACGGCCTGAACATCATGAAACAGCGCTTTGACGGGGGAGCGAAAGCCGTCCGCGAGTTCCGGCCGGGTACCCCATACCATTACGTCAACTGCAGTCCCGATCCCAATACCGCCCGCATCCTTATTCAGAAACTGTTGACCTCAGCAAACCAGCCTGACGGCATCATTGGCGCGGTGGAAAAACTGGCCATTGCCACCTACCTGGAATGCAAAAGCCTGGAAATAAGGATACCTGAAGACTTACGAGTCCTTGCCTTTTCAAACCTGCCTACGGCTTCCCTCCTTAAACCCGGATTGTCAACGATCCGGCAGCCGGCCTATGAGATCGGAAAAAAGGCCGCAAGCCTTTTGTTTGAAAGCCTGAATAAAAACAAGCCGCCCTTCACCCCTAAGTCCATTGTAGTTCCTTCCGTTCTGGAGCCCAGGGCATCCACATTATGGAAAGAATGGCAGGACCATCAATAACCCGGGTTCTGAACGAGGTAGCCCGGAATGTTTGAGGCGCCGTCAATGGCAGTCTGCGGGATCGGGAAAACCCTTTTGTTTTTATCCGTATTGTCCTTTTCCGTCCAGGTCCCTTCGTATTTTCCAAAGCGGATCATATCGGTCCGTCTCAGCATTTCCCAGTAAAACTCGAATCCCCGCTCGCGGTATAAGAGGTCCAGCGACATGGAGGTCAGGGCAGGAGGCGGAGTGGTCAGATTGCGGGATGCCCGGACCGTATTGACGTCGGCCAGGGCGGACGCAGCGTCCCCGCTTTTCCGAAGTTTGGCCTCAGCCCGCATGAGATAAATATCCGCCAGCCTTACGATGACGATATCGGCTTCCCCGAAATTCCTGCCGCTGGCTGATTTTTTACTGAATTCGTATTTCTCCACCCGGTAGCCGGTGTTGTAATTGCTGCCCTCCACGGTAAAATCGATTCTCTCGGTGAAATCCACAGCCAGGGTGGGTTTGTTCCGGGTATCGTGAAAGAGCGGGCCGACTTTAAATTTCCCATCGGCGCATTTCAGAAAAACCCCATTTCTACGGATCAGGCCATACTGCTGTCCCCGGAGGATACCCCGGTTGATCCGGAAACTGGCTCCGTCGACACAGGAATCGGCAGGATTGCTGTAGATCGACAGGTTTTGCTGATAAAAGCGGGGGTCCACCGAAGGATCGGCCGGAGCATAAGCCTGGGCCCAGGTCTGGTAAAAATCAGAGGTAATGCCCGGCCCATCCGTACCATTTGCCGCCGGGAAAGCCGGCAGGGGAAACTGGTCGCCGGAAAGGGAAAAATAAGCCAGACGGTTGTGCCCGTTGAGGTCGGCCCTCTGGTCCACCGCAAAAATCAATTCCTTATTGGTGTGATTTTCATCATTGAAGATGGAAAAATAATCCCGCGACAGGGTGTAGAGGTTCGAACCGATGATTTTATCGCAATATTCGATCACCTTGTCCATATCCTCCTGCGGAAAAGCAAAGGTCGCCGAATAGGGGGCCCGGTAAACGGCCCCGTTCAGGTAGAGCCTTGCCAGCAATCCCCAGACTGCTCCTTTACTGAGACGGCCGGGCCCAACGGAGGGATCCAGTTGGGGCTCCACCGCCAGAAATTCATCTCTGACGTAATTGAAGGCTTCGGTACCCCGAAGGATTTTGGAAGTGGCGCCCAGGTCATCTTTCACAAACACCAGGCCGAATAAATCGAGGGTCAGCATGGAATAATATGCCCGCATCCCCCTGGCTTCGGCGATATAGGTGTTCACCGAAGGATCATTGAGCGATGGAAGGGAATTGATCGCGGTGATCGCCCGGGAAATGCCCTGCAGAACTACATTCCAAGTATTCCGGACATTGGCATTTGTACTGGTATAGGTATGCTTGTGCAATTCAATGTAGATCCCGTTATCCCCCCAGTCCGTACCGCCCCGGTAGGGCAGAATGGCTTCGTCCGTGGTGATTTCCTGGATGGCAAAATAGGCAGTATGCAAGAATACGTCCGGCAAGCGGGCGTAGACGGGAGCCAAAATGCCGTCAGCGGCTTGTTTATCGGTCAGGCCGGAGGCGTTGGTCTCATCCAGGATCTCTTCATCCAGGTCGGTGCAACTCCAGGTGAGGAAAAGAAAATTGAGAAAAAACAAGGCTATAAGTTTCTTTTTCATGACGGGTCTTGTTTTTTATTATAAGGTTAGATTTAAACTGAAAATAAATGATTTGGCTTTGGGATAGGACAGGTAGTCGATTCCATAAGAATTGACTCCGTTGATATTCCGGTCCGTATTGACTTCGGGATCGTATCCGTCGTACTTGGTCCAAAGCAGGAGGTTTTCGCCGGTAAGGGAGACCCTCAGCGCCGATACCCATTTCCGGATCCCAAGTTTTTCGGTATTGATCTGATATCCGAGGGACAAGTTGTTGAGCCTGACAAAAGATCCGTCTTTGAGATACCTCGAGGATACGGGAGCGGAGTTATTGATGGACTCCTTGGGCTCCGCGATGGCTTCTGCCGTGGTATTGATCCCTTTCGACAAGCGGAGTTTGTAAAAATTGGAATTGGCGGTATTGTCATATACTTTATTTCCGGACACCCCGTTGAGGTTGGCTGAAAAGTCAAAGGCTTTCCAGCTGAATCCACCGTTGAGGTTGAACATTTGTTTGGGCAGGGCGCTGCCCAGGGCCACCCGGTCCTTGTCCGTAATGATCCCGTCCTGGTCCACGTCGCGGAATCGGCTCAGGCCCTTGTCATCCAGCCCGATGTATTCTTTGAGGAAAAAGGTGCCGATAGGATTTCCGTTGACATATCCGTTGATCGTAGCCGAGGTCAGGCCCGAACCGGATGCCGAACCGGAAGGAATCACGGTATAGGGTGAATTTTCAACATTGTTTTGGATAAAAGTGATATTGCCTCCGAGGTAATAGGACAATCCGCGCGTGAGGGTTTTCCGGTATTGGAGGTCCAGTTCAAGGCCGCTGTTGGTCACGGTCATATCGGCCACGTTGGTCCATACCGTGCCCGCAGGTTGCACGGGGTCTGCCGGGATGACTTCGAGCAGGATCTTGCCTGATTTTTTGTTGAAATAATCAATGGCGCCGGCTAAAGCCCCGTTGAACAAACCGAAATCAAGTCCGATATCGGTTTGGGTGGATACCTCCCACTGGATGTCGGGATTGGCCAGGCGGGAATAGGAGGTACCCGCAGGATATGGGCCGGTATTGGCCAAGGGATAGGACGTTGAGGCGGACACCTGGGAGGTGAACAAAGGCTGAGTGATTTTGGACGGGATTTCCTGGTTGCCGGTCTGGCCCCATCCGGCTCTCAGTTTAAATTCACTGAAAGGCAGGGACTCGAAGAACGGCTCTTCATTCAATCGCCATCCGACGGAAAAGGATGGGAAGACCCCATATTTATTGTTTTCCCCAAATTTCGAGGAACCGTCCGCCCTCACCGTTGCCGTGACCAGGTACTTGTCCAGAAACTGGAAGTTGACGCGTGAAAAATAAGACTGCAATTCGTTGACGATGGCATAGCCGGTAGGTTTGTTATTAGCCAGGGTCAGTTCCTGACCCAGGCCGGGATTGTATTGAGGTTCTATATTGGAGATGGGAAATTTGTTGATGCTGGTAGCCCTCCCCTGTAAAAAGATCTTCTGGTAGGAATGGCCCACTACGGCCGACAGGTTATAATCGGTTTTGGTCAGGGTATAGGTAAAATAATTTTCGATCAATTTGTTCCGGTTATAGATGTTGACGGTTTCCAGACGCCCGTCCTGTTGGGGTACCGCGTTGGCGAGGGACTGGATATCGCGCGCGGAGGTGGAATTGTCGATGCCGAAATTCAATTTGTACCGGAGATTTTTGGTGATGCGAAGGGAGGGGGAAATATTTCCCAGAACGCGGTTGATCGTGGTCACGTCCTTTTCCAGGTTGAGGGTGATCAGCGGATTGGTCCCGGCAGCATACCGGTAGGGATTGCCTTGGGCATCGTAAGCCGGATAAGTGGGATTGGCGGAAATGGCTCCTCCGATAAGCGCTCCGATCGGGGGACGGTAATTAAACGTGTTGGTTGCGTTGAGGTTGAGGTCGAGGTCGAGGCGGTCGTCCAGGAATTTCTGATTGATATTGATCCGGCCGGTGTAGCGGTTTAGCTGGCTTTTTCTCAGGATGCCTTCCTGGGACTGAAGGCCCAGGGAGCCGTAATAAGTCAGTTTATCCGCTCCTCCGGATAAAGAAAGGTTATGGTTGTGGGTGAGCGCTCTGCGGCTTATTTCTTTTTGCCAGTCGGTATCGGCACCCAGGTCTTCCAATACTCCTCCGACTTTAGGCACTTCAATACGGTATTGGTCGGCGGAAAAGACCTCAAGGGGATTGGCCATGGTAGAGAGGCCGGCGGAACCCGAATAGTTGAGGATGGAAGTCCCCGCTTTGCCCCTTTTGGTGGTGATCAGCACTACGCCATTGGCACCGCGGGCTCCATAAATCGCGGTCGCCGAGGCGTCCTTGAGCACATCAATGGATTCGATGTCCTGGGGATTGAGAAAATTGAGCGGATTGGTCGCTCCTCCGGTGGAGGAATTGTCCAAGGCTACCCCGTCGACTACGAACAAAGGCGTGCTCCCGGAACGAACCCCGCCAGGCCCCCGGATGGTGATGCTTTGTATGCTGCCGGGCTCCCCGCTGGCCGAGGTGACATTTACACCTGCCACCTTGCCCTGAAGCAATTGCTCCGGTGAATTGATGATCCCTTTATTAAATTCAGCGGCCTTTAAAGACTTTACCGCGCCGGTCATGTCTTTTTTCGTCGCGCTCCCATACCCAATGACCACGACCTGGGACAATTCCGAAACGGATTGGGACATGGTGATATTAATCTCCGTCCTCCCATTCACCGGCTCCTCTATTTCCTGATACCCGATATAGTTGAATACCAGCACGGCATTTTGGTCCTGGACATCAATGCTGTAATCCCCGTTAAAATCAGTGACTACGCCCTGGCCGCTTCCTTTGATCTGCACGGTACAACCGATCAGGGGTTCCGAGGTATTCGCATCGGTCACCCTCCCTTTGACCACCCACGCCAGGACATCTGTTTCAGAAGGCAGGGCAGCATGGGCCCAGGCCCTTCCGGGCATAAAAATCCATAATAAACAGATGCCCCGGATCAGGCTGTTTTTGATATACTTAATAAAATGCAGATTCAGGAAGAGGATCTTCATCATGATTGAAATTGAGTTAGGTTAAATGACTACAGGGGCTAAAGTGAAACAATTTTTGGTTTCTGGCATCCGGGCCGGATTATATATTTACGAAACCGATTTCGTTTTGCGGAACCGGATTGCTTCCGTCCACCGGGCTTCCGAAATGTTTTAATCCCAACCGATTTGCTCTTGCTGCTGCGAAACTACGGTTGCCAGGTTAAGTGTAAATGAAGCCAAGGTTAGCCCGCGATTAATGTTCCTACCATTGTAATTTTTCACCCTTCACCCTTCGCCCTTCGCCCTTCACCCTCTACCTTTCCTCCTTTACTCCTTGTCCCTCACACACCTGAACCCAACCGTCCCCTTCCTTTCAAATCCCTGGTCGACCAACAACAGCATTTGTTTCCAGGCAAGGGCCTGTGGGCCACCCTGTACATACCACCAGGAAGCGGTGGGTTTGTAATAACTGCCGCCTTTGAGTATGAGGTATTCGTAGGAACCGCTGCGGTAATGGTCGGCGGTCATCTGCCAGACTGAACCCACGAGGTCGGTGAGCCCAAAGGGATTCTCTCCCTTGGGATAAGAGCCTACCGGATCAAGCTTTCCATTGCCCGGATTGGCCAGCGTGGAGTCGAAACCGGTGAAAGTGGTATGGGTAAGGGTCCCGGTGATGATCTCCGATTTCACGCCTTGAATGCCGGCCTCTTCACCCCAGGGCCATGGATTTCTTTTAGAAGTCTGGGCTGCGTATTGCCATTCGATCTCTGTGGGAAGGCGCTTGCCCGCCCAGGCACAATAAGCCTGGATATCTTCCCGGGATACGTAAACCACCGGATGGTTTTCCAGGCCCTTGGGCAATTTCCCGTTTTCCCAATGTTTCAAAAAATTACTCTTGTACCGGGGTTTGTATTTTGATTTAACCAGGAAGGTCTCAAACTCCTTATTGGTGACGGGATGACGATCCATATGGAAAGAAGGCATGGCATGATGACCGCCTTCGGACCAGGATGGATAAGGAATGAAGTCATCGCCGTGGCTGGAATAAAAGGTAAAGGTATCCGCAGGGATTTCCACCATTTCCGGACCGAGGTCATGGCGGCTGGATCGGCCGGTCACCGCAATATAACGGGCCGTAGCGGGAGCGATGCTCACAATCCTTTCATCGATCAGTTCCAGGGAATCGAATAGTTGAATCACATAATCCCCTTCATGCCCCGGAAACAAAGTGGTCAGGTTGAGGGTCTGTGACCGGATATCCAGTCTTGAAGGGCTTTTGGAATAGGATGGCGCACCTGCCCAAACCAGGATCCTGGAACCGGAGGAGGCCGATAGATCAAGCAGGTCTCCGCGGTACAACCTGACCGTCAGCAAATCGTCAAACCGGGCGACCACCCCCATGGACCCTTCATTGTTGGTGCCCTGCCAGGATTGGGGATAGGGCTCCAGTTCAAGGGAAATCCGGACTTTTCCCTCGATGGACTCAGGGTCCAGTTCCTTATGATTCCAAAGATCAAGCCAATGGCCCGGGCCTTCGGGTGCTTCAAAGAGATGGCCCCGGTAGCCGGAAGGCAAACTGTTGTAAACGGTATAGATTTCTTTCATGGTCCCCGGCCAACGGTTGATGAGGACCCCATCTTTGAAGGAAGGATGGAGTGGGGTCCAGTCCCGGCCGTTGAACAGGCTTGTGTGCTCGCGGAGGATGCGCACCGAACGGCCTATATATTTATATTGTTCCTCCAGGCCTTCGGGATTGCCCGGATGAAAGATGTTGAATTCAATCCCATACCCATTAAACAGGGAAGTATGGATCTCCCGGCGCACTGGCTCCATGAATAATTCGGCCACCCGGAATATTCCGAATTCCGGCTGGATCAGTTTATTAAGGTTTAAAACCGGGGGGTAATACAAAGCATTGTGCACCCGCCCGGCAAGGATGTTTTCCATATCGGCGGGCACCGCCATGCCTTCGCTGTACATGACCACTCCGGGCCTCACCCGGTCCACGGCAGCCTGGAGTTCTTTGCTGCTGCTCCCCCTGGTGTCCAGCACCACTCCGTCGGCATCGGTTTGATATACCAGGTCGGCCATGCC
>JAKQHS010000057.1 GCA_029557915.1 Bacteroidota bacterium | reverse complement strand
CGGTCCGTTGATGACTGCCCCGCGGAGGATGTTCTTTCCCTTTTTAAGCGTTAATCGGTTGGAGGTGCCGTTATCTGCAATCATATCCCTGTCCCCGGACAGCATTAGTGCTTCCCGGCCATTCAGCCACCATTGACACCCGGAATTGCATCCGGCTGCCAGTCTGACGTTTTTGATTTCTTCCGTGCAATTGATCACGGTGACCAACCAGACAAGTATTCCGTAGTTTGGCTTGTTAATGGCGTAGGTAAAATGGTATAAATTAAAGTTGAAGGCCTTGCTGTCCAAAGCATACCATTTCAGTTCGTGGTTTCCCAGTTTTACCATTTCGCCGTTTTTGGGAACGGTGGTGTAATCGGCCGAAAAATTATCGGTTGAAAAGGCGGTTTTGAGGTAGTCGTCAGTGAAAATATTGTTCCTGACAATATCTTTTTTTACGGGTTCCAGTACCAGCCAACGTTGAATAAATCCCTTGGCATCCGGTGCTTTTTTTACGGCGGAGGCCGGCGTGAAGTGTTTGGATAGGGTATGGGTCGTATCGCCTTTTATAGGTATGGGAGGGAGGGGAAGTCTTTGGCCTGGCCCCGGGCTCTGTGCAAAAGCGTTAATCCCCCCTGTTTGTAATCCCGATAAGCCGATAAAAAATATAACCGGCCACAAGAATTTGTGTTTTCTGTTCATAGCAGAATCCTTTTAATGATTATTCTTTCTAAAATAAGAATAGATCATGTAAACCTACAAAACGAAGCGAATAAATGGGTTCGGCTTGTTGATGGAGTAGGTAGCCGAATTTATGGAGGGAAGACCCGGGTTCCGTTCTCTTGAGCCGTAACCGGTGGTCTCTATGCTACGGAATACTGCGGGGAGAATAAGTTGTCCTTTTTTGACGCATGCTTGTCCTTAAAGGTGCTCAACACCATTGCAGTTTTGTACTGTCAAAAAACAAAATCAAACGAAATGGAAACCAATAAAGTTTATTATGAACTGACCGCCTCGACATTTGACTGGGCAATTGCCGATGGTAAAATTATAAAAGCCTGGGGTTTTAATCACCAGCTGCCCGGACCGGTACTAAGGGCAAAAAAAGGAGATAGCCTGGTCATTAAAGTAAAAAACGAACTGGATGAGCCTACCGTGATTCACTGGCATGGGATCAGGCTGCCGGCTTCGATGGATGGAACGGGTGAAGTGCAAAAACCCATACAGCCGGGAGAAACGTTTGAGTACCGTTTCGTCGTGCCCGATGCCGGAACCTTTTGGTATCACTCCCATCATAATGAGACGGTACAGATGGAAAGGGGCATGTACGGAGCCTTGATTGTGGAAGAGGATACCGGTCTGCTTACCGATGCCGACCGGGTGTTGATGATAGATGATATGAAACTTAACAGGGACAACAGCTTTAAAAAGGGCAACTTTATCAGCAACTGGGTTGAAAGACATGATGGCCGCCAGGGGGATACCCTCCTGATAAACGGCAAGGAAAATCCCATTATTCCTATGCATGCCGGCCAAACGGAAAGGTGGCGTTTTATTAATTCATCCAGCGCCCGGTATTTTATGCTTAACCTCGATGGCAAGGCTTTTAAAATGATAGGCACCGACGGCGGATTGCTGGAACAACCAGTGGCGATGACCCAGGTATTGCTGACGCCGGGAGAACGGGTGGATATCCTGGCAGGACCTTTTACCGAAGGAGAAACCTTTGCAATGGAATCGCTGCCTTACGACAGGGTTACCATTCTTAAAGCGAAGCGGGAACCCTTTGCCACGGTGCAGGTTGGCCCCATGAAACCATCTTTAGCCGTTATACCTGAAGTTTTGAGAAAGATCGAACCGTTGGCTCCTGCCCATGCCGCCGTCACCAGGAAGATCCGGCTTTCGGTGGACCCCAGTTTAAAACATATCATTGATTTCCAGGTGAACGGAGGCATGCATACTATGGACAAACCCGTGTATGTGGGTGACTTGCAGGTATGGGAAATCTATAACAGCAGCTTGATGGATCACCCTTTCCATTTGCATGGTTTCTTTTTCCAGGTGCTGGAAGAAAATGGCAAGGTCCCCGGCTACCTGGCCTGGAAAGACACGATCAACCTGCCCCCCAGGAGCAAAGCCAAGATTGCCTGGATGCCGGACAACCGTCCGGGCAGGTGGATGTATCATTGCCATATTCTTGAACACCACGAAGCAGGCATGATGGCAAACTTTGAAGTGGTAGACCCCGGTATGGGGGAAGCTTTTGCAGGGCAAGATCATCACCATTGCAAAGGGTAAATAATAAATGAATCCGGTGATGCCGTCTTCATGGGGATGAGGTGTTAACCTGTTAATATATAATTTGCACTTCTTCCCCCTTCTTTTGTTTGTTGCAAAATGCCTTTCTCCACCAGGTCCTTGATATCTCTTAAAGCGGTGTCGGTTGAGATTTTGGTCATTATTGCCCATTTGGAAGTTTGTAATTTTCCTTCCAATCCGTCAAAAATTTTGTTGATCATGAGCCGTTGCCTTTCGTTTATTGCGGTATGTTCGTGCCGTTTCCAGAATTCGGCTTTAAGCAGTATTTTTTGAGTGGTGTTTTCCGTAGCCAGCAAGGCGTTTTTCAGGCAATGCAAAAACCAAGCAAGCCATTCCGTGATGTCGCCCGCGCTGTATTGTACTTTTTGTAATATCGCGTAGTACTGTTTGCGTTCGATCAGGATTTGGCTGGACATGCTGTAAAAACGTTCACTGCTGTTTTCAGCACGGGCAAGCAACAGATCCGTGAGGGCTCTTGCAATTCTCCCGTTTCCGTCATCAAACGGATGAATGATGATAAACCAAAAATGGGCAATGGCGGCTTTTAGTACGGGGTCAAGGGTGTGGTCATAATTAAACCAATCTAAAAACTTGTCCATTTCCGCTTTTACGAATTTGGGTTCTACGGCTTCGTAGTGCACTTTTTCCTTGCCCATTGGGCCGGAAACGACTTGCATAATGCCTGTCCGGTACCGACCTGATTCTATTTTGTATGGACCGCTATATCCGGTGGGAAAAAGGGCGGCGTGCCAGCCGCAAAGACGTTTTTCGGTTAAAGGCGAGGTGTATCGTTGGGTAGCATCGAGCATCATTTCAACAATGCC
>JAKQHS010000004.1 GCA_029557915.1 Bacteroidota bacterium | reverse complement strand
TGCCTAAAGGCACGTTTGATGCACGCTCATACACGGCCGAAGCCAAGCTCCGACCCCCTGCTTCGCTAAGTGATTGCCACCTGCTGCGCGCATGGCTAACGCCAGGTGACAACCACTTACTACGCTGCCGAAGCTAAGCTTCTTCCAAACAACATAGGCTTCGCTAAGTGATTGCCACCTGCTGCGCGCATGGCCAACGCCAGGTGACAACCACTTACTACACGGCCGAAGCCAAGCTTTGTCCAAACATTGGTGCGTACAGGGATGAAGTCAAGCTTTGATCAAACAGATCCCGTTAGGGATTTCATATGGGTAGCAAGAAATATATTCTACATTATATCGTCCCGTATGGGACGAAATGAACCTTTCCTCTTCCTGCTACCCACATATAGTGCCTAAAGGCACGTTTGATCCACGCTCATACATGGCCGAAGCCAAGCTCCGACCCCCTGCTTCGCTAAGTGATTGCCACCTGCTGCGCGCATGGCTGACGCTCGGTGACAACCACTTACTTCGCTGCCGAAGCCAAGCTTCGTCCAAACAGAAGTGTTGGGGAGGAGCTTAGCTCCGACCCCCTGCTTCGCTAAGTGATTGCCACCTGCTGCGCGCATGGCCAACGCCAGGTGACAACCACTTTCTTCGCTGCCGAAGCCAAGGTTCGTCGAAACATTGGTGTTGGGGAGGAGCTTAGCTCCGACCCCCTGCTTCGCTAAAGTGATTGCCACCTGCTGCGCGCATGGCGATCGCCAGGTGACAACCACTTACTACACTGCCAAAGCTAAGCTTCGTCCAAACAGCACAGGCTTCGCTAAGTGATTGCCACCTGCCACGCGCATGGCTAACGCCAGGTGACAACCACTTACTACGCTCCGGCGATGCGCGCGGCTTGTTCTTCGATGCGGGTGAGGATGTCTTCGGCCACCTGCAGTGCCCGCTGGCCATCTTTAAAAGGCACGGCTACCGGTGCATGATACAGGATGGATTGGGCGAAGGCGGACAATTCGTCGGTGATGGCATTGTTGGCTTTCGGTTCGGGCATGTCGACCTGGATGTAGCGGGTGCCGTTGCCGGTATCCACCGGAAAGGATAAGGGGTGGCCCTCCTGCATTTCTCCCTGAATTTTCACCACCTGGCTTTCTTTTTTCAGCAGGTCCATGCCGATGTAGGCATCCGCCTGGAAGATGCGCAGTTTGCGCATTTGTTTCATCGAGATCCTGCTGGCCGTGAGGTTGGCCACGGTGCCCGATTCAAATTCAATGCGGGCGTTGCAGATATCAGGGGTCGGGCTCATCACGGCCACCCCGTTGGCGCGGATATCCCGGATCGGTTCGCGCACCAGGCTCAGGACAAGATCGATATCGTGGATCATGAGGTCCATCACCACGGACACATCGGTGCCTCTCGGCTTAAATTCAGCCAGGCGGTGGCCTTCGATAAACAATGGTTTTTTCACCTGGTCTCTGACCGCAAGAAAGGCCGGGTTAAACCGCTCGACATGGCCTACCTGGCAGATCAGGTGCTTGCCGGCGAGCGCGGCTTCCAGTCGTTTACATTCCCGCATGGTGGCGGTCACCGGCTTTTCAATAAAAAGATGTTTCCGCGCCTCTGCGGCCCGGAGCGCCCATTCCAGGTGACTCAGGGTGGGGCTCGCAATCACCAGTGCATCGGTACGGTCGAAGATCTCCGCCTCATCCTGAAAATAAGGGACCCCGGCATCCTCAGCAGCCTGCACCATGACTTCCCGGTTGATATCCCAGACCCCGGCGATATGAATCCCGGCAACCTGTTTCATGCATTTAAGATGGATCTTTCCCAGATGGCCGGCGCCGATGAGGCCTACGGAGACAGAGGAAGAGGATGAGGACATGTGGGGGCAAAGGTAAGAAATCAGGTTGAGGTTGAGGTTGAGGTTAAGGTTGAGGTTGAGGTTGAGGTTGAGGCTGCTTACCCTGTTTTACGGTAGTACATCAGCAATCCTCCCATTAAAGTGATCAACACGATCAACACGATCGCCATGGAAATGGAAAGGCGCAGGAAATGGGCAAAGTCCCGGATGTGCCGGGCATGGGCGGGATGCCGGGCAATGACTTCCTGTTCCAGCTTCTCCTTTTGAAAAACCAGGGCGGAATCAAACTGAATACGGCTGTCCCTCAACACCCGGAAAGCCCGGAGGACTTTTATCCGGAAATATATATTGACGAATAACATCAGGACAAAAAGGAAGATGATGAGGTACATGAGGGACCGTTCCATGGAGTAAAGATAAAACAGCAGTCAATAGTCAATAGTCAATAGTCAATAGTCAATAGTCAATAGTCAATAGTCAATAGTCAACAGTCAATAGTCAATAGTCAGTAAGCAGCCAGCTGATAGCTGATGTAAACGGTTTATTATTCTATTTTTGCCCAATAAAAATACTCACTGAATGAAATCCAAAATTGCCGCACTGATTTTATGCCTGGCCCTGTTGATCAGGTTGCAATCCCAATCCTTTTCCCCGATAACCCTATCCTATTATCTCCCGGAACTGGAATATGATCCGGCCGTCACGACGCCCAAGGCTTTTCTCGGTTATGAAGTGGGTGAGCGCCATGCCAGCCATGACCAGCTCTATTATTATATGAAAACCCTGGCCTCCCAATCCAAACGGATAAAACTGGTGGAGTATGCCCGGTCGTTTGAACACCGCCCTTTGATCTGCCTTATTGTGACCAGCGAGAAAAACCAGGCAAACCTTGAAAGCCTGCGTCAGAAGCATCTCGAACTTTACGATCCCGCGGTATCGGACCGGGCCAGGCTGGAGGAAACCCCTTTGGTTTTGTACCAGGGATACAGCATCCACGGCAATGAACCCAGCGGGGCCAATGCAGCCCTTGCCATGGCCTATTACCTGGCCGCAGCCCGGGGCGAGGAGGTCGAAAAATTATTGGACAAGACCATCATCCTTTTTGATCCCTGCTTCAATCCGGACGGCGTGCAGCGGTTTTCTTCCTGGGTGAATGCCCACCGCAGTGAAGCCATGGTCACCGATCCCTCCACCCGGGAGTTCAACGAACCCTGGCCCAGGGGAAGGACCAACCATTACTGGTTTGACCTCAACCGGGACTGGATGCCGCAACAACTGCCCGAATCCAGAGGCAGGGTGAATCTCTACCATCAATGGAAACCCAATATCCTCACCGACCACCACGAGATGGGCTCCAACGCCACCTTCTTTTTTATGCCCGGAGAACCCACCCGGGTCAATCCGAATACCCCGAAATTAAACCAGGAATTGACCCGTGAAATCGGCCGCTACCACAGCGAATCGCTGAATTCCATCGGCTCCCTCTACTACACCCGCGAAGGTTACGACGATTATTATTATGGCAAAGGCTCCACCTATCCGGACGCCAACGGCGCGGTCGGGATCCTCTTTGAGCAGGCCAGTTCCCGCGGCCACGCCCAGTCCACCGCCAACGGGGTACTGACCTTTCCTTTTACGATCCGCAACCAGGTCAGGGCGGCCTTTTCAACCTATAAAGCGGCGGTGGAAATGCACGATAAATTACTGGCTTACCAGCGTGATTTTTATAAAAACGCCCTGGAGGATGCCGCCAAAGACCCGGTGAAAGGTTATGTATTCAGCGCCGGCCGGGATCGTTCGCGGATGAACCATTTCATCGACATCCTGCTCGCCAATCAGATCAAGGTCCACGCCTTAAAAAGATCATTCAAATCGTTCAAACCGGAAGAAGCCTATGTGGTCCCTGCAGGGCAAAACCAATACCGGCTGATCAAAGGCATGTTTGAGAAAAGGAACCGATTTGAAGACAGCCTGTTTTATGACATCAGCGCCTGGTCCTACCTGCTCGCTTTCAACCTGGAACATCTCGAACTGGGAGCCGCAGATGGGATAAGCAGCCTGCTCGGAGAAGCCGTCAATACCCTGCCTGTACTCAAATCCCAGCTCACGGGATCCAGTGATTATGCCTATGCCCTGGAATGGGAATCTTACTATGCCCCGGCAGCCCTATACCGCCTGCTTCAGGAGCGGGTCCGCGTACGCCTGATCCACGAGGATTTTGAAATTTCGACTCCCGCCGGAAATAAAAAATTCAGGCGCGGCACCCTGCTGATCCCGGTCCAGGATCAACCGATCGGGAAAGAAGCGCTCCTGGCAAAGTTGGGAGAACTTGCCTCCAGGTATAAAGTAGAGATCCATCCTCTGAACACCGGCCTGGCGGTCAGCGGGGTGGATCTGGGCAGCCCTTCTTCAACTGTACTTTCAAGTCCTAAAGTGGCCATGATCGTTGGAGATGGGGTGGATGCCAACGACGCGGGAGAAGTCTGGCATTTATTGGATCAGCGCATGGCCATGCCCCTCGCCCTGGCGGATATGGCCGGCCTGAACAATTTTAATTTCCAGGATTACAATACCCTGATCCTCGTAGATGGCCAATACAATGGAATGGGTGCCGCGGCGACAGGAAAACTGAAAACCTGGGCAGCGGCCGGAGGCAATATCGTGGCCATGGGCCGCGCCATCGGTTGGCTGGCCGCCCAGGGCATGAGCGCCGCGGTAGTCAAGCCCAATCAATCCTCCTTTGAGATTAAATCGGGAGAAACCCCCATGCGGGCTTATGCAGAGGCCTCTGCGGACGCCGGCACGGACCTGGTATCCGGCGCCATCTTCAACACTTATTTTGATGAGACCCACCCGCTTTCCTATGGTTATTCCGGCAAAAATCTTCCCCTGTTCCGGTCAAACCGCATATACCTGGAAATTCCGAAAAATGCTTACGCGGCACCCTTCCGCTACACTTCGGATCCGTTGTTGAGCGGTTACATTACCAAAACGAATCTGGACCAGTTGAAAAACTCAGCAGCCGTGCTGGTAAGCGGTACCGGTGCAGGAAAAGTGATCTGCATCCCCGACAATCCCAATTTCCGGGCCTTCTGGTACGGAACGAATAAGCTGTTTCTAAATTGCATTTTTTTCGCGCCTGCAATCAGTGGGATGACGGTGCAGAGGGCGGAGTAGATGCTGAATTGTGGAATTGCTGAATTGTAGAATTGTCAGGCAAATCTACCATTCAAACAGTTCAAAAGTTAAATTCAACCGTTAGCCTGTTAGGGGATATACTTTATTGTACTCTTGTTGTAACAGTCACAATTCCTGGTTCGGGGCTAAAGCCCACATCCAGCCTGGAGCGTCAAACCCCAGCCTGAAGGCCGGGGTTTGACAACATCCGGTAGTCAGGCTTTTATATGAAGTTCATCGGATCGTTGGCAAGGTCGCCAGTTAGAGATCATCAAATCAGGAGCAGGGCGGAATGAATTGCTGAATTGCCGAATTGTATAATTGTCAGGAAATTCTACAATTCAAACAGTTCAACAGTTAAATTCAACAGTTAGCCAGTGAGGGGATTACTTTATGGTACTCTTGTTGTAACAGTCACAAATCCCTGGTTCGGGGCTAAAGCCCATATCCAGCCTGGAGCGTCAAACCCCAGCCTGAAGGCCGGGGTTTGACAACATACGGTAGTCAGGTATGTATATGAAGTTCATCGGATGGTTGGCAAGTACTCCAGTTAGAGATCATCAAATCAGGAGCAGGGCGGAATTCATGTTGAATTGCTGAATTGCTGAATGGTCAGGCAATTCTACAATTCAGCAATTCTACAATTCTACCTGATAAGGGTCAGGCTGCCGGTCTTATGCCTTAAAACTCCGCGGCAAAAATATTTCAGGTGGTAGATGAATATACCCGGATTGAGCGGCTTGCCCCTGAAATCGCCGTCCCAGGCGCCGTTGCTGTCGTTGGTGGAGAACACTTTTTCACCCCACCGGTCAAAGATTTCAAATTCATGAAGGTCTTCGATCACGTAAGGATTGTTGATCCTGTAGACATCGTTCAGACCGTCCTGGTTTGGGGTAAAAGCATTGGGCAGATTGACCTGGTCACAATCCAGGTCGGCTTCATTGATCACGATGACCCTGAAGGTATCGCGGACCACGCAGGAGCCAAAATCGGACCTCAGGACATAGGTCGTGGTGCTGTCCGGGACGATGAGGGGGTTTCTTTTTAATGGATCGGCTACGCCCCGGACCGGGCTCCATTGGGCCTGGGCACTACAATCCGTATTGACCCGGACCTGTACGCTGCCTCCTTTGAAAATCACAGTATCCCGGTTTGCTATATGTTCCGGTCTCAGGTCCAGTCCCCGGATCTCGTCCCGGGAGAGGGCGCGTTTGTACAAACGCAATTCATCGAAGAGACCGACGAATCTCCGGTCGGTAACCCCGAGGCAGGGGCTGTTGGCCAGGGCCAGTTTGGCATTGTTGCGCGGGTCGATGATATAATTATTGGTCTTGGAATCCTTTTCTTCCCCGTTGACAAAAAGGGCCAGGCGCCTGCCGGACCGGGTAAACACAATATGATACCAACAGCTGTTTTCCGGCAAATGACCCTGGAGGGTACCGCCCTGGTCCACGCGCTGGGCCAGTTCCGCCACAATGGTCCTCTCATCGGAAAGGTACCGGATGGCAAAAAGGCTGTCGATCCCGCAGTTTTCGCGTTTGGAAAGAATATCCATGGTGCCCGTGACCGCATCGGGCCGGAAATAAAAACTCACCGTAAAATCCCCGGAGAACAGGTTGTCCAGGGCATTGCCTTCCCAGTCTGCGAAATGAAATCCTCCATTCCACCTCAAAGCCGATCCCGCCGCCCCGCATTCACAAACCAGGGCGCCGACCGACTGGCCCGTGAGCACCCCGTTTTTTTCTTTGAGGTTGCAGGAATCAAAGGGAATGTACACCGCGGGATCCTGTCCCGGCAATTCCCGGGAACTCAAACAAAACAAGACCAGGGCCAGGTATGCGATGGTTTTGAAGGCTTTCACGTGATGAGTCCGGGATTGGTTACGTTATTAAGAACGCAAAAATAAGGAAATAAGGTGTTGGGATGCGATAACATCAGGGCGGTAAGGCCGGCCGTCTTAAAATTATCGCCTGAACCGAATTTTGCAATTATTTTTGCCGTCCGTAAATGAAAAACAAAGGCGACCAGGAAATGTCCTTTTTAGACCACTTGGAAGAACTCCGGTGGCATATCATCAGGGCATTGGCCTCCATCCTCGTTTTCGCCATCGTCGTCTTTCTTTCCAAGGATTTTGTATGGCAGAAAATCATCCTGGCCCCGATCCGCAAGGATTTTTTCACCTATCGCTTCTTTTGCGACCTGTCCCCCAAACTCTGTTTCGGGCCGGATAAAATAGAGATCATCACCCGCGATATCGGCGAGCAGTTTATGATGCATATGGTGTCCTCTTTCTGGTTGGGCGTGGTGGTTTCTTTTCCCTATATTTTATGGGAGGTCTGGAAGTTTATCAAACCCGGACTTTATGAAAAAGAACAAAAAACCATCAGGGGCGTGGTGGGCATATGTTCCTTTTTATTTTTTCTCGGAGTCGCATTTGGTTATTTTGTCGTTACGCCTTTTGGGGTCACCTTCCTGAGCCAATACGAGCTGAGCAACGAGATCGCAAATACCGTGACCCTGAGTTCCTATGTCAACTACCTGACCATGTTTGTCCTCCCGCTCGGCCTGGTCTTTGAATTGCCGGTGGTGGTTTATTTCCTGGCCAAGGTAGGCCTGGTGACCGGGGAAATGCTCAGGACCTTCCGCAGGCACGCCATCGTCGTGGTCATCATCATCGCAGCCGTAATCACCCCTCCCGATGTGGCCTCCCAAATCCTGGTCAGCCTGCCCCTCATCGGGCTTTACGAGGTCAGCATCTGGATCGCGGGCCGGGTCAATCCTTTGCCTAAAGAAGAGGATGAGGATAAGGACAAGGACGAATACGATTACGACGAATCCAAAAACAAGGATTAAATGAACCGCCTTTCGTCAGGCTGGACCCTGGTGTTGCGCCTGTTTGTTCCCGTTTTTTATGTTGTTTTTATGGGGGCCCTCACCCTGGCCACCCTGAGCCAGGGAGCCGACCTCAGCCCGGTATTCGGCACCTGGATCTACCGCCTGGCCATGCCCGGACTGGTCCTGGCGGGCATCCTCACCCTGCGATTTACCGTTTGGAAACTGCTAAGGCTCGATGCCAGCCCCGATCATTTTTACATCACCAATTATTTCCGGACCTACCGGTATTCCCTGGACAGCATCGAATCCATCCGGCCTTTCGGCCTTTTCTTTTTAAAGTTTATCAAAATCAAGCTGAAAGAAAAAGGAAGCCTCGGCAAAGAACTGTACATCCTGGTCGAACGGGAACTGTGGGATCAATATGCCGATGCGCACCCGCAGGTCAAAGCCCTGATGCAATCACCGGGGTGATAAAACCACCACCGGGCAAATCATTTCTTCCATCGAAATGCCTCCATGCTGAAAGGTATTGAGGTAATAGTTGTGGTAATAATTATAATTGTTGGGATAAAGGAAAAAACTGTCGTTGCGTGCAAAAATATAAGCGGAGCTGATGTTGGGACTGGGCAGGCCGGCTTTTTTGGGCTCGCGGATTTCAAACACTTCCCGCCGGTCATAATTCAGGTTGCGCCCGACCTTGTAGCGTAGGTTGGTTGTGGTTTCACGGTCCCCCACCACCTTTACCGGCGTCTTCACCCGGATCGTTCCGTGGTCGGTGGTGATTACGACCGTCACTTTTTTCTCTGAAAGTTTTTGCAGGAGCGCCCACAATGGAGAATTGCCAAACCAGCTTTGGGTCAGGGAACGGTAGGATTTTTCATCTCCGGCCAGTTCTTTGAGGACTTCCATTTCCGTGCGGGCATGGGAAAGCATATCGATAAAATTGTAGACGATCACCGTCAGGGCCTGGTTCATGATCTGGGAGGTCAGGTCCGGCAGGTTCCGGGCATCGCTGACCTGGGTGATTTTGGTATAACTGTGTTTTACCGGGGTCCGGCTCAGTCGGCTGAGCTGGCGCTCCAGCAATTCCGCTTCGTGAAGGTTTTTACCTCCTTTTTCATTATCGTTGAGCCACCAGTCTTCAAAACGTTGTTCGATCTGGGCGGGCATCAAACCAGCGAAGATGGCATTCCGGCTGTACTGGGTGGAGGTGGGCAGGATGCTGAGAAACACTTCTTCTTCGATGACCCGGTATCTTTCCGAGATCCTGGGTTCGATCATTTTCCACTGGTCATACCTCAGGTTATCCAGCAGGATCATCACCACAGGATTACCCTGGGCCAGCAAAGGAAAGACCTTGTCTTTGATCAGGGTATTGGAAAGGGTGACTTCCGCCCCCGCTTTTTCAATCCATTGCAGGTAATTCCGGGTCACAAATTTGAAAAATTCGCTGTTGGCTTCCGTTTTCTGGATGGCCAGGATCTGCATCATTTCGGGATTTTCCGCCTGGTCCATTTTCAGTTCCCAGCCGACGATGTTTTTATAAATATCGATCCAGCCTTTGAGATTGGGGCCTTCATTGATCCGCAGACTGATGTTCCTGAATTCCTGCTGGTAGTCGGAGCTGGTTTTTTCCTGGACCAGCCTTTTATTGTCGATGATTTTTTTGAGGGTGAGCAGGACCTGGTTTGGATTGACGGGTTTGATGAGATAATCGTCGATCTGCGAGCCGATGGCTTCTTCCATGATGTTTTCCGCCTCGTTTTTAGTGATCATGACCACCGGGATATTGGGATTGATGGCCTTCAGTTTGGCCAGGGTCTCCAGGCCGGACAAGCCGGGCATGGATTCATCCAGGAAGATGACGTCAAAATCCTTGTTCTGCTGGTATTCTTCCAGCGCGTCGTACCCATTGCTTACGAGGACAAAACGGTAGCCTTTTTTTTCAAGGAAATAGACCTGCGGTTTGAGTAAATCCAGTTCGTCATCCGCCCACAATATTTTTACAGACTCCATAAAGATTTGTTTCAGAGGATGCGCTTCCGGCCCCCGTCAAAGTAAAACCTAACGTAAACAAAGTAAGATATATTTTTGATCCTGTGAACAAAAGAAAGATTATCAACGATCCGGTCTATGGATTCACCACCCTGCCCAGCGATTTGATTTATGACCTGGTCCACCATCCCTGGTTTCAGCGGCTGCGCCGGATCAAACAACTGGGTTTGTCCGACTTTGTTTATCCGGGAGCCCAGCATTCACGGTTCCAGCACGCCCTGGGCGCACTCCATCTCATGGTGGACGCCATAAACATCCTCCGGTCCAAAGGAGTGGATATCAGCCGGGAAGAGGCCGAAGGGGCACAGATAGCCATCCTCCTGCATGATATCGGCCACTCCCCCTTTTCCCATGCCCTGGAAAAAAGACTGGTCCCCCTCGATCATGAGCAGATGTCCATCCTGCTGATCCGGGCTTTAAACCAGGAATTTGACGGCAAACTCTCCGAGGCCCTGAAAATCTTCACCAACCGGCACCCCAAAAAGTTCCTTTCCCAGCTCGTCAGTGGTCAGCTGGACCTGGACCGCATGGACTATCTCAACCGCGATAGTTTTTTTACCGGCGTGGCGGAAGGCATCATCGGCTACCAGCGGATCATTCACATGCTCAATATCCACGACCACCAGCTGGTGGTGGAAGAAAAGGGCATCCATTCCATTGAAAAATTCCTTCAATCCCGGCGCATCATGTACTGGCAGGTGTACCTCCATAAGACCGTTCTGGCTGCCGAAAAAATGCTGATCCACTGGTACTCCCTCCTGGACCGGGACCCCGGCCTGCTCCGGGCAAATCCCGCCCTCAAAAAACTGAGATCGGGCCAATTCAGGCCGGAAGAACTGCCCGGCCTCTTTGCTTCCATAGACGATACGGATATTGTTTTCGCGCTGAAATCCGGCCTCGATTCCAAAGACCCTGAGCTCCGTACCCTGGCCGGAGGCCTGATCCACCGACGCCTGTTTAAATGCATGCTGTCCGACAAACCTTTCAGTCCGGCCGTCAAAAAAAACATCCGGAACCTCCATCCCGGCGGGATGATCTTCCAGGGCAAGGAATCCAATTCCAATTACAAATTAAACATCAAGGAGATCATGATCCTGACCAAAAAGCAGGAGGTGATCCCGCTTTCCGCATTCGAAGGTTTCCAGCAAATGTCGCAGCAGGAAACGAAGTACTTTATGGTGTATCAGGGGTGAAGATTGGGGGGTGAGGATTGAGGGGTGAGGATTGAGGGGTGAGGGTTGAGGGAGGATTGAGGGCTGAGGATTGAGGGTCACCGGATAATGGATTAAAATATTCATGTATTCTTTTTTTTGTCCGTAATCTGTTTATTAATAGGTTAATGAATATGAATCAATGAACTGATTATCAATAATTAAATATAGAAAACCCGATGATTCCCACCTTTCTGACTTCTGATTCCTGATAATGGATTAATTACCTTCGTTCCGATGCATCGGAAGGTATACGGCTGATCACTAACTTCTAAACTTCCTATCTTCGCATCCATCTTTAAATAAAAAATCATGACAGACCCGGTTTTCTCCCTGATCGAAAAAGAACTCAGGAGGCAACGCAATGGTATAGAACTCATCGCCAGTGAAAATTTTGCGAGCTACAATACGATCCGGGCGATGGGGACCTGCCTCAACAATAAATACGCCGAGGGATATCCCGGGAAAAGGTATTACGGAGGCTGCGAGGTGGTGGACGAGATCGAGACCCTGGCCATCGAACGCCTTAAAACCCTTTTTGGCGCCAGCTATGCCAACGTTCAGCCTCATTCAGGCGCCCAGGCCAACAGCGCCGTTTTCCTGGCCTGCCTTCAGCCCGGGGATACCATCCTGGGATTTAACCTCTCTCATGGCGGCCATCTCACCCATGGTTCGCCGGTCAATTACAGCGGCAAGACGTTTAAGCCGGTCTTTTACGGAGTGGAGGCTGAAACGGGTCGAATCGACATGGATAAGGTGGAACAAACAGCCCTTCAACACAGACCTAAACTGATCATCTGCGGAGCGAGCGCCTATTCCAGGGATTGGGATTATGCCCGGTTCCGGGAAATCGCCGACTCCATCGGGGCCCTGCTCATGGCCGACATCGCTCATCCCGCGGGTCTGATTGCCAAAGGACTGCTCCAGGATCCCCTGCCCCACTGCCATATCGTAACTTCCACTACGCACAAAACCCTGAGGGGCCCGCGGGGAGGGGTGATTATGATGGGTAAAAATTTTGACAATCCCTGGGGCCGGACCACCGCCAAAGGCAACAAGATAAAAATGTCCTCCATCCTGGACAGCGGGGTCTTCCCGGGAATGCAGGGCGGCCCGCTGGAACACATCATTGCCGCCAAGGCCATCGCCTTTCAGGAGGCCCTGGATGAAAGTTTTAAAGACTATGCCGTGCAGGTCAAAAAAAACGCCCAGGCCATGGCCCGGCGTTTCAACGAACTGAATTACCAGATCATTTCCGGGGGTACCGACAACCACCTTATGCTGATCAACCTCAGCAATAAAAACATATCCGGAAAAGAAGCGGAGGAGGCCCTGGGAAAAGCCGAGATCACCGTCAATAAAAACATGGTCCCCTTCGACGAAAAAAGCCCGGCGGTTACTTCCGGCATCCGGCTAGGGACCCCGGCCATCACCACCCGCGGCCTGAAAGAAGAGGAATGCATCCAGATCGTAGACTGGATCGAAGAAATCCTCACCCATCCGGATAAGGAAGACCTCATCCTTGGCATTAAGAAAAAGGTCAATGAAATGATGGCGGGATTTCCACTTTATCCTGAGATAGAAGCTGGGAGCTGGGAATTGGAAGCTAGGAGTTAGAAGCTGGGAGCTGGATGCTCGTGGCTGGATGCTCGTGGCTCGATGCTCGTGGCTGGGAGCTGGGGAGGGTCTTCTAAACCTCACGGAACTGCCAGGCCAAGTCGCCCTAGCTTCGAGCTTCGAGCTTCTAACCTCCAGCTTCTACATATAGCTGACCGCTGTCAAATACAATCCATGCGCCGGCACACTAAAACTTTTGGGCAGAAGGGTCTGGGTGTCCAGGCTGTGTTTTACTTCTTCAATGGAAACGGCGCCTGTGCCGACATTCAGGCACATGCCGGTGATCAGTCGAACCATGCCCCTGAGAAAACGGTTGGCAGTCAAGGTCAAAACAAGCGCAGGGCCCTTCTCCTCCTTCCATTCGGCCTGTTGCAAACGCACGCCGTAATGACTGGCGCTGCTGTGACTGCGACAAAAAGGGAGAAATTCGGAGTACTGAAGCAGAAGACTTGCAGCCTGCTGTATGAGATCAAGGTCCAGCCGGTCGTATTGCCGGTAACAGAAGGAACGATTGACCAGGAAGGGGGATTTGGACCGGTGGATATGGTATTGGTAGGTTCTGGAGACGGCATCGTAACGCGCATGCGAGCCGTCCCCGACCCGCCAGACCCGATGCACCGCGATTTCCCTGGGAAGGATGGCATTCCAATGGTATTCCAGGCCGGGAGGAAGGTCTGCCCCGTGGTCAAAATGGGCGAAAAACTGTTCCGCATGCACCCCGCTGTCGGTCCGTCCGCAACCGGTGATTTCCAGTCCGGGGACCCGCAGGATGATCTTCAGGGTATTTTCCATGATCTCCTGGACAGAAACCTGGCCCGCCTGCCTTTGCCAGCCGTGAAAAGGAGTGCCGTCGAAGGAACATTCGAAGAAATACCTCATGCGCAAAAATAAAAAGCCCCGACCGATCAGGTCAAGATTCCTGTAAGAAGGGGTGATGGGCTTGCCTTAAGCTGCTTTAAGCTTGGATAATTTTGATTTTTCGAGCTTGGATTGCACAAAAAACAGATCCACTGTCAATTCCCCCTTATTGTTTTTGGAGGATGGCATTTCAAACATATCGTCCATGAGAATGGCCTCGAGCATGGAGCGGAGCCCCCGGGCCCCCAGTTTGAATTCCAGGGCTTTTGAAGCGATAAAATCAAGGGCTTCAGGGGTAAATTCCAGTTTTACCTGTTCCTGCTGGAAGATTTTTTTATACTGTTTGACCAGGGCGTTTTTGGGCTCGGTGAGGATCCGGACCAGGGTTTCCTTGTTGAGGGGATCGAGGTGGGCGAGTACAGGCAACCGGCCAACCAGTTCGGGGATAAGGCCAAAGGCCTTGATGTCCTGGTGGGTGATATAACTGAGCAGGTTTTCCTTGTCCACCCATTCCTTGTCCTTGGCGCCGTAGCCGATCACCTGGGTATTGATCCTTTTGGCAATGATTTTATCGATGCCGTCAAAAGCGCCCCCGCAGATGAAAAGGATGTTTTGGGTATTGACCGTCACCAGTTTTTGTTCCGGATGTTTGCGACCACCCTGGGGGGGGACGCTGACTTCGGCTCCCTCCAACATTTTAAGGAGGGCCTGCTGCACCCCTTCTCCCGACACGTCCCGGGTAATGGAGGGATTGTCTGATTTACGGGCGATCTTATCTATTTCATCGATGTAGATGATGCCCTTTTGGGCGGCAGACACATCGTAATCACAAACCTGGAGGAGCCGGCTGAGCATGCTTTCGACATCCTCGCCCACGTAACCGGCCTCTGTAAAGACCGTCGCGTCCACAATGGAAAAGGGCACGTTGAGGATTTTGGCAATGGTCCTGGCCATCAGGGTTTTACCGGTTCCGGTCTGACCAATAAAGATCACATTGGATTTTTCGATTTCCACGTCATCCCCGGAAGAGCCGATCTGCAGGCGCTTGTAGTGATTATAAACCGCCACGGCCAGGCATTTTTTAGCTTCGTCCTGCCCGATGATGTATTCATCCAGATGGGCTTTGATCTTGGCAGGGGTAAGGTCCTTGGGAATGAGGTAAGACTTGGATTTTTTCTTTTTGGTATCAAATTCTTCCCGGATGATGTGGTGAGCCTGCTCGATGCACATTTCACAAATGTGCGCGTCGAGGCCCGCCACCAGGATGGCCACTTCGTTTTTGTGTTTGCCGCAAAAGGCGCATTGCGCCTGACTTTCACTGTTTTTCGCCATCAGGCAGGGTTGTATTAAAAGGCAGGTTTATACTTTTTTCCGCGGGTTGTCCCGGTTGAGCACTTCATCCACAAGGCCGTATTCTTTTGCTTCCAGGGCGGTCATCCAGTTGTCCCGGTCACAGTCAATTTCAATGACCTCCACGCTTTTGCCGGTATGGTGTGAAAGGATGGAATAAAGTTCTCCCTTCATGGTTTTGATGAGTTTATAGGAAATCTCCATATCCTTGAAGGCGCCCTGCATGCCCCCGGAGGGCTGGTGGATCATCACCCGGCTGTGCTGAAGGCAGGTACGTTTTCCTTTGGTCCCCGCGGCCAGCAATACGGCGCCCATCGAAGCCGCAAGGCCCGTGCAAATGGTGCCAATATCCGGAGAAACGTATTGCATGGTGTCGTAAATCCCCATCCCGTCGATCACGGATCCTCCGGGACTGTTTATAAAAATCTGGATATCCCGCTTGGGGTCCATGGATTCCAGAAACAACAATTGGGCCTGGATTACATTGGCCACATAATCGTTCACCGGCACCCCCATAAAAATGATGCGGTCCATCATCAGCCGGGAAAAAACATCCATCCCGACTACGTTCAGGGACCGCTCTTCGATGACCGTCGGCGTAAAACCACTGATGTCCGGGACGGTCACCTGGCTCATGTAACGATCCAGGTGCATGCCGCTCATGCCCAGATGCCCGGTCGCGTATTTTCTGAATTCCTGATTTTCTTTCATTGTTTGTATTTGTCGCTCAAAAATACAGGAACAATAATAATGAATTAAAGTTTAATGGCTGTGACCGGAATGGTCATGATCGTGATCATGGTCGTGATCATGGTCGTGGTCGTGATCATGGCCGGCAAGCGCTTTTGCCGCTTTGGCACGGCGGGCCGCCGTTTCCTGCCGGGCCTGTTCCATCAGCACTTCAAAATCCGCCTCGGAGATTTCTTTTTCGACAAGGGTGACCGTCGCCTGCAGGGAATCAAATACCTTGTCACTCATGATCTCGTCGTGTTGTTTTTCCACCTCTTCCTCCCTTTGCATCATACGCTGGATCACCGGTTCCAGGAAGGACGTATCACCCAGGGCCATGCCGCCGAAATAGTTGAGGACCTGTTGCCGGAAACGGGCTTTGATCTCTTCGGCGCTGACGGTAATGTCAAATCTTTTGATCAGTTTGTCCCGGATGATGGTCCACAGCAAGTTCTGGGCAAAGTCATCATATTCGGCTTCGATGCCTTCGTCGGTCAATTTCGGGTTTTGCGATTTAAGCCAGCGTTTCAGGAAAGCGTCAGGGAAGTCCTGTTTATTGGTTTTGAGAAGATGGTCCTGTATGTCCCGGAACAGAAGGGCTTCCGACCTTGAAACGTATTGGTTTGCCAGGACACCCTGGATGAAGGATTTGGCCTCATCGAGGTCTTTGACCTTATCCGGCCCGAAAGCCTTATCGAAAAAGGCCTGGTCCGTGACTGCGGGTTCATTGGCCCGGATGTCTTTTACCGTCAGCCGGAAACGGGAGGGGACCTGTTGTCCCTCTTCGAGGCTGGTGAGGTATCTTTTCCGGATGAATTCCTCATCCTTGCCGGTATGCAGTTCCCGGAGGTCAAGGTCTATTTCATCCCCTTTTTGTTTACCAAGAATCGAAATTTTGGCGGGGCCGTCCACCTGGGAGATCCAAAGGCTGAATTCGGTCTGTACTCCTCCTTCTTTCAGTTCGGTTCCATCCAGTTCTGCTGCCGTAAAATCCACCAGGTGATTTTCCTCAACGGGAAGGTCAACGGTTTTTAGTTCGCCCATGCGGGTGCGCAGGTTTTCAAATTCCTTGTCGACCGATTCCTGACTGGGTACGATTTTATAAAAACCGAATTCATGGTCAAGGCCCTGGATTTCAAAATCCGGTGCATACCCGATATCAAAAAGGAAGGTATAATCGGAAGGCTCCTGGATGTTATAGTAGATTTCGGCCTGTTCCGCGTTCATCAGCGGCTGACCGAGCAAATGGATGTTGTTTTGACGGATATGGTCGTACAATTGTTTCTGCAGGCTGTTTTCGACCACTTCTTTCAGGATGGCATTGCCGTATAGTTTTTTGATCAAGTCGACCGGCGTCTTGCCTTTCCGGAATCCCTTGAGCTGCGCTTTGTTTTTGTAATTCTGAAGCTCTTTGGAAAGGGTGGCCTGGTATTCATCCACCGGGATATGAACGGTAAGAGTTGCCTGGAGTTGACCGGTGGTCTGCGTGCTGACTGACATTAAAATGCGGTTTAGTTAGAAATCCCGGTGCGGGTAGAGGGACTCGAACCCCCATGCCTCTCGGCACCAGATCCTAAGTCTGGCGCGTCTACCAATTTCGCCATACCCGCAAAAATTGGGAGCGCAAAGGTAGACGATTTTAAGTGAACGAATAAACTTTTAAAACGTTTATCTTTAAGCAGTCATATGTCCCCGGAAACAACGCTTACGGCCAGCATTCATGTGGAGGATGAACAGGACCTCCACCTCATCCAATCCGCTTACCGGCGACTGTTAAAAACGTTTAAATCAGAACTCGAAGAAACGGATAAAATCAATATCCGCAAAGCCTACGAAATGGCGGTGGTGGCCCACCGTTCGCAAAGGCGCAAAGCCGGCGAACCCTATGTCCTCCATCCCATCGAAGTGGCCCGCATTTGTGTGGAAGAAATCGGCCTCGGTCCGACCGCCGTGATCAGCGCCCTGCTTCACGATGTGGTTGAGGATACCCCAGTCACCCTGGAGGAGATCAACAAGGAGTTCGGGCCCAAAATCGGGATGATCGTGGACGGGCTCACCAAACTGGACGGGCTTTACAACCTGGAGACCGCCCAGGCGGAGAATTATAAAAAAGTGCTCAGCACCCTGATCACGGATGTGCGCGTCGTCCTCATAAAAATGGCCGACCGCCTGCACAACCTGCGCACGATCAGCGCCATGCCCCGGCACAAGCAGCTTAAGATTGCCGCGGAGACGGAATACATCTACGCGCCCCTCGCCCACCGGCTCGGTTTCTACAACATCAAATCCGAATTCCAGGACATCTGCCTGAAGATCCAGGAACCCGAAGCCTACGAAGAAATCGCGCGCAAACTCCAGGATTCCGAAAGCGCCCGGAACGAGTACATCGAACGGTTTATCAAGCCCCTCCGGGTGGAACTCGACCAGCTGAACGTGCCGTATAAAATCCTTGGGAGGCCCAAATCCATCAGCAGCATCCTCAATAAAATCCGCAAGAAAAAAATTCCTTTCGAAGAGATCTACGATCTTTTCGCCGTCCGCATCATCGTGGACGTCCCGGCTAAAATGGAACGCTCGCTGTGCTGGCAGATCTATTCCATCGTGACCGACGTGCACACGCCCATCCCGGAAAGGCTCAAAGACTGGATCACCACGCCCAAAGCCAATGGTTACGAATCCCTCCATACCACGGTGATCGGCCCGGGAGGACGGTATGTGGAAGTCCAGATCCGTTCTGCGCGCATGGATGAGATCGCCGAACGGGGCTTTGCCGCCCATTGGAAATACAAAGGCATATCCAACCAGCAGAAACTTTACGACGGCTGGCTGGACAACATCCGGGAAGTGCTGGAATCCAACCATGCCGATGCCATTGAATTCCTGAATGAATTCAAATCCAATCTTTTCAGCGAAGAAATATACGTATACACCCCAAAAGGGGACGTCAAAATCCTGCCTAAAGGGGCTACGGCCCTGGATTTTGCCTTCAGCATCCATACCGATCTCGGCTACCATTGTACCGCTTTGAAGGTGAATAACAAGCTGGTGCCAATGGGCTACCACCTTGAACACGGCGACCAGGTGCAGATCGTCACCAACAACAAACAAAAACCTTCCGAAGGCTGGCTGAAACTGGTGGTGACCGGCAAAGCCAAAGCCAAAATCCGCCAGGCCCTCAAGGAAGAACGGAAAGAAAGGGCGGACCTGGGACGCGAGGCCCTGGAAAGGAAATTCAAAAACCTCAAGCTGGACCTCGAAGAAAACCTGGATGCCCTGGTCAGGCACTATCAGTATAAAACCCGGATGGATCTTTATTTTTCCATTGCTTCCGGGGAAGTGGACATATCGGAATTGAACCAGGTGCCGGTCGAAAACGGCAAACTTTTATTCAACCAGGCTGAAGCCGAACCGGTCGCCACCCAGGCTCATCCGGAAGTGGGGCCTGCCCAGGCTCCCGCACCGGCAAAGACCTCCACCGGCAAGACCAAACTGTATATCAACGGCGAGCCGGCGGAACAGTATGAATACAGTTTCGCCAGTTGCTGCAACCCCCTGCCCGGTGACGACATATTCGGTTACCTGACCTCCTCCTCCGGCTTAAAGATCCACCGGTCCAACTGCCCGAATTCCACCCACCTGCTGGCCAACTATGGTTACCGGGTAGTCAAGGCTGAATGGAGCGACTATTCCGACAGCGAATTCATTGCCAAATTGATGATCACCGGCATCGATGACGGGCCGGGCGTAATCGAAAAAATAAGCAAGGCGATATCCAATGACCTTAATCTCAACATCCGTTCCTTCAGCATAGAAGGCAAGGAAGGGTATTTTGAGGGAAAGATCAGCCTCATGGTAAAAAATAAAAACCAACTGCAGAAAGCGGTGTCCAGCCTTTCAAAGCTCGATGCGATTTCTACAGTGGAAAGGATTGAATGAATTTTGAATTATGAATTTTGAACAGGTAAAAAATATATTTTCGGCCCATCTTGACAAAGGCGGGTTCAGAAAGACCCCGGAGCGGTATGCCATCCTCGAAGAGATTTACAACCGGTCGGATCATTTTGACGCCGAGGCGCTCTACATCGAGATGAAAAATAAAAATTACCGGGTCAGCCGGGCTACGGTTTACAACACCCTGGAATTGCTGGTCAATTGTGAAATGGTGAAAAAACACCAGTTTGGCAAAAACCTCGCCCAGTATGAAAAATCGTTCGGTTATAAACAACACGATCACCTGATCTGCCTGGATTGCGGCAAGGTGCTTGAATTTTGCGATCCGCGGGTGCAGCAGATCAAAACCACTATGGCGGAGTTGCTGCATTTTAAGATCGAACACCACTCCCTCAACCTTTACGGGACCTGCCAGGTGGATTGTGAAAGGAAAAAAAGCGGGCAGTTGCTGAGGACGAAAATGGAGCCTGTGGTTGTTTAGAGGCGGAAATGTTGAATTGTGGATTTGTGGAATTGTAAAACTGTCTTTGGGATTGGTGTATTCTTGACTCAACCTCAACCTCAACCTCAACCTTAACCTCAACCTCAACCTCAACCTCAACCTTAACCTTAACCTCAACCTCAATTTCCGTTTCCCTATATTTGCCCTTCACTTTTGAATAAAAACAAATGGGCGTCGATGTATTATTGGGACTGCAGTGGGGAGACGAGGGTAAGGGTAAAATCATAGACAAGGTTTGTAAAGATTACCAGGTGGTCTGCCGATTCCAGGGAGGGCCCAATGCCGGCCACACCCTTTATGCCGCTGATCAGAAGATCGTGCTTCACACCATTCCGTCGGCTATCCTTCACGAGGGCATTGACAATCTCATTGGCAACGGGGTCGTGATCGATCCGGTAACCTTTGAGAAAGAGACGGACAAATTAAAAGGCCTGGGATACGAGATCGCCCACAAACTCATCATCGCACGCAAGGCCCACCTGATCCTGCCTTCCCACCAGCTTCTGGATATCGCTTCCGAACAATCCAAAGGGCTGAACAAAATAGGCTCCACCCTCAAAGGCATCGGCCCGACCTATATGGATAAAACAGGTCGCAACGGACTCCGCGTCGGAGACCTGGAACTTGCCGGTTTTGACAAAAAATACCAGGTCCTGAAGGAAAAACACCTCGACCTGGCCCGCATTTACCCCGAAGTGGAATATGACCTGGAGAAAGCCGAAGAAAAATGGTTCGCAAGCCTCGAAAACCTGAGGGCATTCCGGAAAGTGGATGTCGAATATTATATCGACCAGGCCTTGCGGGAAGGCCGGAATGTCCTGGCCGAAGGCGCCCAGGGTTCGATGCTGGACATCGACTTCGGCACTTATCCTTATGTCACTTCCTCCAACACCATCTCCGCGGGGGTATGCACCGGGGTCGGTGTACCGCCCGGTAAAATCGGGAAGGTCATCGGCATCACCAAAGCCTACTGCACCCGTGTGGGAGGCGGACCTTTTCCTACGGAATTGTTTGACGAAACCGGGGATCAGCTGCGTAAAGCCGGCCATGAATTCGGGTCCACCACCGGGCGCCCGAGGCGCTGCGGATGGATCGACCTGGTGCAACTCAATTATTCCATTATGATCAACGGGGTGAACGAACTGATCATGACCAAGATCGATGTCCTGAACGATTTTGATACTATCCGGGCTTGCGACAGTTACCTCGACGGACAGGGAGAAAAAACGAAAACCATCCCCTTCGACCTTGACCATTCCGGTTACCAGCCTCAATACCTTTCCTTTCCAGGCTGGGGCACCAGCCTGCATGAAGCCCAGACTTTTGACCAGCTCCCCGGGGCAGCCAGGCACTATATTGAATCCCTGGAAAATTTATTGCGGCGGAAATTCAGCCTGATATCCGTCGGGGTGGGAAGGGATGAAGTGATCGAAAGGTGACGAAAAATCCGGTTTGGTTCCTGACCTATTCGTAGCGCAGGGATTCGATCGGGTCGAGCCTGGCCGCTTTAAGCGCCGGGTAAAGGCCGGAGAAAACCCCGACTACAATACAAACAAAGACCCCCAGGGAAATCCAATTCCAGGGTACGAGGAATTTTCCACCGATAAGCAGGGTGACAATATTTCCCACGAAAATACCCAGAATGATGCCGACCAGGCCGCCCATCAGGCTGATCAGGATGGCTTCGGTCAGAAACTGGACCATAATATTTCGGCTGGTAGCCCCGATGGCCTTGCTGATCCCGATTTCCCGGGTCCGTTCCGTCACGGAGACCAGCATGATATTCATCAGTCCGATGGCTGCCCCGAGCAGGGTGATCAGGCCAATGCCGATGGTAGCCAGTCGGATTTTCACCGTGTTTTCCTTGATGATGTTTACGAGGCCTTCGCTTTTCTGAATTTCAAAATCGTTGGTTTCATTTACCCGGAGTCCCCGGACCACGCGCATGGTCCCGGTGGCTTCGTTGATGGCGTCATCCATCCCGCTGACCTTATTGACCTGGACGGCAATATTGAAGTTCTCATTTGGAGATGCGTAGTATTGTTTGGCCTGCAGCAGGGGCATCAGCACGATGCGGTCGCTGGAGGAATTGAGGGACGACCCTTTGGACTTGAGCACGCCCACCACCTGCACCCGGATATTGCCCACCTGAATGGTCTGGTTGAGGGCGGCAGGGCCCCGCCCTTTAAACAAGGTCTGCACGAGTTCGGTCCCCAGAATGACCCGGGGCGCTCCGTTTTGGATCTCGAGATTGGTAAACCCGCGCCCGAATTCGATATCATATCCGTTTACGGTGAGATAATTTTCATCCACCCCGATGACGGTGATGGTGGGATTGGTTTTTTCGTTTTCAAATTTCAGAGCCGCCCTGCTCGTCCCGTTGAAATGAACCGTCACCCGGCCGTCGATGTTGAGTTTTTCCTTAAAATCCATAGCCTGCTGGAAGGTGATTTCTTCCCCTCTTTTTTCCATCCGGCCTTCCCGCCTGGCTTGCATGGCTTCCCCGGAAGGACTGATGCTGAAGGAATTGGCACCCAGACTCGAAAAATTATCGCTTAATGAAAAAATCAGCGAATCGATGGCGGTCAGGATACCTACCAGGCAGATGATGCCCACCGCGATGATCATGAGGGTAAGGATCGCCCGGGTGAGGTTGGCTTTGATGGAAGACAGCGCCATTCTGACATTTTCGTACAACATTCGCAGGTATTGACGGCGTAAAAGTATAAACTTACGGGTTTGCCGCGGCTCTCCGTACCGGATTCGATTAATATGGAAAAAAATTAGACCAGGAAGGCGGGGCCTTTCAGAAATATTTGGCCAGCACTTCTTTCATTTCCAGGTATACCGCGGGATTTCCGGCCAGCAGTTCGGATTTGAATAAAAAATCATCGCTTCCTCCGAAGTCGCTGATCATGCCCCCCGCTTCGCGGATCAGGAGTACCCCGGCGGCGATATCCCAGGGATTGAGTTTGAGTTCGAAAAATCCGTCCATCCGCCCGCAGGCGATATAGGCCAGGTCGATGGCTGCGGCGCCCATTCTCCGGAGTCCCCGGGTGCGGTAAAAAAAATATTCCAGCGACCGGATATAGGCGTCCATGCCTTCAAAATTGCGATGGGGAAAACCTGTGGCGATCAGGGCTGATTGCAATGAAGGGGTCGTACTTACCCGGATCGGTTTGCCATTCAGATGGGCTCCCCTTCCCGACAAGGCGGTAAAGGATTCCCTGCGATTGGGGTCGTAGATCACCCCCAGGACAATTTCCTGGTTCCGGCGGAGGGCGACGCTGATGCAATAAACCGGGATCTGGTGCAGAAAATTGGTGGTCCCGTCGAGTGGGTCAATGATCCATTCCCATTCGGCCGGCTGATAGTGCACCGTGCCTTCTTCGGTCAGAAAAGCCGCCTGGGGCCATAGGACCCGAAGTCCTTCCACCAGTTTTTTTTCCGCCGTCTTGTCCACATAGGATACGAGGTTGTTGAGGCTTTTCTCCTCGATGTCGGAGTCCGTAAAAACCGCTTGCTGGGAAAGGATCCACTCCCCCGTTTCCCGCACCAGTTTATCTACTTCAGGCAATAAAGCTGCATCCACCCGCTAACCCATTTCGGAAACCACCTCTTTTACTTCAGGGATCATTCTTTTAAGCATGCCTTCAATACCGGCTTTGAGGGTCACGGTGGAGGAAGGACAACCGCTGCAGGCGCCCTGCATGATCACATATACGGTCCCCTGATCGTAAGCTTTGAATTCGATGTTGCCCCCGTCCATTTCCACGGCGGGTTTTACATAGGTTTCGATCAGGTCTTTGATTCTTTTTACCAGTTCGGCATCGGCTTCGCTGTATTCAATGGTGGAATTTTCCCTTTCCTGCTGTTCCATGAATTCCTGGTACCCTTCGCGGATCACCGGTTTGTTTTCGGCCACATAGGCTTTGATGTATTCCTTGAGCTCCAGCATGATGTCGTTCCAATCGACCGTGTTTTCCTTGGTGATGGTGACAAAATTGTTGCATACATAGACCCCTTTGACAAAAGGAAACTCAAAGAGGGCGCTGGCAAAGGGCGACCAATCCAAAGCCAGGTCCGCCTGCTTAAAATCGGCTATCCCTTTGTAAATGATCCGGTTGAGCACAAACTTAAGGGTTTCCGGGTTCGGCGTCTGTTCCGTGTAGAGCATGACCGGGCTTTTTACTGCTGTATCCATTCCTGGTAGAATTTAGATTTTACAAAAATACAAGATGGAAACAATTGGAGGGGGTGAAAAGTTGAGTTAGTTAGTAAGTTAGTAAGTTGGCTAGTTGGCTAGTTGGCTAGTTAGAAAATCAGAGCCTGCCTGCTACTGGACTTTGAAATAACTTTTGACTCGGACATCGGGCAGGGATTAGTTCATCAAGCAAGGGGTCGAGGGTCGCGAGGCTATGCTCGCGATGGCGAGTCGCCGTGGGGACCTCGCCATTCGAATTTATTTATTAATTTAGTGCCCATTTACAAGCGGAAGTAGCTCAGTTGGTAGAGCCTGCCTGCCACCAACTTATCTGAAACTTTTAACCAGGCAGTCAGGCAGGCATTAGCTTCCCAAGCTAAGGGTCGCGGGTCGCGAGGTTATGCTCGCGATGGCGAGTCACCGTAGTGACCTCGCCATTCGAATTTATTTCTTAATTTAGTGCCCATTTACAAGCGGAAGTAGCTCAGTTGGTAGAGCATTAGCTTCCCAAGCTAAGGGTCGCGGGTTCGAATCCCGTTTTCCGCTCAAAAATTTACCCCCGGTTCCGCTGTACCGGGTTTTTTTTCATTTTTTTATCCGGTCATCCTTCATATAACCTACATGTCAAAACGCAGAAAATTCCTGAAACAAGCCTCCATGGCCGCACTGGGGACCAGCCTGCTCGCCCAAGGCAACACCGCTCCTTTTTTGATCTATAAGCGCAAGGCCTCCCCGTCCGATTCGCTTCGATTTGGCACCATCGGCATCAATGGTATGGGCTGGGCCAATACCCGGGCGGCCCTGACCCAGCCAAACGCCCAATTGGTCGCTCTCTGCGACATCGACCAGTCCGTCCTGGATAAAAGAATGGCCGAACTCAAAGACCTGAAGGTCGATGCCGCCAAAATCAAAACGTTCAAAGATTACCGGAAAATGCTGGAGATGAAAGACCTGGACGTCATCATCATCGGCACTCCGGATCATTGGCATCCCCTGATCACCATCCACGGCTGCCAGGCCGGCAAGGATGTCTATGTGGAAAAGCCCATCGCCAATTCCATCGGGGAAAGCCTGGCCATGGAACAAGCCCAGAAAAAATACAACCGGGCCATCCAGGTCGGCCAATGGCAACGCAGCCAGAAACATTTCCGGGACGCCATCGAATTTGTGCATTCCGGCAGGCTTGGAAATATCCGAACCGCCAAAGCCTGGGCTTACCAGGGCTGGATGAAACCGGCTCCGGTTGTGCCCGACGCCCCGGTCCCTGCCGGCGTGGATTACGATATGTGGCAAGGCCCTGCCCTGCACCGGCCTTTCAACACCAGCCATTTTCATTTTAATTTCCGGTGGTTCTGGGCCTATGCCGGTGGCCTGATGTGCGATTGGGGCGTGCATCTCATCGATTACGCTTTGTTCGGAATGAAGGCCATCATGCCCAAAACCGTGGCCTCCCTGGGCGGGAAATTTGCCTATCCCGAACTCAGTCATGAAACCCCCGACTCCCAACACACCATCTATGAGTTTGATCATTTTATCCTCAGTTGGGAACATGCCATGAGCATCGACAACGGGCCCTACGGCCGGGATCACGGCATATCCTTCATCGGCAACAACGGGACCCTCGTCCTCGACCGCGGAGGTTGGGAAGTGATCGAAGAAAAAAGGGAGAAAAACAAGATCCTGATCCCGCTGCAAAAGCGTGAAGACAACGGGGTGGAAAAACACATGGAAAATTTCTTTGGCGTCGTCCGTTCCCGGAAGATGGAAGACCTCAACGCCCCCATCCAGGCCGGCTCCCTGGTCGCCAAAGTCTGTCAGATGGGGAATATCGCTTTCCGCAGCGGCAAAAAACTGGACTGGAACGCCAACCAGCAACGTTTTACGGATGAAGCAGTCAATAAAGAATACCTCATGCCGGAGTATCATAATGGGTATAGTTTGCCGGTAGTGTAGAAGGTCAGAGGTCAGAGGTCAGAGGTACGAGATGCGAGATGCGAGATGCGAGAAGCCAGATGCGAGAAACGAGACAACTCGCTACTGACTACTGACTGCTGACCGCTGACTACTTTTCCTTACCTTCATCCCATGAAATTCGCCACCAAGCTGATTCATGCCGGCATTGAACCCGATCCCACGACGGGAGCCATCATGACCCCGATTTACCAGACCTCCACCTATGTGCAGGAAGCGCCGGGAAAACATAAAGGGTATGAATACGCGCGTACCCAGAATCCGACCCGCAGTGTGCTCGAAGCCAACCTGGCCGCCCTGGAAAACGGGGATTACGGCATTTGTTTCGCCAGCGGCCTGGCTGCCCAGGATGCGGTGATGAAACTGCTCAACCCGGGCGACCTGATCCTTTCGACCAATGACCTTTACGGGGGATCCTTCCGGCAGATGAGGCGGGTGTACGAAAAATTCGGAATCCAGTCGCGCTTTGTCAATCTCTCCGATCCCGAAGTGGCCCGGGAACATATCCGGCCGGGGGTAAGGCTGCTTTGGGTGGAAACCCCCACCAATCCTATGCTCAATATCATAGATTTGGAACTGGTCTGCGGGCTGGCCAAACAGCACGGCATCCTGGTATGCGTCGACAATACCTTTGCTTCCCCTTACCTTCAAAACCCCCTGGATTATGGCGCCGACATCGTCCTTCATTCGGCAACCAAATACATCAGCGGACATTCGGACGTCGTGCACGGCGCCCTGATTGTAAAAGATAAGGCCCTTGCGGACTCCCTGCATTTTATACAGAATGCCACCGGGGCCGTGCCGGGACCCATGGATTGTTTCCTGGTCTTGCGCGGCATCAAAACCATGCATGTGCGGGTGCAGCGGGCTTGCCAAAACGCCGCCCGCATAGCCCACCACCTGGACGCGCATCCCAAAGTGGACAAGGTTTTTTATCCCGGATTCGCAAGCCACCCCAATCACGGGACCGCTAAAAAACAAATGCGGGATTTCGGGGCTATGATTTCCTTTGACCTGAAGGACAACCGCATCGAACACGCCAACACCGTCCTGAGCAACACCCATCTGTTTTCTCTGGCCGAATCCCTGGGAGGAGTGGAATCCCTCATCGGGCACCCGGCCACCATGACCCATGCATCCATACCCCGTGAAGAACGGTTGAGGACAGGGCTTACGGATTCGTTGATCAGACTCAGCGTCGGCATTGAAGATGTGGACGACCTGATTGCTGACCTCGATCTTGCCTTGAGCCATGGATGAAAATAAAAAGAGCATTAAATACTGGGCGGACCAGGACAAGCCCCGCGAAAAACTGGTTCAAAAAGGGCCCTTTGCCCTGTCAGATTCCGAATTGATCGCCATCCTGATCGGAAGCGGCACCCGTGAACACAGCGCCCTCGACATTTCCCGTGACCTCCTGCGGCGCATAGGCCATAACCTCAACGAACTGGCTGGCCTGAGCCATCAAGAACTGAAAAAAATAAAAGGGATCGGCCCCGCAAAAGCGATTGCCATCCATGCCGCTCTCGAACTGGGCCGGAGAAGACAGGGCGCCGCTCCCGAATACCGGAAAAAAATCCAAAGCAGTTCCGAGGCCGCTTCGCTCTTTTCTCACTTAAAAGACAGCAGACAGGAAGAATTCTGGATGGCCTGCCTCAACCGCCAACTGCAGGTCTTATACCTCGGCCAAATCCACCTGGGCGGCATCTCCTCGGTTTCCGCCGATCCGCGCATCATCTTCGGCAAGGCACTCGAACACCAGGCGGTCTCGCTGATCGTGAGCCATAACCACCCCTCCGGTAATCTGAGGCCCAGCAAAGAGGACGAAGCCATCACCAAAAAACTCAAAGCTGCAGGTGAACTGCTTGACATCCGCCTGGCCGACCATCTGATCATTTCGAGGGAAGGCTTTTTCAGCTTTGCCGATGAGGGCATGATTTGATCCGTGACTTCCGGAAAACAAGCCGGATTTCATAAGCTGCCTGTGGACCGCATTGACCCAGTCCAGAAAGTACTGATGCTCCCTTTCCCCTTTACCTTTCACCTTTAACCGCGTAAGGATTTCCATTCTTTGCCAGACCCTGGCCCCTCCCTTCCTCCCTTCCTCCATTCCTCCCTTCCTCCTTTAACCACTCAAATCCTTACTTTTGCTGATTCGATGGCTGATTCCAAGAAAAAATTCAATTATTCCCTGCTTTGGAGGGTAATCCAGTTGTCCATCCCATATAAGAAATTATTTTACTGGACCCTTGTCCTGGCCGTCATCCAGGCTCCCCTGGGCATCCTCCGTCCCCACCTGATCAATGTAATGGTGGACAATCATGTGATGAAGGATGAGCTGGGCGGCCTCGGCCCGCTGGTTTTCTGGTATATGGTGGTATTGCTGGCCACCGTCTGGCTCCGGTATATCTTCATTTTATGGACCAACACCCTGGGCCAGTCCATCATCCGTGACCTGAGGACCCGGGTCTTCAATCATATCATGGACCTCCGGATGGCCTATTTTGACAAGACGCCCATCGGCACTTCCACCACGCGGACCATCAACGATATTGAATCCATCAATGAAGTTTTTTCCGAAGGGGTGATCACCATCCTGGCAGATATCCTGGGACTGATCGCCGTACTGATCATCATGTTTGTGGTGAGCTGGAAACTCAGCCTGATCTGCCTGACCACCCTGCCTTTTCTCTTGTACGCAAGTTATCTTTTTAAAGAAAAAGTCCGGGTTTCATTTCAGCAGGTACGCACCCATATCGCCCGCATGAATGCCTTTCTGCAGGAACGGATCTCCGGTATGCGGATCATCCAGATCTTCAACGCAGAAAAACAGGAACAGGAAGCCTTTCGTAAAATCAACCGCGAATACACACAGGCGAATATCGACGGCATATTTTATTACGCCGTATTTTTTCCTGTTGTTGAGCTGATCTCCGCAGCTTCCCTGGCCCTGATGGTCTGGTGGGGATCCCGGGGCGTTTTGGAAGGAGAGGTGACCCTGGGCGCCCTGGTGGCCTTTCCGATATACCTCACCATGCTTTTCCGTCCGATCCGGTTCATGGCCGACAAGTTCAACACCCTGCAGATGGGGCTGGTGGCTGCCGAAAGGGTTTTTGGCGTACTGGACAATCAAAGCAAAATTAAAAATGAAGGAATCCTTGTACCCCAGCGTTTGCAGGGGGACCTGGTCTTTGATAAAGTAAGGTTTAGCTACGACGGCGAACAGGAAGTCCTCAAAGGGATCAGTTTTCATGTGCCCGCGCACAGCACCCTTGCCATTGTAGGCAGCACGGGTTCAGGTAAAACCACCCTCATCAGTGTCCTCAACCGCTTGTACGATATCCAGGGAGGCGAAATACGCATTGATGGAAAAAACATCAATGAGTACGAACTGGTTGCCCTGAGGCGCCGGATCGGCGTGGTCCTGCAGGACGTATTCTTATTCGGAGGTACGGTCTTGGAAAACATCACCTTCAGGCAGAGCGGCATTCCGTCGGAAACCGTCATCCGCGCAGCCCGGCAGATCGGGGCGCACGCTTTTATCGAAAAACTTCCCGGGGGATATGATTTTGTGGTGACCGAGCGGGGATCCAATTTATCCATGGGCCAGCGCCAACTCATCTCTTTTATCCGGGCCCTGGTCTTTGACCCGGACATCCTGGTCCTGGATGAAGCCACTTCCTCGATTGATCCGGAGACGGAGTCGGTCATCCAGTATGCCATTGAAAAACTGATTGAAAAACGGACCTCCATCATCATCGCCCACCGCCTGAGCACGATCCGCCACGCCGACCAGGTGATCGTCATGGACCAGGGGCAGATCAAGGAAATAGGCACCCACGAAGAATTGCTGGATAAGCCGGACGGATGGTATCGAAAATTGCACGATTACCAGTTTGCCAAGATGGCTGAATTGTGAACTGATCCCGGAAACCGGCGATTTCTATCAGGTATTGGCTGAAGTTGATCGATTATTGGCCTGAATAAGAACCAGAACCGCCCTTAAATTTGTTTTATTTTTAAATTTTTGCGAAAATGGAAAACCGCCGTTATACCACTACCGAAACCATTGTAGGCCTGGTCTTCTTTGCCCTGGTCCTTTGGGCCGCTTTTTTTCTGTTTAAAAGCATTTTCCGCGTCCTGGCCTGGGCTGCGCCCATCCTTTTTATCGCCGCCCTGATCATCAATTACAAACTGGTCGTCAGCTATGGCAAGATGCTGGTGGTGCTGCTGCAAAGAAACACGCTGGTAGGGGTCATTGCCATCATCCTCACCTTTGTCGCCTTCCCCATCGTAGCCGCCCTCCTGTTTGCCATGGCGCTGATGAATAAAAAAGCCGACAATATTCTCAAGGAAGAAATCAGGAATAAAGAAGGCATCCCGACGGACTATACGGAGATTTCCTCCGAGGCGGGAAAACAGTATGATGATTTGTTTGGGAAGAAGTGAGTGATCAGCCCTCAATCCTCAATCCTCAATCCTCAACCCTCAACCTTCAACCCTCCATCTTCTGAGTTCCTCTTTTAGTAATTTCACCGGACAATATGTTTGTCCCCGCCCTGCTTGTTTTCCTTGCTTATTGCGCCCTGATTATTACCGGCATCTATTCCTGGAAAAAGGCGGAGGAACAAAAGGCCCAAAGAGCAATCGTTCCCCGGCCCCCGGCTTTTTTTTCGGTCCTCATTCCATTTAGAAATGAAGCCCAAAACCTTCCGGGTCTGGTCGAAAATCTCCGGAATCAATCCCTGCCTTCCGAATCCTGGGAATGTATATTGATCGACGATCATTCCACCGACCAGGGTTTGGCATTTCTGGCGGATGCCGGCCTGCCAACGAATTTCAGGATCATATCAAACCGGGGAGAGGGCAAAAAACAAGCGATTGCCGAAGGACTGAAGGCCGCCAAAGGAGAATACCTTGTGCAGGCTGACGCCGACTGTTTCTATGGCCGCCATTGGCTGGAAACCATTTGTACCCGGATCGCGGGCTCAGGTTTATTAATGGTTACCGGCCCGGTTTATATTCCCGGATCTGAGACGCATACCTTGCTGGACTATTTTCAGGCTTTCGAAGGGATAGCCTTAATGGGCATGACCCAGGCTGGCATTTATTCGGGCGGGTGGCATCTGGCCAACGGCGCCAATCTGGCCGCTCACCGGTCGGTTTATGACTACATGCGGGCCTCGGACCCGGAGAACCCCTTTGCTTCCGGGGATGATCTTTTTTTGATGCAGGCGGCCGTAAAAATGGATAAATCCAGGGTTGGTTTTTTATTTGAACCCTCGGCGCTGGTCGGCACCCGGCCGCTTAAAAACATCCACTCCTTCATTCAGCAGCGGCTGCGGTGGGGCTCAAAAAACCATGCGCTGGAGGACTGGAAGATCAAGCTGGCCTTGTTTATTCCAATCCTCTGCGCGATGACGATGGTTGGAATGTTGGCATACTCCCTGTGGAGCGGACAGGTCTGGGTGTTTACAGGATCCTTTTGGGCCGGGAAATTCCTGATCGATTATTTATATTTTAAAGCCTTGTCCCCTTTTTTCCGTTTGCGTATATCCCCGTTCTCCTTTCTTACCTGTGCCCTGGTCTATCCTTTTTACCTGCTGATCATCGTCCTGCTTAGTATTTTTAAGCGGAAATATGAATGGAAAGGCAGGCTTGGCGGGTGAAGGGATTTATGATTACATCGTCGTCGGTTCGGGTTTCGGGGGCAGTGTATCCGCCATGCGACTGGCGCAGAAAGGGTATTCCGTACTGGTCCTGGAAAAAGGCAGAAGGTACCGGGATGAGGATTTTCCAAAGTCCAGCTGGAATTTCAAAAAATACCTCTGGATGCCCTTTTTCCGGTGGACCGGTTTTTTAAAACTCACCGTCTTTAAAAAATTATTTGTCGTGTCGGGCGTGGGTGTAGGCGGAGGCAGCCTCGTCTATGCCAATACCCTGCTGGAGCCTCCGGATCCTTTCTACGAAAACATCCCGCTTAAAACCAGGGATTGGAAGAAGGCCCTCGAACCCTTTTTCAAAACCGCCCGTCGAATGCTGGGGGTCACCCCTGCCCGGAATCAGAATCCGGATGACCTCCTCCTCCGGGAGATTGCCCGGGACCTGGGCCGGGAATCCACGTTTCAAGGAGTAGATGTGGGGGTTTATTATGATTCGGACCCTACGCCAAGGGACCCTTATTTCAATGGGGAAGGCCCTTTGAGAAATCCCTGTATTGAATGCGCGGGCTGTATGGTCGGATGCAGGCACAACGCAAAAAACACCCTGGAGAAAAATTACCTCTGGTTTGCCGAAAAATACGGAGCCACGATCCTACCCCTGACCCAGGCGGAAAGGATCGAATGGAATCAGGAACAATCCGTCTATACGATCCGGGTGAGGTCCCCTTTCAAAAAAAAGATCAATGGCGAATTCAAGGCGAGGGGCATCATCCTCAGCGGGGGAGTGCTCGGCACCCTCGAACTTTTGTTCCGGCAGAAATTCAGGTATGGGACACTTCCAGGCCTTTCTGATCAGTTGGGGCGTCATATCTTAAGCAATTCGGAATCCATTTGCGGGGTGATCGGCGCCGACCGGAAATTAAATCACGGGGTGGCGATCAGTTCGATCATTCAGGCCGATCCTGATACGCAAATAGAATTGTGCAAATTCCCCGATGGATCGGGCTCCCTCTTCCGTCTGGCCTTTCTCACGGCCCATGGTGGTGGCCCGCCTATCGTGCGCAGTATTAAAATCCTGGCGAAAATTTTTCTCCGGCCACTGGATACCCTCAAATGGATAATCCGGGGACAAGACAGCCGGAGAGGGGTGGTGATCCTGGTCATGCAACATATCAAAAATGCGCTGGCCATGCGGTGGACCGGGAACGGCCTGAGGCTGGTGTCAGACGGTGATGAAAAACCCATCCCGGTATTTATACCTGCCGGATATGATTTTATGCAAAGGCTGGCTAAAAAAACAAAAGCTGTGCCCGTCAGCGCTGTGACCGAAACGTTTTTTAATATGTCCACCACGGCCCATTTCCTCGGCGGATGCCCGATGGGGGCCAGCGTCAATGAAGGGGTGGTGGATGATGCTTTCCGGGTGCATGGGTATCCCGGCATGTATATCCTGGATGGAAGCATTATTCCGGTCAATATCGGAGTGAATCCCAGCCTGACCATCACGGCACTGGCGGAATATGCGATGGATCAGATCCCAATAAAATCAGATTAAAAAAAATTTTTGGGTCCTGCGCCGTGATTGTCATACCTTCACGAAGGTAAACTCTCATTGTATGTACCCTATCCTGAAACACCTCCATTCCGGAGTTAGATGGCTTGTATTGTTCGCCCTGCTCTGGGCCATTTATGATGCCTGGCAAAAATGGAAACAACAGGCTACTCTCAACAAGGACACCCGGGGCCCTTCCTTCCTTGCACTGAATCTTTGCCATCTCCAGTTGCTGATCGGGTGCATCCTTATCTTTTTTACGCCGCGGATCGAAGCAGGACCTTCGATGATGAAGGACAAGGTCATGCGTTTTTTTGCCGTCGAGCATCCGCTGATGATGTTGCTGGCCGTAGCCCTGATTACCATAGGCTTTGTTAAAGCCAAAAAGAACAGCAGCGGGCAATCTTTCCGGATCCTGTTCTGGTATTATTTGATTGCCCTGGCCATGATCCTGTTTGCTATTCCCTGGCCTTTTCAGGCTTATACGACTGGATGGTTTTAGCGGGCTTACCCTGACGTACGAACTATACTCCAACCCTGAAAAAAACTCTCATTTCATACTTATGACTACATTGATTTCAATCAATTTGAAACCACGATGGGTATTCCCAATCGTGTTTCTGTTTCTTGGACTGACGGTCCAGGCACAACGCACCATCAACGGGAAAGTCATTGCAGGCGATGACCATTCGGGTTTGATTGGCGCAACGGTTATGGTCAAAGGAACGACCACGGGAACCTCTACCGATATAGATGGTAATTTTACACTTGAGGTGCCGGATGGGACAACATCCCTGGTGATTTCCTCAATCGGTTTTCTGACACGCGAGGTGGATGTCACCAATACCAATTCCGTGGAAATCACCCTTCCCAGCGATGTAAGCACCCTGGAGGAGATCGTAGTGACCGGATATGCCTCTCAACGTAAAAAAGACATCACCGGTGCCGTTACCGTCGTCAATTCCAAAGACCTTACCGCTGTGCCAACGGCCAGCGTCACACAAATGTTGCAGGGCAGGGCATCGGGGGTCAACGTGGGCAACGACAATTCTCCGGGAGGAGGCACCATGGTGCGTATCCGCGGATTCGGTTCCATCAACAACAACAGTCCGTTGTATGTGATTGACGGAGTGCCGACGCAAGGCACCCTGAACCAACTGAATCCCAACGATATTGAATCCATGCAGATCCTGAAAGATGCTTCTGCCGCGTCCATATACGGAGCGCGTGCAACCAATGGAGTGGTGATCATCACAACCAAAAAAGGGAAGGTGGGCGATCCCCTGATCACCTTTGATTTTTATACGGGAACCCAGAGACCAGGTAAGACCCTCGATCTGCTCAATACGCAGGAACTGGGCCAGTATCTTTATCTTGCCGATATCGGAGCAGGGAAAAACCCTTCGGTGACCTCTCCTTCTGCACAATATAAATTTGGTCCTAACGGCGAACAAACCATCGCCGATTACATCTACCCCAATATCTATGGGGAGCTGCCTGCCAACTATACGTATACCAACAATATTGCCGATCCAAATTTAGGCCGTACTGCGTTCAACATCACCAAGGCAAATAAACAAGGCACCGACTGGCAGGACGTCATTTTTGATCCGGCTCCCATCGCCAACTATCAACTGGGAGCAAGCGGAGGCACTAAATTCGGAAGGTATTCCATTTCTGCCAACTATTACAAACAGGATGGTATTTTGAGATACACCAACTATGACCGCTATTCGGTCAGGGCCAATACCGAATTCACCAAAGGCAAACTGACTTTCGGGGAAAACTTTACCTATTCTTATGATGAAAGGCAGGGGATCACAAACAACAATGAATCCAATCCGATCATGTTTGCCATCCGGGTACACCCGATCATCCCCGTATTTGATATCACCGGCGGTCCGCCAGAACTGGGCGGCACGAACACCTCCCCCTATAACGGTTTTGCGGGAAGCCGCGGGGTGAACCTGGGCAACGCCCCCAACCCTCTGGCCAGGCTGTATCGCGAAAAAGACAACATCACCAAAGGGTCACATGTTTTCGGGAACGTCTTCGCAGAACTGAGTATACTGGACAACCTGAAAGCCAGGACCAGCCTGGGTATCGAATATAATTTGTTCAATCGCTCCGAATTTTTCCACCGGGATATCGAAGCTGCTGAAGCCAGAAATGCAAACAGCCTGAACGTCCTCAACAATACCGACCGGTCCCTCACCTGGTACAATACCCTGAATTATGATAAAACGATCGGAGATCATACGTTTAATGTCCTCCTGGGCACAGAAGCCGTGACTACAAATGCAGTGGGCTTTGTCGCAAGCAGAAGCAATTTTGCTTTTGATGACCTGGATTACAGGTACCTGGATGCAGGGTCGTCCGCCGGGCTAAGTAATTCCGGAGCAGGCGCTACCCTTAGTGCCTTGTTTTCCCAGTTTGGAAAAGTGAACTATGCCTATAAAAATCTTTTCCTCGCAGATTTCACCCTGCGCAGGGACGGATCTTCCCGTTTTTCGGCCAACAACCGATGGGCGATCTTCCCCGCTTTTTCTGCCGGTCTGCGACTGACCGAATTGGGCTTTATGAAACAGATCGGCGCCGTCAATGATTTGAAAATACGCGCCGGATGGGGGAAAACCGGAAACCAATTGATTCCCAACGTATACAATGCCTATACCTTATACGCACCTGATCCGATAAACAATGCCTACGACATCAACGGTACCGGCTCAACCATTGTCGGTGGATTTGACCTGGTTCAGTTCGGAAACTCAAATGGAAAATGGGAAACCAATACTTCTACGAATATTGGTTTTGACGCCGCCCTCCTGGACAGCCGGCTGGAAGTGGTTTTCGACTGGTACAACCGCATCACCTCCGACATGCTTACACAGATAGCTCCTCCCCGCACCGCAGGAAGTGGAACGGTACCCTATACGAATATCGGTGAAATCCGCAACCGGGGGCTTGACCTGGGTATAAACTTCCGGGAGAATGTTGGAAACTTCAGGTACCTGATAGGAGTCAATTTTGCACATTATAAAAATGAGGTGCTGAAATTGAACAACGATCCCAATGCCACCGTCTTCGGTTTCGCGACACGCCTTCCGGCCATTTCCGCCACACGGGCCGGGCTGCCCATTGCCAGCTATTACGGCTATATCGTCGATGGCGTGATCAAAGACCAGGCTGAAGCTGACGCAGCCCCTAAATTCGGTACGTATACCAAGGAAGGGACCTTTAAGTTCAGGGATGTCAACGGCGACAACGTCATCACCGCCGCAGACAGAACCATTATCGGGGACCCGCATCCGGACTTTACTTACGGCATCAATGTCAACGTAGGGTATAAAGACCTGGACCTGACCCTTTTTGCCCAGGGTTCCCAGGGAAATGAAATCTTCAATTATGTTCGCTATTGGACTGATTTTAATACCTTTCAGGGAAACCGCTCCAAAGAATTATTGAATGATTCCTGGAAAAAATCCGGGGATATAGCCAAACTTCCAAGGCTGAATTCCGGGGACGCAACCAGCCAGCAGATCTCGACTTATTTTATTGAAGACGGTTCTTTTCTGCGATTGAGGAATGTGCAATTGACCTATTCTGTTCCCAATTCCCTTACGCGGAAAGCGGGTATCAGCAATGCCCAGGTATATATCCAGGGACAGAATTTAGTCACTCTGACCAAATATACCGGCCTTGACCCAGATATCAATTTGAGGACCTCCGGGACAGACAACCAGGATATCCATATGGGGATCGATGAAGGTGCATACCCGGTCGCCAAATCATTTATTTTCGGTGTCCGCCTTGGTTTTTAATTATTTAAACATTTAATTCAATTGAAATGAAAAAATATTTTCTTCTCCTGGTCTTCATCGGGATGTACTTTTCCTGTTCTGAAGATTTTTTCGATCTGAATCCGCAGGGCCGGGCCTCCTTGAACCAGCTCAGCAATAAGAGCGGGGTAAATGCCCTTCTGATCGGCGCGTATTCACTTCTCGATGGGGTTGGCGCCGGCAATACGGGACGCCAGTCCACCGTTTCCAATTATGTTTTTGGCGGGATCAGCAGTGACGATGCCGTCAAAGGCACGGATGCGGGGGATCAACCGGAACAATCCTTTATTGAGCAATACAACTGGATCGCCGACAACACCTATTTCCTTGGAAAATGGTGGCATTCCTATGACGGGGTAGCCAGATGCAACGATGTCATACAATTGGCCAACAGCGAAGCCGTCAAGGATATGACCCCGGCGGAAAAAACGCAGGCCATTGCAGAAGCCCGTTTTCTGAGAGGGCATTACCATTTTGAAGCAAAAAAAATGTGGAACAAGGTGCCTTATATAGATGAGACCATTTATGTGGCCACCGATGCCAACTCCACCAAAATCCCGAATTCGGAAGATATCTGGCCAAAGATTGAAGCCGATTTTGATTTTGCAGCCAAAAACCTGCCGCCGGTACAGGCGCAAAAAGGCAGGGCTACACAATGGGCGGCCAAAGCTTATCTCGCCAAAGCCTTATTGTTTCAGAAAAAATGGGCAGCAGCAAAAACCTTACTGGACGATATCGTTCTAAACTCCGGTAAAAAACTCATGACCAATTACCACGACAACTACAGAACGGCAACAAATAATAATGCCGAATCCATATTTGAAGTGCAGTTTTCTGTAAATGACGGAACAAATGGAGGTAATGGAAATGCAGGGGACAACCTGAACTGGCCATATTCGGCAACAGCGCCCGGCCGTGGATGCTGCGGGTTTTATCAGCCTTCCCACAATCTGGTCAATGCGTTCAAGACTGATGAAAAAGGCCTTCCTTTTATCGGCGCTGCGGCGGATGGCTCACTGGATACCTACAACAAGGTAGATTTGCCGAACGATCAAGGCATCAGTGCCGGCACAGCGTTTACCCTGGATAAATCCGTTCCCGTAGACCCGCGTCTCGACTGGACAGTTGGTCGACGGGGAGTCAACTTCCTGGACTGGGGACCCATGCCAGGCTCCACCTGGATCAGGGATCAGGCCTATGCGGGCCCTTTTACGGGTAAAAAATGGATGTATTATCTGGCCGAAGAGGGCAGCACTACCCACTCTACCAGCAGACGGAACGTGAACAATAATTACCGCCTGATCAAATTGTCCAGTGTCCTCCTTTGGCTGGCTGAATGCGAAGTGGAGCTTGGAAATTTATCGGCCGCCGAAAACCTGGTAAATCACATCCGTAACCGGGCTAAAAACGGGTCCAAACAGGACGGTACGGTAACCTATAAGGTCGAGCCCTATGAAGCAGGTACCTTTTCAGCTCAGGGTGCTGATTTTGCCAGAAATGCCGTTCGTATGGAACAGCGCCTTGAATTTGCCATGGAAGGCCATCGCTTTTTCGACCTCGTAAGGTGGGGCATTGCCGAAAAAGTATTGAACAAATATGCGGCTGAAGAAGCCGTACCCGGCACCGAACCCTCCGGCAGGAAGTTTAATAAACGCGGTTATATGGCCGGAAAAGTTTTTGGCGCCAAAAACAATTATTATCCTCTTCCCCAGGATGAGATATTAAACAGCCAGAAGGACGGCCAGCCAACCCTGACCCAGAATCCGGGGTATTAGTCGAACCCCACCTTGGGCCGAAGTTTCAAAAGGCCTAAAAAAAGAAAAGGGCTTTGCATCCGCGAAGCCCTTTTTAATTTTGTTATGAGCTGAAAGTCGGAAATACCTGCAATCCGACTTGCCGACTTGCCAACTAATTAACTAACCCACTAACCCCTTATCTTTGCATTCCTTATGGCCAAGCCGCTGCACAACCGTCAGAACCGGAAAGAACTCAAAGAAAAATACGCCTCCATACGGGAATCCAGAATCGTTTTGTCCTTTTACCGCTACGTATTCATCCGGCAACCCGAGACCTTCAGAAACGAATTGTACCAAAACCTGGACCGCCTGGACGTGAAGGGAAGGATCTATATCGCACAGGAAGGCATCAATGGACAAATTAGTCTTCCCGAAAAAAACCTGGAAGCCCTGCAATCCCTTTTTCAAAACCTGGAAGCCCTCCGCGACATCCGCCTGAACCTTGCCGTGGAGCACCAGGCGAGGTCCTTCTTTGCCCTGATCATCAAAGTGAAGCCGAAAATCGTGGCGGACGGCATTGAAGATCCTGCCTTTGACGTGACCCGCAGCGGCGTGCACCTGGATGCAGAAGCTTTCAACCGCCTGGCCCTTCGCCCGGAAAGCGTGATCGTCGATATGCGCAACCATTATGAAAGCGAGGTGGGCCATTTCCGCAATGCCCTCCTACCCCAGGTGGTCACCTTCAGGGAATCCCTGCCCATCGTGAAGGACCTGCTGGAAGACAAAAAAGACCAGCCGGTGATCATGTATTGCACCGGGGGGATCCGGTGTGAAAAAGCCAGCGCGTATCTGAAACATCACGGCTTTAAGCAAGTGTACCAGCTGGACGGAGGGATCATCAAATACAGCCACGATGCGGCCGCCAAAGGCCTTCCCAACCTTTTTTTGGGGAAAAATTTTGTTTTCGACGAACGGCTTGGGGAGCGGATCAGCGAGGAGGTCATCGCCCGCTGTCATCAATGCGGCAGTCCCTGCGACGACCATACCAATTGCGCCAACGATGCCTGCCACCTCCTTTTTATCCAATGCAAATCCTGCGCGGAAAAGCATAGGGGATGCTGTTCTGAAAAATGCTCGGACTTTATCCAATTAAGCCCGGAGGAACAAAAACAAGGTCGTCGTACCGAAGTGTTCAACGGGACCAAGTTCAGCAAGGGGAGGTATCACGGAGGTCAGAGGTTAGACGGAAGAGGTTAGAGGTCAGAGTTATGCTTAACAACTCACTTGCCAACTTGCCATCTTGCTAACTTACAAACTTGCTAACTTACAAACTAGCTAACTTGTTCCCATGAATACCATATCCTCCGTCTGTGTTTATTGCGCTTCGAGCAATCAGGTTGACAGCCGGTTTTTTGAAGCTGCTGAAAGATTGGGGGAGGCGCTTGCTTCCCAAAACATCACGCTGATCTACGGCGGCGGATCCACGGGATTGATGGGCAGGATCGCAGACCGGGTACTGGCCCGTGGCGGAAAAGTGATCGGCATTATTCCTGATTTTATGGAGAAGGTGGAATGGGCTCACCGGGGCATCACCGAATTGCATATCGTGGGGGACATGCATGAGCGCAAAAAAAGTTTTATGGACCGGGCGGATGCCCTGGTGGCCCTGCCGGGCGGCAGCGGCACCCTGGAGGAACTGATGGAAGCCATTTCCCTGAAGAGGCTGGGCCTTTACAATAAGCCCATCGTCATCCTCAACACCGTCGGTTTTTACGATCCTTTGCTTGCCCAGTTGCAGAGATGCATTGAGGAGCGGTTTATGAATCCGGATTCCGCGGAGATGTGGTCGGTGGTGGCCCATCCCGAAGAAGTGATCCCTGCGATACTCCGGGCCCCGTCCTGGCATACCAATGCGATAGAACGGGCCGCGCTCAAATAAGGCGTCTATGTATTACCTGGCCTCAAAGGGCTTATCCTTTCTGCTTCACCCATTCCACTGGGTCCTTGCCTTATTGCTCCTTTCTGTCCTGGTCAGACCGGCCCGGTTAAAAAAAAGCATGCGTATTTTTTCGCTGATCCTTTTTATGATCTTTGGAAACCGGGCAATGATCAACACGGTTTACCGGAGGATCGAAGCCAAACCCCTCCTTCAGGAATCGATCTCCCCCCCCTTTGAATACGCCGTCGTCCTGGGCGGGGGGTTTGCTGGCCTCCACAATGGGTTTCCGGACCGGATCCAGTTTAACGATCATGTCAACCGGTTGACGGAAGGCATGGAACTGATGGGTTCCGGAAAGGTCAGAAAACTGATTTTGAGCGGGGGCGAAGGCGGGCTCCAAAGGGACAAAGCAGCCGAGAGCCTCCTTTCCCAGGCCTTTTTAACCGAAATCAACTGGCCGGATTCCACCATCCTGACCGAATCTACAAGCAGGAACACCTTTGAAAACGCGAGGAATGTGAAACGAATGTTGGACTCCCTTTCGGCCCTGGCCCCCGCGATTGAAGGCCCCGGGACTAGAGCTCCTGTCCTCCTGATCACTTCAGCTCTTCATATGCCCCGGGCCGCGGCCTGTTTCCATCGACAGGGCATTCCATTCGTCCCCTATCCGGCCGATTACCAGCAATGGGAAAAAGTCTCTCTTCCTTTATATTTTTTCCCCCAGCTCCGGTGTTTTGATGAGTGGCAGGCCATTTTCAGGGAATGGGTGGGCACGGCCGTTTACCGACTGAAGGGATACATTGAATGAAATGAAAAAATTAAGGAATTAAGAATTAAATGGAAATACATCCCCGGACTATAGGAGATGCAAGACGCTCTACCAACTTGCTAACTTGCCAAACTTGCCAACTTACTAACTTGCTAACAGTTACGCCATCTCGATCTGGGCGGACTTCGAAGCTTTTTTCCTTTCTTCCTCTCCCAGGAATACCTTCCTCAGCCGGATGCTTTTCGGAGTGACTTCGATGCATTCGTCCGCTTCAATATATTCCATACATTCTTCCAGGGACATGTCGATCTTCGGGAAGATGCGCGCGGCCTCGTCAGAACCGGAAGCCCTTACGTTGCTTAATTTTTTAGGTTCACAGGCATTGACGACGAGATCACCGGGTTTGGTATGTTCGCCGATGATCTGCCCGGTATATACCTCATCGCCCGGTTCAATAAAAAAGGAACCCCGGTCCTGTAATTTATCTATGGAATAGGCCGTAGCCTGCCCTATGGATTTGGCAATCAACACCCCGTTTATTCTTCCGCTCATAGGCCCTTTCCAGGGTTTATACTCTGTAAACCGGTGGGACATGATGGCCTCGCCTGCGGTTTGCACCAGGATCCTGGAACGCAGTCCGATAAGCCCTCTCGACGGAATTTCAAATTCAAGGTGCTGGATGTCGTTTCGTGTCTCCATCACGTGCATTTCGCCCTTTTTTGAAGTCACCAGGTCGATCACCTTACCGCTGTATTCCTGCAAAACATCGACCACCAGCAGTTCAAAGGGCTCATACCTTTTGCCGTCAATCATTTTTACAATGACTTTGGGCTGTCCGACCGAGAGTTCATATCCTTCGCGTCTCATGGTTTCAATCAGGATTCCCAGATGCAAAATGCCGCGTCCATACACGAGCATGGTGTCCGCACTGCCCGATTCCTCCACCCGCAGGGCAAGGTTTTTTTCTGTTTCCTTGGCCAGCCTTTCTTTTAAATGCCTGGAGGTTACGTATTTGCCGTCCCGCCCGTAAAAAGGAGAGTTGTTGATGCTGAAAGTCATGTGCATGGTCGGTTCGTCCACCGTGATGGTGGGCAGGCCTTCCGGGTTTTCATAGTCGGCAATCGTGTCGCCGATATTGAAAGAATCCAGGCCCACGACCGCACAGATGTCGCCGGCAAATACCTCATTGGTTTTCTTTTTGCCCAGGCCTTCAAAAACAAAGAGGTCTTTGATCCTGGTCTTCACGGTCCCATTGGCCTGGACCAGGCTGACGGGCTGGTTTTCTTTGATGCTTCCACGGCTCACCTTGCCGATCCCGATTCTCCCGTGATAAGAGGAATAGTCGATGGAAGTCAGCTGCATTTGCAAATTTCCCTCTTCCACCACAGGGGCCGGCACATATTTCAAAATGCCTTCCATCAGCGGGGTGATGTCCTGGCTCGGGGTCAGGGAATCGTTGAACCAGCCTTGTTTGCCGGAGCCGTAGTAAGTGGGAAAATCAAGTTGTTTTTCGGTGGCGCCCAGGTTAAAAAACAATTCAAAAATCTGGTCATGCACTTCCTCCGGCCGGCAATTGGGTTTATCGACTTTATTGATGACCACGATGGGATTCAGATTAAGTTCCAGGGCTTTGTGCAGCACAAAACGGGTCTGCGGCATGGTCCCTTCAAAAGCGTCGACCAGCAACAAGACCCCATCCGCCATTTTCAACACCCGCTCCACTTCGCCGCCAAAATCGGAGTGGCCGGGGGTATCGATCACATTTATTTTGGTGTCTTTGTACACCACGGAGGCATTTTTGCTGAAAATGGTAATGCCCCTTTCCCTTTCCAGTTCGTTGGAGTCCATGATCAGTTCCCCGGTTTCCTCGTTGTCCCGGAAGACCTTGCTCAATTGCAGGATCCGGTCCACCAGGGTGGTTTTACCATGATCTACGTGGGCTATGATGGCGATGTTGCGGATATCCATAATCGATTGATTTTGATCTGAAAAGGCGCGCAAAGGTAGTCATTTATCCGGTGTCTTACCGAAACTGAATTAAAATAAGTTGTTAATTGGCCCTGGCGAATGCCTCCGCGGTCGGGGTTCACTCCGCCCGGCAGAACCATGCTTTCCCTTAACTTCGTGTGATTTTTCCATGGATTCCCGTTTTGACAAGATATTCCATTTCCTTGCCCGGATTGGGGCCGACGTGGGGGATGATGAGGAGTTGAAGCTGCAAAAATCGTTGCTCGTACTTTCTACCTTCCCGTTTATGGTTGCCGGGGCCGGTTGGGGCATCCTTTACCTCTACTTTGGAGAAATCCGGGCGGGCCTCATTCCCCTGTCCTATTCCGTCATTTCGTTGTTCAGCGTATTGTATTTCGGGCGAAACCTGAGGTTTGAATTTTTCCGGTTCAGTCAGCTGTTGCTCATCCTGTTGCTGCCTTTTTTCCTTATGCTGGCCCTGGGGGGTTTTGTGAAGGGCAGCGCCGTGATCTTATGGGGCTTGATTTCTCCCCTGGGCGCCTTGTTGTTTGACACCCGGGAACGGGCGCCGCGGTGGTTCATGGCTTACCTCTTGCTCGTTCTGGTCTCCGGATTCCTCGAACCCTGGCTTGATGTCCGGAACAATCTGAATACCTGGCAAATCAATTTCTTCTTTACGGTCAACCTGGGTTCGGTTGGAGCCTTGATTTTTTTAATGGTCTCCTATTTTGTAAGGGAAAAAAATCTTTTTCAACAAAAGTCCGAATCCCTTTTACTGAATATCCTGCCCAAAGAAATCGTCACCAAATTAAAGCAAGGCCACCAGACCATCGCAGAACACTACGACAGCGCGAGCATCCTGTTTGCCGATGTGGTGAATTTTACCCCGGTATCTGCAACCCTGACGCCTTCCGAACTGATCGAATTGCTCAACGCGGTTTTTCAAAAATTCGATGAACTGGCGGATAAATACGGAGTGGAAAAGATCAAAACCATCGGTGACTGTTATATGGCCGCGGCAGGCGTCCCCAGGCCCAGGAAGGACCATGCCGTCATCCTCACCGCGATGGCGGTAGAGATGCGGGACTATATCAGGCAACACGATTTTTTAGGAAAGAAACTGCAGTTCCGTTTTGGCATCAACTCCGGCCCGCTGATCGCCGGCGTCATTGGCAGTAAAAAATTCAGTTATGACCTTTGGGGCGATTCCGTAAACATAGCCTCCCGGATGGAATCTCACGGAACCGGTGGCCTCATCCAGATCACCCAGGCTACTTATGAACTGGTGAAAGATCATTTTACCTGTACTTCCCTGGGTACGGTACAGGTTAAAGGGAAAGGGGAAATGCATGTATGGGAAGTGGTCCACAGAATATAAACGATAGCTTCCGGAATATTCATATACTTTTGCGAGGTGATCCTGTTTATTCGCGTTTTTTGTGTATATCTGCTTGCTCTGGCCTGCCTGCCATGCAGTGACGGCGAGCACGGACATGAAATACAGACCGTAGACAGGGGATGGAGCTTGTCCACAGATGGCCACAGTAACCAGGAACACGAGGATTGCGAAGATCTGTGTTCTCCCTTCTGTATTTGCAGTTGTTGCAGTACCCATTCCTTCAGCGTTAAATTGGTTCCCATGGGAATTAAATTCACCACAATGGGACCTAAACAAGGATTAATTTATTATCAAGGGACGGTCTCAACGGATTTTCTCAAAGCTCTACTCCGCCCTCCCATAAGTCAACTGGGTTAAAAAGCACTCCCTGCCAACCGTACAGGCTTAGGGGATAGCCGGTTATTTGGACCAAATAACGGGTTTTCCATTATTCAATATTTTAATCTTTTGACTTTCATGCTTAATTCCATCATCCTTTTTTCGATAAAAAATAAGATCATCATAGCCCTGCTGACTTTAACGCTTGTCATCTGGGGCTTGTGGAGTGCATCCAAACTACCGATTGATGCAGTGCCGGACATCACCAACAATCAGGTCCAGATCATTACCATCTGTCCCACTCTTGCCGGACAGGAGGTTGAACAATTTGTCACTTATCCGGTAGAAAAATCACTTGCCAATCTGCCGGATGTCGTTGAACTGCGATCCATCTCTCGTTTCGGCTTGTCGGTAGTTACCGTTGTTTTTGAAGATCAGGTAAATATCTGGTTTGCACGGCAGCTCGTGGGCGAAAAAATCCGTGAGGCCGAAGAACAAATTCCTCCCGGATTTGGAATTCCCGAATTGGCGCCGGTCACTACCGGATTGGGAGAAATATACCAATATGTAATCCATCCCAAAGAAGGCAGCGCAGGTAAATACGATGCCATGGATTTGAGAACCATGCAGGATTGGATCGTCGCACGCCAGCTGTATGGGACACCGGGAGTCGCTGAAGTCAATAGTTTTGGCGGATTGCTTAAACAATACGAAGTGGCTGTTCGACCCGATCGATTGCGGGCCATGAATACAACGATGTCCGAAATCTTCGCTGCCCTGGAGAATAATAATGAAAACACCGGGGGGGCATATATCGATAAAAAACCCAATGCCTATTTCATCCGGGGTATTGGGCTCGTCACTTCCCTGGAAGATGTCAAGAGCATAGTTGTAAAAAACGCACCGAATGGCGTGCCCATTTTGATTGGCGACCTGGCCGCTGTCCGTTTCGGGAGCGCAATTCGTTATGGGGCGATTTCCTGGAATGGAGAGAAAGAGGCCGTCGGGGGAATCGTCCTGATGCTCAAGGGAGCTAACAGTGCCGAAGTGGTCAGCAGGGTAAAGGATAAAATGGTAAAGATTCAAAAATCACTTCCCGATGATGTGGTGATTGAGCCTTTCCTTGACCGGACCGAACTGGTTGGCAGGGCCATTTCCACGGTAGAGAAAAACCTCATCGAGGGGGCACTCATTGTAATCTTTGTCCTGGTACTTTTTTTAGGAAACTTCAGAGCCGGCATGATCGTAGCCAGCGCAATCCCCCTCTCCATGTTGTTTGCCCTCGGCATGATGAATGTTTTCGGTGTCAGCGCCAATCTCATGTCATTGGGGGCTATAGATTTTGGATTGATCGTGGACGGGGCGGTAATCATTGTGGAAGCTACGATGCACCATCTTGGTCTGCGAAAGACGGGAGCAGAACTGACCCGTGCTGAAATGGATGCAGAAGTGTACAAAAGCGCCTCCAAAATCCGGAACAGCGCCGCCTTCGGTGAGATCATCATCCTGGTTGTCTACATCCCCATCCTTACTCTCACCGGCATCGAAGGCAAAATGTTTCGTCCAATGGCTCAAACCGTAGGATTTGCCATCCTTGGCGCCCTGATCCTTTCTTTAACTTATATACCCATGATGTCTGCCCAGTTTTTATCAAGAAAAATTAACCATCGAAAAACCATAGCCGATCGGCTCATGGGCTGGTTTAATAAGATTTACAGTCCGGTACTCCAGGGAGCTATCCGATTTAAAGGCCTCCTCGTGACGGCCACATTGGTCATTTTCGTTTTCAGCATCTGGTTGTTCAGCAGACTCGGAGGAGAGTTTATCCCACAATTGGAAGAAGGTGACTTTGCCTTTCACTGCATCCTGCCCACCGGTTCTTCCCTGTCTCAAAGCATAGAGACCTCCATGCAGGCGGAGCGTATCCTCAGGCAATTTCCGGAAGTCAAGATGGTCGTGGGGAAAACCGGTTCGGCGGAAGTCCCTACAGACCCAATGCCTCCTGAGGCATCTGATATGATGATTATCCTGAAACCCAAGGAGGAGTGGACAACCACCCGGGATTCCAAGGTCCTGGCTTCCCGTATGCTGGAAGCGCTGGAAGCTATTCCGGGAATTTTCTTTGAAGCAAATCAACCCATCCAGATGCGATTCAATGAATTGATGACGGGAATCCGGCAGGATGTAGCCATTAAGGTTTTCGGAGAAAACATCGACACCCTGGCTTCCCTCGCCCCGAAAGTGGCTGAACTATTAACTAGTGTCAACGGGATCAGTTCGCCCCAGGTGGAACGCACCATAGGCTTGCCTCAGATCACCATCCGCCATGACCGGGGTCGACTGGCTAATTATGGGATCAGTATTGAGGAGGTCAACCGGACGATCAGCGCAGCTTTCGCCGGTGAAAAGGCAGGAGTTGTATTTGAAAACGAACGGAGATTTGACTTGGTCCTGCGCCTTGACAGCGCATATCGGACATCTATTGAAGATGTACGGGAACTGTTGGTGCCGACTCCTTCCGGCAGTCAGATTCCAATCTCTCAGGTTGCTGATGTTTCATTCAGGCAGGGCCCTGCACAGATCAGCCGGGACGACGGCAAACGCCGGATTGTGATTGGTTTTAATGTCCTCGGACGCGATGTGGAGTCGGTGGTACAGGAAATCCAGACTTTGCTGGAAGACAGGCTTGGCCTTCCCGAAGGGTATTATTACACTTTTGGTGGCACTTTTGAAAACCTGGAGAAGGCCAAAGCAAGACTCCTCCTTGCCGTACCTGCGGCCCTGGCCCTGATTTTTATCTTGCTTTATTTCACTTTTAATTCCCTGAAGGAGGCGGGCTTGATATTTACTGCAATCCCGATGAGCGCCATCGGCGGGGTATTTGCCCTTTGGATGCGGGGAATGCCCTTCTCCATCTCCGCGGGTGTTGGCTTTATTGCACTGTTCGGAGTTGCTGTGTTGAATGGGATTGTTCTGATAGCCACATTTAATCAACTTGAGAAAGAAGGAGTACATGACTTGATCCAGCGGGTGCGCGAAGGGACTAAAATCCGCTTGCGTCCCGTTTTGATGACCGCCCTGGTTGCATCGCTCGGATTTTTGCCCATGGCGCTTTCTACAGGTGCCGGCGCGGAAGTCCAAAAACCCCTCGCTACTGTTGTTATTGGGGGGTTGATCTCCGCTACCTTTTTGACTCTGGTGGTCTTACCCTTATTGTATATGTTGTTTATCCCGGGTCATGCCGGTCGCAGGATGAGGATCAAACCCGTGACCATGTCAATCCTTATCATCATGAGCCTGCCCCCGATGACTGCTTTCGCCCAGGAAAACCGTCCGGTAAGCCTGGATGAGGCTGTGAGACAGGCAAAGGCCAGTAATCTGATTCTAAAAGCAGGCACTTATAAGATAACCTCACTCGAAGCGCTTCGACCCACAGCCTACGACATCCCCAAGACCAACCTGGAAATGCAACTGGGTCAATACAATTCGGTTCGATTTGACCAGGGGTTTATTTTCCGACAGGAACTTCCGAATCCGCGGAACAAACAGGCGGGCCTTTCCCTGGTTCAGGCCAATATCAGAAGTGCAGAACTGGCCAAGGCCATTACTGAAAATGATTTGGTATACGGGGTGCGGTCCGCTTGGTATGAAATGGTTTACCTGATGGAAAAACAAAGAGTGATGGAAAGCCAGGATAGTATATTGACTCAGTTTGTCCAGGCCGCGGAGCTCAGATTGCGAACAGGAGAAACCAGTGTCCTTGAACGTTCAACAGCGATCAGCCAATCCGGTGAAATCCGCAATCAATTGGCCGGCGTGCTTGCCGATTTTGAAATCGCCCGGTCCCGATTGCAGACACTCATGGTGAGTCAGGAATGGGTGGCACCTCCTTCCGGCACTCCTTTGGAGAAACGGTCTTTTGAATCGACGGATGCAGTCGAAGGTAATCCGGTGCTGGCCTGGTATCAGCAGCAGGTTAAAATAAGTGAAGCAAAAGTAACTGTCGAACAGGCAAAGCGGGCTCCTGATTTTACCCTGGGTTATCTTAATCAATCCCTCAGATCTCTGGCCGGTGTGGAACCTGGGTACAGCCTGACCGATCGTTTCCATGTCATTCAGGGCGGTTTGGCCATATCCCTTTTCGGCAAATCGCAAAAGGCGCGCATTAAAGCCGCAGAGGTGGATATTGAAATGGCTCAGGCGAATGCCGAAGCCCAATCCTGGGAATTAAAAGGGGCCCTCCGGCAATCCCTGCAGTTGCTGGAACGGCAACGGCGATCACTGGATTATTTCGAACAGACCGCCCTGTCTTCATCTGGTCAAATCCTGTCCGCTGCACAGACCTCTTTCCGGGCGGGAGAAATTGATTATGTAGAATATGTACAGGCCCTCAACCGGTCCTATCAGGTGCGGTCCGGTTATCTCGATGCTTTGAACAGTTATAACCAGGCCGTCATCCGCTGCCAATATTTAATTAACCAATAATTCAAAACTTTTAATTCAATAATCATGAAACATAAGATTTCTTTCATGTCCTTTGCGGTAATCTTAGCTTTAATCATTCCGGCCTGCAAAGCGAAAATTCAAGATGAACATGGACATTCCCACAGTGATGAGGCTGCTGCCATGGGGGAATCCGGTGAACATCATGAAGAGCATACCACATCGGTAAGCCTTACTCAAAAGCAATCTGAAAGCATTGGCCTACGCCTGGGCGGCCTGGAGCACAAGATCCTCAACTCGGGCCTTAAAGCCAATGGCTTCCTCAAAGTGCCCAATCAAAACAAGGCAACCATCACTTCCATTTATGGCGGTATTGTAAAAAATATACTGGTGATGCCGGGCTCCCGGGTCAGCGCGGGGCAAACCGTGGCGCAAATCCTGTATCCCCCGCTCATTCCCATGCAGGAAGAATTCCTTAGCCTTAGTCCAAAGATTGAATTGGCGAGTGCGGAACTTGAACGTCAGGTGGAGCTTAGTAATGAACAGGCAGGGGCTTTTAAGAACAAACAAAATGCTGAGGCCAACCTTAAAAACCTGATGATACGGCGCGCTTCGCTCGAACAACAGATCAACCAGATGGGAATCCGTGCCGATCAACTGGCGATCGACCATCTCGTGACTATCCTGGATATCAAGTCCCCGATCAGTGGCTGGGTTGGAAAAGTCTTTGTCAATATTGGTTCGAGTGTAGATGCATCCACTCCAATTGCCGAAGTGATGGACAACAGAAGTCTCCACCTTGACCTGTTTGTATATGAAAAAGATCTTCATGAGGTGCGCCAGGATCAGCTTATTGATTTTGTGCTGACCAATCAGCCGGGCAAGAGTTATACTGCCCAGGTGTTTTCCATCGGCAATACTTTTGAAAATGAAAACAAGGCGATAGCGGTGCATGCTGTGGTGAAAGGAAACAAACAGGGCTTGATTGACGGCATGAACGTCACCGCCCTCATCAGCCTTAAAAATGCCACGGTGCCCGCCTTGCCCGATGAAGCATTTGTAAACCAGGATGGGGTTGATTTTGTCTTCGTTCAGAAAGTCGCGGGTGCGGAAGTCCATGATGAGCATCATCATGAGGAAGGGGATATCGCTCATCAGAACGAACACCATGAAGACGGTCATCAACAGGACCCGGGCGAAGATGGCCATGAACATAAGGCAGAAGAAAAAACAGCTAGAAATGGGGCTGAAGTCCTATTTGAAAAAATTCCTATTAAGAAGGGGGTTAGTGATCTGGGCTACACGGAAGTTACCTTGTTGAAGGAGGTCCCTTTAAATGCCCGGTTTGTGACAAAAGGGGCCTTTTTCTTATTGGCCAAAATGTCCAATGCGGGAGAAGCCCATGCGCATTAAGCAGGCCCTGCAGGCATCAGTAAAAAAACGATGTCTTCCAATTTGTATTTGTACAGGGAGGATCTTTTAAAATATAAACATGTAATTTATTATGGATCATCAACATGTGTACGACCAGGATGGCAGACAACTTTGTTGTACCCTGGAGGAGAAAGTTTATAGCAGAGCCGGGGCAAATGCATTAATCCAGGGAAAATCCCTCGCTGAAAAACATGAAGGAGTCCGGAAAGTTTCGGATGAAAAAAGCCATGAGCATGATACCCGGGCCCAGGGATTAACCATTTTTATTCTGCCTTTCATCAGTTTGATTTTGCTTTTGTTGGGCATTGGTTTTGATGAGGGACTGATACCAAATCCCGGTTTTTTCACAGGAAGTACCAGGTTGATCTGGTATGCCTTATCCTATTTCCCGGTCGGATTTCCGGTCCTGAAAGAGGCTTTTTGGTCTGTTTTGAAGGGGGAGGTATTCACTGAATTCCTGTTGATGAGCCTGGCTACCATTGGGGCTTTTGTGATCGGCGAATACCCGGAAGGCGTTGCGGTCATGTTGTTCTACAGCATCGGCGAAATTCTCCAGACCATGGCAGTCCGGAGGGCACAAGGGAACATCAAGGCGCTGATCGATCAACGTCCGGATGAAGTGACTGTTTTCGAGGACAACAAACTCCTAAACAAGAAGGCGTCCGATGTGGCTATTGGGTCGATTGTGCTGTTGAAGCCGGGTGACCAGGTGGCTCTCGATGGAGTCTTATGGTCCGAATCAGCGGGGTTTAATACGGCTGCTCTAACCGGTGAAAGTGCCCCGCGCAATCTACAAAAAGGAGAGCCGGTCTTGGCGGGCATGATCAATCTGAACAGGGTTTCGCAAGTAAAGGTTAATGCAAAATACCAGGATAGCAAGTTGTCGAAGATCCTAGACCTGGTTCAACATGCGACGGCCCAAAAAGCGCCAACGGAATTGTTTATCCGGAAATTCGCCAAAATATACACTCCGGCAGTGGTTTTACTTGCCTGCTTAATTGTCTTGCTTCCCTTGTTTTTTACAGAATCCTATCGCTTTGAGGAATGGATGTACCGCGCCCTGGTTTTCCTGGTGATTTCCTGCCCCTGCGCCCTGGTCATTTCCATCCCATTGGGATATTTCGGCGGAATAGGCGCGGCAAGCCGTCATGGCATCCTATTTAAAGGCAGCAACTTTTTAGACATCATGGCTTCGGTGCAAAACATCGTCATGGACAAGACCGGAACGATGACCAAAGGGGTTTTTAAAGTGCAATCCGAACAAATCATGCCGGGGTTTGACCGGGAGCAGGTGATGCATGCAGTAAATGCGCTCGAAGCACAAAGTACCCATCCCATAGCTTCGGCCATTGCCGATCATGCGGGACCTGTGCTTCCAGACCAGGAAGTAACCAAGGTATTGGAGATTCCGGGTCATGGCCTCTCCGGAGAAGTCAACGGGAACCCGGTCTTAGTGGGTAATTTCAAATTATTAAAGAAGTATTCTGTTCCTTATGAAATGGATCCTTCCCTCATCGACGATACCACCATCGCCATTGCAATGAATGAAAAATTTGCAGGATACCTGACCATCGCGGATGAGCAAAAAGAAGACGCCCAGACCGCGGTGGATCAATTGAAAGCCTTGGGCGTAAAACTGACCATGTTGAGTGGCGATAAAACATCGGTTGTAAGCAAGGTGGCCAGCCGCCTGGGGATTCAAAACGCATTTGGAGATTTATTGCCGGAGGATAAAGTGAATAAGATAAAAGAGATTAAAGCCCGGCAAGAAAGCGTTGCCTTTGTTGGGGACGGGGTAAACGATGCCCCTGTCGTTGCACTGAGCGATGTGGGTATCGCGATGGGGGGCCTGGGCAGTGATGCGACCGTAGAAACGGCAGATGTCGTCATCCAGGACGACCGGCCGTCTAAAATCCCCGCAGCCATCCGGATAGGTAAGTTGACCAAACGAATTGTCTGGCAAAATGTGTCCCTTGCTTTTAGCGTAAAGATCCTGGTTCTGGGCATTGGCGCAGGAGGCTTGGCGACTATGTGGGAAGCCGTTTTTGCCGATGTGGGTGTTGCTTTAATAGCCATCTTGAATGCCGTACGCATTCAACGCTTGCAATTTTAAAGGCCGTCTTTAAAAAATCCTTCTACATCCGCAGGATACCGTTGGGAAATCTGCGCTAGCCCTTATTTCGGAAAACTGTCCGATTTAAGCCCCGGGATCAACCTCAAAGCGTTTTTATAATAGACTTTTCGGAGGACCTCATCGTCCAGTTGCATGCCGTACATTTTCCAGAAGGCGTGGTATCTTTTGTGGTAGGGAAAATATTCGTCCCCCGTCTCGAGCACCCGGAAATAGGTGGGAAATTCATCCACTACATAAGAATCTTTCCCAAACAGGATGCGGTCCTGGTATTTAGTGAAAAAAGCTTTGGCATGACGGGGCTGGCGGCCCAGTTCCGCGATCACGGCGCCGATCTCCACATTCATATTGGGCATCTCATCCAAGAGTTTTGCCAGTTTATCCAGGTCGTTGGGGTACCAGCCCATGTGCGCGCTGATGAAGGTGGTTTTCCGGTGTTTCCGGATGATGTTCATGTGTTCGGTCATGACTTGTTCCCAGCTGGCTTCAAAATTTTCCCGGGTCCTGCCGGAGCGGGTTTTCAGTTCCAGCCAGCGTTCGTTGTTTTCATCTGCGGGTTTCCAGAAGGAAGCGGGGTCCCCGGAGTGGATCAATACCGGGATGCCGAGTTCGCCGCATTTTTCCCAGACGGGTCCGATCCGGGGATCATCGATCCGGATCCGTTTTCCCTGGCTGTCCTTGTCGTCCATGCCCTGGCTTTTATAGATCTTCAGGCCACGGGCTCCGTTTTTGACATCCATTTCCAGGGCTTTCACCGTATTTTCGGCCCAGTCGGAATCATCAATGCTGCGGATATTGATATTGGCAAATACGACAAAACGGCCCGGCATATAAATATTCGCGCTGTCCACCATTTTTTTGAGGTTTTCGCCGGTGCCCCCGCTGAGGTTGACGATCACGCTCATATTCATGGCATCCATTTCCCCGCTCAGTTTCGTGAAATAATCCTTACCGATATTGCGCCAATGATGGCTGTGCACATCGATGAAGGGAAATTTAGCGGCTGTCAGTTTATGTTCAGGTACGACCAGGGTGGAGGGGGGATCGTATTTTTCAAAATCCATGATTTTTGCGTCCCCGTTTCCGGCCCCGCTCTGCTGGGCCTGTAAAGGGAAAAATAAGAATCCAATCACCAGGATCTGAAAGCCTTGTTTGATATTCATCGGACAAAAATATAGCTATATTCTCAAAGATTACGGAAGTACTTTTGCACATTTTAAACCATGTTCAATACGACAGACGACCATGCAAATCAATGACATCTCCCGGCTGATCCAAAGCCGGAGGGCATATACCCCGAAATTTTACAGCGACCTCCCTATCGATCCTTCCTGGATCGAAATCATGCTGGAAAATGCCAATTGGGCCCCGACCCATAAGCGGACCGAACCCTGGCGGTTCCGGGTCTTTCATTCCGCTGAATCGCGGCAGCGCCTTTCCGATTTTATCGCCGAAGATTACACCCGGCAAACCCCCGCAGACCTGTATTCGGAAGTGAAGCTGCGGGATATGGCCGACAAACCCCTGGCCTCGGGTGCTGTGATCGCGCTCTGCATGCAACGCGATCCTGCCCAGTCGCTGCCGGAGTGGGAGGAAATCGCTGCCGTAGCCTGTTCGGTTCAAAACCTTTGGCTGTCCTGCTCCGCCCTGGGCCTGGGGGGTTATTGGGCTTCACCGGGATTTATCACCCGCCTGGGCCCCATTCTCGAATTGGCCGAGGGAGAAAAATGCCTGGGGTTGTTTTACATGGGTCATCTCAAACCGGGGACGGTCTTACCGGCTACCAGGAAGCCGGTCGCGGAGAAAATCCGGTGGATGAAATAAGCCTTTCCGATTTTGTTATACAGCCAATTCCTTCTATTTTCGCACCTTTATTTTAAACCATTAGAAATTAATCGTTTATGGCACAAACACTTATGCTCCTGATCCCGGTTCTTGGGATCCTTGGACTTTTATATACCTATCTCAAGAGCAACTGGGTGGCCAATCAGGATGCCGGCACCGAAAAAATGCAAGCGATAGCCAAAGCGATTGCTGAAGGTGCAATGGCTTTTCTCAAAGCGGAATATAAAGTTCTGGTTTGGTTTGTCCTTGCTGTAGGCGCACTGATGGCGTTCGGAGGTTCCACCACTGAAAGTTCTTCCATCCTGGTGGGTTTGTCCTTTATCATCGGTGCCGGCTGTTCCGTTCTGGCAGGGTATATCGGCATGAGGGTGGCTACCAAATCCAATGTACGGACCACGGCCGCTGCCCGGACCAGCCTTACCGGTGCATTAAAAGTGGCTTTTGCCGGGGGGTCCGTGATGGGCATGGGTGTGGTGGGCCTTGGCGTGCTCGGGCTCAGCGGACTCTTTCTTCTATACAGCAGCATGGGCTGGGATATCAATAAAATCATCACGGTGATCACCGGCTTTTCTTTCGGTGCTTCCTCCATCGCCCTGTTTGCGAGGGTGGGCGGGGGCATATACACCAAAGCCGCCGATGTAGGCGCAGACCTGGTGGGCAAGGTGGAAGCGGGGATCCCAGAAGACCATCCGCTCAATCCGGCCACCATCGCTGACAATGTGGGGGATAATGTGGGCGACGTCGCGGGCATGGGCGCCGACCTCTTTGAATCCTATGTCGGATCCATCATTGGCACTATGGTATTGGGCGCGACTTTTATCGGGATCGCGGGATATGAAAATACCAATAGTTTTAACGGCCTGAATGCGGTCCTTCTTCCCCTGGTGCTTTCCGCAGTGGGTATCCTGACCTCCATCCTGGGCACTTTCTTCGTAAATACCAAAGAAGGGGGCAATCCCCAGAAAGCGTTGAACACCGGGGTAAACCTTTCCAGCCTGATTATGCTAGCCCTCACTTTTGTGATCACCCGCTGGATGTTGCCGGAAAGCTGGGAATTCAACGGAATCACTTATACCAGCCTCGGCGTATTCTGGGCCGTGGTCCTGGGATTGGTTTCGGGAGTCGCCATTGGTTATGTGACTGAATATTATACGGGCACCGGTACCAAACCTGTGAAATCCATCGTCAAACAAAGCCTTACGGGTTCGGCTACCAATATCATAGCCGGTTTGGGCGTGGGCATGCAGTCCACGGCCATTCCAACCCTGATTCTGGCTGCGGCCATCATTGGCTCTCATTATTTCGCCGGGCTCTATGGCATCGCCATTGCGGCTGTTGGTATGCTTTCGAATACCGGGATACAGCTTGCGGTGGATGCTTACGGACCGGTCGCGGACAACGCCGGTGGTATTGCGGAAATGAGTGAATTGCCCAAAGAAGTCCGTAAACGCACGGATACCCTGGACGCCGTCGGAAATACCACCGCGGCCATAGGCAAGGGTTTTGCCATTGCTTCCGCAGCTCTGACCGCACTGGCCCTGTTTGCAGCCTATATGAGCAGTGCAAAACTCAATGCCATCGATATTTCTCATCCCATGGTGATGTCCGGATTATTGCTGGGCGCCATGCTGCCCTTCTTATTTTCTTCGCTGGCTATGGGTGCAGTGGGTAAAGCGGCCATGGATATGATCCAGGAAGTGCGCAGGCAATTCAACGAAATTCCTGCCCTGAAAGCCGCGCTGGGCATCATGCGTAAAAACGAAGGCAAGGAAATGAGCGAATGGTCCGAAGACGATAAACATACTTTTGAGGCCGCGCACGGCAAAGCCGAATACGGCAAGTGCGTGGCCATTTCCACCCAGGCCGCCGTGAAACAGATGTTGCTCCCGGGCCTGTTGGCCGTCATTGCCCCAATTTTTATCGGATTCGGTTTTGGCAAGGAAATGCTGGGAGGGCTTTTGGCCGGAGTGACCGTGACCGGAGTATTGATGGCTATTTTCCAATCCAATGCCGGAGGCGCCTGGGACAATGCGAAGAAAATGTTCGAAGGCGGAGTAGAGATCGAAGGAAAGACCTATTACAAAGGTTCAGACCCCCACAAAGCAGCGGTGGTGGGGGACACGGTCGGAGATCCCTTCAAAGACACTTCCGGCCCTTCCCTGAATATCTTATTAAAACTGATTTCGGTGATCGCCCTGGTGATCGCTCCATACTTATAGTCATAGAAGAATCATTTATTGAAAAAACCGGTTGACTTCCTTCAACCGGTTTTTTTATTTCCCTTGGTGCGCTCAATTTTCAAGGCCCTTAAGCCTCTTCCCGAATTTCCTACCATTCCTACCAATCCTACTAATCCTACTAATCCTACCAATCCTACTAATCCTGCCAATCCTACCAATCCTACCAATCCTACCAATCCTACCAATCCTACTAATCCTACTAATCCTACTAATCCTATTAATCCTCCTAATCCTACTAATCCTACTAATCCTACTAATCCTACTAATCCTATAAAAAAAAAGCCCCGCAGGTAGGCCTGCGGGGCAAATGAATATGAATAAAAAAACCTTAAATGTTCTTACAGTACGATCACGCTGTTTTGATCGGCGCCATATCCGTTGTATTCAAGACGGTCAGCATGCGGTTCCACTTCCCATACCTTGCCGTCAATGACGTATTTGAATTGATATTCCTGGGGAGAGCTCAGGTCAAGGGTTTTGGTAAAAGAACCGTCTTTCAGTTTTTTCATGACCGCTTCTTTGGATGATTTCCAGTCATTAAAACTGCCCAGGAGTTCGACCTTTTTTGCTTTAAGCACTTTCTCCGCTTCCACTTTGAAGGTCACCTTGCAGATGTTCTTTGATTTCAGATATTTTTTTGAAATTGCCATAGGAGTAAAAATTTAAATTTGATTTCTGACACAAAAGTACTTGGTATCACAATATCTATTGGCAAATAACTTGTTAATGGCGATTAAAGTCTGTATTAATTAATATTACAGAATTGTACCTCCCATGGCCCGGAATCGTTCCGGTAAGATTTTGAAAATTAAAAACTTACCTCCTGTACCCCCTGTTGTTTTAATCTTCGGCCCGGGAGCAGGGAATCGGCGGAATTTAACGATTTCGGTCCTTGTTATAGGAGGATCCCCCCTCCTTCGGTTTTGGGGGAGGCTGCCTAAAAGCGGGCGTTAAGAATAGGTTAACCGATTACGGTATTCCTAAAGGGATAATTACATTTGTCCGCTTAAACCATGATGCGCCCCGGAATTTTCATTTTCATCTTCCTGCTCGCGGTTTCCTGCCAGACCGGGCCGAATGATCAAAAAAGCTGGCACCATACCCGGACCTACCCGGTATCCAACATCAACCCGGTGAGCATATCCGGCGATCCTTCCAACCTCTTTGTATCCAGCGGGGCCAGAACGGAAATACATAAATTTAATTATGACGGGGGCCTGATCGAAGCCATCAAGAACATCCGCAAACCCAAGTATATCAACATCCTCAATCCTGGGGAATTGTTGGTCGCCGAAAGCTCCGCCCACGTGGCCACCCGGGTCGTCAACCAAAACAGCATCCACACCATCCCCACCAACGAATACCTGGATACGCCCTATGGAGTGAGCGGCGCCGGTAATTCCCTGGTCATCACGGACTATTATAAAAACAAGGTCTATTATAACAAGGGGGGGCAGATCCTGAGCTTTGGAAGGCCGGGAATCGGCGAAGGCGAATTCAATGGTCCGACGGATATCCAGCTGGCCAACAACAAAATCTACGTCTGCGATTCCCGGAATAACCGGGTGCAGGTCTTTGATGAAAACGGCAAATACCTACTGGCTGTCGGAGAAGAAGACCAGATCAAAACCGCCTCCGGACTGTTTGTGACCCCGGATGAAATCATCGTCACCGATTATACCGGCAACCGCGTGCTGATCTATGACCAGAAAGGCAAATTGAAACAAAGCCTGACCGAACCCTTTGACCAGCCTTCGGATGTTTTTGTCCGGGGCAGGGAAATGTTTGTGGTCAACTATTACGCCAACTCCATAGAAGTTTTTACGAAGTACTGATCCCGGATTCCCGGTTACAGTCCTTGTTTACCCTCATGCTTTCAGGCATGTTCTTCCTCGTATTCCCGGGCGTATTCCTCGGTCAGTTTACGCTGAAGTTCTGCAGGGACCGGTCCGTATTCCGCAAATTTTAATGAAAACTTGGCCCTGCCCTGGGTGAGCGATCTCAGGGTCGAGCCATAGTTATCAATCTCAGCCAGGGGCACCCGGGCTTTTATTTTCTGATAGTGGCCGTCGCGGTCCATACCCATGATGATGGCGCGTCGCGTCTGAAGGTCACCCATGATATCCCCCATCGAGGTATCGGAACACAGGATTTCCAGATCATAGATGGGTTCCAGCAACTGCGGTCCCGCATTCTGAAAATTGTTTTTGAAGGCCATGGTCCCGGCAATCTGGAAAGCCATGTCGTTGCTGTCCACGGGGTGCATTTTACCGTCGTAGATACAAACCCGGATATCCCTGCACCGGCTGCCGGTGAGCGGGCCTTCCGACATTTTATTCAACACTCCCTTTTTAATGGCATTGGAAAACTTTGCGTCGATGGACCCGCCGACGATACACCAGTAAAATACCAGTTTGCCGCCCCAGGGCATAATGTCCTCCTCCCGGTTGCGGACCGTGAGGTCGGAAGGATCGGGCATGCCTTCATAATAGGGTTCGATGCGCATATGCACTTCCGCAAACTGTCCGGCCCCTCCGGATTGTTTTTTATGGCGGTAATCGCCGTTGGCCACCCGGGTGATGGTTTCCCGGTATGGGATCCTGGGTTTGACAAAATCCATGCGGATGTCCTGCCCCTTCTCCACCCGCTGCCTGACCATATCCAGGTGCAATTGTCCCTGGCCGTACAGCAACATTTGTTTAAGTTCGGCGGACTGTTCCACGATCACGGTGGGATCTTCCTCCTGGATGATGTGTAGGGCCTTGGCCAGTTTTTCCACATCGTTTTTGGATGGGGGCACCACCGCCACCCGGATGCGGGGTTCCGGAAAATGGATGGGTTCGATTTTCCGGTCCAGGCCTTTAACGTTCAGGGTATTATTGGTATGGGAATCCTTGAGTTTGACCACCACTCCGATATCCCCGGCATAAAGCGTATCGACCGACTCCCGGTTTTTGCCGTTGGCAATGTACAACTGGCCAAACCGTTCGGAGTTGCGGTTGCTTGCATTGACGAGTTCATCGCCGGTTTTCAGCTTGCCGGCATAAACCTTAAAATAAGAGACATTGCCCACTTTGGGTTCGGTGATGGTCTTATAGATGAAGATGGTGGTCTGGTCCTCGCTGTTGCAGGGCAGGTTGCCTCCGCCTTCCAGCGGTGCGGCGGGACGGTCGGCAGGAGAAGGGCAGATATCGTGGACAAATCCCATGATCCTTCCGGTGCCCATATTGTTCCTGGCTGAGGCGCAGAACACGGGGAAGAGGCTTTGATGTGCAATGGCCATCCGCAGGCCATAGGCCAGGTCTTCTTCGCTCAGGGTACCCTGTTCAAAAAACCGGGTCATCAGTTCCTCCTCGTTTTCCGCAGCGGCCTCCACCAGTTTATTATGCAATTCCAGCGCCTTCTCTTTTTCCGATTCCGGGATATCTTTTTTTATGGGTTTGCCCCCGTCGGGAGGGAATTCATAGACGACCATGCGCAGGGCGTCCACGATGGAATGAAATCCGGCGCCCTGGTTGAGCGGGTATTGGATGGGGACTACCTTTTTACCAAAGCGGGAGACGGCCTGTTCCAGGGTGTTGTCAAAATCCGCTTTCTCGTGATCCAGTTGGTTGATGACAAAGAGGGAGGGGGTGTTAAATTTTTCGACGTATTCCCACATGAGTTCGGTACCCACTTCCACGCCATGGGCCGCATTGAGTACCATCATCGCTGTATCGGCCACCTTGAGGGCGGAGATGACTTCACCGATAAAATCATCCGAGCCCGGCGTATCGATGATGTTGATTTTTGATCCTTTCCAGATCGTATGTTCCAGTGAACTGAACAAGCTGCTTTTCCGTTCCTGTTCGAGCGGATTATAGTCGGATACGGTATTCCCTTCCTCCACATTTCCCCTGCGGGTAATGCCATGCGCCTCATACAGCATACACTCAATCATGGTCGTTTTTCCGGAGTGCGCATGGCCAAGCAAGACCACGTTGCGCAAGTCTTTTGTCTCGAAGTTCATAATACAATACGTTTTATTGATTTCCTTAAAATGTCGAGCTGGATCGCCTCAAATCCTGTTGGAATTGAAACCCAGTTACTGCCTTCAATTTAATTCAAAAGGGCAGATAAAACAAACCCATTTCCAATAAAATGGGAATCCATCGCCGCACTCCCTGTAAACAATTCATCCTTGTCCTTAAATACATTAAATAAAAATGGATATGTTGACGAAGGCCCGGTTTCCAAGTTCTCAGGCCTTGAGGTAGATGCCCTTTCTGTCCAGGTAATAACCGAATAACCAACAAACCAACATAAAACTGATGGCAAATAAAAAGGACCCGGAATAATTGCCTAGAGGCTGGAATACCGACTCATAAATGGAAGAATAAAAACTTTTTCCAGATCCCGTCTGAAAAAACCAGAGCAGGATAGCCAGCAATTCGGAGAATAGGTAAACGGCCAGCGGATTCCGCCCCGGTACCAGGAAAAAACGGGTCCATCCTTTCCATGCGATCTTATCCACCGCATAGACCAAGAGGCTCAGAAGGATCATGTCCCAGCCGACCGTTTGCAATACAAAAGAACTGGTCCACAGTTTTTTGTTGATCGGAAAAACCTGGTGCCAGGCGATGGAAACCAGGATCAACACCACTCCCGCGGCAAACAGGCGCACCAGCTGGGAGGGCTTGCGGCCAATCTCTTCCAGGTAGACGGTAACCAGGAAACCAAAAAGGACGTTGACCAGGGAAGGCAGCGTACTCAGGATCCCTTCTGGCTCAAAGGCTACTCCCTCCCCGTGATACATATGTTTCTCCCCCAGGATGGCCAGGTCAATCTTCTGACCCAGGTTGCCCAGCATGGTATAGTCCCCTCCCCAGGCCATCAGACCCCAATAAGCCAGCAAAAGGCCCAGGCTGATCCCTACGATTTTTTTCCAGTCCAGCTTGAAAACCATCAGGGCGGCCACCCCATAACACAAAGCGATTCTCTGGAGCACTCCCAGGATGCGCGTGTCGCTGAAAGGACTGAACTCCAAACCCCCTTCGGCCCGCCGGACGAAGGGAAACCAGTACATCAGGAATCCCAGCAGGAAGATGATAAAGGTTCTTTTGAGGATCCGCCGGTATACCGCAGCCGGTGCGGCATGCTCCCAGGACCGCCGGCTGAAATAAAGCGAACTGCCCACTGCGAATAAAAAGGAAGGGAAGACCAGGTCGGTGGGGGTAAATCCATGCCAGGATGCGTGTTGCAGGGGGGCATAGGTATATTCCCAGGTGCCCGGGGTATTGACGATGATCATAAAACAAACGGTCAGTCCCCGGAATACATCGAGTGCCAGGTTGCGGGAATGGATATTCATGGGTGGAATTTACGAATTAGGAATAATTCATAAGCCAATACTCTCCCGGTTTTTCCATGAAGCAACCTTTCCCGGAACAAAAGGTCTTTGTTAACCGGAACAGATCAAATCATGAAATCGTTTTTATTCCTTGCCCTCTTTTTCCTGTTCAAGCCGGTGTTTTCCAAGGGACAGGATTTTGAGATCCCGGAGGACACGGCCAGGCTGGACATTGGAAAACTGGCCAGGCACATTCTTCCCGATTCCACGGCAACCACCTACGCCAGGGTGTCCGCGGTCGTGAGCTGGACCAATACCCGGTTTGCATGGACCTATACGGATTATAAACGCCGCACCGTCAAGGAGATCATCTGCCGGCGGGGCGGCAACTGCAATGAACAGGCAAGGGTAGTGAGCGCCCTGCTGACGGAAGCGGGAATCCAAAACAGGAGGGTTTCTGAAATCAATATCCAGCCTGAATCAACCCAAAGGCAGGAGAGTGCAGAAAAAAAAATCAAAGAAAACGGATTCCGGATGTCCGTATTTGGTTTAAGACATAACGATCATGTATGGATCGAATATTTCGATGAAAATCTGAAGGCATGGGAACCCGCTGACCCTACCCTCGGCCTGGTCGGCCTGGAGGCCTGGATCAAAGCCAGGGCTGGATTTGGGCAACGGATCAACCATGATATTCTGCCTTCGAGGGATATGCTGGTCCCCATTGCGGTTTTCGCCCTGGGTCCGGATGGGACCATCCTGGAAAACCGCAGCCGGCACTATCTGGTAAATGCTTTTAACCAAGTTTATGAAAAAAAACTCTCCGCCGGTCCGGCCTGGTCCGGATGGACGGAGGAAGTGCTTAATCTGGAACAGGTATGCCGGCAAGCCTTTGAAGGCAGGGTCAATCTGCACGAGCATACCGATCAAATAAAAAAGATCCGGGAAGAATATCAATCCCTGCGCACCTGGTATATTGACCGGCATGAACCCTGAATCCCTTTTTACTCCGGTCTCAAACCGGGGCTGATGATCCTGGGCACTTTTCATTGCCGGGATGCGGGGAAGGAGGTTACAAACCCCGGTTTGCCTTTGAGGTCTTATCCGCCGGGAGGCAGAAAGAAGTAGTGGACCTGGTCAATGCTCTTGCTCTGTACAAGCCCACTAAAATTGCCGTGGAATGGATAAAAGAGGAAGACCAGGCTTTCACGGATTCTTTATACCAGGAATACCTGGAAGGCCGGCGTGACGGGGTATTTTAGGGAATGATTCCGTTCAGCCTTTGTCTTTTATGGACTCTTTTTTTATTTATCCTCAAGGTCCGATTTTCCGGTAATTGCCGGAATCAAACCTCGGCGCATAGACACAGAGAAAAATTAAATCTTCACCGGCGATGTTTTTAATCCTTTGGGATGAATTCCGGGGAATAAAAACCAGGTCCCCCGCGCCCACCTCACCAATGATCCGGCCGTCGATCTCCACCTCCCCGGTACCCGACAGAATATAATAAACCTCATCGGTGTCCTGCACGCTGTGCAGGGCGGTCGTGACCCCCGGTTCAACCCGCGCCCGGGCCAAAGAGAATAACCCATATTCCTTTTGGTTGAAGATCTCGTCAATAAAACATTTTTCTTCCGTAAAAATTTCTTTATGCCCGCTTGCCCGGATGATTCTTTTCATATTGCCTTGTCAAACCAATGTATAAAAATGCGGATGACTTTTATCAGTTTTTTCTCCTCCGGGGACATATTCCCTCTAACTTTCACTTTGAAATAATATTCAGCCTTGTGAAAGAAATCAAACAGATCATTAAACAATATGAATCAGCCAGGGAGAAAGGAATCCGGACCGCCCTGGCGACCGTGGTGCACCTGGAAGGCTCCTCCTACCGCAGGCCCGGAGCAAGGATGCTGATCGAAGAAAACGGTCAACTGACCGGCGCCATCAGCGGAGGTTGCCTCGAAGGCGATGCCCTGCGCAAAGCCCTGCATGTCATCGCGGAGAGGAGGGCCATGCTGGTCACTTACGATACCATGGATGAGGACGACGCCAAATTCGGGGTAGGGCTCGGGTGCAACGGCATCATTCAGGTTCTGATCGAACCGATCCTTGATCAGGACCCGCTCAACCCGGTGCAATTGCTAAAAATCCTGGCCGGGTCAAGGGAACCTGCCGTTTTGCTGACCTTATTCGACCTTTCGGACCGCAAAGCCGTCCAACACGGGACCTGCCTGATTTACCATACTCCCCATAAAGTCATGGGAACCGTGCCGGTTTTTTCAGACCGGATCCGGGAAGACATTGACTCCGCCCTCCTTCAAAAATCATCCCTTTTCCGACAATATGGGGACGATAACGTCCAGGTCACCGCATTCATCGAATACGTGGATCCTCCGGTGGCCCTCATCGTCGTAGGCGCGGGCAACGATGTCATGCCGCTGGTGGACATGGCTAATATCCTGGGTTGGGAACCCCATGTGGTGGATGGAAGGGCCAATTACGCCACCACAGACCGCTTTGGTTCTGCCTGCAGCATCATCGTGGCTAAACCGGAAAAAGTCTTGGAACAAATAAGGATCGATCACCGCACGGTCTTTGTCCTCATGACCCACAATTACAATTATGACCTAGCCATGCTCCGTGCCTTACTGGATGTGGAGACGCCATACATTGGCTCCCTGGGCCCCCGTAAAAAACTGGACCGGATGCTCGACGAACTCCGGGAGGAAGGAATCCAGATCACGGACCAGCAAAGGCAAAAAATATTCGGACCGGTTGGACTGGACCTGGGTGCTGAAACCTCAGAAGAAATCGCCCTCTCCATCCTGGCCGAAATCGAGGCCGTGCTTCACGGAACCACTGGGGGCCAGCTCAGGGACGCAGGGGAATATATTCATTCGAGGGAATCTTTGAAGATTATTCAATAGCAGTAGTCAGTAGTCAATAGTCAGTAGTCAGTAGTCAGTAGTCAGTAGTCAATAGTCAGTCTCGCATCTCGTGTCTCGTATCTCGTGTCTCGCATCTCGCATCTCGTGTCTCGCATCTCGCATCTCGCATCTACTTTAAACCACCCGTTTGACTAAGGCAAAAAAAATCGGGATTGTAATCCTTGCGGCCGGGGCTTCCAGGAGACTAGGCTCAGCCAAACAGTTGTTGAAGGCAAACGACACTCAAACCTTATTGAATCATGCTGCGACCATAGCCCTGTCGACGCTCTTCCGGCCTGTGGTAGTAGTCCTGGGCTCAAATCATGAAGCCCTGGCCAACGAACTTTCCGGCCTGAATCTGTTCCTGGCCATCAATGCACAATGGCAAAGCGGTCTGGCTTCTTCGGTGAAATGCGGCCTTCGGGAAGTCCTGAACTTGCAGGGCGATACGGATGCCCTGATCTTCATGGTCTGTGACCAGCCTTATGTGACTGGCCCCTTGCTGGAAGCGCTGGTCACCACCTATCAGGCTTCCGGGAAAAACATCGTGGCCAGCAGGTATAAAGAAGCCAACGGCAGCCCCGCGCTTTTTGACCGCCGTTTTTTCCCAGAACTGGAAAAGCTGGAGGGGGATAAAGGAGCCCTGAGACTGATCCATCAATACCCGGACCAGGCAGGTTTTGTCCCTTTTCCAAAAGGGCAAATTGACATCGACACGGTGGAAGACTACCTCAGGTATAAAAACCAGGAAAAATAAACCGCAGGGCCGAACCTGACTTGTCCTATTCAATACCCGGCTCTTTATTTTAAATTGACGGGCGAGTCAAGGATATTCCAAAAAAAATACCAAATAAAATTGGATCAGCGGGATATTATATTCTGATAAAAACTTGATTTCATGGACCGGGCCCTTTAAATTGGGGGTCTATTGTACTTTTCAAAAACAGGGAAATCAAGGATGTCGTGCCAATCATGCCGGAAAGAAGGGAAGAAACGAAAATCCGTGTCCCTATGGTCCGGCCTCTTCCTGATCCTCCTTCCAAAATGTCCCTTTTGTGTGATTGCCTACAGCGGTACCATAGCCCTTTGCGGAAATGGCCCGTCGGCAGCCCCCAATGCCCATGAAAACCAGCTGGCCCTTGCGCTTTCGGTCATGCTCAGCCTCATTATTGCTGCAGCCATCGCCCTGAATTACCGCGGGTGGCGCACCTGGATGGCGCTGGGACTGGCTTTCACCGGCATGCTGGTCCTCAACGGATCGATCCTGAAACCGGCCGGATATTTCTGGTATTATACGGGAGTGGTCATCCTTTTTTCAGGAGTCTGGCTCAACGGAAGCCTCCTGTATTTGATCAACCGCCGCCGGCCTTTAGCCAGGGCGGGACGGACCCTCGACTATTTACAAAACATTAAATAACGATTCGAGTATGATTGCACAACCTTTTCAGTATGAAGCTCCGGCAACCCTGCAAGACGCCATCGGCCTCTTGCAGAAATACGGGGATGAAGCCAAAATACTGGCCGGCGGACACAGCCTGATCCCCATGATGAAACTGCGGTTTGCCACACCGGGCTACCTCATCGACATCAATAATATTCCCGGCCTCTCCTCGATCCAGGAAGAAAATGGATTTATCCGGATCGGCGCCCTGGTCCGCGAAGCGGAGGTGGAACACTCGGCCCTGCTGACCGGGCACTACCCCATTTTCGCGGATTCGACCCGGCTGATTGCTGACCCCCAGGTGCGCAACATGGGCACCATCGGGGGCAATCTCGCGCATGGAGATGCCGCCAACGACCATCCCGCGGTGATGCTTGCACTGAGGGCCAGGGTGGTTGCAACGGGCCCAAAGGGGAGCCGGACCATAGCCATTGACGATTTTTTCCAGGGTTTTTATACCACCGCCCTGGAGCCGGAAGAGATCCTCACGGAGATCCAAATCCCGATACCTCCCGGGCATACCGGCAGCGCCTACTATAAACTCGAAAGAAAGGTGGGGGATTATGCCATCGCCGGGGTGGCCGTGGTCCTGACCCTCGATGGAAATCTGGTGAAATCCATTGGCATAGGACTTACCAACGTCAACCCGGTGCCCATGCGGGCCAGCCGCTCCGAAGAGTTCCTGCTGGGCAAACCGCTGACCGACGAAAACCTAGCCCAGGCAGGCAAACTGGCCGCTGAAGACTGCAGCCCTTCCACCGACCTGAGAGGCAGTGAAGAATACAAAAGGGACATGGTCGCCGTGGTATTAAGACGAATGGTAAAACTGGCCGCCGAAAGGGCCAAATAATTTTTTAATCTTCTGAATTCAAAGCATATGAAAATAAATGTCACCGTCAATGGAACCGCCCATGAAGTTGAAGTCGAAGCCCGCACTTTACTGGTGCATATGATCCGGGAAATCCTCAACCTGACCGGGACCCATATTGGATGCGACACCTCCAGCTGCGGGGCCTGCACCATCCTGCTCAACGGCAAGTCGGTCAAATCATGCACCGTTCTTGCGGTCCAGGCCAATGGTAAGTCCATTACCACCATAGAAGGTTTGGCTACGGCCGAAGGGCTTCACCCGCTCCAGGAAGGATTCAAGGAAAATCACGGACTGCATTGCGGTTTCTGCACCCCGGGCATGATCCTCCGCGCAAGCGAATTGCTAGCCAATAACCCCAACCCCACGGAAGAACAGATCCGCTGGGGTATTTCGGGCAATCTTTGCCGCTGCACGGGCTATAACAATATTGTCAAATCCATTCAGTATGCCGCGGCAAAAATGAGGGGGGACGCCCTGCCTTCCACAGAACCCGTATTCGTTTAATCCAATTCTTTAATCTGAAAATCAATATACAATCATGATTCAGTGTAAAACTTCAAAGGCCATCGGCGGCATGGGGCATTCCCTGAAACGCAAAGAAGATGTCCGTTTTATCCAGGGAGCGGGCCATTACGTGGACGATATCAAACTGGACGGCATGCTCTATATGGATATTGTACGCAGCCCTTACGCTTATGCCAAAATAAAAAACATAGACATCTCCGAAGCGATGAAAGTGCCCGGGGTAGCCGCGGTGGTGACCGGCAAAGACCTCGAAAAATACAACCTGCACTGGATGCCGACCCTGATGTCCGACACCCAGATGGTCCTTCCCACCGATACGGTCATGTACCAGGCCCAGGAGGTGGCGGCGGTGATCGCCACCAGCCGTTATGCCGCCAGGGACGGGCGGGAAGCCGTAAAAGTGGAATACGAACCCATGAAACCGATCATGGATCCCTACAAATCCATGGACCCATCCTCCCCCGTCCTGCGCACCGACAAACCCGGTAAGTCAGACAACCATATCTGGCACTGGGAAGTGGGTGACAAAGCCAAAACCGATGAGGTATTCAAAAAAGCCGAGGTCGTGGTCGAACAACATATGCATATCCCAAGGATCCACGTGGCTTCCATCGAAACCTGCGGTTGTGTGGCGGACTATGACAAAATCAACAACCACCTCACCATGTATATGACCACCCAGGCTCCCCACGCGATCCGCACCGTGATCGCCCTGGTAGCCGGGCATGTGGGCCTCACGGAGGAAAAGATCCGCGTGGTCTCCCCGGATATCGGGGGAGGATTTGGCGGAAAAGTACCGGTCTATCCGGGTTATGTCATCGCCATAGCGGTGTCCTTCCTCACGGGCAAACCGGTAAAATGGATCGAAGACCGCAGTGAAAACCTGCAGGCCGACTCCTTTGCCCGGGACTATCACATCACAGTGGAAATGGCGGGCACCAAGGCCGGAAAGATCCAGGCCACCCGTTTTAAAGTCCTTGCCGACCATGGATACACCGATGCCTCGGCCAATCCTTCCAAATTCCACACCGGCCTGTTTTCCATCGGTACGGGGTCTTACGACTACGACACCGCTTTTATGGAAGCCGATGCCGTTTATACCAACAAACCCCCGGGCGGGGTAGCCTACCGCTGTTCTTTCCGGGTCACCGAAGCCGTGCAGGCCATCGAAAGGATTACCGATCTGTTTGCCCTCAAGGTAGGCAAAGACCCGGCCCAGCTCCGCATGGAAAACTTTATCAAAAAGGAGGATTTCCCCTGGAAATCTCCAACCGGGTGGACCTATGACAGCGGGGATTACCATGCCGGCCTGAAAAAAGCCATGGAGGCCATCGGCTATGATTCCTTGCGGAAGGAACAGGCCGAAAAAAGGGCCAAAGGTGAATTGATGGGGATAGGGATCAGCACCTTTACCGAAATTGTGGGTGCCGGGCCCTCCAAAGATTTTGACATTTTGGGCATTAAAATGTTTGACAGCGCGGAAATCCGCGTGCATCCGACCGGCAAGGCCATTGCCCGCTTCGGGACGAAATCCCAAGGCCAGGGCCACGAAACCACCTATGCGCAGATCATCGCGGAAGAACTGGGCATCCCTGCCGAAAATATCCATGTAGAGGAGGGTGATACCGATACCGCCCCTTACGGGCTGGGCACCTATGCCAGCCGCAGCACGCCAACGGCCGGAGCCGCCGCGGCAGTAGCGGCCCGAAAACTCCGGGACAAGGCCAGGAAAATTGCCGCTTACCTGCTCGAAGTCAGCGAAGAAGACCTGGAATGGGAACCCGGAAAATTCTCTGTAAAAGGAGCTCCGGAAAAAGCAAAAACCATCCAGGAAATCGTGTTTGCAGCTTATACCAACCATCCGCAGGGCATGGAAGCCGGTTTTGAAGCGACTCATTATTACGATCCGCCCAACCTGACCTTTCCATCCGGCGCTTACATCTGCGTAGTAGACATCGACAAGGAAACGGGGCAGATCAAAGTGCGCCGTTTTGTCGCCATTGACGATTGCGGCCATATCATCAACCCGATGATCGTACAGGGACAGGTCCATGGAGGCCTTACCCAGGGCATCGCCCCGGCCATGTATGAAGAACTGATCTATGATGAAGACGGCAATATCCTCAACGGCACCTTCATGGATTACCTGGTGCCCACTGCGGTGGAATCCCCGCATTGGGAAACCGGGCATGTGGTGACTCCTTCCCCCCACCACCCCATTGGGGCCAAGGGAGTCGGTGAATCGCCCACCGTGGGCGCGCCCCCGGCCATAGCCAATGCCATCATGGATGCGCTCTCGCCTTATGGCATCCACCACATCGATATCCCCATCACCCCGTTTAAGGTGTGGAAAGCCCTGAAGGAGAAGGGCGTGATTTGACCATTGAAAAAAGACCAGGGGTAAGTTTTCCTTAAAATGGAAAACTACCCCTGTTTTATTTTGTTATCCTTAAAAGAGAAATTATGAATGCAAAAATCAATAAAACCATTAAGCTGGATCACCCGGTGGATGCGGTATGGGAACTCATTTCCGATCCGTACAAGGTAGTCTCCTGCGTCCCCGGCGCCTCCCTGACCTCCCAGGAAAGCGAAAACGATTATAAAGGCCAGGTGGAGTTTAAACTTGGCCCGGTGAAATCCAAATTCGACGGGAAGGTTACCTTTTTATCGAAGGATCCGAACTTGAAAAAAATGGCCCTGAAAGGCACCGGCCTCGACAGCAAGGGGAAAGGAAGCGCAGAGATGAGCATGGATGCCGAAGTGAAAGCCGGAACCACGGGGACGGAAGTAAGCCTGAATATGGATGTCAGCATCACCGGCATGCTGGCTCAGTTTGGTTCCCGCCTCATCAATGATGTTTCGAGCCAGTTGCTCGATCAGTTTGCGGACAATCTGAAAGCCAAATTGTCGGGGGGAGAGGTGGATACCAGCATCCATACGGGTTCCATTGTGGGCAGTGTAGTGAAAGGATTGTTCGGAGGAAAGAGTTAAGCCTGCCTGTTGGAACGGTTTCATCCGGCATCCCCGGAATCTATCATAAAAGCCCTCTCGGACCTGGGATATGTAGCAGAGGAAGACCTTGCCATAGTCTTGTTTTTGGTCCTCACGCTTCGCAAACCGCTTTTGCTGGAGGGCCCGCCCGGTGTGGGCAAGACGGAGGTCGGGCTTGCCCTTTCCGGTTTATTGAAGGCACCCCTGATCCGGCTCCAGTGTTACGAAGGCCTCGACCTCAACCAGGCCGTATACGAATGGAATTACCAGAAACAATTGCTCAGCATCAAACTGCTGGAATCCTCGGGCTCCAGCCTCAGGGACAAGGAAGACCTTATCTTTTCGGAGGAGTACATCCTCAAAAGGCCCTTGCTGCAGGCCATCACGCAGGCAGACCAATCCCCCGTATTGCTCATCGATGAAATCGACCGGGCGGATGAGGAATTTGAAGCCTTCCTGCTGGAGTTATTGTCCGCTTTTCAACTGAGCATTCCGGAAATCGGGACGGTGAAAGCCACCCATAAACCGTATGTGATCCTGACTTCCAACCGGACGCGCGAACTGAGCGACGCCCTGAAACGGCGATGCCTCTATCACTGGATCGACTTCCCGGATTTTGACAAAGAAATGCGGATCGTGGAGAAAAAACTTCCGGGCATTGAAGAAAAATTACTGAAGCAGGTCGTGGGTTTTGTCCAGAAACTAAGGTCCCGGGAACTGGCCAAACAACCCGGTATTTCAGAAACGCTGGACTGGGCCGAGTCCCTGATGACCCTGGGTTACCGCGCCCTTGATCAAAAGACGCTGGATCATACCCTGGGCATAATATTAAAATCGAACGAGGACATCAAAATGATCCGCGAAGAAGGCATCGAATCCCTGGTTTGAGCCATGTATACCCAAGCCTATTCCGCTCGCAGCATATCCTCCGGTATGGTCGGATTTTTCCGCTACCTGAGGTCCCATGGATTTTTGATTGGATTGCGGGAGACCACGGAAGCACTTGAAGTCGCCCACACCTCGTTGGTCCGGGACAAGCATCGTTTAAAAACAGCCCTGGCTGCTCTTTGTTGCACATCCAGGGAAGAACTCGCCCTTTTTGACCGCTTGTTTGCAGCCTATTGGGATACCAGCCCCATGGACCTGGCAGAGCGGAAAAACCAAGTCACCGTGCGGGGGCAGGTCCGAAGTAAAATCAATACTTCCCTGGTACTGCTCGGCCGCGGCAAAGGCACCGGGAAAGAAGAGGAGGAAGCCACCAGCGTATCTGGAGCCAATGCAGAGGAACGTTTGCGCGAAACCGATTTTTCCAAGATCCGGGAGATCGATGAAAAACCCCTGGAGCAACTGGCCGAACGGCTGTTCAGGGAATTTGCGGTGAAAATGCGACGTAAACTGAAAGCCACCAGGAAGCCCGGCAAGGTCCACCTGGCCAGGACGGTCCGCAAGAGCATTGAAAGCGGAGGAGATCCCCTGAAGCTTTTCTACACCACCCGCAAACTGAAAAAAAGAAGGCTCGTGATCCTCCTGGATGTGAGCGGATCCATGGACAAGTACAGTTTTTACCTTCTCCGGTTTATCTATGCGCTGAAACAGGAATTCAGCAACCTGGAGGCATTTGTATTCAGCACCCGCTTGATATCCATCACCAGGGCCCTCCGCAATATGAAATTGGATTCCGTGCTCCGGGAGGTCTCCCATTTTGCCAGTCACTGGTCGGGCGGTACCCGCATCGGGGAATGCCTCCGGGACTTCAACCGCCAATATTCCAAATATGTCCTGCATGGATCACCCGCTGTAATCATCCTGAGCGATGGCCTGGAAACCGGAAATCCGGTACTTTTAGGGTCCGAGATGATCAAGATTCGCAGGAGGAGCAAGGTGCTGATCTGGCTCAATCCGCTGAAAGGAATGAAAGACTATCAACCCCTGGCCGGAGGCATGAAGGCCGCCCTGCCTTCGGTGGACGAATTCCGCGCAGCGCATAACCTGAAAAGTTTACTTGAACTCGAAGATTTATTGACCCATGTCTGACGATTACCTGAATAAACTGATCGAACTGAGCAAAAGGAACGAAGCCTTTGCCTCGGTGACCGTGGTGCGCCGCGAGGAACCCTCCTCCGGCAAGGCCGGGGATAAAGCCATCGTCAACCAACAGGGGGAACTTTTTGGCTGGATCGGCGGCGGCTGCGTCAAATCGATCGTCTGCTCGGAAGCCATGGATGCCATCAACACCGGAAAACCCCGGCTGGTGAAAATAGGCCAGGAAGGTACTTTGATTCAGCAGGATGATTTTAAAAGCTATAAAATGACCTGTCACAGTGAAGGCTCCGTGGAGGTGTTCATCGAACCCTGGCTGCAATCCCCCCACCTCATCGTCATCGGAAAAACCGCGATTGCGAAAGCCCTGGTCAGACTGGCGAAGGCCGCCGGCTACCGGGTGACCGCCGTGGCCCCCGAGGCCGGCCCCCAGACTTTTGAAAAAGTGGATGAGCTCATCACCCAGCTCAACCTTTCCGGAGTGCAAAGCAGCCCGAGGTCATCCATCCTGATCGCCACCCAGGGGGAATCGGATGAGACGGCCCTGGAAATGGCTTTGCAAAAAGAAGCCGGTTATATAGGCTTTGTAGCGAGCCGGAAGAAAAAGGAAGCGGTCTGGAAATTCCTGAAAGATCAATTTATCCCTGATGCCCAGCTCGAGCGGGTATCCTGTCCCGCGGGACTTGATATCCGGGCCAAAAGCCCTGAGGAAGTGGCCATCAGCATCCTGGCCCAGATCATCCAGGTCCAGGCCAACGCACCGGTCTCCCCGCTAAAACCCGAACAGAAAAAGGAGGAAAAACAATATTATATCAACCCGGTTTGCGGCATTCCCGTGGATATCCACCACCCCAAACACATCCTCGAATACCAGGGTGAAAAAGTCTATTTCTGCTGCGACGGCTGCAAGGTCCAGTTTGAAAAGGAACCGGAAAAATACCTGCCCAAAAGCATAGCATGATCCAGGACAAACACGGACGCGTACATACCTATCTCCGGATTTCCCTCACCGACAATTGCAACCTGAGGTGTTTTTATTGCATGCCTGAAGAGGATTACGAATTCACCCCCGCCTCCCGGCTCATGCAGGCCGCGGAAATCGAAACCCTGGCCAGGACCTTTGTGGATCTCGGCGTCAACAAGATCCGGTTGACCGGCGGGGAACCCCTGGTCCGCAAGGATGCCGCCGACATCATCCTCCGCCTCTCCCGGCTTCCCGTCAAACTGACGCTGACCACCAACGCCACCCGGGTCCATGAGTTCATCGATGTGTTTAAAGAGGCCGGGATCCGTTCCCTCAACGTCAGCCTGGATACCCTCGACCGGGACCGCTTTCTTTTTATGACCCGCCGGGACCAGTTTCAGCGGACTCTTGATAATATCCGTCTCCTGGTCGACCAGGGCTTCCATGTGAAGATCAATATGGTCGTCATGAAAGGGCTCAACGAATCCGAGATCCCCGATTTTGTAGCCTGGACCAAAAAGGAGCCCATCCATGTGCGCTTCATTGAATTCATGCCTTTTGAAGGCAACCGCTGGACGAGCAACAAAGTATTCACCCTGCAGGAAATGCTGGAACTGATAGGCAGTCGATTCGAAATTGAGGCCCTGCTCAACGGGATCCACGACACCGACAAAAAATTCAGGGCCCTGGGCCATGCAGGCACCTTTGCCGTCATCAGCACCATGAGCTCCCCCTTCTGCGCCGGTTGCAACCGGATCCGGCTCACCGCCGACGGTAAAATAAAAAACTGCCTGTTTTCAAAAACCGAAACCGACCTGCTGACGGCCCTGCGCAAGGGAGAAGATGTGGTCCGTCTCATTCACCAGAATATTGGGCAAAAAGCCAAAGAACTGGGAGGGCAGTTTGATGCGGATATCGAGCATATCCATCCGGAAGAGATCCATAACCGGAGTATGATTACGATTGGGGGATAAATATATATTAAGTAATAATTTATTATTTTAAATAATTTATATCATGACCACAGAAGAGGATCAAAAAAATAATGAGAAAATAAAACAAGAAGAATCATCTCATAATTTCGCTAAACCTGCAGATACTTCGAATCCAACAGACCCATTCTCCCTACCAATAGAATATTTGCCAAAAACTCCTTTATGGCCTGGCAACAATCTCGACAGTCACAAAAAAATAATAAACTTTTCTGACTCTTTAAAACACTCTTTAAAGTCACTATCAGAAGTTCTTCCAAAAATAACGCCTAATATAACTTCTAGCTTAATACCCAAAATTACACCTAGCATAATGCCTACTCTTACTCCAACTCTAAATTTATTATTTAAACATCAATCTGAAATAAGTGATCTTGAATCAGAAATAAAAAATATTTTAATAAAAAATGAACAACTACAAGGTGAAGCATCATTAAAGGATGAAAAGATTAATGAATTAAATAAAAAGGTATTAGAATTAAGTCATAAACAAAAATTAGGCTATCTTTTATCCCAAGTAAATGATTTTGGACAAAAAATATTATTGGAATCAGAAGAATTTAGAAACAAATTTTATAATAAGGAAAATCAAAAAGCTTTTGTGGTTTCAATTGATTTGAGAAGGTCAACTGAATTAATGCTAAAAGCCAAGTCCCCAGAACATTTTGAAAAATTCATTTCAGAATTATGTGAATCCCTTTCTGAAATAATAAAAGAGAATTTTGGAATATTCGATAAATTTACAGGCGATGGCATTTTAGCCTACTTTCCATTATTTTACAGTGGAGAGGATGCTGGTTTATTTGCCCTAAAAGCAAGTATAGACTCTCATAAGATTTTTTCAAATCATTATGAAAAACATAGATCAAGTTTTCAAGCAGTATTAAAAAATGCTGGCTTAGGTATAGGAATTGATTTTGGTGTTACCAAATTAGTGAACCTTATTAATTCTCACACTGTCATAGGTGTTCCAGTTGTTTATGCATGCAGGATGTCTAGTCACTACGCAGGTTCGACAGTATTAAATCAATCAGCTTACGATGAATTAAAGAAACAAAACTCAATTGGATTGAAATTTACAGAAATAACATTACCAGTTAAAAATGAAGACGATTTTATTGGCTATTTGGTGGAATCAACAGGAGATGATATCAAACCAAAACAACCATTGTGGTTGAAAGAAATAAAGGAGGATTGAGTTTAACAGCCTGCAAAGCTATAGCTTTCGAAAATTTCCATGGTTTCTAATGCTCGTAATAGAATGTAACTTCTCTCTTTTAGCCTCTGTACTCTAAACTCTGACTTCTAACCCTAATATGAATTTCATTTCCGTTCAGGAAGCAAAATTCCTAATCCTCAACCAGGTTGACCATCCCAAACCCGTAGCCGTCCACCTGGATCAGGCGACCGGCAAAATCCTGGCTGAAGATATCCTCTCCCCCCTCGACCTCCCACCCTTCCCCCAATCCTCGATGGACGGTTATGCTTTTCGGGCGGATAGTTACGATCCGGGAAAGGGGCTGCTGATCACCGAAGTAATACCGGCAGGCCAGGGCAGGGAAATCCTGATCGGAAAGGGAGAGGCGGTGCGCATCTTCACCGGGGCGGCGGTACCCCAGGGTGCCGATACCGTGATCATGCAGGAGAAAACCGAAGTCAGGGATGGCCGATTGTATCTAAAGGAGGAAGTCCCTCCTCCAGGGACCCATGTCCGTCCCGCTGGCTCCGAGATCCGGAAGGGCGAGCAAGCCTTGCCCACAGGCCATCTGCTGAACCCGGCTTCCATCGGATTGCTGGCCAGTATGGGTCTCACTTCCGTAGCCGTTCATACCCCTCCTTCCGTACATATCCTGGTCACCGGGGATGAACTGACCTCACCGGGTGAGCCCCTTCCTTACGGCAGGGTATTCGACTCCAATTCCTTTACCCTAAGAGCTGCCTTTCAGCTTGCAGGAATTGAAGATATCCGGATCTCCCAGGTCCCTGACCGGGAAGACCTGCTCTCTGAGGCTATCTCTTCAGCCCTCGAAAAGCAGGACCTGGTCGTATTGACCGGGGGGGTGAGCGTAGGCGACTTTGATTTTGTAGCCGCGACGGCCATGCGCTGCGGAGTGGAAAAAGTCTTCCATAAGATCAAACAAAAGCCGGGAAAACCAATATTCTTTGGGATCAAAGGAAACAAACTGGTGTTCGGGCTCCCCGGTAATCCCGCTTCCGCCCTCACCTGTTTTTACGAATACCTCGAACCTGCCGTGCAAAAACTCTTGGGCAAGTCCAGCGCCGTCCGTAAGGTCAACGCCCCGATCCAGTCCTCTTATAAAAAAGCCCCCGGCCTCACTCATTTCCTCAAGGCCTGGTACGACGGATCCCGGGTATTCCCCCTGGACGCCCAGGAATCTTTCCGCCTCCGTTCCTTCGCACGGGCCAATGCCCTCATCGTGATCGACGAAAAGGACGACGGGGTGCAAGCCGGCGAACAGGTTGAAGTCCATATCTTGCCGGTATAATCAGTTCCGGCATGGATTACGCATGGTGGTTTTACCTCATTCTGTATGTGGTAGCCTTTTTGTACGCTTCGGTGGGTCACGGCGGCGCCAGCGGTTACCTGGCCCTGATGGCCCTGGCCAATGCCGCGCCTGCGGAGATGAGGCCGACCGCCCTGATCCTGAATTTATTTGTTTCTTTGACCGCATTTATTCAGTTTTTCCGGGGCGGCCATTTTAAATCCGGCATCTTCTGGCCATTTATCCTCGCTTCGGTACCCATGGCCTTTTGGGGCGGGCGCATCCATGTGGACGATGAAATTTATAAACAGATCCTCGGCGTCGCCTTACTTTTCCCGGTGGCCCGCTTTTTGTTTTTTCAGAACACCCCGCAGGAGAATTTAAAAAAATCAAATACTCCGCTCTCCCTGGGTATCGGGGGAATCATTGGCTTCTTTTCAGGGCTCATCGGCATCGGTGGCGGCATCCTGCTTTCTCCCATCCTGCTCCTGCTCAAATGGACAGACCAGAAACAAACGGCGGCCATCAGCGCCCTGTTTATTTTTATCAATTCAGCATCCGGACTTGCAGGGCAGCTGACCAAAGGCATCAGCATCAGTTCGCAAATGTATATCCTGGTAATCGTAGCTTTTACGGGGGGGCTGACCGGGGCTTATTTTGGGGCGAGCCGGTTTGATCAAAAGGTATTAAAAACAATCCTGGCGGTGGTTTTGCTCTTGGCGGCGGTGAAGCTGTTGTTTAAAGTAGGGTGAGCAGTATTCCTTATCCGGGGCTAAAGCCCGATCTTCTCTATTTCCATGAAGACCCCAGGCTGAAGCCTGGGGTTGGTTAACTCACCTCAGTGAAGTACAATTTGACCAACCCCGGCCTAAAGGCTGGGATTGGGCCACCCATTTTGATATGGGCTTTAGCCCTAACTCTAACGATTCTGGAGGGGTTGCCTTTCGACCCTATAATTGCATTCGTGCTTTATGCTCCTTTGACTTTTAACCCTTGACCTTTCGACCTCCGTTTTTTTTGCTCCCTTAAACTTTGACCTCCCGCTCCCGAAGTTTCGGGATGCGGGACGCCGTTCACCTTCAATCTATTTATCTTTCTACCAATAAAACTTTCAGATGTTTAATCCCATTTCATCTTTATCGGTTCTGGTCCTCCTTCCATTCTATCTACTTTCAGCCTCCCCCATCCGGGTGGACCGGATGACCTGCGAATACCTGGAAAATCCCCTGGGCATCGAAATCCTCAAACCGCGCTTTGCCTGGACCTTGACCAGCCCGGTAAAAAACCAATACCAGTCCGCCTATGAAATCCTGGTCAGTGATAATGCCGGGTCCCTGGATCTGGGACGGGGCAATCAGTGGTCGAGTGGCAAGATTCTCGACAGCAATACGATTCAGATTGAATACGGCGGCATTCCCTTAAAATCCTTTACTCGTTATTACTGGAAAGTCAGGGTCTGGGATCAAAGCGGCGAAGCCTCCGGATGGAGCAAGGTAGCCTGGTTCGAAACGGCTATGCTGAGCCCGGCCGACTGGAAAGCTTCCTGGATCCATGACGGCCGCACCCCGCCGGATAAGGATGAAGAATACTACGAAGACGATCCCATGCCTCTTTTCAGAAAAAAATTCAATACGGTCGGCGCCATTGCTTCCGCCCGGCTCTACCTGAGCGGCCTGGGTTACAGCGAAGCCGAACTGAACGGAAAGAAAATCGGCGACCAGGTCCTGGATCCCGGATTTACCACCTACCGCAAGCAGGCCTATTATGTGGTCCACGATATTACCCGACTGATCAAAGAAGGAAACAATACCCTTGGGGTCCGCCTTGGCAACGGCTGGTGGAATCCCCTGCCCCTCCGGATGTTTGGACGCTGGGACCTGCGCGCTTTCCAGCAAAGCGGCAGGCCCTGCCTGCGGGCTGAAATTCATCTCACCTATCAAAATGGACGGAAAGAAATCATTCCCAGTGATCCCAGTTGGGAGACCGCGCCGGGCCCGGTCCTGTTCAACAACGTCTACCTGGGGGAGAAATACGATGCCCGGCTCGAAAAGTCCTTTGACGACCAGGCCGCCTGGAAAAAGGCCGTGCCGGCGCCAGGCCCGGACGGCACCCTGACCGCGCAGTTGCTGCCCCCCATCCGGATCACCAAAGAAATACGCCCGGTGCAAATCCGGCCCGCCGGCAAGGATACCTTTATCGTGGACATGGGCCAGAATTTTGCAGGAGTCGCCAGGATCAGGGTACAGGGTCCTGCAGGAACGAAAATCAGCATGCGTTTTGGGGAAGACACCATGAAAGATGGCCGCCTGAACTGGTGGACCACGGTGGCCGGGCAAATCAAAGAGGTCTGGGGTATCTCCGGGGGGCCCGGAGCGCCTAAAACCGCCTGGCAAAAAGATGAATACATCCTCAAGGGAGAGGGGGTGGAGACCTGGACTCCCCAATTCACCTTTCATGGGTTTCGTTATGTGGAAATCACCGGATGGCCCGGCCAGCCAGGATTGGACGATATCCTTGGCCTGCGCATGAACACCGACCTGGCAGCCCATGGCCGCTTTGAATGTTCCAATCTCATGTTCAACCGGTTGCATGAAGTCATTCAATGGACTTTTTTGAGTAATGTATTCAGTGTACAATCCGATTGTCCCGCCCGGGAAAAAATGGGTTATGGTGCTGATATGGTCGTCAGCGCGGAAGCCTTCCTGTACAATTATGATATGGCGCATTTTTATTCCAAGACTGTCCGTGATTTTGCCAATGAACAGCGGCCCGAAGGAGGCATCACCGAAATCGCGCCCTTCACGGGAATCGCGGACCGGGGTTACGGCGACGGGTCCGGTCCCCTGGGCTGGCAACTGGCCTTTCCTTTTCTTCAAAAAAAACTATATGAATTTTACGGCGACAAACGAATCCTGGAAGAAAACTATGCCGTCTTTGAAAGGCAAATGAATTTTCTGAAGACCAAGGCGGTATCCAATCTTTTTCACTGGGATATCAGCGACCACGAAGCCCTGGATCCGAAACCGGAAGCCTTCTCCGCCGCCGCTTTCTATTACCATCATGCTATCCTGATGGCTGAGTTTTCCGGCATCCTGGGTAAAAAAGAAAACGAAGCCAAATACCTCAAACTGGCTTCAACCATCAAAAATCTCATCGTATCAAAATACCATGTCCCCGGTACCGGCCGCTTCGACAATGCGACCCAGTCCGCTCAATTGTTCGCACTCTGGTACCGGTTTGCCCCGGATCGAGCTGCTGCCTTTCAAACCCTTGTCCAGGAATTCAAACGGCATAATATGCATCTTTCGACCGGTATTTTCTCCACCAAGTTTCTGTTTGATGTGCTGAGGGAGGAAGGGCAGGCCGAACTGGTTTATCTCCTCGCCAATCAACGCGATTATCCCGGCTGGGGATATATGTTGGATCAGGGCGCGACCACCTTATGGGAGACCTGGGCCTATCCGGACCGCGCCCCTTCTCAAAATCATCCCATGTTCGGCTCCATCGATGAATGGTTTTACCGTTCCATCCTGGGCATAAATCCTTCAGCGCCGGGCTTTGCGAAGGTCATCCTCAAACCCCAGCCGGCAGGGGACCTGAGCTGGGCCCGGGGCGAATATCAATCCATACGGGGCGTCATAAAAAGCGAATGGAGGACGGACGGAAACAAGTATTTCCTCAAAGCCTTCATCCCGGCCAATGTCAGGGCCGAAATATGGATCCGTTGTAAACCAAACGGCAGGATAATGGAAAACGGGAAAGAGGTCCCCGGGGTGAAATTTACCCAGGGGTATGCGGTGGTGGAGACCGGGTCGGGAGAATATTTGTTTGAAACTGAGCTTTGAAGAAGCGAACAGCGAGAAGCGGGCAGCGAGTTAACTTACCGACTTGCTGACTGAGCACTGAGGGCTCCATTTTAAAACTGCAAAGACCGCCATGAACGCAAAGGTCCCGCAGAGGAATTTGACCTCGAACCCGTAGCCAAGCGCTCTTCCGCTAATCACATACCCTTCAAGGGGCTCGCCGCACATTACTTTATGTGAAAAACGAGCTAACTTGCTAACTGGCCAACTGGATCTCCTCCATCATCCTCACACCCCTGGCCCCTGAAAGGGGACTGCCGCACCATACTCTAGTGAGAGAAGAGAAACGAGCAGTGATCAGCGAAATAACTCACTCACTTGCCAACTTACAAACTTGCTAACTTACCAACTTGCCAACTAACTATTTCCCTTAATTTTGCACCACATGCACCCGGGCAAAATAAAGGTTTTATTCTTCGGCCAGCTTGCCGAGATGACCGGCAAATCCGGTATGGACCTGCAGGATGTCACGGATACCCAGGCCGCCATAGAAACACTCACCAGGCTATACCCCCGCCTGAGCCAAACTCCATTCTTACTCGCCCTGGACAAGGAAATCGTCGAAGGCAAAATCCCATTCACCGGTGACCATACCTTGGCCCTCCTGCCTCCCTATGCCGGCGGATAAATCCTGAAAAATGAGCAGTCACCGGATAAGGAATATTTTTGTTCAGGGTCCCATCAGCCCCGCTTTCATTGCGGAAAAAATCGCCGCCCACTCGGATAAAACAAATATCGGGGGCCACAGCATTTTCCTCGGACAGGTCAGGGCGGATGAGAAGGAAGGTAAAACCGTGGTGTCCATTGATTACACGGCCTATGAGGAAATGGCCCTGGAGAAGATGCACGCGATCCGCCAGGAAACTTTTAATAAATATGATTTGACCTGCATGCATGTCTATCACAGCCTGGGGCAGGTGAAGGCGGGTGAAATCTCCCTATTTGTATTCACTTCCTCGGTTCACCGGAAACCCGCCATCGACGCCTGCGCCGAAATCGTGGAACGGATCAAGGCCGAACTGCCGGTATGGGGCAGGGAGATCTTGTCGGATGAGAGTCATGTGTGGAAAGAGAACAGGTGAGTGGTGGATGGTGGGTGGTGGATGGCAGGTACCCTTACCAGCTTTCCTGATTAAACCATTATAGAAAATATATAAAACATACCGAATCTTTTATTCCAAATAAACCATACCATGTCCTGGAAAACAGTCATTCCCCACCATCCACCATCCACCAATCACCAACCACCATCCACCATCCACCCCTCATGGTAGACATCACCCACAAATCCACCAGTCTCCGCAAGGCCATAGCCGGAGCCATCGTCTCCGTTTCAAAACCTGAAACAATAGAAGCGATCCGCAACAAAACCGTACCCAAGGGCGATATCTTCGAATTTTCCCGGGCGGCCGGCTTGCTGGCCATTAAAAAAACCAGCGACCTGATCCCCGACTGCCATCCGCTGCCCATTGAATTTGCCTCCATCTCCTATGACCTGAAAGACCTGGAAGTGCATATCACGGTGGAAGTGCATACCCTTTATAAAACCGGTGTAGAGGTGGAAGCCATGCACGGAGCTTCGCTCACCGCGCTTACGATGTATGATATGCTCAAACCCATTGACAAAGGGGTGGAAATCAAAAACATCCGGCTGATCTCTAAAAAAGGAGGCAAATCCGATTTCCGGAAAGAAAGTTACGATCACCTCCAGGCCGCCATCATCGTCTGTTCCGACAGCGTATCCAAAGGCAAAGCGGAGGATACTTCAGGAAAGCTGGCCGCTGAAAAGCTCAAAACCTTCGGCTTGCAAATCAAAACACAAACCGTAATCCCGGATGATTTCGACACCATCCAGGACCGCGCCCGCATGTACAGCCGGGATCATGACCTGGTGCTTTTTATCGGAGGTACGGGCTTGTCCCCCTATGACCTTACGCCGGATGCCTTAAAACCCCTGCTGGATAAGGAAATACCCGGTATCGCCGAAACGGCAAGGCAATATGGGCAGCAAAGGATGCCTTATGCCATGCTGTCCAGGGGCATCGCAGGATTTATGGACAAGGCCCTGGTGATCACCACGCCGGGATCTCCATCGGGTACCCGCGAGACCATTGATGCTTTGTTCCCTGCCGTTTTGCATGTTTTCCGGATCCGGGAAGGAAAAAGACACGATTAACTTACCAACTCCCCCTTTAATTCTTAATTCTTTAATTCTTTAATTCCTTAATTCTTAATTTCTCCTCAATGACCTACCCCAATACCATTTCTTCAACCATTCCCGAATTCATCGAAGCCTCCGTACAATCCCTGAGGCAGATTCATGCCGACCAGTGGCCAACAAGGTCCGGGCCGGAGCGTTGGTCCAAAAAAGAAATCCTGGGCCACCTGATTGACAGCGCCATGACCAATATCCGGCGACTCGTCGTCACCCAGTATGAAGCCAATGACCGCATCACCTACCGCCAGAATGAATGGGTCGCTTATTCGGCTTACCAGGATGCTCCGGTGGAAGACCTGATCACACTCTGGCGGCTCATCAACCTGCATTATCACCGGGTGGCCTCAAACGTCCCCAAATCATCCCTCAGCCTGACCTGCAATACAAGCAATGGTGAACCCCTGTTGCGTACGCTCGATTTTTTAATCACAGATTATTGGGGACATCAGCAACATCATTTGAGACAGATATTTGAGGGATGAGGATTGAGGGATGAGGATTGAGGATTGAGGGGTGAGGGCACCTGCCGCACATTACACTCCAACTTGCCAACTTGCCAACTTACTAACTGACTAACTGACTAACTGACTAACTGCCTGCCTCCTCACTTCCGGCGCCACCACCGTACCAAACAATTCGATCGACCTCATGACCTTTTTATGTTCGATGGTGCCGATGCTCATCTGGGCCATAAAGCGGGTATTGCCGAACAGTTCGTGTTCGTACAAAATCTTGTCAATGACTTGCTGCGGACTGCCTACCAGGAGGGCACCCCGGGGTGAACGCATGGCTTCATACTGACCGCGGGTGGTAGGTCCCCAGCCCCGTTCCCGGCCAATACGGCTCATCACTTCGGCATAAGAAGGAAAAAATTCATCGGCGGCCTGCTGGGAGGTTTCCGCTACATAGGTATGGGAGTTGATGCCCAGTTGGAATTTTTGCGACGGATGGCCGTGCTGATCCCAGGCTTTCCGGTACAAATCAATGAAAGGTACAAATTGGACCGGCTGACCGCCAATAATGGCCAGGGTGAGAGGTAAGCCCAGGGTGCCGGCCCGGATGGCAGACTGGGGCGTGCCTCCCGCGGCGATCCAAACCGGAAGTTTTTCAACAAAGGGTCTCGGATAGATTCCCAGGTTTGGAATGTCGGGGCGGTGCTTGCCTTTCCAGCTGACTTTTACCTGTTTATTGATTTCCAGAAGCAACTGAAGTTTTTCTTCAAACAATTCATCGTAGTCCTCCAGGTGGTAGCCGAAAAGCGGAAAGGATTCAATGAAGGAGCCCCTGCCCACCATCAGTTCCGCCCTTCCCGAAGACAATAAATCCACGGTGGCAAACTGCTGAAACACCCGCACGGGATCATCGCTGCTCAGGATGGAAACGGCGCTGGAAAGCCGGATCCCTTTGGTTTTTACAGCCGCGGCGGCCAGGACCACAGCCGGGGCGGAAACCAGGTAGTCCGGACGGTGATGTTCTCCGACGGCATACACTTCCAGGCCAAGCTGATCGGCCAGTTCGATTTCTTCCATCAGTTCCTGCATCCTGCGGTGGCCGTTTTGAGACCATCCTTGCTCTACAGGGGACAAGTCTCCAAAACTGGATATTCCTAATTCCATAAGGTGAAACTATAATAATTTAATTTAAAGACGGATTAGACAGGCTGGCCATTGCAATAGACGATCGGGACCGGGAATCCGGGGAAAATTGTTTTTCTTTGTTCAAATTAAGCTCTCCACATGTCCATTAAAACCGGCCTGTCCTTTCTGTTCCTTATAATCTACAACAGTCTATCGGGGCAATCGGTTTGTTATTTTAATGCAAAAGTCGTGGATGATCAGACCGGGGACCCGCTGGCCGGCGTGGTCATGAGAATGGATGGCCTCGATACCTACAGGACTTCCGATTCCCTGGGCTCACTGCGGATGGGAGTAAAATGCGGGGAACACACGGTCAATTTGCAGGCTTATGGATACAAACCTTTTTCCTACCGATATAATGTGCAGGGGGACAAACCGGTTGAAATCCGCATGGAAAGCCTGCTCACCCAGTTGGAAGAAATCGTCATCAGCTCACAGAGCGAATCCAGGAACATAGAAAGCCCCGCCCTCGGAGTAAGCATGATGAACCTTAAAGCGGTTCAAAAACTCCCGCCGGCGGCAGGGGAACTCGATGTGCTGCGCAGCCTTCAAAGCCTGCCGGGCGTATCGGCCGTAGGCGAAGGAGCCAACGGGATCAATATCCGGGGCGGTTCCGTGGACCAAAACCTCATTTTCCTGGAACACATGCCCGTATTCAATCCGACCCATTTGTTGGGGCTGTTCTCCCTTTTTCCGACGGACGGCATCCGCGAACTGCAGTTGTACAAGGGTTCCATTCCCGCCCGTTATGGAGGCAGGACGGCCGGGGTGCTCGATGTGCGCCTGGCCGAACCCGATATGGAAAAATTCAATATGAAAGGCGGTATCGGAATGATTTCCAACCGCCTTCATGCCGAGGTGCCCTTGATCAAAGAAAAAATGGGCTGGATGAGCTCCAACCGATTTTCGTTCAACGATTATCTCATCAAGTTGTACAATGCCGCGCTAACCCCCTTCGGTAATAAAAGGATCCCCAATAACAAACCTCAGTTTATGGACCTGGCCAATAAAATCAGCTGGCGCCCTACCGGCCGGGATAATATTTCCCTCGTGAGTTATATCAGTTACGATGCCTACCTGATCGATTCCCTGTACAGCATCGCAGGCATTGTGCCCAAACAGGCGAATATGAAATACGGCCACAATAATTTTTCGGCCCGGTGGAACCATTATTTTTCTCCCAAATTCAATTTTAATCTGCTTGCTGTGCAATCCAGGTATAATACCTCTACCTCCTCGTCAGAGATTGGCACCGGATTTGATTTTAAAACCGGCCTGGTTTATCAGAATATCAAGGCGGAGCTGACTTATGCCCCGACTGCCCTGCAGCGTATCAACGCGGGGTTTTCGGTCACCCGCCTCCGTCTGAAACCAGGAAGCCTGAAGCCGGTGGAAGGTTCCACCCTGTTGCCTGCGGAACTGAACCGGGAATTGGGGATGGAAGCGGCCTTTTTTATTTCCGATGAATACGAATTCAACAAAAGACTCCTGGTAGAATTTGGCCTTCGAGCAGTAAGGTTTTGGAACCTGGGACCGGTGGACCTTCCCTTGTTTGAGGAAGGGAGTCCAAAATCCCCTTCCACCATTACGGGCCGGCTGAACCTCAACGGGGCGGAATCGGCTTACAACCGCCTGGAACCCCGCCTGGCCATGAGGTATAAATTAAACGACCTCACTTCCGTCAAAATCGGCTACAACCGGATGAACCAGTTCCTGCACATGGTCTCGAACAATTCCACGCCCCTGCCCAACGTACGCTGGAAATCAACCAACCGCTACCTTCCCCCGGAACAAAGCGACCTGGTTTCGATAGGATTATTTAAAGATACCCGCCTTCGCAACTGGGAGTGGTCCCTGGAAGGGTATTACCGCTGGCAGGGATTTATTTTCGATTATGTCAATGGGGCGGAACTCAGCATCAACCCCGACGTGGAAACCCAAATTTTACCCGGAAAAGGAAAGGCCTACGGCGCCGAACTTTTGATCAATAAGAAAAAGGGGATCATGACCGGGTGGATGAGTTATACCTATGCACGCAGTTTCCAGAAAATTACCGGCGAATATCCTGAAATCCAGCGCCTCAATGAAGGCCGCTGGTTCCCTTCCATCATTGACAAGCCGCATACCCTGAACATCCTCACCAATTTCCAGACGGAAAAACACAACGCACTGTCCTTGACTTTTACCTACAGCACCGGACGGCCTTATACGGCCCCGGTCAGTTTTTACCGCAACGGGTTTAAGTATGTACCCGTTTTCACCGACCGCCACAACGGGAGGATTTCGGATTATCACCGACTGGACTTTTCATGGATCATCACCAATCCTTCCATGAAACAAAAACGCTGGGAGGGATCCTGGATCGTCACCGTCTACAACCTCTACGGAAGGAAAAACGCCTTCTCTTATTTTTTCAATCCGGACCTGGCCCTTTTCAAACCCTTTAAAGTGAGCGTTTTCCCCAGTCCCATTTTTTCTGTCACCTACAATTTCAAATTTGAATAAGATGAGGCTAACACTGATTCTGGGCATAACCCTTTTCCTTACCTGCCAGTATCCGGTGGATTTTTCCGACTTGCCGGAAACCCAAAAATTCCTGGTCATCGAGGCGGACGTTACGGAAGACCACGTCCGGGTGGATGTCCGTTACAGCCTCGAAAGAGTGACTTCCGCAGGGGCTTATACCCTCCCCCCTCCGCCCCAGGCTACCGCTTTCGTCCATACCGGCAACGGACTGATCTATCAGGTCAGCAATACCCGGGGAGTCCTGGATACTTTTTTCAAGGGCCGGGTGGGTCAATCCTACAAACTGGTCGTTCACACCGAAGGGAAAACTTATGAATCCACGGAAGAAACGATGCGGCCCTGCCCCGAACTGGATACCCTGGTGGTGCAATACAGCCGGGAAAGTTTCCGGGACAAAGCGGATCTCCTGTACGACGGTTACGATGTCTATGCCCGGGCCAGCGATATTGCCGGGGTAGAAAACTTTTATCAATGGCACTGGATACATTATTCCAAAGCGTTCCAGTGCAACAAAATCTTCGACCGGGCCCAAAACACGGAAGCCTATGTCCCCTGTTTTCCCCACAATTGCTGGAACATCGTGCAAAATCAACGGGTGATCGTGCAAAAAGACAATCTCCGGGATGGCCAGGCGCTCACCCAATCCGTAGTAAGGGTTCCTTATGCTACCCCGCCCAACCGGTATTACCTGCGGGTGGAACAAAGGTCCATCACGCCGACCGTCTTTGATCACCTCAAGTCGCTGGAAACCCAGACCGAAACGGTGGGCACCCTTTTTGACGTCCCTGCCCAAACCCGGTTCAGTCCCAATATTGTGAATACCGCCGACCGGTCGGAAAAGATCCTCGGCGTGTTCAATGTATATTCTTACCGGTATAAAATCGTGGTCATAGACATGAAAAAGGAAATTGCGGGCGCTGTAGTTAAAACAGTGATTGACCGCACGCCCTTTCATTCCAACGCCTTACTCTCCGCGGCTTGCACGGAAGAGACTTACCGCACTCAGAAGCGGCCGGAGGGATGGGTCGATTGAAGAACAGCTTTACTCCGAGGTCCGCAGAGCAGAATCAGGGATTTTAAAGAGGCCTTCAGATATTCCAGCCTTCCAATTCCCATTTTCTGATCAGGGTGACCTCTCCTTCCACCGCAGGCTTTGTTTTGACAAAAGGGGCGGCAGGAGCGCCCGGTGCATTGCTGCCCCCGGCAGCGGCGGCTTCCTGGCTTTTGGTCATGGATGCCAGGATCGTTTTGCATAGAAACTCAAAGGCGTCCATTTTAAAGGCGTTGCTTTTTTCGGTTTCATAACCGAAAAGTTTGGAAATAAAATGGAAGACCCGGTCCAGCAGCCCGTGCTTCCTCATGGGCAATTTACCTCCTGATTCGTCGTGGTGATTGTCCTTGGCCGAGATGAGATGCAGGATAATGTCCGATTTAAATTTATCCCAGAAGGTGGGTTCCGGGATGCCCAGGCTGGTAAAAATTTTCTGGTTCTCAATGAAAAAGACCTCTACGTCCTGCAGCCTTTCCCGGTCAATAAATTTACCGGTATGTTGGGCGATGACGTCCATCAGGGCGTCGTTCAGTGTTTTCCCATATTGGTTGACCGTATTAATCTGCCGGTTATAGATTTGATTCTGCAGGTACCAACCTTCCTGAAGCGTATTGGGCATGAGTTCCTCTTCAATACCCAGCATGAGTCCTACCACCCGCCAGTGGAAAAAATGTACTTCTTCTTCCCTGGGGCTCAGTTTGACGCCCATTTTCTTCAGTCCTTCCAGGACAGCCAGTGAAAACAGCTGGCAGGTGAGGACTTTGTCCACCTGGTTGATGGGAACGCCATTGGGGACCCCTTCTTTCACCGAATTTTTATCCCAGGGCTGTTCAAGATCCTTAAGGATCATGTGCCGCATACCCGCGTGCATGAGCCTGACTTTCTGGATGGCGCGGATCCCGCTGCCTTCGGGCTTATACCATCCGGGGTTGGATACGTCAAAAATAAACTGGGCGGTCTCGAGCACACGGCGGGTAGCCTGTTCCACCAGCAGTTTGGTTTCATGAAGGACCTTCGAGGGCTGTTCACACATATAACCGGTCGGCAGGGATTTAAAAAACAACATTCCCAGGATCCGGAAACCGTGATTTTCAAAAAAGGCGACGGATTCATCAAGCAGCAATTCTTCTTCCGGTGTGCACAAAAGGGTCCCCGTTTTTTCAAAATAATCTCTCAGCCTGGGGTCCAGGTCGGGGGAGATCGGGGAATCATTCCGTGCCAGATCCTTCAGGAAGCGGAAAATGTTGGGCTGGTTTTCGTCCTGAAACAGGGCTTCGGCTGCCGCATCGGCGACGGGGTCTCCGTGAAATCGCATCTTATCCAGGTACTCATTGGTCCATAAGGCGGTTCGGTCCATATTATTCAGCATTAGGATTTACAAAATACATTTGGATCTCCTCATTGTGTTTAACCGTGATTTTGCCCCGGGGTTGGCATTCAAACTGATCCTTCACCTTGTGGTAGGTGATATCCGAAATGTTGATCCGTCCCGGCTCGCCGTAAGACTCCAGCCTGGCCGCAATATTGACGGTATCCCCCCATAAATCGTAGGCAAACTTGTCGCTCCCCACGATGCCCGCCACCACCGGACCGGTGTGAATGCCGACCCGGACCTGGCAATATGGCAATCCCTTTTCCAACCGGTCCCTGTTGTACCGTTCAATGAAACGCAGGATGTCCAGGGCGGCGCGGACCGCATGGTGGGCATGCTGGGGATCGGGATAAGGCAGGCCGGATACACTCATGTAAGCGTCTCCAATGGTTTTTATTTTTTCCAGCCCGTGGTCTTTCATGATCTGATCAAAAGCCCGGAAACAATCATCGAGGAAAGAGACCAGTTCCGTGGCCGACATGGCTTTGGTCATTTTGGAAAATCCTTCGAAATCAGTAAACAAAATGGTGACTTCGGAGTATTGCCTGGGCGCCGATTTGCCCGAGGTTTTCAATTCATGGGCGATTTCTTCCGGCATCATGTTGAGCAGGAGCCGGTCGGACCTTCCCTTTTCCTCCTCCAGCAGTTTTTTCTGGTTTTCAATGGTTGCGGTGCGTTCGTTTACCCGGGCCTCCAGGGTTTCATACAATTCGGCATTCTGCAGGGAAATGGCCATCTGGCCGGAAAGGAGTTGGAGAATTTCCAGCCGTTCCTCGGTAAAGACATCGGTGGCCAGGTTGTTTTCCAGGTAAAGGATGGCGACGATTTCGTTGTTGCGCATCACAGGCATGCACAGGACCGACAAGGGTTTTTCCTTTTCGATATAACTGTCCCGGGCAAAACGAAGATCAAAGGAGGCGTTGTTCAGGATCAGGCTTTCCCTGGAATTGAACACATAATTCACCACCTGTCTTGAAAGTCCCGGCGACTCGGACAATTTTGAGGAGACCACCACTTGCTGGCCTGTCCCTTCTTTGGAAATAAAAGCTTCCACACTCAGGCCCTCTCTGCCCGGGGTGATAAAAAAGCCTTTTTGGGCGCCGGCATTCTGCACGGCGATATCCAAAAGACTGATCAGCAACTTTTCATAGACGACCTCCTGGGAAAGGCTGTTGGATGCGCGAACAACGCTGTTGAGGTCGATGGAAGAAGTCCCGGCCCGTTCCACCGTTTCGCGTCCGCCTGTATTTTTCTCCAGGAGGAAGGGGTGCTTTTTTTCGAGAGCCTTGAGCTTGCTGTAAGCTCCCCAGTTGGTGTAGTCGATCCAGGCTTCACGGATCAGGAATTCAGCGTGTTGATTAATGCCCAATTGGTATTCCAGTTCGGACCATCGTTCATGGACCATGCCCGCGATCTGATGCATACCCCGGGACCGGGCTTTGCGCTCAGCGGAAGAATAATAACTTACGGCTTTCCGGTAATCCGCTTCTGCGGCGGCTTGTTCAGCGAGGATCAGGTCATATTTGGCGCCGAAGTTTTGGGGAGAACTCAGAGCCCATTTCCGGATCATCTTTACCGACTTCTTAAGTTTCTTCGCCAATCGGGCGTCTGGTTTTTGTTTCAACAGGGCCGCGATCGTCAGGGCCTGGAATATAAAGAGGTCGGGATGTTCGGCCAGCCCGAGAAAGGCCGGATACATGGGTTCGCTCAGGTTGAAATAGTCCAGCGCCCTGCTGAAGTCCCCCTGAACATAATGGAAATACCCCTTCTGGAAATAATAAATGGCCAGGGGCATGGGTATCTTATGGGTTTTTGCCCAATCCTCAATAAATGCGAAATGTTCCTTTTCGCCGGTGTATTCATGAAAAATTTCCGCGGAAGGTTCCCGGTCAAGAAACTGGGTGACGATCCGTGCATAACTCAGGAAAAAATGCAATACCAGGGTGTTGTGCGTCTTTCGGCTGAAATGGGCATAAGTCAGCAGTTTTTCATATACCGATTCCAGGTGTTCCCCATTGTAATAAGGGATGCGCCACATGAATGAAACCGCATACCCCGCGTAGATCAGATCATTGGTCGCCACCCCGGACTGGTAGGCGATCTGGAGGCCCGGCATAGCCGCCTCATAAGGTTGTTTCCAATGGGACACACAACCTTCGGCGATGACATAGACTTTAGAGCGCAGGGAATTGTCCTGGAATTTTTCATTCAACCGGATTCCCAGCCTTGAAAACTCAAATCCGTTTTCCGCATCCTTGAGTTGGGCGGTCACGACAAAGCCATAAAAGGCATATGCCAGGGCGGATTCCACGGCGTTCCCATGGGTGATGGAATAATTGACCATCTTGAGGATAAAATAAACCAGCAGGTTCTGCTTTTGCAGCAGGTAGGCTGGCCCCCAGATATTCATCAGAATGCGCATGGCCAGTTTGAGCGCGGGGTCAGACATGGCCGGACGGTGAAACAGGGATTCCGGGGTCTTCCCCCTCAGCTTGAACTTGACCCGGACCAGTTCCAGCATGACCTGGCCCTGGCTTGGGTTGACGGGCAAGGGGATACCGAGCTGGGCAAGGCCTTTTTTTGCCATGTCGATGGCATGGGCATGGCGCTGGGTATTTTCATACAGGCGCATTTTTTGGGCATAGAGCTCCGCTTTCTCCAGGGCGCTGCCGGCGCGGTTTATGGCTTTGTCAAAGACCTGTTCGGACTGGTCAAAATTGCCGCAGAGGTATTCGGCTTCCGCCTGGGAAAAGAGGAGGTCCTGGTAGAGGGCAGATTTTTCATCCTGGACCAGGTTGATCGCCGCCCGGATATAATTGAGGGCCGGAATATAGGCATTGGAATTTTTTGCCCGTTCACCGGCTTCGTAGTTGAGGGTGGCCACATAATTGATTTCCTCCGGGTTCTGGATGAGATGGGAACCGTTGTTGAAATGGTTGACCACGTCAAACAGCATATCCCGGTCAGGATTATTTTTATAGCTTTCATTGAGCAGCCTCGCAACGCAGAGGTGGGTCATCGCACGCTGTTCAGGGCTGATCAGGGAATACGCCGCCTGCTGGATGCGGTCGTGATTAAATTGGAAAAAGACCTGCCTGTTGTCCTGCAGACCGGTCACTCCGATCTCTTCCCAGAGGTCGTCCTTGTAATGTTTGTTCCAGTTGCCCAGGGGATTGACAAAACCGGCCTCCACCGATTCCCAAAGGGCGGCCGACACCTGGTTGACATGGTATTCCGAAGCAATGCTGAGGTTGTGCAGGTCAAAACGATTGCCGAGAAAAGCGGCAATGTTCAGGATAAACTGCCCCCCCTTGCTCAGCTTTTTTATCTTGAGTTCTACCAGGTCGATCACATTGGCGGTGACGGCCAATTTGTCGATTTCCGCTTCGTTCCATTTCCATTCCAGGTCGGCATCCGAATAATACAGCAGTTTTTCCTCTTCCAGTTTTTCCAGGAATTGCCGGATAAAAAAAGGATTGCCCTGGGATTTCTTGATGAGCAGGGCGGACAGCCTGGCGGTGGCTTCCATGCTGGTATGCAGGGTATCGGCCAACAGTTCATTCACGGAGAGGCCGTCCAGTTCCTTCAGCTGGATTTCATTGGTCCGGTCGGGCCTTTGTTCACGTATCCTGCCCAGCATCATCATGAGGGGATGGGAGAGATTCACCTCGTTGTCCCGGTAGGCCCCGATAATCATAAAATATTTTATGGCCGGACTGAGCAGCAGGTATTCGATCAGGTCGAGGGAGCCACTGTCGGCCCATTGCAGGTCATCGATAAAAAGCACCAGGGGATGTTCGGCCGTAGCCAGGACCGAGATAAATCGTTCAAACAGTTTAAGGAAGCGGGCCCTGGATTCGGTGAATCCGAGTTTGAGGGCAGCTTCTTGCTGGCCGATGAGCAGGTTCAACTCCGGGATGATGTCCGTGAGCAGGGAACCGTTGTCCTCCAAAATAGGCTGTAGTTCGCCGGCGATCTTTTGGGCGGCTTCCTGGCCCTGGGCAAGGACGTACCGGACCAGGCTTCCGAAGGCCTGTCCGAATGCATTGAAGGGAAGGTCCTTTTGGTATTGATCAAATTTACCGAAAACAAAAAAACCGTTTTGATGGATGATGGGTTTCTGCACTTCATTGATCAGCCTTGTTTTGCCGATCCCGGAATACCCGCTCACCATCAGGCCCATCGTATGGCCTTCCCGGGCCCGGTTGAAGGATTGCATCAGGACATCCAGTTCCCGGTTTCGTCCGTAGAGCTTTTCAGAGATCCTCAGTTTGGAGTAATGGTCGTGCTCGCCCAGCACCATCCCGGAGGCATGGCCTTTACTGACCCTTTCCTTTATCTCTTTGATATCCGTCTTGAGGCCGGAAATGCTCTGGTACCTGTTTTCCGCATTCTTGGACATCATCCGGAGAATGAATTCCGAAACGATGGGAGGCACGGCCCGGTTGATCAGGTGGGGCTCGACGGCTTGTTTGGCAATATGGGCATGAATGATTTCTGAAAGGTTGCCGTCAAAGGGCATCCGGCCCGTGACCAGCTTGTAGAAGAGCACACCGAGCGAATAGATATCCGTGCGATAATCGATGCTCCGGTTCATGCGTCCTGTTTGTTCCGGGCTCATATAAAACGGCGAGATCGAATCCTGTACGGAATGGTCGATCCGCTGGGCCGTGGTGGATAGCGTGGTGGCATGGCCGAAATAGGACAGCTTGATGTTTTTCAGATCGGGCGAAACCAGAAAAGAGGACGGACTGATGTCCCGGTGGACAACCCCCCGGGCATGGACCTTGCCGACACAATCCGCAAGCAGGTAAGCCAGGTCCAGGAAGTCGGGTATAGACAAATGCAACTTGTCGATCTCCGACTCCAGCGTATTGCCCTGAAACATTTCTTTAATCACCCCGATGCCGGCTTCCTGCCGGATGATCTCATGGGCTTTGAGGATCTGCGGGGATTCCAGAATGCTCGAAATCTCATAGTCGTTTTTCAAGCCGACCAGGGATTCAAAGTCATACAGGCGCGAAGCGGGCAATTCGAGCAGGTAGGGCTGTCCGTCACGGCCGGTAGCCTCGAAGTAATTGCACCTGGTGGTTTTTATCTTTAATGGCCCGATCGAATATTCATACATAATTTTGGTGACGCCTCCTTGGTTAATGGGGTTTTACGGCAGAAAAGACCAGGTAATTCCATAGGTCTTTTTTCAGGGCCTTGTATTGGTAGAAGGTGGACCATAGGTTTTTCTGAAGGGTTTGATTTCTCTGGTTCATGAGCCTCATCAGGTTTCCGATGACCCATCCGGGGAAAAAATAGTAATACAGCCTTTGCGCGGAGGGCTTGATTTTATCCGTAATGTTTCCGCAGTTTATTTGTTTGAATCCGCATTCCTCCATCATCTCGGAAAAACGTCCGGAAAGTTCAAAAAATGGAACGGCCCAGGCATCGGCCCAGCGCTGCATCAGGGGCCTTCCCTCCGGTTCATGACCCGCCGGAAGGGAAAAGAAATCGGCAACAGCCAGCCTCCCCCCGGGTTTCAGCAGACGGAAAGCTTCTTTCAGAAAAGCTTTTTTGTCGTTGGCATGGCATACGCTCTCCATGGCCCAGACGGCGTCAAAACTCGCGGGCTCAAAACCAGTCGAAGTATAGTCCCTGGTTTCGAAAAGACAGCGGTCGCCAACCTGGTGGGCGGCCGCATTGGACCTGCAGGTGGCGATTTGTTTGTCGCTCAGGGAAATCCCCATGGTCCGGCACTGGTGCCTTGCGGCCAGATAAATGGAAGATCCTCCTACGCCGCAGCCCGCATCCAGTACATAGTCACCCGGCCGGGCCTGGATCACCGTGGCCAGATGGGCATTCATTTTTTCCAGGGCCTCACGCAGGGAGGAAGTATTTTCGTCCCAATAACCATAGTGCATGGCCATTTTTGATTTCAGGTGCCAGACCAATTCATAATCGGTCTGGCACTGGTCATAATATCGAATGACTTCTTCGTGAGTCATTGGGGCAACGGGCATTATAGGATAAGTTGTGAGCTTTCAATATAGAAAAAATGAAGGGAATCAGACAAAATATTTAAGAATGATTAGTAAAAGGGTGATGAGGCTCACCAGAAAGGCGGAAATGGACTTATAAATGTCGTCGAATTTGCCTCTGGCGATTACCGAATTGATATAAATCTGATTGCACAATTCGCGGTGGACCAACTCCGGGCTGCCCACAATGGTTTTGGAATGTTCATAATATTCATCCGGGGATTTGTGCCGTCGCGCCACACTGCCGAAAAAAATGATGGAGGAAGGAAACTTCAGTTTCAATGAAGGCTGAAGGCATCGAAACCCAAAAAAAATAGCGACCAGGGAGGATAAAAGGTAAAGCATGACCAGGATTAGGATCACAACAGAATCCTTCACCAGCAACGAGATCGCCTCTGCATTGGAAAAGGCCAGCGAAATGGATATACCATAGATCATGAATATGGTATAGGCTTTGGTATCCGACTGCCTGATCCAGGCCAGATTAATATCTAAAATCCTCCAGTAATTTTCAGTGATTTGGTCATTGCCTTCAGGGTATTCAAAAGACGACTCACTGCTCGAGATGACCTGCATGATTCTGGGAATTTAGACGGCAATGTGATTGGCTTTTAAATGATTGAGGTATATCAATTTTGCCGGAGCCCTTTTGGTTTTTGAAAATTTGGTAAAATATTCATGCGCCTCCAGGAAACTGATCTGAAGATTGTTCCATTCTTCGGCAGAAATCGGGTTTATGTATAATTTTATTTCGCGGAATAGGGTGTCGGCAATGGCAAAAACATCGTCCCGGCCCAGGTAATCCAGGTCCGCATCACAAATAATCCGTTCCAAAATGGTATCGGGGGTTTGAGGGATTTTGGTGGCCATGATCATGCCGCAAATCACTTCGATTTCATGCCGCGGCAAGTGAAAGCCGGGCAGGATTTCCCGGGCGATCTTGCAACCCATTTCTTCGTGCCCCTTATAAGTATAAATAAATCCTGAATCGTGAAGCAAACTGGCCAGGCGCAGCAATTTGACATCCTTCACGGCAACCTTTTCGGTTTTGGCAATT
>JAKQHS010000003.1 GCA_029557915.1 Bacteroidota bacterium | reverse complement strand
GCGCCGTCCTCCCTTTTGTTATGGGTAAGCCTGAAAGTCTGGCCGTCGTCCAATTCTTTTTCAGCCCCCAGCTCTATGGGGAAATCGTTGCAAAAAGATTGGACGACGGCCAGACTTTCAGGCTTACCCATAACAAATGGGAGGACGGCGCCCCGTTGTGGGTCAAGGGATATTAATATCGTAGCGGAACAGGAATATGTACGAGCATCCATTCAACAAAACATTAACCTTGGCTGGCAATAAAATAACAAACCGGTTCCGGCGTCAGATGGATCTGTTCTATAGTTGCCTGGCAAAAACCTCGGTCAGCCAGACGGTGGAAAATGTACACCGGTTAAGAGTGTCCATCAAGGGAATCCGCTCCCTCCTGGTGTTGATGGACAAGGCTTGTGCGGGCGCCCTGCAAAAAAAGGAACATATGAAGATTTATGCCCCCTTGTTCAGAAAAGCAGGACAAGTGAGAGATATCCAAATCAGCCTCGGGCTTCTGAAATCAAAAAAAACCGCGTACCTGGTCCCTTATAAAAAATACCTGGGCCGGTTCCTTAAATTAAAAACCCGCCATTTGCATGCGGAAACCCTGGTCATTGACCTTAAACAACTCGATAAACTCAATCATGAGCTGGTCAATAAAATACAAAACATTCATCCCGGCTCCATACCGGAAAGCGCAGCTTCCCTGATCCACCGTCTCCTGGGACGTGTTTATTCCCTGTCCCAAAAACCCCGGGACCTCAAAACCCTCCACGATATCCGCATCATACTGAAAACGGTTCAGGAAAGCCTGGAAATCCTTCTGAGGATAAAACCGTCGGAGGAATGGAAGGCGGTGGATAGAAAGTTGAAACCTCTGTATGACGCCCTCGGTAAATGGCACGACGAGGCCTTGCTCAACAAATCCATCAAGGCCTACCAACATTCCGCCGTGTCGGTGAATGGGCATTTGACACGAATGGCCAGCCGCCTGGAAAAGGAAAACAAGACCAGGGAAGACAAAATCTATGCGCTCCTCCGGAAGCTTCTCCCCCCTTTCAGGCAGAAAGGGTCCCGCAAGGCAAGTTAGGGGAACCAGACCCTCGGCATTCCGAAATAAATTTAAGTGACACATCTCTGTGCTATACCGGTATGGGCTAGAATGATTGTTTTAGTTGAGTATACTGCCAAGATCCTCGGTTCCCCTTCAGGGGACAGGGGTGTTGAAAAAATTTAATATGAAATTCCTTTTTCGTATTGAATTCCGACCCCGATCCCCTAACGGAAACTTACCCCTGTCATTCCGAATTAAATATTATTTACGCATCTCTGTGTTTTTTGAGATAAGTGCAAGGAAGATGGCGTGCTTCCAGGTCTTGTTATCAAGCAGAAAAGACCTGCATTTTGACAGCTCTCTCGTACATCCTGGGTAATCCGATTTACCTAATTTTACATACTTTGGTAAAATAAATACGAAGAACCATGTTTTCCATCTGGATGCTGATCAAAGCACTGCATATTCTTGGCGGCACTTTTTGGCTCGGAGGCGCGGCGATGATTGCTGCTTTTCTATTGCCCGCAGCGAAAAAAACAGGACCGTCCGCCGGCGTTTTTATGGGCCACCTCATGCGTGATTTAAAGCTGCCCCTGGCCATGAACCTGGCCTCCTGGACCACCCTGTTGATGGGTACCCTCCTTTATTGGCGG
>JAKQHS010000169.1 GCA_029557915.1 Bacteroidota bacterium | reverse complement strand
CCTGGTCAATATGCTGGTCCGCTGGCACCGGGACAGCACCAGTGAAAAAATCAGGCAGTGGGCCGAGGATTTTATGACCATCAGCCTTTGTCCCGAATGCCAGGGGGCCAGGCTGAAAAAAGAGGCGCTGCATTTCAAGGTGGCCGGTCTGAATATCTCTGAACTCGCCGACATGGACCTGTCCGATTTGTCCCGGTGGCTGGATGCGGCGGAACCAAAACTCAATCCCAGGCAGCAACAGATCGGACTGGATGTGATCAAGGAGATCCGGCTGCGGCTCCGGTTTTTGCTGCATGTGGGCCTCGATTACCTGAGTATGAACCGGCCGGCCAACTCCCTCTCCGGCGGGGAATCCCAGCGTACCCGCCTGGCTACCCAGATCGGTTCCCAACTCACGGGGGTCACCTATATCCTGGATGAGCCCAGCATCGGTCTGCACGCCAGGGACAACCAAAGGCTGATCCAGGCCTTGCGTGAACTCAGGGATATCGGCAATTCCCTGCTGGTGGTGGAGCACGACAAAGAAATCATGCTGGCTTCGGATTACCTGATGGACCTGGGGCCGGGTGCGGGCTCACATGGCGGCCGGCTCGTTGCCAGCGGCATTCCCCGGGAATTTATCAAACAGGACTCGCTCACTGCCGATTATCTCAGTGACCGGAAACAAATTGCAGTACCGGGAAAACGCCGGAAAGGAAATGGCCAGTTTCTGAAATTGTTTGGGGCCCGGGGGCACAACCTTCAGAAAGTAGACCTAAACATCCCGCTTGGTACTTTTATTTGCGTAACCGGGGTCAGCGGGAGTGGCAAAAGCAGCCTGATCAACGAAACCCTCTATCCGGTCCTTAGGAAACATTTTTACGGCAGTGTGCAAAAACCTTTGCCGTTCGACCGCATTGAAGGGATTGACCTTTTGGACAAGGTCATTGAGATCGATCAGTCCCCTATCGGCCGTACTCCACGCTCCAACCCTGCCACCTATACCGGGGTGTTTACCGATATCCGCAATATTTTTACCGGGTTGCCTGAGGCAAAAATCAGGGGTTATAAGGCCGGCCGGTTTTCTTTTAATGTCAAGGGAGGCCGTTGCGAAACCTGCGAGGGTGGCGGGATGCGGGTGATCGAGATGAATTTTCTTCCGGATGTCCAGGTTGAATGTGAGACCTGCCAGGGTCGCAGGTACAACCGGGAAACCCTGGAAATCCTATATAAAGGCAAGAATATCAGCCAGGTGCTCGATATGCGGGTGGAGGACGCGATGCATTTTTTTGAAAATGTGCCCAATATCCACCGGAAGATGAAGACCCTTTATGAAGTGGGCTTGGGTTATATCTCCCTGGGCCAGCAGGCCACCACGCTTTCTGGGGGTGAGGCCCAAAGGGTCAAATTGTCGGAGGAATTGTCCAAGCGGGACAGCGGCAATACCCTTTATATTCTGGATGAGCCGACCACAGGTTTACATTTTGCAGACATTCAACACCTTCTGGATATTTTAAACCGCCTGGTCGACCGGGGTAACACTGTGGTGGTCATCGAACACAATCTGGATGTGATCAAGGTCGCCGACCATATCATCGATATGGGTCCTGAAGGAGGTAAATATGGGGGCAGGGTAGTGGCTACCGGGACTCCGGAGGCGGTGGCCAAGTCAAAAGGGAGCCTCACTGCAAAATATTTAATAGGAGAACTTTGAAAGGCCAGGCTCTATTGCCAGGGCTTGATTCCCGGAATGCCACACGAAGGATATTCTGTTTTTCGGCGACTAAATGTGCTGATATTCAGTGTATTGTATAAAAAAAATAAAGCCCGATTCCTTTGAATCGGGCTTTTATCAAATTACCCTTTACACTAAATACATATTGATATTCAAGCCTTTATTCATTCCGGGTCTTTTCTGCTCCGGAATCGCCTCATTTTCAAAATTTCAAACAAGCTTGAAATTATTTTTTTATACTTTTCATTATGGTTATAAAAAGTTGATTTACAACTAAATAATCTTTTTATGCCACAACCCCTTATTTAGGGGCTTTTGTAAAACTTTTGATTTAATTCTAGTAATTCTAGAATCCATCAGTTATCGTGACTATTCCCAAAACGGAACAAATCCAATCAATAAAATTTTTCATTTCGATTCAATTTTGAATCAAAATTATAGCCCGGATGGAGGTTAACGATTATCATAAACCTTTGTTTATGGACGGAGTGATTTATAAAAAAACAGATGAATAACGAATATATATATCTGATTATCACCAGTATATATTGAATTGCTATTCTTATATTATTATTTCCTCACATCTATATAATTGCTCTTGTCAAAGGTAATTTGAGAAGATAACGATATCTGTATCAATATTTCAAATTTCAAGACGCAAAAAAATGAGTGTTTTTTTTAAAATTATATTTTAATTCATTGATATTTAAATTATTGTGATTATTATTACCTGATCAATTTATTATGATAAATGAAATTAAATCCCTGGTGGACTTTGTCAATAAATGCAAAGTCCAACACCTGGAGATCTTCACCCGGGAAGATTTTGGCAAAAAGAAGACCAAAATGGGTGAACTGTTTGAACTGATCCGGGACCAGGACCTGAAGACGGAGGACGATCTTAAGACAGCCTTGTACGGCGACAAGATCCTGGCTTATGGTTTTGATAAGATCTATTCGAGGTTCCAGGAAAAACTGTCCAATACCCTTTTTTTCATTGACACCCGGACCTCCCTGTTCAGCGAAAGGGCCATCGCCTATTACAATTGTTCAAGAAGGGCCTATATCACCCGTATCCTGCTCGAGCGCGGTTATCACAGGTTCTCCATTTCTCTGGTGGAAAAAACCCTGCCGGTCAGCCTCAAATTTGAGTTTACCGACCTCTCGGTTCATTTTCTGAAACTGTTGATCCGACATTACAGCACGCGGACCATAGATTTAAAAAAGTTTGAAAAATATAAGGCCAGGTATCTGCCGGCCGTTCATACCCTCCACTCGGAAAATCTGCTGGAAATCATGGTTACGAATATCGCCTATGAAAGCAATGCCGCACATGCATCCCGGTATAGCCTCATCCCTGAGGATGCCCTCCTCGACACGGTGGAAGTTTCAGAAAACCTCTTGATGGAGGAGGCATCCATTGATTCCATCATGGCCGCTTCAAAAATCCTTCAATATTATTATAAGCAGAAAAAAAATTACGGCGAATACAAAAGGATAACGGCCGAGGCTCTAAAAAAAATCAGCGCCAAACCTTTCAGGTCGGTCATCACGGTCGAATCCCTGGTCCACGCCCAACTGACCATGACCCTGGTCACCAGGGATATCTCATCGGCGGAGGCCATCCGGTCTGAGTATTTCAACAGTATCAATACGGGTAATTTCAACTGGTATGTCATTCACTATTATTATGCCTTGACTATGCTGCACGGCAAGGCCTACCAGAAAGCTTATGAAGTGGTCCAGTTCATTTTAAAGTATAAAACGTTCGGCAAACAACCCCCCGTGATCAGGGAAAATTTTTATGTTTTGCAGGCTTATACGGAATTCCTGCTCAAGATCGGTCGGATCTTTCCGGTCGAAGAGCCCCTGGATTTCAGGCTGACCAAATTCCTGAACCAGGTGCCCGAATATTCCAAGGACAAGCAGGGAGTCAATATTTCGATCATCCTTATCCAGGTCCTTTATTTTTTGGCCGACAAGAAATATACCCGGATCATCGATAGGATGGAGTCCCTGAACCTCTATGCCTACCGGCACCTGAAGCGGGATGAAAGTTTCCGTTCGCAATCCTTTATCCGGATGCTCGCAGAGATGGTCAGGGCGGATTTCAGGAAAAAGGGCACCCTCTTCCGCACGGAGAAACTCAGCCAAAACTTAAAAAGCACTGCCATCGAAGCCTTCCCGGATGCGGCGGAGGCCGAAATTATTCCATATGAGGATTTATGGGCATTGATCCTGGATCAATTGGATTAAAATAGCAGGGCTTAAGAGTCTGAACCACTGGCTTAAAAAATGAGATCCAATAGAAGTATTTGAGGCCGATTGGTGCCATTTCATTCCATTCAACTTACCGCTAAACGGAAATGGGTATCTTTATGAAGCACAATAGAAGTATTGGCCTTTAATTTTCAACAAAAGTTGATTTTTATTGCAAACTGGAGGCCGGGGATCCTTTCATTTCGATTCAATTTTTATCCATAGTGAAAACACTATGACTCCCGGCTTCAGTTTTTATCAAATCTAAAATTGGACAGGGTTGCTGGGTTTAAAAATTGATTTTTCGGTTGCCGATTTTTTGTGCCCTGTTTTTTGATTTCAGGTCATGGAATGAAATACCTTCACCTGAAACAGATCGGTGCAAGTTCAGCCGCTCCTGAATTTTTAAAGTATTACATTAAGGACTGGAACGAAGCCTAAACTTTCTTTGAGAAGGTGTATTGCGACTTCAATGGATCTTTTAAACCTCAATAAAGGAGTTTCGGTGACACAAATTCCCTCAGAGGTTGGCCATCCTCATTCTGTTTTCCCTGTGATTTTTCCCGGATATTTTAGCCAATGGTCTTGTCGATTCATTTCTGTTTAGCCTGACGGATTTCTTCTGCAATTGAACCGCTAAGGCCGAATACCCGAGTTTTTTCAGGATGTGAATCTGACTATCCGGGCTGATGAGTCCTCTAGGAATATTCAATTCAGCTCTGAGCAATTTTCTTTGTAGGGTTCGCAGGCTGAGTCCCAATATATCGGCCAGTTGACTTTTGGTTAGTGGTTCATGTTTCATAGATCGTCACATTCTAAAATGAAATATTTTAATGGTACAAGATCTGAATTGGTCATATTTATAGGTTCTTCCGCTTTTGTATATTTAGGACATGGGAAAGTCCACTCAAATCTATTTTTGAAAATATAAACAATTGATAAACAAATAGATATCTTAAATAATTATATACTTTTTAATTGACTTCAATGTTGGAGATTCACTTGGATGAAATACGCGAGCTAACATTGCTCTTAAAGAAGGCGAATGTAAACAAACTTGAGATTTTTTCAGGCGAAGACTTTGGAAATAATAAAAATATTATGACCAAAATGTTTAATGCACTTGCATCAAATGAAATTAAAGATGTCAAACACTTGAAAGAATATTTGAATATCATTTCAAATTCGCCAGAATCTTCGTTTTATAAATTATACTATAGATTTCGTGAAAAACTAATTAACACACTATTTTTTATTGACACAAACTCAAGCTTATTCACAGATCGATCAAAGGCTTATTATGTTTGTTCAAAAAGAGCTGTATTGGTTAGAATGATTTCAAACTTGGGTTTAAAAGAATTAGCTCTATCTATTGCGGTCTCAACATTAAATATTACGCTCAAATATGAGTTCACTGAATTGACCTTGCTTTTAAGTAAAATAATAATTAGTCAAATTGGAATATTAAACAAAAAAGATAAAAATATTTTAAAATATAAATTAATTTACAAGAAGGCAGTTGATGTTTATTTCAAGGAGCTTTCAGTTGCTGAAAAATGTTTTGAATTGAGTGCCTACTTGAATTCAACACATAAACTTGTAAATAACCCTGTAAAATCTCATGAATTTGAGAGGATTGTAAAAAAGGCTTACCAGTATATTGAGCAAGAACCATCTATTGAACTTTTAAAATATTGTTCGATTTTAATTCTAAACTACAATAAAGAAAATAGGCAGTTTGGGAATTATAAAGATAATACATTTTTGTTTCTTAAAAGGATAATGGAAAAACCATTCATGTCATCAAATACTTTAGAAAATATTATAAGTGAACTATTGAAAGTTTTATTGATTACAAAGGATTTGAAGACCGTTTATAAAATAAAAAGTAATTATTTTAAATATCTTAATTCTAATGAATTTAATTGGTTTGTAATTCAAATAGAGTATATCCATACTTTATTTCATTGCAAGGACTATCAAAATTGTTGGAATGAATTATCTATTTTATTCTCCAACAAAATATTAAAAAGACAACCGCAAATTATTTTGCAAAATAGTTATATTTTACAGGCCTATGCCCATTTCCTCTATAAAATCGGAAAAATCAAAGGTGTAACTCCTGACCGGGAATTCAGGATCAATAAATTTCTAAACGAAGTCCCCGAATATTCAAAAGACAAGCAAGGAGTAAATATCCCAATCATCCTCATCCAGATCCTCTTTTTCCTGGCCGATCATAAACATCATCTGATCATCGACCGGATGGACTCCTTAAAACTTTATGCCTACCGATACCTCAAAAAGGATGAGAATTTCCGGTCCCAATGTTTTATCAGGATGCTGGGAGAAATAGTCCGCGCCGGTTTTAAGCGTCAGGGCACCGTGTTCCGTACCAAAGCCTTGACGGACAAATTAAAATTGGTCCCTATCGACACCTACCCGGCTACAGCTGAAAATGAGATTATTCCCTATGAGGACTTGTGGGAAATGGTTCTGGGATTGCTGAAATAAGCCGGGTCCTGGACAGGGTAGATGCCCTCAGCGGACTGATCCCCGAATTTTCTACCTTTGCCCCTCCTAACCAATACAATAACCGTCTATGTCTGACCTCAAGAAGGATGCCCTGCAATACCATCAGCAGGGCAGGCCCGGGAAAATCGAAGTCATTCCTTCAAAGCCCCATTCGACGCAGAGGGACCTGAGCCTGGCTTATTCTCCCGGAGTGGCCGAACCCTGCCTGGCCATCAAAGAAAATCCCGAAGACGTCTATAAATATACTGCCAAGGGAAACCTGGTCGCCGTAATCTCCAACGGCACGGCCGTGCTCGGCCTCGGTAATATCGGGGCCGAAGCGGGCAAGCCGGTGATGGAAGGCAAGGGCCTGCTGTTTAAAATCTACGCCGACATCGATGTTTTTGATATTGAGATCAATGAGACGGATCCCGACAAACTGGTCGATACCATCAAAGCCATCGCACCGACCTTCGGGGGGATCAACCTGGAAGACATCAAAGCGCCGGAATGTTTTTATATCGAAGACCGGCTGAAAAAAGAACTGGACATCCCCCTCATGCACGACGATCAGCACGGGACGGCCATCATCTCCTCGGCGGCCCTGCTCAACGCCCTCCTGGTGGTGGACAAAAAAATCGAAGACGTCCGAATCGTAGTGAGCGGTTCCGGCGCCTCGGCCATCTCCTGCACCCGCCTCTATATCAAGCTGGGCGCCCGTCGCGAAAACATCGTAATGCTGGACAGTACCGGAGTGCTCAACCGCAAAAGAACCGACCTCAATAAACAAAAACAGGAATTTGTCACCGCCCGGGACATCGATACCCTCGCGGAAGCCCTTACGGATGCCGACGTCTTCCTGGGCCTGAGCGTGGCCGGCGTCCTGAAAAAGGAGATGCTGCTGTCCATGGCCAAGGACCCCATCGTATTTGCCCTGGCCAACCCGGACCCGGAAATCACCTACGAAGACGCGACCAGTACCCGGGATGACGTGATCATGGCCACCGGGAGGTCGGACTATCCCAACCAGGTCAATAATGTCCTCGGTTTTCCTTATATCTTCCGGGGAGCGCTCGACGTCCGGGCTACCGTCATCAACGACGAAATGAAACTGGCGGCAGCCCTGGCCCTGGCCAACCTGGCCAAACTCCCGGTGCCCGAAGAAGTAAATTCCGCCTATGGGGGGTCCAACCTTCATTTTGGCCCTGAATACATCATCCCCAAGCCGGTCGACCCCAGGCTGATCACCACAGTGGCGATCGCCGTGGCCAAAACCGCCATTGAAACCGGAGTGGCCCGTAAAAACATCGAAGATTGGGACGCTTACGGAGAAGAGCTCACCAAGAGACTGGGCCTTTACAAACCCCTCATCCGCCAGATCCGGTCGAAAGCCAGGTCCAATCCCAAAAGGGTGGTCTTT
>JAKQHS010000153.1 GCA_029557915.1 Bacteroidota bacterium | reverse complement strand
GGCAAAGCTGGCGATGATTTCGGCATGCTGGGCGTCCGTTTTGAAATTAACTTTTAACCACAATCTAAAACTCATTCCTATGAAACGGAAATATTTGATATGGAGCGTATTTGCACTTCTTCTCTTTGCCAGTTCCTGTGTAAAAGATGAATTGTTCAATGGTCCGGCAACCCTTTCCAATGTGAAACAGGTGCCGGTTGCTCCCAATTCCTCGGAAGACGTGCTGGTCACGGCAAGGATCACCGATTTAAAGGGCATTGCCTCGGTAAATTTGTTGTACCGCGTCATTGCCGGCGGCACCTTTTCATCGATACCCATGACTTCAACCGCGCAATATGAATACCAGGGAACCATTCCGGCAACCCCGTTCGGTACCAAGGTGGAGTATTATATCGAAGTCCTCAACAGCGGGGGATTTACCTCCCGGTATCCGGAAGTTGAAAACCAGTTTGCCAACTATACCGTCGGGGCATCCAACCTTATTAAGCTTTATATCAACGAAGTCTTTGCAGACGGTACCAAGGACGAAACCGATCCGGACTGGGTTGAAATATACAATGGATCGGATATCCCTGTAGACATCAGCGGTTATTCCTTTTACGATCAGGGTATTAAAACCGGCGGGAAACCCAAACGGGTCCTGAATGCAGGGACCATCATCCCATCCAAAGCGTTCTTTGTGCTGAAAACCGAATATACGGGCGGGGAATATGCCATCGAGTTCGGTTTAAGCACCTCCGGGGATGCGGTCTATCTGGAAAATGCCGCAGGGATACTCGTAGCCAGCCTGGATTTCCAGACGATCAGTCTTTCCGGTAAAAAATCCTATGGACGCCAACCGGATGGATCGGATAACCTCGTTGTATTCACCACCCCGACCCGGGGTACTTCCAACAACCATTGATGCAAACTACGGTTCCATCGGAGGGACTGGGAATAAAGCCCAGGTTTGAATTCAGGTCTTTCGGACAGGGATTTGAAATCCCCGCCAAAAGAATGGCCCGCTTGTCCATGCCCGTCCCGGAAAATATCTGGGAAAGACAAAGTGATGAAATCTATATCGTCTCCCGCAATAACGATATTAACAATACCAAAATCCGGGACGGCATGATGGACATCAAAACGCTGGTACAGACCCTGGATGGGCTGGAACAATGGAATCCGGTCATGAAAGGGCAGTTCCCCCTTACCGCCCAAATCCTGCTGACGGAAGTATTTCCCGCTTTCGGGGCCGCCTTGCCTGAACTTACCAAGCAAGCGTATTCTTTTGATGACTTTATGGAACTGGTCAGGCGGCACCAGGATTTGCAGGCCGTGCGTGTACACAAACGGCGGTTTGCTTATCTCGTCAATAATACCATTTGTGAAACCGGCCAGGTTTTGATCAATGGGGCCAGGGTGGAAACCATCAGTTCGGAATCCACAGAAACAGCCGATGTCCATAAAACCCTGAAGGACCTTGGCCTGGAAGGATTGGAAAACATCAATTATCTCCAGGCCATTAAAAGGGTGATTGGCATGATCGACCAACCGCTGGCCAACTAAATAAAATACCATGGCACAGGAAATTGAAAAAAAATTTTTGGTGACTTCAGATGCTTATAAGGCCATTGCACTGAAAAAAATCCGGATTACCCAGGGATATCTTTCCTCCGTACCGGAACGGACGGTCAGGGTGAGGATAAAGGGGGAATCCGGATTTTTAACCATTAAAGGAATCGGAAATGATTCAGGCGCTTCCCGCTACGAATGGGAAAAGGAAATTCCCCTGGCTGAAGCGCAAGAACTGATGAAGATCTGCGAGCCCGGGGTTATCGACAAGACCAGGTATGAAGTGCCGGCCGGCACGCGCCGGTGGGAAGTGGACGAATTTCATGGGGACAACGAAGGCCTGGTGGTGGCCGAGCTCGAACTGGCCAATGAAAATGATGCTTTTATAAAACCCGGCTGGATCGGGAATGAGGTGACCGGAAAGGTGGAGTATTACAATGCCATGCTGATGAAAACCCCATACCGCCGCTGGCCCAAGTCCCAAAGGCCTTAAGCCATGAACACAAACAAACAGACGGTCCACCCACCGGTCATAGAACCGGAGGATAAAAATCAAGACCAGGCCGTCCCCTTCCCGGTTTTTGACCCCCTGGATATGAACAATTACCGGGTGGAGAAATTGAAAAAAATCCCCCGGAAAGGATTTGAGAAATGGATGGAGCAGTGGGGTGGCCTTTTTGCCATCCTGGCCTTTGTCTGGATTTATTTTTTTGCCGATATTTCCTTTCTCAACGACATCAAGCCTGAGATCCTGCAAAAAGAGGGGGCGCAGCGGCTCAGCGAAATCGGGGCAGAACAATTTTCCCGCATCAACTATGCCATGCTCGGGGTATTTGTGGCCTCCATTATCCTCTGGATCACGGAAGCCGTGCCTAATTACCTGACCTCCCTCCTGGTGATCCTCACGATGGTCCTTACGGGAGTCACCTCGGAGAACCTGGCCTATGCCCAACTGGGTCACCCGGTGATGTGGCTCAACATCCTCTCCTTCATTCTTGCCAGCATGCTGGTGACCACCCAAGCGGCCAAACGGTTTGCCTTGTGGTTCGTGCTGCGTTTTGGGAAAAATGCGTTCTGGATCTTTTTCAGTTTTATCGTGATCAATATTGTATTGTCCGTTTTTATTTCGGCCACCACGGCCAAGGCCACCATCCTGCTGCCCATTTTTATGGTGATCGCCGCTATTTACGGGGCGACCCCGGGCAAGAGAAACAATTTTGGACGGAACATCGTCCTGCAAAACCTTTTTCAAATCAACATGGGGGCCACCGGATTCATCACGGGATCGGGAGCAAACCTCCTGGCCGGTTCCCTGATTGCCGGGGCCATGGGGATATCCATTTTTGGATACCAGGACTGGTTTGTGGCGGCCTTTCCGCTTGCGATGATCCTGATCCTGGCCGGCTGGTGGCTGGGCACTAAAATCATTTTCCCCATGAAGCCGGAAGAACAAAGGCCCCAGATAGAGGGAGGCATGGCCCGGTTGAAGCAGGAGTATGAATCCCTGGGTAAAATGAATAGGAATGAATACAAATCCATCGCAATCTTTCTGGTGGTCCTGGCCTTATGGGCAACCGATAAACAGCATGGGATTTCACAGACCGCGGTGGCCTTT